>CAZXVJ010000013.1:12233-66059 GCA_964644385.1 uncultured Hyphomonas sp. | reverse complement strand
CGCCCACAGTCTTGCCATTTTGTAATGTGAACACAAGCACACACTTTGGAGGGATTTCTATGAAACGCGCGCTCACTGCCATTGCCGCCGCCTTAACGCTCGCCGCCTGCGGACAATCAGAAATGTCCAGCAAAGAATACGCAGGCGCACCTGCCCCGTCTGCACCTCAAGCGGTAGAAATGGAACAGAATTCCTACGCCAATGAACGCGATCAAAGCGGTCAACTCAGCGATGGATTAGAAAAGCCCTCCGCCCAACAATATATCGCCTATTCCTACAATATGGGATTGCGCCTGCCGGTCATCTCTGTTGACCCCGTCATGCAGGGCCACATAAACGCTTGTAACGCGGCCGGGCCTTCCAAATGTATCGTCGCAAACTCCTCGCTCAACAAACAGACAGAAGACTATGTCACCGGCAATCTCTTCCTGCGCGCAACGCCGGATTGGATTGAAACATTCATGGCGGGCGTCGACGCAGAGGCCGCGGCCGTTAAAGGTGAAATCAGCTATCGCAACACCAGCGCAGAAGACCTAACGCGCACCATTCTCGATACTGATGCGCGTCTAAAAGCACAGGAAACCTTGCGCGGGCGTCTGCTCAACCTGCTTGAAACCCGCAACGGCGAACTGGCCGATTTGCTGGCGACAGAGCGCGAACTGGCCCGCGTAAACGCCGAAATTGACGGCATAAAATCCAATCTCAAAGTGCTACGCCTGCGTGTCTCGATGAGTCAGCTGAACGTCAGCTATGAAACCAAGCGCAGCCCTGTGTCCGCCAGCGCGTTTAACCCGCTGGGCGCAGCCTTCGGAGACTTCTTCTACAATCTCTCCAGCGCGCTCGCCGCCGTCATCACAGCGTTCGCGATCGGCCTACCGTGGCTCATCCTGATCGGCGCACTACTCGCCATCTGGCTCCGCCTGATTTGGCCGCGTATCCGGCGCAAGAAGACCTAAGCTCTTTTCTTAGATGTCTTTGGCTTGGTTTTACCGAGCAAGAGTTTTGCGGTTTCCTTCGGCACGATCATAAGGATTTCACCCAAAGTGGTATCCCAGGCATCCAGCAATTCTTCCGCGCGAATGGATCCGGTTCGCTCTGCATGGGCCTCAATTAGAGCCTTACAATGGGTCACATGTTGGGCTGGCATTTTGTTCAATGGGTACCAGTCAATCGCGTCAGGATTGGCCACCCGGTCAAAGCGTTGATCCGGGTCCCACACAAAGGCTGCGCCGCCCGTCATCCCGGCGCCGAAATTGTCCCCGACAGGCCCAAGGATCACCGCTCGGCCCCCCGTCATATACTCACAGCCATTCGCGCCGCACCCTTCGATCACCGCTTCAGCGCCAGAATTACGCACTGCGAACCGAACGCCTGCCGTGCCCGCCGCGAACAACTTGCCAGACGTCGCGCCATAAAGGCACGTATTGCCAATGATCGCATCGCCCTGCGAACTGCGCCGCTCACTTGGCTTCGGCGCCACCACAATAGACGCCCCAGACAATCCTTTGCCGACATAGTCATTCGCGTCGCCAACCACTTCGAGCAGCAACCCCTGAACACTAAACGCGCCCAATGATTGTCCGGCAGACCCTTCAAGACGCACATGCAAACGCCCTTCCGGCAGAGCGTGCTGGCCAAATTTGCGAACGATTGAAGAGCTGGACCGCGCGCCAATCGCCCGCATCGTATTCTGAACGCCATACTCCAACTGCATCTTCTCGCCCCGCTCAAAAAACGGTTCAGCATCACGCAGAATTTGAGCGTCCAATGAATCTGGCACTGGCTCTCGACGCTTCGGTTGGTACACCACCGGATGATCGGTATCGATCTGCACCAAGAGGGGATTCAAATCCAAATCATCCAAATGCTGCGCGCCGCGGCTCACCTGCGTCAACAAGTCGGTTCGTCCAATGGCCTCGTCCAAAGAGTTTAGTCCCAAGGCCGCCAAAATCTCTCGCACATCCTCAGCGATAAAGCTCATCAAATTGACCACCTTATCCGGCGATCCGGTAAAGCGTTTACGCAGCTCTTCATCCTGAACACACACGCCGACAGGGCACGTATTGGAATGACACTGCCGCACCATGATACAACCCATCGCCACCAGGCTTGCCGTGCCGATCCCATATTCTTCAGCGCCCAACATAGCGGCGATCACGATATCTCGCCCCGTTCTCAGGCCGCCATCGGTACGCAGTGTGACCTTGTCGCGCAGATTGTTCAAACTAAGAATCTGATGCGCCTCGGCCAGTCCAAGTTCCCATGGCAAACCGGCATATTTGATGCTCGTCTGAGGGCTCGCACCTGTGCCGCCAACGCCGCCCGCAATCAGAATGACATCCGCTTTCGCCTTCGCCACGCCCGCTGCCACCGTTCCAACGCCCGATTGCGCAACCAGCTTCACACAAACACGCGCATCCGGATTGATCTGCTTCAGATCATAGATCAGCTGCGCCAAATCCTCGATCGAATAAATATCGTGATGCGGCGGCGGTGAGATCAGCGTCACACCCGGCGTCGCGTGTCGGTTCTTGGCGATAAACTCTGTCACCTTAAAGCCCGGCAACTGACCACCTTCCCCCGGCTTTGCGCCCTGGGCAATCTTGATTTCCACTTCGCGGCACTGATTCAGATATTCCGCCGTCACACCAAATCGGCCAGACGCCACCTGCTTAACCGCAGAATTCATATTGTCGCCATTTGGCAGCGGGCGGTAGCGATCACGCACCTCGCCGCCCTCCCCGGAAACAGACTTCGCCCCAATCCGGTTCATCGCGACATTCAATGTGCCATGCGCCTCAGGGCTGAGCGCGCCAAGCGACATGCCCGGCGTCAGAAACCGTTTCCGGATCTCGTTGATAGACTGAACCTCTGGCAGGCCTTTTGGGTGACCGGCCATTTTGAAATCGAGCAAATCTCTGAGCTGTATCGGCGCTCGATTGTTCACGGCGTCAGAGTACTTTTTGTAGATCGAATAATCACCGCGGTCACACGCCGCCTGCAGCGTGTGAATCAGGTTCCCATCCAGCGCATGTGGTTCCTCAGAGGCCCGCAACCGATAGAAGCCGCCAATGGGAAGCGAGACAATATCTTCGTCAAAAGCGGCCTCGTGCCGGGCCAAGGCATTCTCCTCAAGACCAGCCAAACCAAGCCCCGAAATACGGCTAGACATGCCGGGAAAATAATCTGCGACAAGCGCCCGGCTGAGCCCCAGCGCCTCAAAATTGTATCCTCCGCGATAAGAAGAAATTACGGAGATTCCCATCTTAGACATGATCTTCAAAAGACCCGCCTCAACCGCCTTCTTATAGTTCTGCACCACTTCGCCGAGCGAGCGGTCACCAAACAAGCCACGGGCTTGACGATCTGCAATGACATCCTGCGCCAAATACGCGTTCACACACGTCGCGCCAACGCCCACTAAAACAGCAAAATAGTGGGTATCGAGACATTCAGACGATCGCACCGTGATGGAACAAAAACTACGCAGGCCTTGCGAAACCAAATGCGAGTGCACCGCGCCCGTCGCCAAAATCATTGGGATCGCGACCTTGCCAGCCGATTGGTACTCGTCGGTCAAAATGATGTGCTCGCGTCCGGCGCGAACAGCGTCTTCAGCCTCCTGCCGAATGCGTGCGATCGCCGCCTTTAGCGCCGCGCCATCCATCTTCGCGCTCTCTTCATCGAAAGTACAATCAATCTCATCTGTCCCAACCCCAAGGCGTTCTTTGAGGCGTTCATACATACCCGTCGTCAGAACGGGACTTTCCAGAACAAACACATCGCGCTGTGTTTCATCGGTCTCAAGCACATTGCCTAGATTCTTGAAGCGCGTTTTCAAACTCATCACGCGCTCTTCGCGCAGCGGGTCCACGGGTGGGTTTGTAACCTGGCTAAAGTTCTGCCGGAAGAAATGACTCATCGGTCGATAACTGAGCGTCAAAACCGCCGGGGCCGTATCATCGCCCATTGATCCGATGGCTTCTTTGGCTGCCTCTGCCATCGGCGCGAGGATCAGTTCCATCGTCTCCAACGAAAAGCCAGCGGCCGTTTGACGACGCAGCAGTTCTTCGGTTTCAAACAGTTGCGGCTCTGGCCCCGGTCCGATTTCAGGCTCTAACTCGGTCACGCGTGACAACCATGTCTCAAACGGATGTTCGCCCGCCAGCAGATCAATCAACTCGCGATGCTCGTAGAATTTTCCCTCTTTCAAATCTGCCGCAATTAGTCCTCCAGCAGGAACGGAACCACGGCGGACAACTTCATGATTGCCGAGCGGGCACATGCCGGCCTCAGACCCAACGGCCAGAATACCGTCCGAGGTGAGCGCATAGCGCAATGGCCGCAGCCCATTTCTGTCCAGCCCAGCAATCGCCCAGCGCCCGTCATAGGCCGCAATGCCTGCCGGCCCATCCCAAGGCTCCATGACGGAGTTGCAATAATCATACAAAGCGGCATGAGAATCCGGCATGATAGATGCGCGCTTCGACCACGCTTCCGGAATCATCATCGCTTTGGCCATTGGCGCTGATCGGCCTGACTTACACAAAAGTTCAAACACCGCGTCCAGCGCGCCAGAATCAGATGACCCATCAGGAATAACGGGCTTCACATCAGAAACATTGTCTCCAAATGCCTCAGACACCATGCGGATCTCGTGACTTTTCATCCAATTTTTGTTGCCGCGCAGCGTATTGATCTCACCATTATGCGCCAACATCCGGAACGGTTGAGCGAGCGACCATTGTGGGAACGTATTGGTAGAATAGCGCTGATGATAAATCGCAAATGCAGATACAAACCGCTCGTCGCGCAAATCCAAGAAGAAGTTATCAATGTCAGCTGCCAGGAACATGCCCTTATAAATCAGTGAGCTGTGGCTAAGGGAGCAAACATAAAAACCCGGAATGGAGGCCTCGCGCGCCCGGCGCTCAATGCGGCGGCGGCAAATATATAGCGCCTGTTCCAATTCTTCCGGAGAGCGCCCCAAACTGTCTCGGAACATCACTTGTTCGATCGCGGGGCGCGTATCCTTTGCTTTTTGTCCAATCACCGACACATCAACCGGGGGCTGGCGCCAACCGTAAATGTAGAACCCGAAATGCAGGATTTCAGTTTCAACAATCGTGCGGCCCGCCTCCTGCGCTGCAAAGTCTGTCCGCGGTAAGAAGATTTGTCCAACACAGATCGGATCATCCGTTGGGGTGTGACCTGTGCGCTCGACATGCTCTCGAAAAAACTCCTGAGGCACATCCACGCGAATGCCTGCGCCATCTCCAGTTTTACCATCGGCGTCCACAGCGCCGCGGTGCCACACATTTTTGAGCGCCGCGATGCCCATCTCAACAATCTCCCGGCGCGGCTTTCCGTCCAACGCGGCCACAAGGCCAACGCCGCAAGCATCATGCTCGTCTTCAGGATTATACGCGTGAGCAGCAATCAACTTGTCACGATTGGCGAGGTATTTTGAGACAGAGTCAGTCATCGGATGAAGCTTCCAAGGTTTTCATAAATTCAGCGCCCGTTAATTTGGGCTGATCGCCAGCAAGACTGTAATAGTCAGGCTTTTCGTCGATAAAGATTTCCTGATGGATGGTCATGCCGTCGGGCAGGCTCAGGCTCCCGCCACAGATCGCCCAGAAGTCTGGCGCATCGTTCAGTCGATAGAATAAGCTCGACCCACATGTTTTACAGAAACCGCGTTTGGCCCAATCGGAACTAGCATACCAAGTCAGCCCTTCATCCTCGGTCACTACAACGTCACCATTGCGAAAGTCAGCGCCAACAAACGGCCCGCCGGTCCAGCGTTGGCAAATTGCGCAATGACACACATCCAGATGATGAATTTCCCCAGTGTTGAACTTTACAGACCCGCAAAGACACCTGCCCTCAATACGCTCAGCCATGCTTCTACTCCGCCGCCACTTTTGCCGCGCGCGCGGTCGCTTTCATTGCTTTGTGCATCGCATCGGCCGCGTCGCGCCCATCCTTAATGGCCCACACCACCAGAGACGCGCCGCGAACAATATCACCCGCCGCATACACGCCGTTCAAACTGGTTTCCAAAGTCGCAAAGTCCACTCGCACAGCGCCCCAACGGTTCACTGTCAGCGCAGGCTCGTCAAACAGTTCGGGCAGGTCTTCCGGGTCAAAGCCCAGCGCCTTGATCACCATGTCAGCTTTGACATCAAACGTGTCGCCCGTTTTGATTGGCGCGCGTCTGCCGGACCGGTCCGCCTCGCCCAACCGCATCCGCGCCGCTCGCACCGCCTTCAGCTTTCCAGCTTTCGTATCAAGTACAGCTTCGGGCGAAGCGAGCCATTCAAACACCACGCCTTCCTCTTCTGCGTTTTTCACTTCCCGCTGACTGCCCGGCATATTTTCCCGGTCGCGCCGATACAGGCAGGTGACTGATTTTGCGCCCTGGCGCACCGCCGTTCGAACGCAATCCATCGCGGTGTCGCCGCCGCCAATAACAACAACGCGCTTCCCATCTGCGTTCAAATCCCCGGAATCGAACGCCTCAACCGCATCCCCAAACCCCTTGCGATTGGACGCGGTCAAATAATCCAGCGCCGGAAACACACCCGCTGCGCCGCTGCCCGGCATTTTCAAATCTTTCGCCTTATAGACCCCTGTCGCGATCAGAACGGTGTCGTGCGCATCACGTATCGCGCTGAGCGGCGCCGTGTCCCCAATGCGCGTGTTGAATTGAAACACGACACCGCTATCGGTCAGATACTTGATCCGGCGCTCGACAACATCTTTCTCCAATTTGAAGCCAGGAATACCGTAAACCAGCAGACCCCCGCCGCGATCATAGCTATCATAGATCGTGACCTGATACCCTTTTCGTCTGAGCTGCTCAGCCGCCGCTAGCCCGGCTGGCCCAGCGCCTATGATGCCTGCGGATTGGGTCCGCTCTTTTGGTGGCTTAATCGGTGCGACCCATCCTTCCGCGAATGCCGTCTCAGTAATGTGTTTTTCAATCGAGCCGATCGTAACCGTGCCATGCCCTGATTGCTCAATCGTACAAATGCCCTCGCACAATCGATCTTGCGGACAGATACGTCCGCAAATTTCTGGCATATTATTGGTCGCCGACGAGACCCGCCAGGCCTCCTCCATTCGGCCTTCTGCCGCCAGTTTCAGCCAATCGGGGATGTTGTTCTGCAGCGGGCAACCTTGCTGACAGAACGGCACACCGCATTGGGAGCAGCGCGCAGACTGGTCCGTCACTGCCTTTTTGCTAAAACCCTTATAGATCTCATCAAAATCGGCCGTGCGTGTCTTCGCGGCGCGTTTTCCCGGCATAGACCGTTCGACTTTTGTAAACTGCAACATCTTTTGCGCCATTGGCCCACCTCCGCCCTCTAGACTTTGGTTTACGACGGTGGAGCGGTCGCAAACAAGGGCGATTCGAACATATATATATTGTTTTGATACTGTATTGGTTCCTTTTTCCCGCAGTCTGATCTGCATGCGCCCTGCGACTCCCATTTATATATCATATTGATGCTTATAAAAATTGAAGGATCGGCAAGCAAACTGCATTAGAACTCGGTGCATTCTCTGCGCGCGCAAAGGCGATCTTCATGACACTCATTCAACTTCTTCTGCTTGGTGCCATTCAAGGCATTACAGAATGGCTGCCCATTTCGTCGTCGGCGCATCTGCTGCTGGCGGCTGACTATTTTGGATTAGATGGACGCGACGAGATTTTGGTCAACGCCATGGCGCATGTCGGCACTTTGTTCGCGATCCTTGCTTATTTCTGGCGCGATGTGCTGCGCGCCATTGGTGGCGGCCTAGAACTCTTGAGCGCTCCCTTCAAATCTACGAAACTGTCAGCCTCAGCACGGCTCGCTCTCCATATCATCGTCGCCACGCCGTTTGCACTGCTCGCAGGCGTCGCCATCACCCAAATGCCTGACCGCTGGAACGACGCTTTGCGCACGCCCTACACCGTCGCCGCATCAACGATTCTTTTTGGCCTGGCGCTGTGGTGGGCAGATGTGAAAGGCGGCAAAGCCAAGCAAGAAGACGATATGAACCTTCGCGACGCGGTTCTCATTGGCGCAACCCAAGCCATTGCTGCGCTCATCCCGGGCACCAGTCGCTCCGGCATCACGATGACAGCCGCGCGCGCGCTTGGATTTGCGCGTACAGAAGCCGCGCGCTTCTCAATGCTAATCGGCGCGCCCATTCTGGTGGCAACCGGGGCTTATGCCTTTCTCAAGCTCTCTGATCCCACCAACGTCACCGGTGCGCTAGATATGACAGATGGGTTGATCATTGCCGGCTTCAGCGCGTTCACAGGATTCATTTCAATTTGGGCATTAATGGCCCTGCTAAAGCGGATCAGCTTCCTCCCATTTGTGATCTACCGCCTTGTTCTAGGGATCGCCCTGCTCGCCATCAGCCCCTTTGGCGCGCGCTTGATTGGTCTCTAGGTGATTTGAAATTGCACGTAAAAGTCACGAAAAACGGCATATTCACATGTCTGGACACATTTTTGCTCGCGTCCCGGCGTAGATTCGGTTTTCATACAGCTTGCAGGTGTGTGTCTGTGGCCCCACCTGTCCGACAGGATGTTCAGCACGAAAGCCAATTTCATGAGCCATAAAAAGCGACCCGAAAAGAAATCGGAAAGTCTGGACGTTCGTCTGCCATGGAGCGTCAAGAACGCCTTTATGGCCGCAACGCGCACGCGGGATGAAACCGCAAGCGCGGCTGTGCGTCGTTTCATCGATAGCTACATCGCCGAAACAGAGGCAGGGGCAACCGTAACCCCCCTGAAGGAGGCCGCTATGACTGTGCGCCGAAACCCGATCAAAATTCTCTCTATCGCAACTGCAACTGCTGGCGCGCTTAGCCTCGCGGCTTTGCCATCTGCTGCAGACTCAAGTGCGTTTGACCGGCTGGATAAGAACCAAGATGGCCAACTCATTGCAGGTGAGATTGCGCCCGGCCATGATGAGACGATCATTGAAATCTTGGACATTGATCAATCGGGCGGCGTCTCGCGCGCCGAGTTTGATAATCCGCCCAATGGGGTCTCGGTGAAAGCCGTCGTCCGTGACGGAGAAATTGACGCCACATCGGAACGCAAAATTGTCATCAAGAAGATTTCGACCCACGCGGCGGGTGACTCCAGCATCTTGTCCGGCGATGAACTTGACCGCGAAGTGCGTCAATCATTGCGCGAAGCTATGCCTGACGCCACCGATGAAGAGATCGAAAACATGGCCAGCAAAGCCATTGTCAAAACAGTGATCGAAGAAGACGTCGTCGTCATCAAAGAATAATTTCGCGCAGACCTTAAATACGAAAGCAACACGCGCCTTGGGGCAGATGCTCCATGCCGCGTGTTGCCCGCTCTCCCGCGTCCCGTCCGAATATAGTTTCGGATACCTGCGGAAAACTCAGTCTTGTTTGATTAAGACAGTTGCGCCGCAATGTGAGTCCATCGCGGCGCAATCCGGGCAATTTTCAGGCGCGTGCATATCGAGGCCATGACCACGGCGCGTCACACCCCGCTACAAGCTTTACGCCTCTTTTGGCATATAGAATTCGCCGTAAGGCCGGAACCGCCAGAGATAAGTCGGCACGATCGACTCCACGGTCTCCAAACGCGTCAGACCAAGATCTGCCGCCGACAGCGCGTTTGCATCCGGCAAACTCAGTTCCCGCATCGTCTCAACCTGATCGCCCGTGATCGGTGGGTCACCCAGCCAGCCCCAGCGAAACGGCGGAATATACCGCCAAACAACTCCCGAAATATAGCCTAAGGGTTTCGCCAGAAAGAACGGCAAGCCGAGCTTGAAACGTTTGCGGTCAATCGTTTTCAAAATCACGTCATAGATTTCATTGAGCGTGTAGACCTTAGGCCCACCCAGTTCATAGGTTTTGCCGCGCGTATCATCCCGGCTGATGGCACGGCCGATCGCTTCGGCAACATCGCCCACATAAATCGGCTGGAACTCGGCTTTCCCGCCCCCAATTGACGGAAGAAATGGCAATCGACGGGTCAATTCGGCAAACCGATTGAAGAATTGGTCTTCCGGGCCGAAGACGATGGACGGCCTCAAAATGGTCGCTCCAGGCATCACTGCTCGAACCGCTTCATCCGCCTCGCCGCGCGTTCGATTGTAGCGAGACTTTGCATTGGAGCTCGTCCCAACGGCCGACATATGCACAAACGTGTCGATGCCTTTCTCAGCCACCACTTCAGCCACAAGCGCGGCGCCGTCGCGTACACCCTCAAAACTCTGCCGGCCGCGCTCAAACAAGATGCCCACCAGATTGACCGCCGCATCGGCGCCGTCCAATGCCCGCTCGATTGAGGCGCGATTGCCGATATTGGTTTGACAAATATCGACCCAGCCCGGCGGCCCTGCGAGACGCACATCCTGGGCCGTATTTACATTCCGGCAAGCCACGCGAACACGGTAGCCCTTTTCAACCAGAACCCGCGCCGCGTAGCGGCCGATATATCCAGATCCACCAAATATCGTCACCAGGCCATTTGCCATGTTTCGTCTCTCAAATTAGGTGAGGCAGAGCCCTCAGAATTTGGCCACTTTGGACCACAGCCAAGCGCTCATGTCCATGCGTCATGGCGCTCTTTGACAGGTCCATCCTTGCGCGCATTTGGCTAGCGCGTCAGCCGCTCTGTATTGGCCGGGTTCACAAATGGCGCAAACCCGCTCTGGTCTTTCGTTTGCGAAAAATGCGTCAATGCCCACACCACGGTCGGAAACGCCAAATCTCGCCACGGAATGTCAGACCATTCAAATAGTCCGACCGCTTCACTCTCAGGGCCTGCTGCAATATCCGACTTTAGCTCCGCCCGAAACATCACCTGAACCTGAGAGATACGCGGCACCGAGTACACCGCCAATATGCGCTCAATTTGAATATCCGCGCAGGCTTCCTCCATCGCCTCGCGCCGAGCCGCCTCTTCGACGCTTTCGCCAACCTCCATAAAACCTGCGGGCAGGGTCCAATAGCCGATACGCGGTTCAATCGCGCGTTTGCAGAGCAGAATTTTATTGTCCTTTGTCACCACCGATCCGGCAACAATCTTTGGATTGACATAGTCAACAAAATTGCACCGCGTGCAGACTTGCCGGGGCTTATCATCGCCCTCTGGGATCGCTGTTTCAAAATCTGGGGCCGATTTTTCGGTCATATGCTAACTTTCTATCGCGTCAGGGGGGAAAACCGTTGCTCCGCATACGGGAGGCTTGCTTTAAGGTGCTTAAAATGTTGCCGTTTCGGCAATGCTATTAGATTTTGTTGCCAAAGGGGACCCAAAATGGCCACCAACTCATCTTTCGACCTTAATTCTTCACCCAGTCACTTATTGCACCGCGCACAACAAATTGCGGCCAATTTGTCAGCGTCCGCACTGAAAGATGCCGGGCTCACCCTCCGCCAATTCTCAGTCTTGGCCGCCCTGTCCGGCAATGAAGGCATTAGCCAAAGCGATCTGGTCACCGCCACCGGAATTGATCGCTCGACGCTGGCCGACATGGTGGCCCGGATGGAATCGGGCGGACTGATCAAACGCGCCGCTTCTAAACTGGATGCGCGTGCCAAATCCGTTTCGACCATGGCGAAAGGCCGAAAAGCTCTGGCAAAAGCGCAAGCCTCTGTGGAAGCAGCTGACGCTGCTTTGATGGGCCTACTGCCGAAATCACGCCAGGACGCTCTGCTCGTTGGTCTCACCCGTTTGGTTGCCAGCGCAGAAGACGACGAAAAAGCCGCCACGCCGGTCGTCGCCAAACCCGCCCCAAAGGCCGCGCCCAAAAAGAAGAAAGCCGCCCCAAAAAAGAAGAAAGCCAGCACCGCAAAAAAGGCTGCGCCCAAGCCCAAGAAAAAGCCAGCTAAGAAGAAAAAGAAAAAGTCTTAGCGGCCCGCGAGCAAATCATTGATGGCAGACACTGATCTGTCATCAAGCTCGCCGCGCACATGCAACAGGATGTTGCCATCGGCGCTGACCACGAATGTCTCCGGCACGCCGGTTAGTCCAAAATCGAGCCCGCCCGACCCATCCGGGTCGAGCACGACGTCCCGGTAGGGATTGCCCAGCCGATCCAAAAATGCCGCGCCGTTTTCGGGGGTGTCTTTGTAGAGAACGCCATAGAGGCGATCCGGGTGGCGCGCAGCAATGGCTTTCAGTTTGTCATGCTCGGCCTCACACGGCCCGCACCAGCTTGCGAATAAATTGACCGCAATGGCCTGCCCCTCCGGCGGCGGCGAAAAGCTCAGGCGACCGCCCCCCATACGATCAAAAGAGACAATCGGTGCGGCGCGTGAAACCCGCTCGAAATCTCCCTTTTGCGGGCGAAGCAATTGAACCAATGCCAGGGCGCCAAACGCCAGCAGCACAATAATGGGCAAGGCAACCAATCCGCGCTTCATGCGCCGCGCTCATCTGTGTCTGACGCGTCTTTTCGTAACCGTGAAAGCTCTGCCTTCGCGCTGCGCACATACATCCATGTCCCCACCAGCAGACCCACAAGCGCCACCACGACAACGCCATACGCGCCCCAAATAAACACCGCATCTTCTGCAAAATCGGGAAACAAACTCATCGCGCACCTGCCAATCGCTTCTCACGCCAGCGGGCGGCTTGCCGCTTATAAATGTCTGCGCGCATCAGTGTCATCGTCATCGCGCTAAACACCAACATATGCCCCGCCATGCCCGCAAACATTGGGCGCAAATGCACCCACGGAATCTTCGGTCCTTCGGCGGTCAGGATGGATGCGCCCTGATGCAGCGTCAAAAACATATCGACGGAGAACTTAATCATGATCACAATCGGCACGCCCAGCATCGTCAAAATCGCCCCGGCACGCGCCGCTTTCTGGCGGCTCTCCATCGCAAGGCGCAGAAAGATATATCCCAGATAAAGAAACGCCATGAACAGCGTGGCCGTCAGGCGCGCATCCCACGCCCACCATGTGCCCCATGTTCCTTGGCCCCAAATACTACCGGATGCCAGCGCGGCGATGGTGTAGGCCAGCCCTAAAGGCGCCATGGATTTTGCCGCCATATCCGCCAATTCGTGCCGCCAGATGAACCAGACAAAGCTGGCCGCCGCCATCGAGTAGTAGCCAATCGTCGCGATATAGGCGACGGGCACATGGGCCTGCAGGTTCCGGGCAATATCCCCGCCCTGTCGTTCAATCGGCGGCACAACATAGATGCCTTGGTACAGGCAATAAGCGATCAAAGCGCCGCCCACCGCATAGAACAGCGGCGCCAGCCAACGGCTCAGCGCCATAAATCGCGCTGGATTTGCGAAGGTTGAAAGCATGGCCATTCCTTTACAAGCTGCCTAGTCCGCCGCCAAGCGCAGAGCGGCGCCCATGCCAAACGGCGCTGCGGCCAATGCGAACAGGGTCGACGCGCAGAGCAGCATGAAAGGCGGCCCCGTAAGGCTGCCCGAGGCAACGGTCATGCTGCCAAAGATCAAGGTCGGCACATAAAACGGCAAAATAATCAGCGCGATCAATAATCCGCCGCGGCGCACACCCGCAACAAGCGCTGCGCCGACGCCGCCCCACACGAAAAATGCCAGCCCGCCCACACCATACGCCACAGCGGCAGGCAACAATCGTTCACCCTCAACCTGTAAAATTATGCCGAGCAATGGCGTCAGCACCGCCAGCGGCAATCCAGCTGCCAACCAATGAGCCAATGTTTTCGCCAACGCCAGCGCGCTCATCGGCGCGTCTGTTTGCAGCCACAGATCCAGCGTCCCGTCTTCCAGATCAGATTGGAACATTCGCTCCAGCGTCACCAGCGAGGCCAGCGCCAACGCCACCCACAAAATCCCCGGCCCCACCCGCGCCAGCAGGCTCGCCTCGGTCCCAATCCCAAGCGGCACAATTACCGCTGCGCCCGCAAAAAATGTGACGGGCAATACCAATCCTGCGCCTTTGGCCCACGCTTCAGACAAGGCTTGGCGGAACGCCGCGCTCAGTGGGGCCGGGCTCATAGCGCCACCTCCCGGCTCACCGGAAAGCCAGCTGCGCCGTGAATGGCCGCCACCACCGCGCCGCCAGAGGCCCGGTGCGCGGCAATCAGGTCCAACATCAAAGCGCGCCCATCACCATCCAGCGCCGCATAAGGTTCATCCAACAACCAAAGCGCGCGCGCGTCTAACAGCAATCTCGCCATCCCGACCCGTCTGCGCTGACCTGCAGATAAAAACCGCGCCGACACGTCTGCTGCGCGGGTTAGGCCCACACGCTCCAAAACATTAGGGATGATATCAGCCTCCGCGCCCCACGCGCTTGCCCACAGAGCCAGATGGGCGGCGGGTGTCTCATTTGGCTTCAACCCGTCCCGGTGGCCAATCCAATGCATTTTGGCCGGGCGCGCCACGTCTCCCGCCCCGGCCTGCGTCAATCCTGCCAAAATGCGCAATAAAGTGGTCTTTCCCGCGCCATTTGACCCGCGCAACACCACAGCCTCGCCCGCAAGTGCCTCCACAGACACGCCGTCAAACAGCACGCGCTCGCCCCGCATAATGCCAAGTCCGGTCGCTGAGATCAGCGCATCAGTCATCGCCTGTGCCTCCAACCTGTAAACAGGTGTGCGCATTTAACATGGCTGCCATTAACACACCCGTCCTGACAACGTCTTTCACCACATTGCCTCGCTCCACCAAGGGTCTATAAGACACTGGTAATCCCGCAGTTTTCTGCTGCAAGTTCCAGACCCCCGATGCGAGGTACTCTCCTATGCCGTCTCTCGACAGCTTCAAATCCAAACGCCAACTCAGCGTTGGTGACAAGACATACACTTATTACTCGCTTGAGGCCGCCGCGGAAAACGGTTTGGGCGATGTGTCGCGCCTGCCTGCCTCGCTTAAAGTGCTGCTCGAAAACATGTTGCGCCATGAAGACGGCAAATCCGTCACCAAAGCCGATATTGAAGCCTTTGCCGCCTGGCTTGAGAATAAAGGCGCCACCAGCCACGAAATCGCCTACCGCCCGGCCCGCGTGCTGATGCAAGATTTCACAGGCGTTCCAGCCGTTGTTGACCTGGCGGCCATGCGAGACGCCGCGCAAAACCTCGGCGGCACAGCAGACAGCATCAATCCGCAAGTCCCGGTCGATCTTGTCATCGACCACTCCGTGATGGTCGATAGTTTCGGCACCGCGGACAGCTTCGCCAAAAATGTCGAGCGTGAGTATGAACGCAATCAGGAACGCTATGAATTCCTGCGCTGGGGCTCCAAAGCGTTTGAAAACTTCCGCGTGGTCCCACCCGGAACCGGCATCTGTCATCAGGTGAACTTGGAATATCTCGGCCAAACCGTCTGGACCAAAGATGAAAACGGCGAAACCGTCGCCTATCCGGACACCTGCGTCGGCACAGACAGCCACACCACAATGATCAATGGCCTGTCCGTTCTCGGCTGGGGCGTTGGCGGCATTGAGGCAGAGGCCGCGATGCTGGGCCAGCCCGTCTCTATGCTGATCCCAGAGGTTGTTGGCTTCAAGCTGAAAGGCAAACTGCCCGAAGGCGCCACAGCGACAGACCTCGTCCTGACCGTCACGAAAATGATGCGCGATAAGGGCGTTGTTGCCAAGTTCACCGAATTCTTCGGCCCCGGCGTTGCCAATCTCACGCTTGAAGATCAGGCAACTCTGTCAAACATGTCGCCAGAATTTGGTTCAACCTGCGCCTTTTTCCCGGTCGACGAGGAAACCCTCAAATACCTGACCGCCACAGGCAGAGACCCGGCCCGCGTCGCGCTCGTCGAAGCCTATGCAAAGGCCCAAGGCTACTGGCGCCCAGACATGGCAGACCCGGTCTTCACAGATACGCTGGAACTTGATCTGGCCTCCGTCGTGCCCTCCATCTCAGGTCCGAAACGCCCGCAAGACCACATCTTACTGACTGATGGCGACACCGCCTTTGCAAAATCGCGCGATGGCGAGTTTGGCAAAGCTGGCGAGGCCGATAAGCGCGTGCAGGTTAAAGGCGAAGATTACTCCATCGGCCATGGCTCAGTCGTCATCGCCGCCATCACATCGTGCACCAACACCTCCAATCCAAGCGTGCTGATAGCCGCCGGATTGGTTGCCCGCAAAGCCCGCGCGCTTGGCCTTGATAGCAAGCCTTGGGTCAAAACATCCCTCGCGCCTGGGTCACAGGTCGTCACAGACTATCTCGACAAAGCCAATCTCACAGATGATCTGAACGCCCTTGGCTTCAATCTGGTGGGCTATGGCTGCACCACCTGCATCGGCAATTCCGGCCCGCTGCCTGAGAATATCAGCGCCGCGATTGCCGAAGGCGACCTGGTGTCGTGCTCAGTCCTGTCAGGCAACCGTAACTTTGAGGGCCGCATTGGTCCGGATATCAAGGCCAACTATCTCGCCTCCCCGCCTCTGGTCGTCGCCTACGCGATTGCCGGTGACATGAACATCAACGTCGCCAAAGACGCGATTGGCAAAGACAAGGACGGCAATGATGTCTTCCTGAAAGACATTTGGCCAAGCTCTCAGGAAATCGCTGAGATCATGCGCGAGGCCGTCACGCCGGAAATGTTTGCAGAACGCTATGGCGACGTCTTCAAAGGCGATGAAAAATGGCAAAACATCAAAGTCTCTGGTGGCAAAACCTATGACTGGCCGATGGGCTCAACTTATATCCAAAACCCGCCTTACTTTGATGGCATGGGCATGGATGTGCAGGCCCCAGCAGACATAAACCACGCCCGTATCCTCGGCCTGTTCGCAGATTCAATCACAACCGACCACATCTCCCCGGCCGGCAACATCGCGGCCTCCAGCCCCGCCGGTGACTATCTGCGCGAACATCAGGTCTCCCCGCTTGAGTTCAACTCCTACGGCTCGCGGCGGGGTAATCATCAGGTTATGATGCGCGGCACGTTCGCCAATATCCGCATCGTCAACCAAATGCTTGATGGCGTCGAAGGCGGCATGACCAGGCATTTCCCGTCCGGCGATGTCATGCCGATCTATGACGCTGCAATGCGCTACAATGAAAAGCACGTCCCGCAGGTCATCTTTGCGGGCAAACTCTACGGCAATGGATCGTCACGCGATTGGGCCGCCAAGGGCACCATCCTGCTCGGCGTTAAAGCCGTGATCGCAGGCAGTTTTGAGCGTATTCACCGCTCAAACCTCATCGGCATGGGCGTCCTCCCGTTGGAGTTTGAAGACGGCACAAGTTGGGAGACCCTCGGCATGACGGGCGATGAGCAAGTCTCAATCTCCGGCATCAATGACATCAAACCGCGTCAGACACTGGATGTTGAAATTGAACGCGCCGATGGCACCAAGTTCACGGTAAAGACCAATGTTCGCATCGATACCGACAATGAGCTGGATTATTTCCGCAATGGCGGCATTCTCCATTACGTGCTGCGTAACCTGGCCGCCGCCTAAAACACAGGCTGAAACCTATTTTCAAACCCCTCTGGCCCACGCCGGAGGGGTTTTTTGCACCTGCTCACACCCTCGTGACTATAATGTCAGTGGGTCTCGCGCTATGAACGCTGACATGACCAGATTTCTGCCCTTTGTATTTTTGTTTGTTTTAGCGCTGGCGACCCCCGCTCAAGCGGGATCACCCGTCTTGGTAGAGCTGTTCTCATCAGGCAATTGCAAAGCATCAGACCGGGCTCATCAAACCCTTAAACAGGTCGACGCAGAACATGATGATGTGCTGATCCTGACATGGCCGGTGAGCTATTGGGACTATCTCGGCGACGCAGACCCGATGGCGCTGGATGCCTCCAAGGCCCGTCAGGCGGCCTATGTTGATCGGTTCGCTCTGCGCGGCCTCTACACCCCCCAAACCGTCTACAATGGCACCGTGCAGTGTCCCGGAAACAAGATGGAGAAAGTGTCGAGCGCTTTGGCCAATGCCTCGGTACGCGCCGAAAGCGGCGTCTCGCTGAGCAAGGCGGGCGACTTGATAGAATTAACGGGAACGCCCCCCGCAGATGCTGAAGTTTTGCTGATCACCTATTTGCCCGGCAAGGAGAACACCACAGGCATGATCAATCCTGTGGTCGACTTTGATGTTGTCTCTGCATGGTCTGGCGGCGACGCGGTGTTCAAGACCTCTATTTGTAAGACATCCTGCGCGCTGGTGGTTCAGCAAGCCGGACAAGGCGCGGTTCTGGCCGCCCTGGACATTGCTCAATAAGACAGGCCCCAAAAAAACCCGCCTATGGCTGCCCGGGCGTCGGCACAGGTGTCGGTGACACAACTGTCTCCGGTTGCGGTCTCACGATCGAGGAAACGCGCGGCGTAAAATCGCTCCAGTCATACTCCGAAATTTTGAACGCCCAACCTTCGGCCTTTTGATTGATCGTGCTGCCGCGCCGTGCACCCTCGCCCGCCTCAATCGCGCGCAGAGTGACGTAATAACCATCTGCTTCGCGATAGGCCCGAAGATCCACCTCTAGCCCGTCATAAGTCTGCGTAATATGGCGTGCGGCCTCCTGGGTTTTTAGTTCGTCGCTTGGCTTCACCCCAATCGGCTGCAACCGCGTGAGAGCCAGCGCGGGGGTCGAGGCGGCAATCCGGCTCACCAGTCTATAGTCCTGATAAGGCGGTCCCGGCCGAAAGCTGCGCTCGCTTCCGCCCACAGCGCGTTGCAAAAACAGGCTCGCCCCGGTGGTATCAAACAGTCTGATGGCTGAAATGGCATCGGCATTGATGTCGATGATATCCAGATCGAGCCAGGCATCGTGTGTAAACAGCGGCGGCAGGTCGCCCGTCACCCGATAGGCTTGGGTGTCATCCGGCGCGCGGGCGTAAATATGCGGGCCTTTGCGTCCGGTAATGAGTTCTGCCGATACTTCGCCAGATCTATCTACAATTTGCAGCAAGGCCCCGGTCCCGCCGCCGCGCGGGTCGCCAAGGCCAACCCGGTTAAACTTCTCTGGGTCCTGCGTACGGCCCGCGCCCCATGTCAGCGTTTCCAGACCAGACGCCAGCGCCGCCAGCCGGTCTGCGCGAATTGGATAGCCCTCATCATCGCCCATCCGCCAGCCGGCCTCTGAGTTGACCAATGTGTAGGCTTCGTCGGCCACCGTCACGCGAATCTCAGATGCTTCAGAGCGGATCTCGTTAAACCCGGGCAGTACAGGATCGCCCATCCGGTCTGACCGCGGCCCATTATCGTCCCGCATCAAGCCAGATAGCAGTGACACAGCGATCAGGCCGCCCGCCACCATCGCAAGTGTTTTGACGTGTCGACTTCTTTTTTGCGTCAATAACGTCATGACCCGTCTCCTCCGCCCGGCGGATTTTGCTCACGCCGCCAAACCAACAGGCCCAGCAAGCCCACGAGGATCGGTCCGCCCCAGATATTCACCGCTTTGAGGGTCGCCTCCAGCCCATCAATGTTGCGGCGATAATCCCGCTGAATCCCGCGCATCCGGGCGCGCATCTGGAAAATATCTTCGCGCAGTGATGACAGCTCGGCGCGTTCTGCATTGCTCAATTCAGCCGTGACATCACCTGAGAAAAACTCCTCAGAGGCGCCAATGTCCTGCAACTCCTCCAGTCGCGATTGAGCTGTTTCAAGCTGTGCTTCCAGATCGCGCTGCTCTGCAAAATACTCCGATTCAGCCGCGCTTCGCATCTTGTCAATTCGCGTCATCGGGCGCAGGCTCGCGGCGCGTGATCTCAGCCGGGACAACTCCCCGCCGCCCGCCAAAGCGTCTAACGCATTCAGCACCAAAGCGCCATTGTCAGCCGTCACCAATTGGTTGTCCGGGATGACGTAAAAATCATCATAGAGAAGGTCCACATCCGCAATGATAACAATCTCTGCGTCAGACTGACTTTGGTTCAAATGCTCTGGCGCGCGCGCTGCTGCCGCCGCGGCGAGTTCCGCCAGTATGGGGTCAGCCGGCTCCGGCATCGCAGGCGCGCCCGCTGGAAAGGCGCTCTTTAAAGGCCCAGATAAACGCCCGGCCAGCGCCAGAGGGCGCCCTAGGCTCTCATAGTCTCTCAACACTTCAGCAGGCGTCATATTTCCTGCCGCCTGCTTTGCATCGATGAAAGACGGACTTGGCCCTGAAATAATCAACGGGGAGAACGTCAGCCCCTCGCTCAGCGCCGCGGTTTCCAACGCGCCCGGCGCGCCAAAATTGACTGCGCGAGATAGGTCAGCGGTAATCACATCCTGTTGGTTCATGCCAGCGGCAGGCGGGGCCGGAAACAGCGGATGGTTCTGCAATTCGACCCGCCCGTTCTCATCCTCAATCGGCACCGGCAAAGCATACTCAACATCTGCCACCGCATTGTCAGACAGCGCCACGCCCCATGTCGACGAGAACACGCCAAGATCAGACCGCGTATGCAGTTCAGCGCTCGGAAACACACCGCCGCCAACAGCAATCTTCGCGGCCGGGTCAATCACAAACACTGCGCGCCCGTTGCGCATCAGAAACTGGTCGATCAACCACGCCTGATGATCGGTCAGTTTCGGCGGATGCGCCAGCAACAGCACGTCCATCCCTTCCGGCAGTTCAACAAACTCCGGCTGAATCTGCTCCACGCCAAAGGATTGAGAAATATCTTGCAGCAGCGTGTAACCGCCCTCGCCGCCGCGCACCGCCATGCCCGGCAGATCGGTCAGGATGCCAACCGTAGGCGGCTCCGGCTTATCCAGCCGCGAGATCAACCGCGTCAGATCATACTCCAGAGACGTCTCACGCTCCGGTGCCAAGAATGGAATGATCCGCTCATCATCCACCGCATTGCGGCCAATAATACCGAAATAGAGCGGGTCGCTGCCACTGGTCTCAATCGCGTTCACGCCGGCCGCCAGCGCTTCATCTTCAGCGGCAGAGAACGGCGCCGGGTCAATCACACGCACATTCAACGCCCCGCCAGAGGCCGTCTTATAAGCGTCCAGCAATTCACGCACCCGCGCCGCATAGGCCCGCACAGCCGGATAATCTTGGCCCACGCTGCGCGTGTAAACAAACGTCACCTCAACAGGCTCGGCCAGCCCTTTGAGCGTTTCGCGTGTGCCATCTGCCAGCGTGTAGAGGGAGCGTTCGGTAAAATCGATCCGCGCCGGCGCCAGCAAAGGCTGAAGCACCAGATTGGCCGCGATGAAGATCACAGAGATCAGCGCCGTTGCGGCCAGAAGATACTGCCTGCCTGTCACGCCCTAGCCCTCCAGCCTGCGGCGAGACGCCCACAGCCCGTTTAAGCTGGCCCAAAACGCGATGAAGCCTAAAAAGAACATCACCGCCCGTAACTCCAAAACGCCGCGCTGGGCCGCTTCGAAATGGGTCAGGAAAGAAAACCGCGCAATCGCATCGGCAAAGCCCGTTCCGAACAGGCTACTCATGCCAGATAGCACAAGCGGCCACCCGGCCACGGTGAACGCAAACGCCACCACAACGCTAATCACGAACGCAGTCACCTGGCTGCCCGTCAGCGCTGACACCGCCGCGCCAATCGACACATAGGCCCCGGCCATCAAAAAGCTCACAAAATAGGTCAGCGCAATCGCGGCATTATCCGGCGCGCCGAGATAATTCACCGTGATCCACATCGGCAACGTCATCGCCAATCCAACGCCGGCCACCGTCCATGCCGCCGCCAATTTTGACAACACCAATCCCGGCATCCCCAGCGGCAAAGACATCAGCAATTCATCGGTCCCGGCATTACGCTCATCAGACCATAGCCGCATCGCGAGCGCCGGAAGAAAGATCATATACAGCCACGGATGCCACACGAAGAACGGCGACAAGTCTGCCGTGCCCGTATCAAAGAACCGCGCCGCCTCCCAGGTGAACAGGCCCAGCGCCAATAAGAACACCGCCAAAAAGACATACGCCAACGGCGTTGCAAAATAGGCCCGCAATTCCCGGCGATAGGTCGCGCGAAAGCCGCTCATCTGTGCCGCAAACCAACTCATATCGCGTTCGCCTCGGCCTGATCAGTCAACTGCGTGAACACGTCTTCCAGATTGCCAGACTTAGACAGCCCCGCCAGACCGTCCGGCGTTTCATCCGCCACAATCTGTCCGCGGTCGAGCACAATCGCCCGGGTGCACATCGCAGGCACTTCCGTCAGCGTATGGGTTGAAATGATAATCGCCTTGGTCGGCGCTATGCGCGCAATCAGCGCTCGCACAGCGCGCTTCTGATTGGGGTCCAATCCATCCGTCGGTTCATCCAAAACCAAAACAGGCGGATCATGCAAAATCGCAGCGGCCAGCCCCACTCGGCGGCGATAGCCCTTCGACAGCGATCGAATCCGCTGGCCCGTCACACTGGCAAGGCGCGCATCTGCAATCGACCGCTCAACAGCGTCTTTCAGCTCGGTTCCGGCCAAGCGGCGCGCAGACGCCATAAAGTTCAAAAAAGTTGGCGGCGTCATATCATCATAAAGCGGCGCGCCCTCCGGCAAATAGCCCAGCGCCCGCTGCGCATCGCCGCGCGCTGTAATGATGGAATGGCCATTGACCAGCACGTCGCCATCATCTGGCTCCAGCACGCCAGCAATCATCCTCATGGTTGTCGACTTGCCCGCGCCATTTGGCCCAAGAAAACCCAGCACTGTGCCGGCCTCCAACGCAAAAGAGACGTCCCGCACCGCGTGTTTCGATCCGAATGATTTTTCCAAATTCTGGATATCGAGCATTCTACAAGTCACACCTTTATGGGCGTAAGCTCAATAGCTGTGTTTCGGCAGGCTGGCCAGCCTTAGGCGCGCGGCCTCCTGCAGTTTGACACCTACACCCCGCCCCCTAACCTAGCTGTCATTAACCTTCGCTTATCATTGGCCCTATCGGCAGCCTTCGCCCTTACCGCATGTTCTTATTCCCATGGCGTCTATCGCACCTTGAGTTTCGGGGCAGAGATTGCTGATTTTTCATGCATAGACACGGCATTGACCGATCTCGGCTACACCACCCGATTAAGTGAGTACGGCGTCGAATATTCCAGCGAATCGCCAAAATTCGATGCCTCTTTCTGGTATGATGAACCCGGTTCGAGCAACAAAACCGTCATCACCCACAACGCCAGCTTCGGGTCTCCCCCCGCCGAATGCAGCCGTGTCGAAGCCGCCGCAGACTTTATAAACGCGGTCGAACCCAAAGTGTTAGCGGCGTGCAATCTAAACCCCATCGACACCGATCAAGAGATTAGCTGCGCCAAATAGGAGGATGTGTTGGTTCGTTCAGTCGTTAAGCTGAAAACCGCTTCACCTCGTCCAGCATCAATTTCGCCGCTGCTTTCACGATCTTCTCGCCATCTGCGGCGTTTGATTGCGTGGGGTCAGAGCCCATGCGCCCATCGGGATAGTCACGGCGAAACTGTACCGCGTCGCCAATCTTGCCCGTTGGAGCAATCTTCGGACTCATTTTCACGTCTGATTTCGCATCATCTGGATACGCAAAATACGTCACCGACACTTCAGACGCCGTCGCATGGCCGCCATGCCCGACCGGATAAAGCTCATTGCACAGCTTCATCACGTCTTTGAAATCCCACCAATCGCGGCGTTTCAGCGTCAATCCCGGCCGATTGGTCTCGCCATTGCGGTCAAAGCTGCGGCGGCTGTGAATCTCAGAAAATGCCGCCTCAATCGTCGCGATATTGCCGCCATGGCCGTTATACCAGTAAATCCGCTCAAACCCGTGTCGCATCAGGCTGTCGGCCCAGTCCGTCATCGCCGCAATCATGGTGGACGGCCGCAGCGTGATCGTGCCCGGAAATGCCAAATGGTGCTGCGCGCAGCCCACATTGAACGTCGGCCCCACCAAGATGTCGTCCGGCGCCGTCTTTTCAGCGTAGCGCGCGATAATTTCAGGGCACAGCGCATCGGTGCCAACAAAGCCGTTCGGCCCGTGCTGTTCCATAGATCCAATCGGGATCACAATGGTTTTCGAGCGCGTCAGCCACGCCTCAATGTCTTGCCACGTCGATACAGGAAGCAACATGCTTTAATCCTCGTCTGTGCGGGGGGCGAGCCGCCGCGTGATATGCCCCATTTTGCGGCCCTTGCGCGCCTCACGCTTACCATACAGCGTCAGCGTCTCGTTCGGTTTCAGCGCGGCAGGGTCAAACACGCCCGCTTCGCCGATCAAATTATCCATTTCAGCGTCGAACATGCGGGAAGTATCTCCCAGCGGCCAGCCTGAAATCGCACGAATATGCTGCTCAAACTGTCCTGTCGGGCAAATTTCGGGCGTCCAATGCCCCGAATTATGCACGCGGGGGGCAAATTCATTCGCCAGTAAACTGCCATCCTTCATCACGAAAAACTCCAGCGCCAATACGCCCACATGCCCCAGCTCATCCACCAGTTTCACCGCCAGCGCCCGCGCCTCATTCTGCGTCTCGGCGCTCACACCAGATGGCACCACCGATTGCACCAAAATCCCGTCCTTATGGATATTACGCGGCGGCGCCCAAGTCGCCGTTTCCCCGTTCGCGCCGCGCGCCACTAATACTGAAATCTCACACTCGAACGGCACAGCCGCCTCCAATATGGACGGTGCGCCCTCCAATCGAGACCAGGCCCGCCCCACATCCTTGGGCGATCTCAGCCACGCCTGCCCTTTGCCATCATAACCATCGCGCCGCGTCTTCAGCACCGCCGTTCCGCCCAGAGCTTCCAACGCCTCAATCAGCTGCGCCCGCGCATGGATCGGCACATAGTCAGCCGTTGCGATGCCTGCCTCGTTCAGAAACCGCTTTTCGGTCACCCGGTCCTGAGACACCGCCAGCGACCGCGCGCCCGGATACAGCGGCGTGCCAGACCCGGCCACCACGTCAGCAGCCTCCACCGGCACATTCTCAAACTCCAGTGTCACCACATCGCACGCCTTTGCAAAGGCCAAGAGAGCGGCCGCGTCCGTATAGTCTGCTTGCCAGTGAGACGCCGCCACACGCGCGGCAGGTGTATCCTCTTCCGGGCAAAAGATATGCATATCAAATCCCAGCGCTGCGCCTGCGCTCGCCAGCATACGCCCCAGCTGCCCGCCGCCCAGTATCCCAATAGACGCCCCGGCTGCCAGCGGTGTCATCCCGTTGGCTCCTCACCCACAGCCGCCGTTTGCTCAGCGCGATAGGTGTCCAGCGCTTTGGCCACCGCCTCATCGTGCAGCGCCACAATCGCCGCCGCCATCAGCCCAGCATTGGTGGCCCCTGCCCCGCCAATCGCCAGCGTTCCCACCGGAACCCCGCGCGGCATTTGCACAATCGACAGCAAGCTATCCATCCCCGACAGCGCTTTGGACTCCACCGGAACGCCCAAAACAGGCAGCGGCGTCATCGCTGCGGCCATGCCCGGCAAGTGCGCCGCGCCCCCGGCCCCTGCAATAATCACCTGCAAGCCGCGCGCTTTTGCGCCCTTAGCATACTCAACCAGGCGGCCCGGCGTGCGGTGCGCAGACACAATCTTCGTTTCATGCGCCACTCCCAATCGGGTCAGCACATTTGACGCCTCTTTCATAACGGGCCAATCCGACTGACTGCCCATAATCAGACCCACCAGCGGGGTCTCTGTGTTCGCCATTGCCAAGCCCTCATTGCATGGAAAGCGCGCACAATATGTCCACGCAGCGCCGGGTCAACCTTGCAGGCAAATTCTCCTCTGGCGCGAGATGACTGCCAAATCCGGTCGTTCCGGTGTAAACTTATCAAATGGCAGACGATCTGGTCGCTGAAGGCCGCTCCTCTCAGCAGGCACCCACGCCTGACTATGAAACCGAACGGCGCGCTTTGCTGGATGCGCTGGGCGTTAATCTGCTTGAGCTTAGTCGGCATGAGCGCGCCGCGATGGAGGCCTTGTGTGAGGAAGTCATCGCTCTGCGCGCGGACGCCGCCGCCTTGCACAGCCAACTCGATGAAGCAGAGTCACTCGCTGATAATGACGCGCTCTGCCCGGTGTTTAACCGCCGCGCCTTTGAACGCGAAGTGCGCCGCGAAATCGCCCTCGCAGGTCGCTTTAAGACGCCTTTGTCGCTGATTTTCATGGATTTGGACGGTTTCAAACAGGTCAACGACGTGTTCGGCCATGCCATTGGCGACGATGTTTTGTTGCGCATCTCCAACATTCTGGTCGATCGCACCCGCGAAACAGACATTGTCGGGCGGCTTGGCGGGGATGAGTTTGCCGTTGTTCTGGCCCATTCCAGCGTCACTGGTAGTCTGGAAAAAGCCCGCCAGCTATCTGAGGCGATTGATGCCCTCACCGTGCGCGACGGGGAACAGGTTGACGGCCCCGGCGTCTCGATTGGGGCGTCTTGCGGCGTCGTTGAATGGCAACCCGGGCAAACCGCGGCGCAACTCATCGCGCATGCCGATCAGGCCATGTTTGCCGAAAAAGCGCGCAGAAAGGCGGCGCGGCGTGGGCTTTAGACGCCTAATCCAGCCTATGCGCCTAAAAGATTCGAAATGTGTCAGAAAAAAGATGACGCGCGCTTTCCCTACGGGTAAGCTAACCCCTCATCATCACATAAGGTAAACGCAACATAGGAGACACACATGTCACTTCCAGGCCGGATTGAAGAGCTTTCCAATAAGCATCGCCAACTGGATACGAAAATCTCCGAGGAGCAAAAACGACCCGCGAGTGACCCGCTCACACTGAAAGGTTTGAAGCGCGAGAAACTCCGAATTAAGGAAGAATTGCGAGAGCTCAAAACGGGCTAACCCGCTGGCAGACATGGCGCTTTGACCCCTGCCCGGCGACACAAATACCTGAGGGATTGAACCGACATGAACGACTTATTTGATCAGGACAGGCCGTTGACGCTTGGCGCCATAAAACTGGCGACGGGGGTGCTCGGCCTGCTTCTTTTTGTGACGGGCATTCTGTATGTCTTCGCAGGGATCGGCGCGATGATCGACGGCGAAATCCTGTCCGGCCTCACCCGTATCATCGGCACGGTAACGATCCTGTTCTTCATGTTCCTGCTCATCCGTTTGCTGGGCGAACATATTGCCGCCTCGCATCGGTTGAATGATCGCCTCACGGTTCTGGGCGACGATATGCGCGTGCGCCGAGCCACCACTGAGGCCGAGCCGGCGCCCGCAAAACCCAAACCCGCCGCCAAAGCTAAAACGAAATCCAAGGCGAGCAGCTAGATATGGCTCAGCCTGTGACGGCAATTCTTGGGATGGGCCATGAAGTTGGCGACGCGCTCGCCCGCCGCTTTTTAGAACGTGGGCACGATATCGTTGTCGCAGACCCAAGCGCAAATCGGCTGGAACGCGCCCGCGAAACTATTTCCGATAAAGCCATGTTCCATCATGGAGAGCTGCACACCAAGCTCGGCCTACGAAACTGCTTTGCGTCCGCGGCAGAAAGCTTTGGGCGAATAGACAATGCCGTCATCATCCCGGCGATCGCCGAAGCGGACAATTTGCAAGACTTCGATTCCGACCGCTTCGACAAGGCGGTCATAAAATCCGTGCGCGGTGCAGCGCTCACCCTGCGTGTGTTTTCTGAGCGCATTGACGGACAGGAAGATTTGCCCGGTTCTGGGTTGGATCGCGTCCGCCAAAACGGCACGGTCACCTTCATCCTCTCACATGCCGCCGCCTCCACTATGCCGGGCCGGTTTACAGAGTCGGTTACCCAAGCTGCCGTACGCGGCGCGATGCAGGCAGGCGCGGTTGAGCTTGCTGAACATGGCATCCGCGTCAATGCAATCGTTGCGATCCGTCCGCGCGCTGAAAAGACAGATCCCTGGACCACCAAACGCACCCCCCTTGGCCGCGCAGCCTTGGGCGATGAGATTGCAGATGCCGCCTATTTCCTCGCCTCACCCGAAGCGGCGATCATCACAGGCGAAACCCTCATGCTAGACGGGGGCCGCGCCCGCCTCTCTGGCATATTGGACTGATCGACAGGCCCGGCGAGCGCGCTGACCCCAGCCAAAATCAGCGAAGCTTTGCTCCCCATCGCGTAGCGCTACCTCGCAGCGCCCAGTTGGCGATCAAGCAAAAATGCCCCTACTCGTCTTCCAGGTGCTTCAGCATAAACGGCGTATTCGCCGCGCCGAACAGGAACACGATCACCATATTGCCCAGCTTCCAATTGGCCCAAACATCTTCGGCGTCGCGGCTGCCAAACGTCATGCCAAGAAAATCATAGCTGCCGGCTGGTGCCAGCGTCATGCCCAGAAACTGCAATGGCTGTTCAAATCCTGGCGCGTAACGACGCCAGACAAATTCGTTCCAGATGGCCATGGCGATAAAGAACAGTCCCCACCGTGTCGCCAAGGTGTCCCAAGCCTTCTTCGGCAGGGCAAACACCTCTTTGAACATGATTTGCCAGACATTTTTCTTCAGCGCGAACCCGCCAAAAATCAGAGCGGCCAGAAACAAGTTTTGGATCGTCGGTTTGATATAGATGAAGGATTTTTCCTGAAGCAAGATTCCCAGCAGGCCGAAGAAACCAACAATGCCAGAACTCACAATCAGAAACGGCGGCACTTTTTGCTTGTTCAAAATCCGGTGAGCTACCACGCCCAGAGTGAGAACAATCAAAACACCCGTCGCCCAATACAGCGAGGTCTCTTTGTTCAGCCACGCCGACTCAATATTGACCCGCCGCAAAATGTTGTAGACCAATACAAAAGCGACCACAGGGACCAGATCGCCCCATATCTGATTGGCCTTATCGGCGGCCACGCCCACATCGCTCTTTTTCTCGGTATTGTCAGTCATGGATCAATATACGCCGCTTCGGGTGCTGTGGATGCCTATTCGGCGCTTACCCGCCTGTTTCGCACAAAGGCGCGCGCGCCGCCAGCGTCCAGCGCAAATGCCGCAATAACGTAAACGAGGCCGCCTGCCGCCGCTTTCAGAAACAGACTAGGCCACGGCCCTAAATCAGGCATGATGTGAATGACGGGCCACATCGCCAAACAGGCCGCCGCCACCTTTGCCACATCCAAAAGCGGAACCGGCAATGCCACATGCCGACGGCCCACCCAGCCAAGCAAGATGATACCAATGGCATAACTCGCCAGCGTCGCCCAAACAGCGCCCATAATATCAAATCGCGGCAGTAAGATCAGGTTCAGCAGGATATTCGCGCCCGCCGGAACAATCATCAAAAAAGCCCGTTGGCCCGTCTTGTGAGCCAGCTGAAACGCCTCGGAGAAATAGTAGATCAGAAACCCATTCATCAGCCCGGCAAACGCAATCCACGGAATAATCGTCTGCGCCTTCTCGCGCACGGCTTCGCCAATCATCGCGCCTGCCAGCGGCTCGGCGACCATGGCCAGTCCAGCCGCTGCGGGCATCCCAATCAGCAACAATGTGCGGGCCAATCCCGCCGCTTCAGCGCGCGCGCCATCTGGTCCGCCGCTCTCATAGGCCGCCATCACCAAAGGAGACCCCGCCATGGCCGCCCATGCACAAATCAGCAGAACAGTTTTATCCGCCACACCATATCCAGCGGCGTAGGCACCAACTGCCGCCTCATCAATGATCCACGCAATCAGGAAACGATCCGACGCCGACAGCAAGATGTCGAGCACCAAAGCCGCAGCGATGGGCAATCCATAACGCACCCATGCCGTTCGTGTTGGGGCTTGCGCCACGCCGCCTTTCGCCGCTTTGAGAAGCCATGGACCTTCAAACAGAGCCATCAACGCGCCGGCCACGGCCAGCCCCATGAATGGCGCCGCTGGTCCCCAATCCAGGGCCCAGCAAAACAACGCCCCCAGCCCAAATCCGGCCAGCAGACGAAACGTTTCCACCGCAGCATATCGCCCCACCCGCTGGCCTGCCTTATGAGACTCCAGCGCCATCTGCACAACGGTGTTGATCGGCAACAAGACAGCGATCCACGGCGCAATCTCGCGGTAACCCGGCATGTCCCGCACCGCCCACCAGACTAGCAGTGCAAGCACCAAGGCTCCTGCGATTGACCGCATCATCAGCCCAAGCGCGGTGCGATAATGGTCCGGCAGTTCGCCCCGCTCTACCGCTTGCCCGGTGAAGCGATAGTTTGCCGCCTCCACCCATGTCAGGCTGATCGTGTGAATCAGCGCCAGCACGGACAGCATCAAAGCGTAGATCCCATACTCACTGGCGCCGAGCAGACGTGTAAACACGTACACCCCTCCAAACGAGGCCACACCGCTAGCGATGTTGACAGGCAGATAGCCTGCAAGATGCGACAAGAGTTTCATTGCGATCCCCCTAGCACGGATAATGCCATGCCGGCGCGCCTCATGCAGCCACCTGCATCAAAACCAATCCAGAGGCCAAAACCAGCGCCGCCAGAATGCGGCGTTCGCCAAACCCCTCTTTCAACATGAACGCCCCCATGGCAGCAGCAAACACAACACTGGTTTCGCGCAGCGCCGTAACAATCGCGGCATCGGTCAACGTATAAGCATAGATCGCTGCGCCATAGGACAAAGACCCTGCGAGGCCCGCAATCGCGCCATCTCTCACATGCGGCCTCACCGCTGCAATCAGCCCCTTTCGCCGCTGCCACACCGCCACGCTTGTGACCCCCACCCAATCGAGCAGAAACAACGCCACAACAAAGCTCAGCGTCTCTGGCATGGCGCGTACGGCCCGCGCATCAACCACGGCATAGGCGCCAACGCCAACAGCGGTCCAAACCGCCCAAAACAATGCCACCCGGTCCATCTTTCGCGCCGCATCTGTTGCGCCCGTTGGCAGGGCGAAAACGATAATCGACAGGCTGGCCGCAATCAGTCCGGCAGTTTGCCACAGATTTAAGTGCTCGCGCAGCAATACGACAGCGAAGGCCGCCGTCATCAGCGGCGCTAATCCACGCATCACGGGGAACACAAGGCTCAAATCTCCGCGGTGCAAAGCGCGAACGACTCCAAACTGATAAAACCAATGTACCACCACCGACAGACCAATCAGCGGCCAGGTCTCGCGAGGCGGCATCGAGACAAAGGGGACGAGTGGCAAGACACTCAGGGCCATGAAGATCGCCACCAACATGCGGGTCACGAGCACATCCCCGCCGCGCTTCACCAACACATTCACCGCCGCCACCGTAACGGCGGAAAACAAGCAGAGCGCAATGGGAAGAAACGAAGCCGGCATAACCTGTTCGGGCTTAAGGGGCATCGCGCCGAAACGATAGCCGTCACGCCACGGCCACCTCAATTTTGTAAAGGATCATTGACAGTCAAGCACACTTGTCATATGTAAAGGAAGCTTGATAAGGAACCGACCATGACTCAAATCACTCACAAACAAGCCCATCGGCGCTATTTCAAGATTTTCGTCCCCACAATGGCGCTCTACGTCATTGGCCTCACCGGCGGAACGTTTATATGGAATCTTTACGATGCGCCGCCCGTTTGGCTCTCCGTCACCGCCACGGCAGCCGCCGTTCTACCCCTCCTGGTCTTCCTCTATGGGTGGCTGCGATACACAAAAGAAGCCGACGAGTTTCATCGCCAGAAACTGCTTTGGGGGTTCGCTTTGGCCGGATGCGGAACAGCCGCTATCATGTTCGCCGTTGGCTTCGCGCAGACCTTCGACCTAATCGGACATTTCGATGCTTATTGGTACGCAGCTCTATTCATCTTCTTGCAAGGGATCGCGACCGCGATCGGCACGGGAAAGTGGCTCACGTGAAAAACAGCCTGCGAGACCTCAGGGCGGAAAAAAGCTGGAGCCAAGCCGCATTGGCTGAAAAGCTTGGCGTATCGCGCCAATCCATCAATGCGATTGAAACTGGAAAATACGATCCGTCTCTGCCGCTAGCCTTCGCCATCGCGCGTCTGTTCCAGCTGAGCATCGAAGACATCTTCGACGATGACCCTGTCATCATCTCTCAGGCCGCTGAGTAGCCTTACGACGCATCTTCGGCCCCGGCCCCAACCAGCGCGCGAGCAAAGCCTTGCGCGCTAAACGGCTTCAGATCTTCCGCGCTTTCGCCGACGCCAATAAAGTGGATGGGCAAATCGTGCGCCTCTGCAATCGCCACCAGCACGCCGCCTTTTGCCGTCCCATCTAGCTTGGTCATCACCAGTCCCGTCACGCCAGCGGTGTTCTTAAAGGCTTCCACTTGGCTCAGCGCATTCTGCCCCACCGTCGCATCCAGCACCAGAATCACATCATGCGGCGCCAGTGGGTCGAGTTTCTTCACCACGCGGACAATCTTCTCCAACTCGTCCATAAGCTCGGCTTTGTTCTGCAAGCGCCCCGCCGTATCGACCAAGACAAGGTCAAGGTCTTCGGCCTTCGCCTGTTCAATCGCTTCAAACACCAGCCCAGCGGCGTCCGCGCCGGTTGGCTTCGACATGACCGGAATCCCCGCCCGCTCTCCCCACACGGTCAACTGTTCAATCGCTGCCGCGCGGAAGGTATCGCCTGCCACCAGAAGCGCCTTAGCGCCCTGCTCTGTCAATTTTGACGCAATCTTGCCAATGGTTGTCGTCTTTCCTGACCCGTTCACCCCAACGAACAGCACCACGCGTGGGCGCGGCCCATCTGAAAAATCAACAATTTGCTCGTGGGGCTTCAACACCGTTTCAATTTCATCGGCCAGTGCCAATCTGATCTCTTCTGAAGATACCTCTTTATCGAACCGTTCCTTGGCGAGGTTTTGGGTCACGCGCGCCGCAACAGATGCGCCAAGGTCAGACGTGATCAGCAGGTCTTCCAAATCCTCCAGCATCTCATCATCAATTTTCTTCTTGTTGAAAATCGCCAAACCAGACGCCAGCTTGGTCGAAGAGCGAGACAGCCCCTGTCCTAACTTTGACACAAAGCCCGGATCATTCGCCTCTGCCAGTGCGCGTTCACGCGCGGCCGCTTCTGCCGCCTCCCGTAAAGCGCGCGCTTCTCGGCGCTCGTCCAGTCTCTGTAGTTCAGCGTCCGCTTTGGCGCGGGCGGCTTCTGTTTCGGCGCGGGCCGCTGCCGCCGCTTCTGCCGCGGCCTTGAGTTTCGCAGCTTCAACCTCCGCTTCCCTCAACGCCGCTGCAGCCGCCTCGTCATGCTCAGCCGCCTGGCGCGCCGCTGTCGCTTTTCGCGCCGCTTCCAACCGATCCGCTTCAGCCCTTCGCTCGGCTTTGGCCAGCCGGCTGGCTTCCGCTTCGGCGGCGGCGCGATCACGTTTCTGGCGCTCTTCCCACGCCGCATTGGCCTCAGCAACCTTGCGCTCAATCTCAGCGGCGTCTGCCGCCTTAGCTTCGTCTTCCGCCGCTTGGGCCGCGCGCGCCAATTCAGCGGCTTCAGCCTCTTGCGCCGCAGCCTCGAGGCCCGCCGCTTTCAGTTCGTCCTTCTTCTTTTTGTTACCAAACCAAAGGATCATGTCAGCGCATCTCCAAGCAGCGTTTTGCCATTGTGGCCATGAATGTGAGTATTGACGACGCTGCCAACACGCGGCGATGGGCCACTCAGTTCGACCAGTGTGAAATCAGCCAGTCGCGCCGTCATCCCGCGCTCGACCAGCGCCTTGCGTGACCGGCCAATATGGCGGCCAAAGTGACGCTCCAACGCCGCTTGACCAGTTGCTCTCAACGCCGCAGCCCGTTGCTTCACAAGCGCTGGCGGCACTTGCGGCATCCGCGCGGCAGGTGTGCCGGGCCGTGGGCTGTAGGGGAACACATGCAGGAACGATAAGCCGCAATCGTCTACCAAAGCCATTGAGTTTTCAAATTGCGCATCGGTCTCTGTCGGAAAGCCCGCGATCAAGTCTGCGCCAAAGGCAATGTCCGGTCGCTGCCCCCGCAAACGCTCGGCCAGCGCAATGGCCTCCTCGCGGCTATGGCGGCGCTTCATCCGCTTCAGGATCATGTTATCGCCATGCTGCAAGCTCAGATGCATAAACGGCGCAATCCGCGTATCAGACACCGCGTCAAACAAGGCCTCATCAATCTCAATCGCGTCTATGGATGATATGCGCAGCTGTTTCAGATCCGGCACCAGTTTCAGCAAACGCTGCACCAAATTGCCCAGCTTTGGCGCGCCCGGAAGATCAGCGCCCCAGCTCGTCAGGTCCACCCCCGTCAGCACCACTTCGTGATGACCCGTCTCAACCAGTCGCTTGACCTGCGCCACCACTTCCCCTGCTGGCACAGATCGCGAATTGCCGCGCCCAAACGGAATGATGCAAAACGTACAGCGATGGTCACATCCATTCTGCACCTGAACATAGGCCCGGGCACGGCCCTCCATCCCGTCAATCAGATGCGCCGCGGTTTCGCGCACTGACATAATGTCATTCACCCGAACCTTCTCGGTTCCGCCCAGCAAATCTTCCGGCGTCCAAGTCTCCGCCTGCATCTTTTCATGATTGCCAATCACGCGCGTCACTTCAGGCATCGCGCCAAATGTGTCTGGATCAATCTGCGCTGCGCACCCGGTCACAACAATCGCCGCCTCAGGATTGTCTCTGCGGGCGCGGCGAATGGTTTGGCGCGCCGTACGGACCGCTTGGGCTGTCACTGCGCACGTATTGATGATCACCGTATCGCTCAGGCCCGCATCGCTGGCATGACGGCGCATCACCTCAGATTCATAGGTGTTCAGGCGGCATCCAAGCGTGATCAGCTTTGGGCTGGTAAAGGCGGGGGCAGGTTTCGTCATGGCGTTCAGCGGACATCGCCCTAGCGGCCAATAGAATCAAGGGCCAATCGCGAATGCCGCCTAGATTTCAGTCTCAAATTCCAACTCCACCGGACCCGTCATATAAACGTGGTCATCAGTTTCGCTCCACTCAATGATCAACGCACCACCGTCCAATATCATTCGGGCTTTGCGCTCCGTCTTTCCCGCGCGCGCCGCGCAAACCAGCGCCGCACAGGCACCCGTTCCGCAGGCTTTGGTCAATCCAGCGCCGCGTTCCCACACACGCAAGCGGATCGTTTCGCGGTCAATGACCTGCGCAAAACCAACATTTGTGCCTTCCGGAAATAATGGATGCCATTCCACCAATGGGCCCAGCGCAGGAATGTCATACGCATCCACATCATCGACAAAAAACACCGCATGTGGGTTGCCCATGGAAACGACGGCCGGCATTGAAAGGGTCGGATTGTCGATCGGGCCGAGTTTTACGTCCACGCCTCGTACATCCATCTTTTCCGACAAGGGAATGTCCTCCCAATCGAGCAATGGTGAGTTCATGTCGACCGTGACCAGCCCGCCTTCAGCGCGCATGCCGGCTAAATAATCCGCTTCAGTCTGAATGGTGATCCGGTCTTTGCCAGTTTCTTCCAGAACCAAATGCGCCACCGCACGCGCGCCATTTCCGCACGCAGCAACTTCGCCGCCATCAGCATTCCATATCCGCATGAACACGTCTTTTGAGACGTCTCGTTCCAATGCGATCACCTGATCGGCTTTCATATGCTTGGCAATTTCGCGCACCTGCTCGTCAGACGGCACGAAAGGCGCAGAGCGCGCATCAAAGATCGCAAACGCATTTCCTGCGCCATTCATTTTCCAAATTTTCATGCCAGATTCTCTATCGGTTTTTACAGGCCCCGCAAAGAGCACGCCTGCGTCAGCGCGGCAATCGGCTGGCCGCCACCCATCCGGTGATTTGCACGATCAAAGCCAGCATTACAGCGCCAGACAACAGCACATGATCATAGAAAAACGATAGGGTCGCCACGCCCATGCAAAGCCAATCAACCAAATTGCTGGAAATCACCCACCCTAAAGGGCGACGCGCCTGATGCACTTGCTCCAATGTCACATGCCGCCAAATGCGCCCCATATCCGGCGGGCCAAACGTCTCTTGCAGGTCCTTTGGATCAGTAATGCCTGTCAGTTCGCAGAGATCGAGCGCACTGGCCTCTCCCATGGCTGCGCTGCGACGACGGCCTGACGTGCCGATCAGGCTGACAATCGCTGACAGAATGATCGCCAGCGCCATAGCTGTCAGCGTAAAATCATCAAAGGGGCCATATCCGCTCATGCCAGCACATATAGGGGTGTTTTCACGCGATTGCGATTATCAGCACTCAATCACATTCACCGCGAGCCCGCCCTGACTGGTCTCTTTGTATTTCGATGACATATCAATGCCGGTCTGGCGCATCGTTTCGATAACCTGATCCAACGACACTTTCATCTGGTCTGCGGCATGTAGAGCCAAGCGCGCCGCATTGACCGCTTTCACCGCGCCAATGGCATTGCGCTCAATACACGGGATTTGCACCAGACCGCCCACCGGGTCACAGGTCAGCCCCAAATTGTGTTCCATGCCAATCTCTGCGGCGCTCGCAACTTGTTGCGGCGTGCCGCCCCACACCGCCGCCAGGCCTCCACCAGCCATCGAACACGCCACACCGACCTCACCCTGACACCCCATTTCGGCGCCAGAAATCGACGCGCGCTGCTTATACAACAAGCCAATTCCGCCTGCCGTTAGCAAGAATGTCCGGATTTTCCAGTCCCGGTCCTCTGCGTCGGCGCAATAATGCCGGATCACCGCCGGAATAATGCCTGCCGCCCCATTGGTCGGCGCTGTCACGACTTGCCCGCCAGACGCGTTCTCCTCATTCACCGCCATCGCGTAGACGTTGAGCCAATCGAACAGCTGCTCTCGCTCATTCGATGGCGGTCCGCTTTGTAGTTTCTGCCATATTCCGGGCGCACGGCGCTTAACCTCCAAGCCCCCCGGCAAGATGCCCTCATGCACCAGTCCCCGGTCGATACAGGCGCGCATAACAGCAGCAATCCGGTCCAGCTGCGCGTCAGTTTCAGCGCGCGGTCGCATCGCATCCTCATTGGCGTAAATCACATCATGTATCGCCAGTGACCGATCCTTACAGATCGCCAGCAATTCCGCGGCGGACCCAAACGGATAGGGCACATCTGCGGCTGTCGGCACGATATCATCTTCCACCGGGCGCTTTAGTTGCGCTTCTGATGCGATGAACCCGCCGCCCGTTGAATAATAAGTTTGCGCCCGCATAAGCGCGCCAGAGGCATCAAACGCCGCCAATTTCATTCCATTTGGATGGAGTTTTGGCAGCACGTCATAAGCAAAGACCAGATCCGTTTCAGGATCGAACCCAACCTCATGCTGCCCCATAAGGGCGATACGTTTCTGCATATAAACGTCTGCAACCTGCCCGTCCGCTTTGTCAGGGTCGAGCGTTTCAGGCTCCAGTCCCATCAAGCCAAGTATTGTTGCTTTGGGCGTGGCATGACCAGCGCCGGTCAGCGCCAATGAGCCTTGCAGTTGAACCTCAACACGGGCGATATCAGCCAGCGTACCGCGCTTCACAAAACCATCCATGAAACGCTTTGAAATGCGGATGGGTCCGACCGTGTGAGAGCTGGACGGACCTATGCCAACGCGGAAAAGATCTAAAACAGATAGCATCGTGTCAGCCCTGCACAGCGCGGGCCATTCCCGCCTATTCTATTTAGCCCGCGGAATCGCCGCCCAATAGTCGAAATCAAGGCAAACCCCAGACGCGTATTTCCCATCATCGCCGCGCAGGGCAAAATCACCCGGGTCTTGGTCCTTAACCGCCACCAACCGCAATCGCAGCGCGCCGACCGAATCGGACAGCTCCTTTTTGTCCAACACTTCACTCCACGCATAAACCGTATCGCCGGCAAAGAGTGGCCCTGTATGGGTGCCGCCATTGATGGCGATCATTTCCGCCGCATTGCCCAAGCCATTAAAACTCAGCGCCCGCGCGATGGAAATCACCACGCCGCCATAGATCAACCGTTTGCCAAACCGGCTGTCTTTCTGCCCATATGCATCAAAATGCACCTTCGCCGTATTCTGGTAGAGCCGCGTCGCGATCTGATGCTCGGCTTCCTCGACCGCCATCCCATCCACGTGATTGATCTTCTCACCCACCTCATACGCCTCAAAGCGATGCGCAGAGCCCGCCAGCGTATCGTTCCATCCAGCATAGCTGCGCGCGAAGCCAAGGCTGGCCGGGTCCATGACATTCTGCAAATCCGGGATCACCGTTTCAGGCGCGTCGGCCTCCAAATCACCCTTATTAACCATCACCCAACGCACATAAGACAACGCTTCTTCACCGCGCTGATTAAAGCCCCGCGTGCGCACATACACGACGCCGTTCTTGCCGCTAGAGTTTTGCTTGATGCCGATCACTTCCGATACCGCCCGCAGCGTATCGCCCGGAAATACGTCGACCGGAAAGCGCCCCTCGGCATAGCCAAGATTGGCCACAGCGTTCAGCGAAATATCCGGCACAGTTTTGCCAAACACCACATGAAACGCCAGCAGCGGATCAACAGCCAACCGATTAAACCCATTTTCAGTCGCAAAAGACTCCGCCGAATACAGCGCATGGCGGCTGCCCGTCAGCGCGCGATAAAGCGCAATATCACCACTCGTGACCGTCAGCGGTGTGGCATGCTCCATCTCCATGCCGACATAAAAGTCTTCAAAATAGTGACCGGGATTTGATTTTTGCTTCGTCATCAGGCGGCTTTCTAAACAATGTCCATGAGGAGGGTAAACGGGCGGCCAACAATGGCTTTCTTGCCTTTGATGCCGATGGGCCTCTGGATCAGTTTCGGGTTCTCGGCCATGGCCTTATACAGCGCAGCGTCGCTTGTCTCGTTGGTGATCCCAGCCGCTTTGGCATCCTTGGCCCGCAAAAATGCGCGCGGCCCGTCCTCGCCCAATTTCGCAGCAATCTCTTTCAACTCATCGACGCTCAGGTGTTGATCTTCCTTCGTGTATGCGCGGATCTCAAACGCGACACCGCTCTCCTCAAGCAAAGCCAAACCGTTGCGCGAGGTACTACATTTCGGATTGTGAAGCAGTGTGTAAGTCATGTGATTGGCTCCCTAAGCGCTCTCAAACGCCGCAATCGCTTCGTGCATCGCGACGGTGCGTTTCGCTTCTTCCATGTGCAGCAGTTCAGTCATCTTACCGTTGACCTTCAACACGCCTTTGCCCGCATTTTCAGGGTCAGCAAAAGCGGCGATCACCGCGTGCGCCTGTTCAACATCAGCGGGCGCGGGCGCAAAGATACGGTTGGTCTCTTCCAACTGCGCCGGATGGATCAGAGTCTTGCCATCAAAGCCAAGCGTGCGGCCCTGCTCACATTCGGCGCGCAGGCCATCAATGTTCTTAATGTCGTTGTAGACCCCATCAATCGCCACAATATCGTAGGCCCGCGCCGCCGCCATCGTTTGGCCCAGCGCGTGCTGAAAGGCTGCTCTGTCCGGCGTTGCAACGGCGCGGTATTCCTTGGCGAGGTCATTGGTGCCCATCACAAAAGCCGTCAAGCGCGTCCGGCCAACCGCCTCGGCAATCTCTTGAATGTTCAAAATCGCCTTTGGCATTTCAATCATCACCCAAAGGCCCATATCGTCCGGCGCACCGGCCCGGCTCATGGCATCATTCAAGCGATCAATATCGCCGCCATCGATCACTTTGGGGGCCAATATCGCGTCTGGGCCTGCCTCTACCGCCGTTTTCAAATCATCGAGGCCCCATTCCGTGTCCAGCCCGTTCATCCGCACCACCACTTCGCGCGGGGCATATCCGCCACCTTTGACCGCTGCAGCCACTGCGGCGCGCGCCTCAGCTTTGGCCTCTGGTGCAACTGCATCCTCAAGGTCAAAGATCACCGCATCAGCCGCCAGTGACTTAGCCTTCTCGAGCGCACGCGCATTTGCGCCCGGCATATATAGGCAAGATCGGCGCGGTCGGTGAATGGATTGGGACATGGACTAAAGCTCCGTAGCATTGCGTTTGCCCTGTCCTTGCCCGCCTTACCCGCAAAGATCAATTGCACGTGAAGGCGCAGGCGCGCTCTATCGCCCGAGCCAAAAACCTGCGAAAAAGGGGCGTGGGCGATAATATGGTGCTTGGGTGCTTCAGATGAATTCTACACGATGCGCGATTGCCGCGCTTTTCAGCGTCAGCGTGGCCGCCATGGCGTCCGCGGCGCCAACGACTGTAAAAGAGGTGGCCGCCGCATTGGAAAAACAAGGCGCCGGATCCATGCAGAGCGCCATAATGAATGGCAAACCGATGATCACTGGCCGCATGATGGACACAGGCTTCACCGCCGTTCTGAAAACTTGTGACGATGCGATGGAGGCCTGTCAGTCCATTGTTTTCAAAACGTGTCATGACTCAGTCGGAATCGCCCGGTTGGATATGTTGGAGATCGCCAACGCCTACAATCAACGCACGTTTCGCGGCACTGCGATTGTCGATGAAACAGGCTCCATTGGGGATGTCGTCTGCGTTGAGTACGAAGCTGAATTTCCCGGTGACCGCACATTTGGAGACCATCTCGTTACAAATTGGGTCGAGGCCATGGCCGACTTTGAAGACCATGTGCGCGGCGAGATGAGTGACCGCTTGGCCGCCTCCATTATGGCCCCCTCACCATAGGTGCTGCTGTGTCAGGATATGTTGCCGCTGGATTTGAGCCCGTCAAAGACGTGTTCGACGCTGCCTTTGAAAATGGCTTGGAATTAGGCGCTGGATTTACCGCCTATCAAGACGGCGAATTACTCGTTGATCTTTTGGGCGGTTGGGCCGACCGAAAACAAACCAAGCCATGGGCTGCTGATACACTGGTGCCGGTCTATTCGGCGACCAAAGGCATCGCGGCCTTAGTGCTCGGCCAGTTAGTGGATGAATATGCAGGCCGTGGATATGAAACCGCCGTCGCGGATGTGTGGCCTGAATTTGCAGCCCATGGAAAAGACACCGTCACAATCGGTCAGTTGGTTAGCCATCAAGCCGGATTGCCGGGCTTTACCGAAGAGATTGACCCCGATCTCTGGCTAGACCCGCCCGCCTGCGCCGCCGCGCTCGCCGCCCTGCCCCCGCTCTGGACGCCTGGCACAGCGCACGGTTACCACCCGCTCAGCTGGGGTTACCTTGTTGGAGAATTGGCGCGCCGCCTTGATCCAGATGGACTGTCCCTTGGCGAGAGGCTCGCCCGCACCATGACGAACACCGATGGCAGCTGGGACAATGCAGACCAGCCCGTCGCAGATTTCTGGATTGGCCTACCCGCCAGCCAGCATGACCGCGTTGCAGACGTTCAGCGCCCTAACGCCTTGCCAGACCTTGGTGAAATCAACGAGGCGACGCGCGCCGCCTTTCTAACAAAATGGAGCGCTGCCAAGCGCGGTGGTGCCATTTGGCGTGAGATTGAAATTCCCTCTGCCAATGGCCACGGCACCGCCAAATCTGTGGCTCAGCTCTACGCGGCCTACGCTTGCGAAGGGGCTCAACAAAGCAATCACGTCTATATGTCAGACACGCTCACAAAGGCCCGCACCACCGGGCAAGACCTGGTTTTGCCGTTTGAAACCAGCTTTGGCGCGGGGATCATGCGCAATTCTCACGGACTGTTTGGCCCAAACCCAGACACACTCGGTCATTCCGGATGGGGCGGCTCCATGGCCATCGCTGACCCGGATCGGCGCCTGACCTGCGCCTATGTGATGAATAAGCAATCGAATATTCTGGTCGGGGACCCCCGCGCTGTGCGGCTGGTTGAAGCTGTCTATGGGTGTCTTTAGAGGCGTGTTTCAATTTGAACCTCGCGCCATACGGGAATCTGGCACGGGTGTTGCAATGATAGACACAACTGGTTCTTTCCATCTCCAGCTATGCATTTACTTCCCCGGCGCTTTGCTCAAAAGCTCCGGGGATTTTTTTATGTGCGGCCTATAAAGGTCCCGCAGCGCGGGCCAAACGCCGCGCTTTAGCCTCGCCCATAACGCTGTCGGTGGTGAAAATGGCCAGCGCCGCCCAAATAAATCCAAAGGCAGTGGCATGAACCCATCCAAACGGCTCCTGAAAGATCAAGGTTGCGATCAGAAACTGAAGGGTTGGCCCAATATATTGCATCATTCCGATGGTTGAGAGGGTCAATCGTTTCGCAGCAAGCCCAAACAGGATCAGCGGCACCGCCGTCACCGGCCCGGCCATGAGCAAAAGCGCGACGTCCCATCCGCCGTCACCGAAAGCCGTTCCATCTGGCGTGCCCAAGAACCACGTCATCCAAATCATGGCCAACGGCAGCAGAATCAAAACCTCAACCAAGAACCCCGCGCGGCTATCGACCGGCACTTGTTTGCGAATGATTGAATAGAACGCAAAAGTGAAACACAGCACCAACGCAATCCAAGGGAAGCGACCAAATGCAATCGTCATGATCGCCACCCCAATCGCAGCGACCGCCACGGCCATCCATTGCGCGGGCCGTAAGCGTTCGGAGAAAAATACAAAGCCAATCACAACATTGACCAACGGGTTGATGTAGTATCCCAGCGACGCTTCCATCGTGCGATCCGCGTTCACGGCCCAAATATAGACCAGCCAGTTGATCCCAATCATCAACCCAGACACCGCTAACCACCCGACACGTTTCGGGGTCAACGTCGTACGCACCGTCCTCCATTTACCCGCCAGAACCAGCAAAATGGCCGCCGTTGGCACTGACCAAATCACCCGATGCGACAGCAATTCAGCAGCGCTGATATTGTCCAATGCGCGGACATAGAGCGGCAAGCTGCCCCAAATGAAGTAGGCGCCTAGGGCGGAGAAAAATCCGATGCGAAGATCGTGCGCGTTCATATCGCGCCTCTACCAGTCATAACGGCGGCAAACCAGTCTTGTTGGCCGATGAGCAAACTATTTCAGGCTCCCACCCACCATGCTAAGCGGCGGAGATGAGTTTAGACGCCTTCCTGAAACACTTTGACGCCCTTCCGAACGGATATGGCGAGGGCGTCTATCAAAACCGCCGCTATGGCGTCACCAAAACCGTGAAATCAAACGGGCGCCAAGCCTGGCTTTACGCCGAAGAACTGGGCGGCAATGACGCGATAAGTTTCAATCTCTATCGCTTGTCGATGGGCGCGAAACTCAAACCGTGCGAAATGCCAGAAACGACCGTCATCGCGTTTGTATTGGGGTACGTGGCAAACCCCGTTTAATGCGCGTTTGCCGTCACGATCCACACGGCTGATCCCATCGCGACGCGGCCATCGGAATTCAGCAAACTCTGCATACGCTGCTCCAGAGCCTTTTGAACTGCGCCAAGGTCTGCGCCGTCTTGTTCGACAAGGCGCGCAATTGGCCCCAGTTTCATCATAAAGGCTGCGGCGTCCTCAGGCGTGTCGCCGGGCAATATCAGATCCCCTTCAAGCGCCTCGACGTTGACGCCTTGCCATCCAGCAGCCTCCAACAGACCGGTCACATGCCCCGGGTCGCCAAAGGCAAACGGGCCGGGCGTTCCCGGCGGCGACGGCGTGGGCGCTTCACTTAAAAACGGCAAAGCGGCCTGCAGCGGCGCGCCAGCCCATTGATTGTTTGCGAGCGGCTGCCAGCACGCAAATGCCAGCCGTCCGTCTGGATTCATATTTGATCTTAGTTTGGCAAACGCAGCGCCCGGTGCATCAAAAAACATGACGCCGAACCTTGATATCAAAACATCAAACGGAACGTCTGCTTCATACTGACTGGCATCGCCCTCCTCAAATCGCGCAGAGAGATCAGCAGATGACGTCCGTTTCCGCGCCAGCGTCAATAGGGCCTCAGACACATCAACGCCAACAACGCCCTGCTCCGGTCCGACAATTTGCGCTGCCTTCAATGAAAGCGCCCCAGCCCCGCACCCGACATCGAGGACACGCTCCCCAGAATGCAATTTCGCCGCGTTCAAAACGGCGTCTGCAAACGGCACAAGCATCGCATCCAGTAAATCTGAAAACGCCACCCATTTGTCACCGCCGTCGCCATTCCAATAGTCAATTTGGTCTGTATTGGACATTTCAGCCCCCTCCCATCAGCGTGTTATCCAGCTGCGTCTAAGCGGTTCCGGTTGGTGTCGGTATCTTCTCCGGTTTCACAACGCCGCGATTGATAAGTTCTTCTGCAATCTGAACCGCATTGAGCGCGGCGCCCTTGCGCAAATTGTCCGACACGCACCAGAAGGCGAGCCCATTCTCAACGGTATGGTCTTTGCGCACCCGCGAAATATAGGTCGCCCACTCTCCCACGCATTCCTTTGGTGTGATGTAGAGATCTTCCTTCGGGTCATCGACCAGCATGATGCCGGGGCTCTCGCGCAACAGCGCCTTTGCCTCTGCCACGCTCATGGGCGCCTTCAGCTCAACATGTACCGCCTCAGAGTGTCCGACGAATACAGGCACCCGAACACACGTGACGCTCAGCTTGATCGACGGATCGATCATTTTCTGTGTCTCGTTCCACATCTTCGCTTCTTCGTCGGTGTAGCCATCGTCCATGAAATCGCCAATGTGAGGGATCAGATTGAACGCAATTTGCTTCGGAAACTCTTCCGGTGTCGGCTCATCATTCACGAAAACGCCCCGCGTCTGATTCCAAAGCTCATCCATACCGGCTTTGCCAGCGCCCGAAACAGACTGATAGGTCGCAACAATCACCCGATCGATCCCAACAGCGTCATGCAGCGGCTTCAACGCAACAACCAGTTGCGCCGTCGAACAGTTCGGATTGGCGATAATACGCTTCTTTGTGTAGCCCATCACCGCGTCTGCATTCACTTCGGGCACCACCAAAGGTACATCCGGGTCCATCCGATAGGCCGACGAGTTATCAATGACGATTGCCCCTGCTGCTGCAATCTTTGGAGACCATTGCAAGGACGTCTTCCCGCCAGCCGACATCAAAACAATATCCACCTGACTGAAATCGAAATCCTCAATATCATGGCATTTCAGCGTCTTCTCGCCATAGCTGACCGCCTTGCCCTTGGATCGGCGGCTGGCCACAGCAAACACTTCGTCTGCCGGGAACATGCGTTCGTCCATAATGTTCATGAGTTCACGGCCGACATTTCCGGTCGCCCCCACAACAGCAATACGTGTGGCCATCTTGATCACTCCAGTTTATCTGAGGCTGCTATATGACTCTATATGGGGGCTGGTAAAGCCTGTTGCATAGATATCCGCTGCGGGCGTACATCCTTTAAAGACGCCCTATCGGACAGAAAGTTGGAGAAACCCTCGTGCTCGACGAAGTTATCGGACGCTACATTGCCTCATACAACGCGCGTGACATTGACGGCATGATCGCCTGTGTCACCGACGACGTTGTTTTCGAGAACATCTCAAACACCGGACAATCCATGCGTCTTGATGGGAAAGACAGCATGCGCGAAGTGGCTGAGTTATCCGGCAACGCCTTCTCCTATCGGCGCCAACGCATCGTCAATCTCGTGATAGGGGCAGGCAAAGCCGCAGCCGAGATTGAGTTTGAAGGCAAAGCTGCCGTTGACCTGCCCAATGGCCTGCGCGCTGGCGACACCGTGCAAGTTCGCGGGTCGAGCTTTTTTGAGTTTCGCGGCAATCTCCTCAGCCGCATCGCCGACTACAGCTAGAGCGCGTTAGCTCTGCCGAAGTTGCGTCAGGCCATCGCTGGTCTTCCGCGTCGAAAAACGGGTCTGAGACGTCGTGTACGTTTGCTCCAAAATGGTCGACACTTTCACAAACACGGCATCTACACGCTCAGCGGTCAGATCGACGCGCGTATAGCCGTGACCGTTTGGATCATGCCAATTCACCTCCGGATTGGCCGCGGTTATGCGATACCCCAAATCTGGAACGTCTTTAACATACGCGCCCGTCCCCGGTGAGGTGATCGACGTGCAACCAAATTCGACGCCCCTGCGGGATCCGAACTTGTCGGTGAGCGTATTCGCCCACGCCGTATGCGTATCACCCGTCAGCGTGACCAGCCGCGCGCCGGCACGCTTGGCGCTGGCGTAAAGACGGTCTCGCGCAGCAGGGTAGCCGTCCCAGGCGTCCAAATTCATTGGCAGGCCAAGTTGCGAAAATTCAATCATCCGGCGGACAAACGGATTATCCTGCGCTGCTTTTTGTTGCGGCGATAAATCGGTTTCCATATTTGGCAGCTTTGTGCGGGCCATAACCACTTGATTGGCCAGAACCTGCCAAGTTGCGCCACCTGCTGTCGACGCCGCCAGTTCGGATTCAAGCCACGCCTCTTGCGCTGCGCCAAGCATTGTCCGGCTTGGCTCTTTTGCGGCGTCCATCGTGCGGCGCACTCGCCGTTCGGTCTCCGGCATATCCGTTGCCCCAGACAGCGCTGCAGACCATGACAGTGACGGGCTACGCCCCGTTAAACGGGTTTCCAGCGCGTGAACTGTGGCCACGTTGCCGAACTGAAAACTCCGCCATGCCGCTGAGGTGAATTTACCGGGCTTTGCCTCGCGGATCGGCATCCACTCAAAATAGGCCTGCAAGGCGCGCTGTTTGCGCGTCGTCCAATCGCCTTCATTGCTTTCCGGATTGTGGTTCTCAGCGCCGGTTCTGTAGGAATCATTTGCGCTTTCATGATCGTCCCATGTGCATATCCAAGGCGCCGCTGCATGAGCGGCCTGCAAATCGGGATCGGTCTTATACTGAGCGTGCCGTGTGCGATAATCGCCGAGTGTCACGATCTCCATGATCGGCTCATGCGTGCGGCCTATGGTTGACCCAACTTCGCCGCCATATCCGTCAACGCCGTACTCATAGAGGTAATCGCCAAGATGGATGATCGCGTCCAATCCGCGTTCTTCAGATAATGCGCGATAGGCGTTGAAGCGTCCGAACTGCCAATTTGAACAAGACACGACACCAAAACTCACACGCTCGGTTGTCGTGGACGCCGTTTGTGTTTGCCCGGTCGGCGACGCCTGGTCCCCGACCCGGAATTGATAGCTATAACGAGTGCCAGCGGTTAGCCCTGATGCATCAACTTTAACTGTCCAATCGCGCGACGCACTGGTTCGAGCGGTCCCAGACGCAGCAACAACGCCGTCTTCACCTCGAACATCCCATTTTACACTCAGTTTGCCCCCAAAATCCTCCAATGGCGTGACGCGCGTCCACAAGATCACCCGGTCTGGCAATGGGTCTCCAGACGCGACGCCATGCTGGAACGACACCTTGGCATCTGCGATCGCATCGCCGCGACGCATGCGATCCAGCGTGCCGCAGCCACTCAGGGAAATAGCACCGACGCCGGCCGTCCCAAGCAATCCTCGCCGCGTAACATTCGCCATACCAATCCCCTTCGTGTTGCTTTATTGATGCCGCACCATGACGCGCACGGGAACCTGCGTCTATAAGACGATGATGAAAATCATATCCTTCACCGTAGACATTGAAGACGAGGGCATTCGCCTCGACAGCTTTCTCGCAAAGCATGGCGACGCCTTGTCCCGTTCGCGGGCCAAAGCGTTGATCAAAGGCGGCGGCGCCAAGCGCGGCGATGAAGTCACGACGGACCCGCGCGGCGCCGTGCGAATTGGAGAGACGTACACGCTCGAACGGCCAGAACCTGTTGCTGCCATTCCCCAACCTGAAGACATCCCGCTCGATGTCATGTTTGAGGACGCCGATCTGATCATCATCAACAAGCCCACTGGCATGGCCGCGCATCCCGCGCCTGGCAGTTGGACTGGCACGCTCGTCAATGCATTACTGCATCACTGCAAGGGACAGCTGCCCGGAATCGGCGGAATTGAGCGGCCAGGCATCGTCCACCGCATCGACAAGTTGACCACCGGCGTCATGGTGGCGGCAAAAACGGAAGCAGCCCACATTGGCTTATCTGCGATGTTTGCAGATCATAGCATGGAGCGGGCGTATCTGGCCGTCACACGCGGCGCGCCGAGACCGCTCACCGGCACCGTTGACGCGCCAATCGCCCGGTCCACATCTGATCGAAAAAAGATGGCTGTGCCGCGTAATCCCGAGGCCCGTTCCGGCCGCCATGCCGTCACACACTACAAATCTCAGGAAACCTTCGGCCTGTTGGAAAAAGGCTCTGGTCTACCCTCATCCGCTTTGATTGAATGTCGCCTGGAAACAGGCCGAACCCATCAAATACGGGTTCACCTCAGCCATATTGGAGCGCCGCTGATTGGTGACCCCGTTTATGGGCGGCACAAAGGGGTCAAAGCCTATGGCCACGGCGTCGCCTTTGAAGCAGGCATGGCAGCTGCCCGGGCGTTCCCGAGACAAGCGCTGCATGCGGCAACGCTTGGGTTTACGCACCCCATAACAAAAGAGGCACTTCGGTTTGAAGCGCCTCTTCCACATGACATGGTCGATCTCATCTCAGCCCTGCGCGCAATGCCCAGGCCAGGGCGAGGCGCCCCTTAGCCACCGCCTTGGCCGCGAGAGGCCTCATCAGTCGTGATGGGCTCAAAACGAAGTTTTTTAGCTTGCAGCGTTACCTTTCCGATCTTATCCGTATCGGCGACGATTTTGATCGGAACAGTGGCGCCATTGTCGAGCGGGGCGAGATACATGCGCAGCGGACCATCAATACCTGTCAAATTATCATTGTCGGCTTCGCCAGTCTTATAGCCTGCAACCTTATCCATGGTGACATGACATTCGATCGCCTGGCCTTTCCATGCACTGGTCTTGATATGCTTGGTGCCTGCGTTTTTGAGATGCAAATGGGTCAACTGGCGACCATCAAAAATCTTCAACGGACCGCCGCAGGGGTCAGCGCCCGGTGCCCGCGGCTCCATCGCAAACGATATCAGCGCCGTAATCGGGTCATTGGCAGCATAGGCCTGCGCCGGCGTGGCGGCAGGATCGCCCAAATTTCCGAAGCGAGGTGTGGCGGTCATATCGAAGCTGGCCGGTCCCGGAATTGTTAACTGAACCCGGCGATTCTTTTTGCCATCCCGGTTTTGTGAGGAATAGTAATATGTCTTAAGCTGGTCGCCGCGCGTATAGCCAGACGCCTGCAGCGTCATGTCGTAATTAATAAACCAATCCGCAATCCCGGTGACCTTCACCTTCGAATTGATCACATAGTTATCCGGCTTTATCTCAGCGTTGAATACCGCTTTTCCGGTTGCCGGAATGAATAATACGCGCGCCTTCGCCTCCAATTCAAACACCATACGTGTCGGCTGACCGGCCTTGATGCCCGTCAATATCGTGCCAGATCTAACGGCTGATCCAGTATTATCAGCCATCGAAAACCCAGCCACGCCAAGGGCCAGCCCGGCAGCAAGAATGAGAGAACGCTTCATCTAAAGCTCCTTCCAGAGCATATTACCTGTAGAATTTACTGGGAAAGGGGTAACTTGGGGTGAACGGGGGTGCCTTTGTGTTGCCGTATTTGAGCGGCGCCGCGCGAGATGCCTCGTATATGTAGGGTATTTTCCGCGATTTGGGCATAAAATTACTGTAACAGGATGTGACAGCCCTCCGGTGGACGTTGACAAGCCCTGCCCCGGCGCGGTAACGACGCGCTTTCGAGCTATACCCATCTCAGACAATTTGGAGCGAGCCCCCGTGTCCCGCGAATGTGAACTTACCGGCACTAAGCCCATCACTGGCAACAATGTCAGCCACTCTCAGCGCAAAACCAAGCGTCGCTTTTTGCCGAACCTGGTGAATGTCACGCTACATTCTGAGGCGCTAGATCAGAATTTCAAACTACGCATCGCGGCAAAAGCTCTGCGAACCGTTGATAAGTTGGGCGGCCTGGATTCCTATCTTGCCAAAGCCAAAGACGACGTATTGTCAGACAAGGCCCGCAAAATTAAGCGCGATATCGTAAAGAAATCCGCCGCATAGTTTCGGCAGCATCGGGCGTCCAGATCCAGTCTATATCGACTCTATATCCCGTCCATATCGACTACATATCTAAAAAAGCGCGTCTCTATTCAGAGGCGCGCTTTTTTGATGGGGTTTAACCGCCCGCCTTGTCGCTTAGACGCGAAGCTGCTTGTTATAGCGCTATGCAAACTCTTATTCCGATTGCCGCCGAGATTGGCGCGAAGCTGAAAGCCCGTGGTGAAACGGTGGCGGTGTCTGAATCTTCGTCTGGTGGATTGATTTCGGCGGCGTTTCTAGCCGCGCCCGGCGCATCTAAGTTCTATCGCGGCGGCGGGGTGGTCTACACGCCGCAAGCATTTCGCGGACTGCTAGACCTTGGCCGCGCCGATATGGAGGGGCTTCGCTCTTCGACAGAGCCCTATGCCTTGCTGTTGGCGCGCACCATTCGCGGGCGGCTGGACGCAACATGGGGCCTGACCGAGACGGGCGCATCGGGGCCAACCGGCAATGGCTATGGCGACGCCGCCGGGCACACCTGTGTGGGGCTGGTCGGTGAGCGCGCGTTTGAAATATCCCGCACGCTGGAAACGGGCCTGTCTGACCGCGAAGCCAATATGCGCTTGTTTGCCCAAGAGGCGCTTCACCTGTTGAGAGACGCGCTGGATTAAGCCTTGTTGGCCGGCATGTGCCCGTGGCATTGAAACGGGTCACCAAGACCGTTGCGAGGAAAAGCTATGCGTGGATCATTATTGATGGGAGCCATTGCGAGTGTGTTGCTGAGCGCTTGCGGCAGCGGCGCGCCAGACGCCCCCAAAAGCGTCACCGTGTTTCACGGCGGCAAAATCTATACAGGTCAGGCTGACTCCAAAACGGTGCCCGGTGTTGTGGTGGACAGCAATGGGCGCATTCTGGCGCTAGATGCGAATGTGCCGGCGTCCTGGGGCGTGGAAAACGTCGATATGGTCAATCTGAACGGCGCGGTGATGTATCCGGGCTTTGTCGATGGTCATGCCCACCTTGGCGGCATTGGCCAGCGCGAAATGATGCTGAACCTTGAGGGCACAGCGTCGATCAATGCGCTGATTGTTGAGGTGGGTGGCGAGGTGAATGAGACCGCCGCCGGAGAGATGGTGTTTGGGCGCGGCTGGATTGAAACCGGCTGGCCGGAGGGGCGGATGCCGCGCGCGGCTGATCTGGATGGGGTGAGCCCTGACAATCCGGTGATCCTTGTGCGCGCCGACGGCCATGCACTTGTGGCCAATAGCGCCGCGCTGAAAGCGGCAGGGATTAACCGAGATACGAAAAACCCGGTGGGCGGGGCGATTGAACGCGACCGTGACGGCAACGCGACCGGCATATTGATCGACAATGCGATGGGCCTGGCCATGCAATTGGTGGCCAAGCCATCTGAGGCGCAAGCGGTTGCGGCGTTGGAAAAAGGCGGTGAGGTGTACGCCGCGCGCGGCTGGACGGGCATGCACAATATGAGCGCCGCCCCGGCAGACGCCCCCCGACTGGAAGCGCTGGACGCTGCGGGGCGCATGCCGATCCGCCTGCACAATGCCTATGACGTGGAGGGCTGGGAGGTTGCTCAATGGCGACAGCATGAGACGGATACGATTCAGAACCGCGCGATCAAAATCTATATGGACGGCGCACTGGGCAGCCGCGGCGCTTTACTGACCCGGCCCTACAGTGACCGGCCGGAGACGAGCGGATTGGCACTGACGCAACCGGATGCGCTGGCGGATCTAATGACGCGCGCAGACACCGGCGATGTGCAATTGGCGATGCATGCCATCGGTGATTTGGCGAACCGCCGTATTCTGGATGCCTATGAAACAGCCGGGTTCGGCGCAGACAAACGCTGGCGCATCGAACATACGCAAATTTTGCACCCGGATGATATCGGGCGGGTCGGCGCGCTGGGCCTGATCGCGTCGATGCAGCCGAGCCATGCGATTGGAGACTTAAAGTTTGCGCCCGCGCGTCTTGGCCAGAAGCGATTGGCGGGCGCCTATGCGTGGCAAAGCCTGCTGGACACCGATGCGCGCTTGGTCGGCGGATCGGACGCCCCGGTCGAAGTAGGCTCGCCAATGATAGAGTTCTACGCCGCTGTGGCCCGCAAAGGGCTGGACGGAACAAGCGGTGAGGGCTGGCACCCCGAACAGGCGCTGACCCGTGAGCAGGCGCTGGCCCTATTCACCAGCGGACCGGCCTATGCGTCTTTTCAGGAAAAAGACCTTGGCACCATTGCGGTGGGCAAGCTGGCAGATTTTTCTGTGTTCAGCGGTGATTTAATGACGCTGCCGGAAGCCGACCTGCTGACCGTGACGCCTGTCATGACCATTGTGGGCGGCGAGGTGGTGTGGCGCGCCAACTAAGCGCCCAGCCCTTACAGGGCATCCGGCCAATCGCGGAACAAGCCGAACTTCACATTGGCGGCCATCGCATTGGCTGAAAAATGCAACGCGTCTGTTTTGCCCGTTCTTGCCGCCGCAGATTTGAACGCCTCGTCCAGTTGAGCCAAATCTTTGGTTTCGATCATGATGTGAAACTCGCGGACATCATCTGGCCGCAGGCCGAGCTTGCAGCGCATCAGACGCCATGACTCGATCAGATTTTCTGACTGCATGTAATCCAGAAACCCGCGCATACCGACGGCAAGGTCGCCCTCATCGGTGCCAGACTTTAAGTCAAACCAGACGTGATAAATATCCATGCCGAACGCCTTACCCCAGAAAGAGGCGAGGCCGCCACATGAAACGCTTCGCGAAAGCTAGTTCCCCCTGGTCGCTTCCAGCGCAATCGCGGCCAAGACACCCGACACATTGCCGATCAGGTCGTCTTTCCCAGTGATCGCATAGTCGCCGGCAAGGTCGGCTATATCCGGGTAGGCGACGTGCACCGCGCCGTCTGGCGTTTCGTAGACCAAAACTTTCATCGGTAGTTCGAGGCCCATTTGGCGGTTTGCCATCATCAAAGGCGTACCAGATTTTGGGCTGCCGAAAATGTAAAGCTTGCTGGCACCAATCGGTGTACCAACAGAGCGTGCCCCTGCCCCGTGATCGACGGTTTGGAACAGTTTGACCGGGCGGCGGGCAATCGCGGCAGCGAGGCGTCTATCAGTCTCGGCAAAATCAAACTGGCTGACGGTTTCGATGACACCACGATCTGGCGCGGCGGAGATTTGCTTGTCAGCCATCGTCGTCTGCGTCGGCGCTATGTTGACGCAAGCGGCTGTGCCAAGGGTGAAAAGAGCGGCGAAGGCGAGGTGTTTCATGTCGGATCTCCTAACGGCTGCACGGTATCAACGCGGTTAGGCATCAATATGTTCCGGGCTGTAAAGGGCTGGACCTATAAAGCGCCAACCGATACGCGTGATGGCCCATGATACAATCGCCTGACCTTTCTGTCCTGATCCCGTTTTTCAACGAGGCAGGAAATGTGCACCCCGTTGTGGATGAAGTGCATGAGGTGCTGAAGGGACTGTCGTTTGAAGTCATCTGTGTGAATGATTGTTCGGCCGATGAAACGGCGACAGAGCTGGCCGAGGTGAAGGCGAAATATCCGGAGACGGTTCTGGTGCTCAGCCATATTGAGCGGCGCGGGAAATCCGCGGCGCTTTTTACAGGGCTAAAGTCTGTGCGCGGGACATGGGTTCAACTGCTGGACGGCGATGGCCAGAACGACCCGGCCGATACGGCGCGTCTGTGGCAGAGCATCATTGCGACCGGAGCGCCTGGAACGCTGGGCATTATTGCGGGCAAACGCAATAGCCGAAACGATAGCGGCTTTAAGTGGCTGCAATCACGCGTCGCCAATGGTGTGCGCCGGTTTGTGCTGCGAGATGACGCGACCGATACAGGCTGTGGGTGGAAGCTGATCCGCGCCGAAGCCTTTCGAGATTTACCGTTCTTTGCCTCGATGCACCGTTTCCTGCCAGCGCTGATTAAGCGTGCGGGATGGGAGGTGCGCGAAGAAGTGGTGAATGATCGCGAACGTATGGCGGGCGTTTCGAAGTATGGTTTTCTGGGTCGCCTCGGCGCGGGCCTTTTCGATTTGATCGGCATGTTCTGGCTGACCCGCAGAGGCGGATACGGGATCGCCCGCGAGTGGGAAGACCCGCGGGCGAAATAGTCCCATCAATTTTTACGTCTCTAGGACTTAGTCAATTTGCGCGCGATCGCGGTTCATCGCTTTGTTGCGACGCGGCTGTGGCCGAGGGCGGGCTT
>CAZXVJ010000013.1:8769-12133 GCA_964644385.1 uncultured Hyphomonas sp. | reverse complement strand
GCTTGCGGACGTGCTTGCGGACGGGGGCGTTCAGCCCGGCGCGGCCGGGGCGCAGGTGCAACGTCGCGGGTTGGCCGGGCGACACGTGGACGATCACGTCGAGCTGGCCGCGCAGGGCGATCACGCCGCGACACAGGGCCGCCCGCTAAACCATCCCGGCGAGGTCGATCGACACGCGGCCGGCGGTCTGGCCGAGTCACGCCGCGTCTATTTGGACGGTCGACATTCACGCCTCTGCGACGCGGACGATCAATAACAGCTGCGCCATTCGCGCGCTCATTGCCAGCGCCGCGGCGACGATCAGTCCGGTCGCGGCGGTTGGGCGGCGTGTAAGAGCCAGGCACAGGGCGCAAAGAAGATATATTATCGTTCAGGCGCAAATTGTTCAGGCGGCCTGTGGAAGCGTCAATGATCTCACACCGACCTCGGAAGTTTGAGTCTGAGCAGACTTCCCAACGCCCTTCACGAATATCAATCGATGACACGCTGTCATTAAACCGATAGCGCGACAGATCCCGTACGCCTCGGTTCAGGCCAAGCGATGCCCCACGCCGACGCGAGTCTGTGTAAAGCGTTACAGCGCCGTTTTCCGCGCCATAATGGCCACGCAGCGGTCTGCGTTCCGCGCGATATCCTTGATGGCCGTGGCGACCAAACGCGCCGTAGCGAGAACGATACCCCGTGCGATTGTAACGAGAGGCCAGCCCATACCCGGAATAGCCGAACCCATACGGGCCAAAGCCGGCATGCGGGTTGTAATAGCCATAGCGATTATAATCCTGCGAATAGCCGTAATGGCGAATATCAAGGCGCGTCTGATTGTTATAGCCATAGGCATGATTGTCATACCGGTAGCCATTATTCTGATTGGCATATTGGTTGAACGATTGATCGGCGTAGCGGATATTGCCATCTTTCTGGCGAACGAACATCAAGCCATGCGCAGCGTCCGTCACTTCATATATGGGGCGCACGGATGAAATATTCTTATTCATATTGAAGACGCGCAAATCCTGAACGTCTTCGCGAACGAACACGCAGCGGCCTGTGAAGTTGCTATGCTCGCACATCTCCCAGGCGCCTTCCAAAATGGCAACCGAGCGGGCTTTATCATTGAAACGAAGGTCTGGCAGGTCAGAAATGGGCTCAAAGACTTCGCGCGGTTCGCCCTGGAAATTATCTCCGCTGAACAGGATAATTGCAGCCTCTGACGGCGCATTTCCATATTGCGCCGAAGCGATACCGGAAAGCCCCAAAGAGGCGGCGAAAAGAACTGCGCTTTTGTGCAATAGCGTCTTAAACATGGCCATTACCTTTCATTTTCTTACCTATACTATCCCACAGGCCACCTGAACGGTGCGCAACGCCTTGCAAAATCTATGTTATTTCAGCTTTTAGGCGCTTTTTCTTCGCCGGGAGACGGATCGGCCCACATGGCAAAATCTTCAACAAATACAGTGCGATTTGCCATGTCTATCTGCGGAACATCATGCAGAGAAAACGGCACCAGAACTGTAGGCCCTGCTGCGATTGGCGTAATCTCGATCAGGTCGCCAGCGCCAAAATTCTGGATCGCTCGCACCGTTCCAACAGGGGTATCCGGATCACTCAGGGCGGTTAAACCAATCAAGTCTTCAATATAGAACTCATCAGTATCAGGCGGCGGAAAACTTGCGCGCGGCAAGTATAGTTTGGTGCCTTTTAGGGCGTCCCATGCTTCTTTTTCGCGGTGCGGTTCTGCCTTGACGATGAAGTGGTCTTTCGCGCGGCGGACGGATTTGGGCACAAAAAGCTGCACGCCGTCAGCGTCCGTCAGTGGGCCATGTTTAAACATAGAGGCGGGATCATCGGTGAAGCTCTTCACTTTTACTTCGCCGCGAACGCCATGAGCGCCCTTTAGGGCGCCCACAACGATCCGCTTTTCATTTGTCTTCGTGTTCATCCCGCTTGTTTAGCGGCAGACCACGTCAGAGAGAAACGAAGAATTTGCTTTATAGCCCGCATCGCGGTGGCCTTTGGAGCGGCAGAACGCTGATGCCTGGCCTGCACCGTTGCGGATGCGGTCACCATAGCGATCAACCGGGGTGGGGTAGAAAGTTGATTGCTCGCCCTCAAAGCCGCGATCTGCGCGGCCCCTGCCCGGGCCATTGCCTCGGCCTGCTCCGCCGCGCCCTCGGCCATATCCATCTGTGTCACCGTCGCGCCCGGTATAGCCGCCATCCCGCCCGCCGCCGCCATAACGCCCGTCCCGCCCGCGATCATACCGGCGGAAAGAGGTCACCATGTTGGAAAATTCCAAATCGCCAAGATCGGCTTCCGAGCGGCGCATCACCTCGCAACGACCGCGAAAGTCAGCATCGGTGCAAAGCAACCACGTGCCGGACGAAATCAACACCGATCCAGCCGTGTCGTTAAACCGATAGCTGGACAAATCAGACACACCATCATCAAAGCCAAGAAACTCGCCGCCAAAATCGCGGTTGTTGAACAAAGAGATCGCATATTTGTCTGGCGTCTGCTCATACGGCGTCAGGCGCGCGGATGAGATTTGGCGCGACAGGCCGACATCGCCGAGCGAGCGAACATCACCATCGATATAGGCACATTCGCCGCGGAAGTTTGCGTCACTACACACCTGCCAGACACCCGAATTGACCCGGACGCTTCGCGCGCGGTCATTAAACCGAACCGAGCTGAGATCTCGTGTATCGCTTTGCAGCGCTGTGGAGCGGCCGCGAAAACGGTCGTCTTCGTAGAAAACAATTGGCCCGTCTGCGCTTGTGTCAGGGTCAGACGTGGGTGCAGGCCGCTCAGATGCCGGGCGGATAGAAGAGATATTGTTGTCTATGCCCAGTCCGCGAAGGGTTCGCACGCTGGCATCAATAACTTGGCACCGGCCACGAAAGCGCGAATCCGTACACACCTCCCAAACGCCCTCATTGATCGTGATGGACGAGGCTTTGTCGTTAAATCTCAGCTGGGTGAGGCGCTCCATCGGCCCATTAATCTCGACTGATGTTCCGGTAAATCCCGCGCCATCATGCAGCGTCACGCTGCCTGTGGGGCCGCCAGAGAGTTGCGCGTGCGCCACCCCGGCCAGAATGGCGGTCGACGCGGCAAATGTAAGAGCGTGTTTCAGGCGCATGAGAGATCTCCAATCAACTGTTCAATCTGTAGATACCACAGCGCGTCTGAACGCGGCTTAGTCCCTATGTTGGTCTCTATTCATCTGGCCCGAACCAAAAGACCAGCCACCGCGCAAGCGATGGCTGGCCTCAACTTTGGGATCAGCGAAAAAAGACTATTCAGCTTTCTCTTCTGTCGCGGCCTCAGCTTCAGCCGGGGCCTCCTCAGCGGGGGCTTC
>CAZXVJ010000013.1:0-8669 GCA_964644385.1 uncultured Hyphomonas sp. | reverse complement strand
GCTTCTGGTTCTGGCGCAGGCGCGTTCTTAGCTTCTTCTTCAGCCGCTTTTTTCGCTTCGGCTTTATCGGCTTTCTCTTGAATACGCTCTTTGGCTTTCTCGCCCGGCTCACCCTTCTTAGGGTTGTTGCCGTGTTCCCAGGCGTAGATCGGCGCAGAGGCGCCTTCCAGCGTCATTTTGGACAGGAAGCGCGCAACGCGGTCTGTTGGTTTCGCGCCTTTGGCAATCCAGTCTGTCGCCTTTTGGCCATCGATCTGAACGCGCGCGTCGCTCTCTTTCGGCAAGCGCGGATCATAGGTGCCGATCTTTTCAATGAAGCGGCCATCGCGCGGCATGCGGCTGTCAGCGACAACAACGGAATAGAAGGGGCGTTTTTTTGACCCGCCGCGGGCGAGTCTGATTTTGAGGGCCATGGGGTTATCTCCTGTAAGGGCTTGTCTCTAGGTTTCGGTTGCAGCGTCAGTGCTGCGGATTTTTTCGTGGTGACGGATCACTTCCGCCACGATGAAATTGAGGAACTTTTCGGCAAAGGCCGGGTCGAGGTCTGCGTCTTTGGCCAGCTGTTGCAGGCGCGCAATTTGTTTCGCCTCGCGCGATTTATCGGCCGGTGGCATGTTGTGCTCAGCTTTCAGCCTGCCAACGGCCTGTGTGACTTTGAACCGCTCCGCCAATGTGTGCAGCAGAATGGAATCGAGATTGTCGATGCTTTTGCGATACGTTGCGAGGGTGTCTTGCGGGGAGGTCATTTACTTCTTCGGCCCTCCCAATCCCGGTGGCAGTCCGCCGCCGCCGAGGCCCGGAAGCTGGCCGCCTGCGCCGCCCATTTTGGCGAGGTCTTGCGGCGAGAGGCCGGCCTGTCCGGCCATGCCCATCATCGCTTTCATGCCGCCTTTGGAGCGCATCTTCTTCATCATGCCAGACATCTGCTTGTGCATTTTCAGCAGCTTGTTGACCTCTTGCACGCTGGCCCCTGCCCCGGCCGCAATGCGCTTACGGCGCGATGCGTTCAGCACGGCGGGCTTCTTGCGTTCCTGACGCGTCATGGAGGAAATGATCGCCTCCTGACGTTTCAGAACGCCATCATCCATGCCGGAGGCAGACATCGCCTTCTTGGCCTTTTTGGCACCCGGCAACATGCCCATAATGCCGCCAAGGCCGCCCATGCGCTGCATCTGGCGGAACTGTTCGGCCATGTCGTCCAGATCAAACTCACCCTTGGCGAGCTTCTTGGCCATGCGTTCGGCCTTGTCAGCGTCCATCTGCTCAGACGCTTTTTCAACAAGGCTAACAATGTCGCCCTGGCCGAGGATACGCCCGGCAACACGCTTGGCATCAAACGCATCGAGGCCATCCAGCTTTTCACCAACACCGAGGAATTTGATCGGCAGCCCTGTGACCGCGCGCATGGAAAGCGCTGCGCCGCCGCGCCCATCGCCGTCCATCCGTGTCAGGACCAGCCCTGTCAGCGGCAAGCGTTCATGAAAGCGCGCCGCGGTTTCAACGGCGTCTTGCCCGGTCAGCGCATCGGCAACAAGCAACGTTTCCTGCGGTTTTGCGATGTCAGCGATTTCAGCCGCTTCCGACATCATCTGTTCGTCGATAGATGTGCGGCCCGCCGTATCCAGGATCAGAACGTCATAGCCGCCCAGCTTGGCCGCTTGCACCGCGCGCTTGGCAATATCTGGCGCAATCTGCCCGGCAATGATCGGCAGGGCCGTCACGCCTTCGCCCGCTTGATCTGCCAATATCGCGAGCTGTTCCATCGCGGCGGGGCGGCGCGTATCGAGCGAGGCGAGCAGCACTTTCTTGCGGTCTTTACTGGCAAGACGCAGCGCGATCTTACCCGTCGTGGTCGTTTTACCAGAGCCTTGCAGACCCGCCATCATGATCGTGGCCGGCGGCGTGTCGATGCGCATGGAGGTGTCAGCCTCCTCACCGCCCAGCATATCGACCAAGCCGTCATAGACGATCTTGATGACTTGCTGTCCGGGCTTGATCGAGCGCACAATCTCTTCGCCCACCGCGCGGGTTTTCACCTTTGCGATGAAGTCTTTGACGACGGGCAGCGCAACGTCGGCCTCAAGCAAAGCAACACGAATTTCGCGCAGCGCAGCAGACACGTCTTTCTCAGACAGCGCGCCGCGCCCTGTAAGTCCGTCAAATATGCCGCCTAAGCGGTCACTGAGTGCATCAAACATGCCCGTCTCCTTTGCTTACCTTCAATAGCGAGAAGATAGGCGCTCTTAAGCCGCGAACAAAGCTATGAAGCCCCGCTGAGCGAACCTTCGCCGGGCGGGGGGCCTCGCCCATCTCTTGTATGGGTCAAAGCGCGCTTCTGGATTTGCGCGGAATGTGGGCTGCGTAAAGCATGTGGGCGCTGGCCCGTCAAGCAATCGCGACGGGGGCGTAGCTATGAGGCGCGGATCTGATCGACCCGGTCTTGCAACAGCTTCATTGCCACATCTATTTCTTCGCCAAGGAGAGACAGAATCTTAGCATTGACCCATGTGCCCGTGGCTGAGCGATAGTATTCACGGCGCACGCCCTCAACTTTGGCGCCAATTCGTTCGACCGCAGCAATCGCCGGTGCATTATCTTCTGAAAATTGAAACTCAATACGCCGAAACCGGCAGGCGCAAGCGCGCTCGAACAAGGCGTGAAGTGTCAGCGCGCTAACTTCCGTTCCGCGCATCTCAGGCGGGTGCCACAAATAGCCAAGCCGTAGACGGCGATGCGTGTATGAGATGTCCGAATAAGCGGCGAGGCCCGCAAACGCATCGTCAGATTTCCGGGTGATGACAAACGGAACGATGCTGCCTGTTTTCATCTCCGCGAGGCAGAAATTAAAATAGGAGTCATAGCTAGCACCCGATGAAATCAGCGGCATCCAATTCCACATAGCTGTCGTTGTAGACGGGGTGCGGAGTGAGTCGCGATGCGCCTCCTCAAGCGGATCAAACCGCAGGCTCTCCGTTTCAAATTGTTGCGCATCCAATCTCATACGAACGAAACTCGCACGGTTCGACGTAAACGTAAAAGACGGGGGCGGCACGCAAACGCCGCATTCCATATCAGAATGCGGCGTTTGGTAAGTTTCATAATCGAACCCACTATTCGCTCGGAAACAAGCGGTCCTTCAAATAAGTGAATTCCAAAGCAGAACGCTTTGCGCGCTCTTTCTGATTGGCCGCCGCGGAATGACCGCCATCTATGTTTTCATAGTACAGGAAGGGCAGGCCGGCCGCTTCGAACTTCTTGGCCATTTTTCGGGCATGACCGGGGTGAACCCTGTCATCCTTTGTCGACGTGACAAAGAGCGGCGTGGGGTAGGGCTTATCGGCATCAAAGTTCTGATACGGCGAAATTGTCTCCAAAAATGCCCGCTCTTCAGGGACGTCTGGTGAGCCATACTCATCCACCCAGGACGCACCCGCCAAAAGCGTGTGATAGCGCAGCATGTCCAGAAGCGGCACTTGCACCACAACAGCATTCCACAAATCTGGGCGCTGATTGAGCATAACACCCATCAATAGGCCTCCATTGGACCCGCCCATAATGCCAAGATGCTCCGGTTTGGTGATGCCTTTGGCAACAATATCCTCACCGACCGCGATGAAATCATCATAGATGCGCTGGCGGTCGCCCTTCAGGCCCGCCTGGTGCCATTTTGGCCCAAACTCACCGCCGCCTCGGATATTTGCCAATACATAAGCGCCGCCTTCTTCCAGCCAAAGCCGCCCAATCGTGGCGCTATAGCTGGGATTCAACGAGACTTGGAAGCCGCCATACCCATAGAGAAGCGTTGGCGTTGATCCATCCAGCGTGATGTCCGCGCGGTGGACAACAAAGTATGGAATCTCAGTGCCATCCGGCGATTCAGCAAAGAATTGCTCCACTTTCAGACCATCTGTGTTGAATTTCTCTGGAAGGCTCTTCAGCGGACTGACCTGCTGAGAGCCCACGTCATAGCGCAAGAGAGAGTCCGGCGTCAGGAAGCCTTCATAGTTAAGAAAGACAGTTTCCTCATCCTTATCGGCAAAGGCGATCCCAGCCTGGCCCGTGCCCGGAAGATCAACCGCTTCCGTTGTCCATCCGCTGTCTTGTGGCTCAAGGCGCAGCACTTTACCCACCACATTGTCATTGATCGACAGCAGAGCCGCGCCCTTGGCGATCGAGACACCATTAACGGCCTGACGCTCATTCGGACGGAACGCCAGCGCAACAGGCGGTAAAGTCTTGCTTGTTAGAAATTCGTCCAGATCAAATGCAACCAGATCACCTGAATTAAAGCGTTCACTTTGCCCATCAGGCGCCCAGTCTTGCTGTAAAGAGACCAGCATTTTGCCCTTATAAACGCCTTCAGGCTGCGATTTGAGCGGAATTGGCCATTTAACCGGCTCAGACCCGTCGCTCGGAAACAGCCAGTAGGTAGAGGTAAAGAACGTCTCCGCCTCGACAGCGCCTTGCAGCACCCGGCCATCTTCCAACTCCATCGTCATCGGCCAAACGCCCACATCGGTGGCTTGCCCACGGATAAGCTCTTCTGCCTCAGACAAGGGCGTGCCGCGCGCCCAGCGCTTCACCACGAAGGGATATCCAGACTCAGTTGTGGTGCCTTCGCCCCAATCTGTGCCGACAAGCTGTGTATCAGCGTCAACCCATGCGGTGCCTTGTTTGGCCTCTGGCGTTACAAATCCATTTTCGACGAATGTCTTCGTTTTCAGGTCAAACTCGCGCTGAATAACGGCGTCCTTGCCTCCATCGGACAGCGAAACCATACACAAATACCGATCCGCGCCCTCGGGCTTAAAGCAATCAGCGCCTTTGTAGACCCAGTTTTTCCCTTCGGTTTCGGACAGCTTGTCGAAATCCAGAACGGTTTCCCAAGTCGGTGAGGCGGTGGAATAACTATCGAGACTTGTGCGCCGCCAAAGGCCGCGCGTATTGGTTTCGTCCTGCCAAAAATTATACACTTGGCCGTCCCGAATACTGCCATACGGGATGCGCTCATTGGACGTTGCGACCTCTAAAGCGGCCGCTTCAAACTTTGCGTAATGCGGTTTTGCCTTGAGATCAGCCAAAGACCGCTCATTCTGAGATGTCACCCACGCAAGGGCGTCTTCACCCTCTACCTCTTCCAGCCACAAATAGGGGTCTTCTCCAGCGGCGGCGGGCTTATCCATGGTTACCGAGGCATTTTCCGTTTCGGTCATGGCCGTCTCCGTTGTCGGGGCAGAATCGGCGCAAGCCATCAAGGCCAGCGCACTGATGGGAACGATGAGAAGTCTCATAATGTCTCCGTTGAGCAGGTGAGTGCGATAAGGTTAATCCGGTTGTGGCCCGTCTTTGCCCCTCAAGGCAAGACCGAGAGGTTCACAGCGCCGAACCCATCGCTAAAGCGGCGGCGCCCAACGGTCGAGCCGTTTGAAGGTCACACTTTCCACAATCAGCGCCCGGGATTTGCTCGGCACTTCAGGGCGGATAGCAAAATAATCAAATGATTGATCGCCCTTTGCAATCGGTACGCGGTATTCAAAACTGACATCATTAAAGCCAGGTTTGAGCTCAAGCCGCTTCCAACCGGAATCGCCAGCGCGGCCCGCCATATAATTAAGCAAAACAAACATGGCGCCGCCATCATCTGCCGGGCGAAGCCGCACGGTACACATCACCGTCATGCCCGAAAATTGCGTTTCAATGTCCCGGTTCAACTCAAAGTGAGGCCCCCGGACAGGATCGTCACTTAAAGCCCCGGCCTCAGCAGCAATCAGCAGCCGAATGGGTTCACCTCTTTGCCGAATAAGCTCCGTTGTTGCGTCGCCGCCGGCCAAAATTTTATTGAGATAGGGGCCCTCAATCCGAATTTCGGAATAATTCTTGCCATCACCCGTAACAGGGCCGGACGGCAGAGCGCCAATGCCAGGCAATAGCGCCAGCCATATCATGGCAGCAATTAACAGGACGGCAGATGGGAAGAAAACGAAGTCTCTCATACGAATACGGGTCGCTCAAATATCGGTCGCAATGGTCAATCGGGAAGGGTCATGCCTCTGGAAAATGGCGTCTGCACCTGTTAGCAGGACAAGCATTGGTTTGGCGAGTTATAAACATGGGTAAAGGCACGATGCCAGTGAAGGGAAGGTCATGAGCCGGGCGGCATTGGTGCGACGCGCGCGCGAAGCGCAGGACTGGATGGTCGGCGCTTGTTTTCCGCTCTGGGCAAGTAGGGGCCTTGAGCCTAGCGGTCTGTTTTCAGAGGTTCTGACGCTCGACGGCGATCCCGCCCCCCGCGACACCACACGTGTGCGCGTTCAGGCGCGCCAAACCTATGTATTTGCCGAAGCCGCCCGCATGGGCTGGTCCCCTGAGGTCGCCATTGATTTGGTACAATCAGGCGTGGCGACGTTGTCGGGCGCGGCGCGGCGCGGCGATGGCTTGATCGGTCGCACGTTGGCCAGCGATGGGTCCGGACTGACCGATGACACAGCTGATCTCTACGACAATGCCTTCGCGCTGTTTGCGTTGGCCGAGGCCCAATCAGTTCTGCCGGACGCGGCCCACGCCCGCGACACGGCCCGCTCTATCCTCAGCGCCATCGATACTCATTTGGCCGATAGCGCGCATGGCGGCTACGCCGAAACCCTGCCCCGGCAAGACGCGGCGCGGCTGCAAAACCCGCATATGCACCTGTTTGAAGCCTGTTTGGCCTTGCACCGCGTAGACCCGGATGGTGGCCACTTAGAGCGGGCAAGCGGCATCTTACCCCTGTTTCTAAACCGCTTCACATCCGGGCCCGGCGGCCTTTTGGGCGAACGGTTTGCACCCGACTGGAGCCTGCCATCCGGGCGCGACGCAGATATTGTGGAACCTGGCCATCAATTTGAATGGGTCTGGCTGCTGCACACCTATGGCGTCGCAGCGGCGTCTCCTTTGCCGCCTGAGGCGAGACAGCTTTACACCTTTGCGACCGGAACCTTAGACGCTGAAGGCCGGGCCTGTCAGGAGGTCAGCCGCGCAGGTGACGTCATTGATGGCTCCCGGCGCACATGGGTGCAGACCGAAGCGCTGAAAGCGCATTTGGCCATGTATGAAGCGACGCGCGACGAAGCTTTTACGGCGGGCGCAGCGGCTAGCTTTGATAGTTTGATGGATGACTATTTGACCGACGCGGGCGGATGGATTGACCATTTCGATGCAGGCGGCGGTCCCATCGCCGGCGATATGCCCGCCTCCACTGGCTATCACGTCGTGCTCGCCTTCGCAGAGCTTATACGGGTCGCCAATGGCTGATCTGATCCCTACATAGAGACCAAACGAAGGAACTTATTGAATGCCCAAACTTGTACTGATCCGGCATGGCCAGTCGCAATGGAATCTCGAAAACCGCTTCACCGGATGGTGGGACGCTGACCTAACCGAAAAGGGCGAGGCGGAAGCGCGCAATTCCGGCGTGCTGCTGAAAGGTGTCGACGCTGATTTTCGTCAGGCGTTTTCCAGTGTGCAGACCCGCGCCATTCGCACGCTTTGGTTGGCGCTGACCGAATATGGCCGCGTGTGGCTGCCCGTGGAAAAGCATTGGCGGCTGAATGAGCGCCATTATGGTGGGCTGACAGGATTGGATAAGGCTGAGACAGCGGAAAAGCACGGCAAAGACCAGGTCCATATCTGGCGGCGAAGCTATGACATTCCACCGCCTGAAATGGATGCGGGCAGCGAATACGATCTGTCAGGCGACCCGCGCTATGACGGTATAGATGTGCCGCGTAGCGAGAGCTTGAAACTAACGCTGGAGCGCGTGCTTCCAGCGTGGACCGATACGATTGCGCCTGTTTTGGCAGGCGGCACAGACACCATCATCGCGGCGCATGGAAATTCACTTCGCGCGTTGGTGAAACATTTGTTCCACGTGCCAGATGAAACCATCACAGGCGTTGAGATCCCGACCGGCAACCCATTGCTGATTGATCTGAATGACGCGCTAAAGCCCGTAGCTGTGCGTTATCTGGATGATGCCCGCGCGAAGTCTCTGCCTGAGCTGCCGTGAGCCTGCGACCAAGCCGCCGCAAAGACCGCCGCATTATGGGGCGGGCATTGGGGCTTGCACGGCTCAATCACGGACTGACCGGGGCGAACCCCTCAGTCGGATGTGTGTTGCTGAACGCGGACGGCCATGTCGTTGGCGAGGGTGTCACAGGCCTTGGCGGACGGCCCCATGCTGAACAGGTTGCGCTCGATATGGCGAATGGGCGAGCGCAAGCCGGCACCGCCTATGTGACGCTGGAACCGTGCCGCGAACGCTCCACCGATGAAACATCTTGCGCGAACCGCTTGGTCGAAGCCGGAATCACCCGCGTGGTCTGCGCCATAGCCGACCCCCACCCCACTGCGCGCGATGGGTTTGCGGTGCTAAGAAAAGCTGGCGTTTCAGTGCAGATCGGCGTCGCACAAAACCGCGCCGCGCGATTGTATCATTCGTTTTTTGCCGGGATTGGATACGGGCAGGGAAACTAGAGCAACAAGTGTGGAATAAAGCGGCTCTTTCCTACACCCGAACGGGCCGCTTCCTGCGATAGGCATTGAGTTTGTCCTAAAAACGACACGGCTGAATCCGACCCCCTTGCGGGCGGCGTTATTCTCCAGCCCATGAAATCTTCGCAAATCCCCTACTA
>CAZXVJ010000012.1:6495-75431 GCA_964644385.1 uncultured Hyphomonas sp. | reverse complement strand
TATAGATCGTCGCCTTGGTGAGCCATTACCTCACCAACAAGCTAATCTAACGCGGGCCGATCTTTCACCGATAAATCTTTCCCCCGAAGGGCGTATACGGTATTACCACTCGTTTCCAAGAGCTATTCCGTAGTGAAAGGCACGTTCCCACGCGTTACTCACCCGTCTGCCACTATGTCGTTCGACTTGCATGTGTTAGGCCTGCCGCCAGCGTTCGTTCTGAGCCAGAATCAAACTCTCAAGTTGAGTGTCCGATCTGACGAAACCATCCAAGGAAAATCGGATGGTCACTGTTTGCTGTATAAGCATTTAGTTTGCGTTCTTTATTGACGAGAAACCCTTTTATCACAAACACATAAGGCCGAAACCTTACGCACTGGAAAAAAGAATTTTCTCTAAGAAACGCATCCGTCGTGATCGTATTGTGGACTTACCAAAAGGCTTGTCCGCGAGCCGTCACGCCGCCTGCGTTTCTCTTCCAATCTCTTACGATGTCAAACAGCCAGAACCCGAGGGCTCCAAACCCCGTCGAGAACACGTTCTCTTAAGGGCGAAAGGCGGCTTATATGGGCCGCCCCGTAACACGTCAACACTCTTTTTTGCACCAATCTCAGAAAAAACAGCCGAAGCCGACTTTTCTTCAATTTTGGCACAAAGAACTCTATCGGCCAATCAAATGGCTAACTCATTCAGCGTTTTCGCGGAGCCGCATATATAGTCTCTGTTCGGGGGAAAGATCAAGTGATTTTTCACCAAACAGGCAACTAAGTTGCGACACGCCGCCTAAAACAAAACCTTGTCTTCAGCGACTGGCGGGAGATAGCCCTCCTCAGAGGCTGCCGCAACCCCTAAAATGAGGCTTTGTGCAGATAATCCAGCAAATCTCCGGATTCGCCCGTTAATACTGGGTCGACATGTAAGATTTCATGGCTTCCGCCTCTGCTTCAGCGTCCGCAATCTTCCATTTTACCAGGTCGCCAATAGAAATGACGCCCACCATTTTTTCATCCTTTATCACCGGAAGGTGGCGAATCCGCCGATCGGTCATCAATTGCAGGGCCTCATCGCGGTCTGTTGTCGAGAGAATCGTCACCACTTCGCGGGTCATTGCGTCCCCGACAGACATCTCTAACGCGGCTGCCCCCGATCGTGCCACCTGCCGCGTAACGTCTCTTTCAGACAAAACACCTGTAATAACGTCGCCATCCATTGCCACAACCGCACCGATTCGTTTCTCGTCCAGCACCCGCGCCGCCTCCAACAGAGATGTATCGGCGCGCACAGAGACAACTTCATGGCCTTTATCGTTGAGTATTTGGTCAATGATCATGGTGAGATCTCCTTGCTTTATTCATGAGCGCCGACGCGCCTCTTTCATCATATCTATCATACAGAGGGCCGATTTAGCGATTCGGCTTAGGTTTTTTTGATTTTTCCAGATTGAATAATCGAATTTGGCCCCGCGCGGGGCCGACTGTCCCGTTCCGGACCAATCTGGGACACAAGACAGCCGATTCTCGGCTGTCACGTTGAATTATACCCAAAAAGACACGCGAAACCGCTGAACGCCCTTTCCCCACACGCGCGAATAGCCGGTTTCATCTGGCATGGCGGTTGCAACTGATCGTTCGAAACCAACCCGTGAGGGAAAAAGGCGAATGACAAAGAGAACACACATCCACTATAGCGCTGCGCTAGCCATACTGGCAGCAGGCGCATTGGCAGCCCCGGCCGCCACCGCACAAGAGGCCGGCTATCTGGCTGAGTTTGAACGGCCTTATGGCTGGGATTACGGCTCAGAAAGCAGACCTTTTGACGCTGACAGCCGTGACCGTCAGGGCAACCGGGTCATCATCAATGGCCTTCTTGAAGGCGGCACCTCACTCGGCAGAGGCCTGAATACAGGCTGGGGCCAGACACAGGGCGGCTCCGGAATGCTCGGATCGGGCATGGCCGTGGGCAATCAGCTCAACGTCATCACCAACGGTTCTAACAACACCATCATTATCGATAGCACTCAAATTAACGACGGCGACCAAACGGTTGTCCTTAACGGGGAGTAGACCCAATGACTACCTTTACGAAATCACTGAAACTCTCCGTAGCTGCTCTTGGCGGCGCAATGGCCCTCACCGGCTGTGTGTCACCCATCGCAGGACCAGGAGGCAACTACGCCAAGCCAATCGGCAACGCGCCAGTTACAGCTAACCCAACACCATACTCTGAGAGCCTGGTTTGCATGGGTCAGTATGCTCGCAACAGCGGTATCGCTGCTCCGCGCATCGCAGTTGGCCGTATCCTTGACTATACAGGTAAAGCCGACATCGAAGGCGGACGCCGTGTCACACAGGGTGCATCTCTGATGGCCATGTCAGCTTTCGCAAAAGCCGGCGCACGTCTGGTTGAGCGTTTTGATACATCAGTCTCCGAAATGGAACTGACCTTCAAAAACAACAAGCTGATCGAAGATGGTCGCGGCGGATACGCTAAGATCACAGCTGGCGAAGTCGCCGGATCTGACTTCTATCTTGTCGGCGGCATCACTGAGCTGAACTACAACATCCGTTCAGTCGGCGCAGAAGCCTTCGGCGGCGACCCAGACGCAACCGATGTCAAAGGTACACTCGGCGGCAAAATGTTCGTCATCAACGTCGCAGTTGACCTGCGCATGGTAGAAACCAAGACCCTCAACGTGGTCGACGTGATCTCTTACCAGAAGCAAATCATTGGTCGTGAAGTGTCTCTAGGCATCTTCGACTTCGCAAACGGCAACGTCTTTGACGTCGGCGTCGGCGGCCGGGCTCAAGAGCCAATTCAGTTGGCTGTTCGTTCAACACTCGAACGGGCTGTCCTGGAAATGATGTCAAACATGTATGGCGCTCCAAGCACCAATGTTTGTGACAACATGAATGTTGTTGCCAGCACGAACGGTGTCACCGGTGACTTCAAACCGGCTCACGACAACGTCGCTGACTATAATGGCGATCGTCGGGCTGCATCCTACCGCTCAGGTGAAGGTGTCATCGGCGCCCTTCGCGGCCGCTACTAGGCCTCCTAGCGAGCAAGGGTTCACATTCCATAAGGGGAATAAGTAATGACACATACTAAGATCAAACTGATGAGCGCCGCGGCAACGCTGGCCCTCATCGCCGCCCCGGCGGCCACCGCATGGGAAGGCGCACCTGCTCCAATCGTTCTTGACCAGGTTCAACTGAACCAGACGGTCTCAGATCTCGACGTTCAGGTCACAGGCCACGCCAATGACGCGCTCGCAGCTTCCACTGCTGTTGGCAACTCCGGCGCCGCGCTCTTCAAAATGGGCTCCATCGACTATGATGCGACCCAGGCCAATCACGGCGACGTGGCAGCGACCGGTTCGCTGACCGGCGGCAATGTTGGCAACGCACACGCCGCCACCACAGCTTACGGAAACTCTTCCACAGCTGGCACATGGATGGGCAACAGCTACTACCGCGCTGATCAGGTCATGAACGGAGACACCTCTGCGTCAACGACCATCAACCTCGGCGCCACCAATAACGTTGCGGCCTCAACGACGGCAGCTGCAAACGTCTCAGTGTCAGCAAGTGAATACGGCGACAACGCCGCGTTCCAGACACAGGACGTCAACGGCAATGTCATCGCAAATACTGACGTAGATCTCTGCTGCGCCAATTCTAGCGGCACATTCGTCACAACAGCGTCGGGCAATGTCACCTCGTCATCAGGGTCTACCTCCACCAGCATCGTTGGTGCCGTCCAGACCACTCAGGCAGGCACATTGATCCAGGCCGCTTCAGACGTCTACATGCATGATGGCAACGACATCGTGTCAGCCGTCACAGCATCTGGTAACTCAGCGATCCTGACCAATGAGTGGGGCTATGCTTCACTTGGCCGTCAAGGTTCAGAAGTGTTCCAAGGCAATGACGCCGACATCGACGGTCAGTCATATGTCACGCTCGACCATTGGTCCGGCACAGCCACCTCGTCTGCTTATGGCGTCGGCAACTCGTCTATGGTCTCCAATATCGGATCAGACACGGCGCTGCACACCATTCAGAACAACTATGGCAACGTCTCCACCACAGCGTCCCTCACGGGTCAGTCATGGGTCGGCGGCGCGGGCCACGCTAGCGCCATCTCTATCGGCAACGCGGCCAGCGCAACCTTGTGTAACACCTGCGGAGACGGCGTTCTGTCTGGCACAGTCAGCCAATACAACGCAGGCAACACAACGGCTACGACACGCATGAACACACCACATGCAGGTTCAGTCATTGGCTCAGCCAGCGCGATCGGTAACTCAGCGACGTTCACCTCGAACGGCGACTAAGCTCACCTCTCACCTCATAAAAAAGCCCCGCTCATCCGAGCGGGGCTTTTCTCATGTCAGGGTGGGTGAAAGACTACCAGTCCTTCTTCAGCGTAATGCCGTAAGTCGCTGGCTGGCTTGGATAGCCAGAGACGGACCCGGCTTGTGCCACAGATGGGAACGCCGTTGTGATGAACTGCTCATCAAAGATGTTTCGTCCCCATAGGTTTACGCCAAGGCCGGTGTCAGTGGTGAACCCCAGCGATGCGTTGACCAGGTTCTGTTCACGTGTCCAGTTCCCGCTGCGCACCAGCGCTTCAGCCGCCGGATCATCGAAGAAGTCATTATCGGACTCATACTGCCAATCTGCACGGGCAAAAATATCCCATCCATTGGTCAATGTATTCTCGTAGAGGCCGGACAGTGAAGTCGACGTCTCCGGAATACCAGACGGTTGCTGACCGGACAGATCGCCCGACGCAGCGCCCGTAAAGCTGTCATAGACAGGGTCGAGGAACGTTCCCGCGAAGGCGACAGAGAAGTTTTCCGTCAGCTGCGCGGTGGCATCTACTTCGAGGCCGCGAACAGATTGCTTACCCGCATTGGCCAGCGCAAAGCCGGTGCCGGTAAACGCGTTCGACTGAAATCCGCGGATTGTCTGGTCAAAGAAGGCGAGGTTAAAGGCGAACGTATCATATGAGCCTTTGACACCAATTTCGTAGACAGACGATTCCTCTGGCCCGGCAAAGCGTGTGCCTGAGATCAGGTTTGGCGTCGCCAAGCCTGCGTCACGGATGGGCGAGGGCGGCGGCGCCGGCACGCTGGCCGGTGAACCCGCGATGAAGTCTGCCGCAAATGGGCGGCTATCCGTCGACAGGTTCCATGACGTGGCTTTGAAGCCCGTCGCATACGATCCATACAGGTTCAAATTATCATCCAACTCATAGGCGAGGCGGACGGTATAAGTCGTGTCACTGTCTTCAGAATTCCCGTCTTCAACCGCGTTCGGGTATCCCACGAATGGCGGAATGAACTGCAATGCTTGCAACCCAAGGAACGGGTTGAAAGCCGGGTCCGCAGCAACTTGTGGCGGCACACCCGCGCCAACGCCCAGAGCCACCAGATCAAGCGCCGAGAATGTATCAGTGCTGACTTGGTTATAGAACGCGTCTTTTTCATCATTGGTATAGTTCAGGCCAATCGTCGCCGTCAGGCGGTCCGTGGCATAGAAATCAAGCGTTCCGAAGATCGAATAGGCCGTGTTGTCCTGGCCAAATTCAGCAAACCGGCCCTGCCCTTCCTGCCCAAACAAGTTGCCTACGGCGGCTGGGCCGGCAATCGCGTTCTCTACGGCGCCCAATGCACCGCCCGATAGTGCATCAGCATAGGCGCGATAGTCTGCGCCATATGTCAGTGAAGCCTCCACATCGACCGTCTCGTCAAAGTAGAATGCGCCGATCATCCAATCGAACATGCCATCAGCATTGTTCGACGTGAGACGAAGTTCCTGCGTAAATGTATCGATATTGCTATCGGCAGGATTGGTTCCGATCAGGTCAGCGCCCGTGAAATCAGAATCCTGATTGGTAAAGCTCTCAACATTCCGGAACGCTGTAATGGACGTCAGCGTGGCGAACGCCATCTCGAAATCGCCTTGCAGAGATATGCCTGAATTGGTGATTTCATTCTCTGAGTCGCGGTTGCCGAACACCTCATATGAGAACGGGTCTTCAGGGTTGATGCCGCCCAGCGCATTGGTAATCGCGCCCGTCGGGCCGTTGATCAGATTGGCCGCAACACAGCAAACCTCATCAATCTTGTCATAGTCACCGATCAACCGGAAACCCATGTTTTCGGACGGCTCAAACTTCAGCTCGCCGCGAACACCATAACGATTGCGCTCATTGGTATCGGCGTTGCGTGCAATATCCTCAGCATACCCATCGCGCGTATTGTAGCTCGCTGCCAAGCCAAAGGCGAGCGTTTCACTAATCGGCCCGGTAATGTCGCCTTTCAGGCGCACAGTGTTGAAATTGCCATACGTGCCTTCAACGCTACCCGCCCAGTCAAACTGCGCCTCTTGCGTCACAACCGAGATCACACCGGCCGATGCGTTCTTACCGAACAGGGTCGACTGTGGTCCGCGCAGAACTTCAACGCGCTGAATATTTGGAAGGTCAGAAATCTGCGCCGCTGATCGCGAGCGATACACCCCATCAATAAACACACCCACAGATGGCTCAATGCCCACATTGTTGGCGCCATTGCCGAACCCGCGAATGATGAAGTTGGTGTTGGCAGAAGACTGCAGCTGCCCAATCTTCAATGACGGCACGACCGACTGAAGATCGTTCAGATCAATAATCTGCGCCTTTTCAATCACCGCAGAGTCGACCACAGACACGGCGACCGGAACATCCTGCAAGGTCTGTTCACGCTTGGTCGCTGTGATCGTGACAGTTTGCAGCTTGCGAGTGTCTTCGCCATCATCGCTGTCTTGCGCCAATGCCGGTGCACCAAAAACGGTCAGCGCTGTCAGGCCAACGCTGACGCCCAGCGCCGCCCTCAGGCCCAAGCGACCTTTTGATCGAATAGTTTTACTCATGAATTCTCTCTCCCTAGGATTCCACACGCGCAAACGGTGATTTACTTCAACGTCGTGATGAGCCGTGTATCTGCTTGTCTCTATGGAGGTTAATCAAATATGAAACCCCTTATTTTGCAGCGCCTGTGCGCGTCGAACAATCGTGTGGCCACATGGCCACACACCGGCGCGTCAAGGCGCGCACCTGTTGTCGGTATTGCAGGCACCGCACTGGGCTGAAAAGCATACTGACTCAAAAGCCACACGAACTTAAAAACAAGCAGGCCAAGCGCTTTGCCCAGAGCTTCCGCCCGCGCAATCCCGCATGTCTCAAGCCGCAAACACAAAAAACCCCGCAATCCAATTGGATCGCGGGGCTATGAGAGAGAGGAGAGGTGTTGGGCGGCTTAGTAGCCGTTTCCAACGCCGCCGTTTAGCGGCATAGACATGCCCGGCAATTCGCGGGTCTTGGTCACATTCCGCGTCACCGTCTGATAAGACGTGCGGGTCTGCGGGACACAGGCGTTTTGCGTGCCGCGTGTTTCGACCAGCTTGATGCCTGGGCCGTTGCGACGCAGCAAAGACCGCTCATTACAATTGCGCTGAGGGATTTGCGTGGCACAGCTCAGGTCGCCGCCTGGCTTGTGAACCAAGGCCTCGCCTTTACGGCAAGAGAACGTCTGGGCGCGATCAAAGCTGGCTTGGCTACCATTCATGCTGCCCATCGTGACTTGCATCTTCGTGCCAGACATACAGCGGAAGACTTCGCCGCGATATGTGCGGGACACGTTGCGTGAATTATCCACGCGGGAGGCTGGGTGCGGTGTGCCTTTATCGTCCAGACAAACCGCCTGAACAGGGCGCAATGATGAGGTTTGCGTGATTTCATCACGGCAATACTGCTCAGTCACTGGCACCTGCTCTTGGACTTGTTCTGTATAAGATTCGGTTTCGCCAGGAATGTTCAGCTGGCTTGTTGGCGCTGCGGCAGGTTCATAAAAACCACCACCACCACCGCCGAGGAAAGATCCGTTGCGCTTTTGGCTACCGGTAAAGCCTGATGTGTTCAGCGTTGAGCCGCCGGTCACATTTAATGTGCCCGTATTTACAGAGACATTCGGTCCCCCAACAACAATGTTAGGGCCTGCAACGTTCACACCTGGGACAACAACGCCCAACGTGTTCGGTGATGTGCCACAGCAGCCGGGGCCGGATGAGCCCATTCCGCCGCCAAAACCAATATTTGGCTGTCCAATGCCTGCGCCGGGTATAATAACGCCGGGGCCGCCTGGAAAAACAGGGCCGTGGCCGGATGGGCCGGATGTGCCACACGTTGTGCCGCAGCCTGAGCCGCCGCCTGTGCTGGGGCCGCCGCCCATACCTCCCGCCATGGCTGATCCACCAAGGATTGCTAGGACAGAAGCGGCGACGCCGGCGATATAAATGTTCCGCGTTGATACGCTCATGGAAAAACTCCTACTCTTCGCGCTACAAGATGCACTTTCCGTGCCGCTTCGCCCCATCATGGAATTTCTTCGATTTCGGCATCATTTCTCGCCTATTAGGATAGGCTGAAACTGGAATAGATATTGCGAAACACAGCTTCAACTGCCCCAGCTGGGGCCACAAGACTATATGGAGCTGCCTGTCATGATCGACCGGTCAATACACCCCAACACACGGGTTCTGCTAGATGCCTGGCAGCGCATGAGTGCGAACCCGACAGAGCACGCCGCTTACGGCCCGCGTGCCCACGACCACCCCGCCCTTCTGGGCAGCCTATTTGTTTTGCAATGCGAGCAGCCAGATACCTGGACCTTCCGAACAGTGGGGGACACGCTGACAACCCTATTGGGCCGCGATGTCACCGATCACAGTTTCCTCAACCTTTGGACAGGGCCAGACCGCGGTATGACCGAATCGTTCATCCAATCGGTACAAGCGGATGGGACACCCGGTCTTATACGTGGACGAGGAGAAACACTGACGGGCCAACGCGTTGAGGTCGAAATCAGTTTGGCACCGCTTGCAAACACTGAACAGCCTGACGCGCCCCCTCGCCTGCTCGGCCTTTATCAAACGCTGGGCGGTGAGCCTCTTTTGCAGGGGCGGCCCATATGGCGTCATCGGATTTCAACGCTGACACCTCCCGGTGGGCAGATGGATGCACCCAAGCTAACGCTCGTTGTGTCAAACGACTGATCAAGCGCTGCTGGCCCTCTATGGACAGTTGTCTACTCTATAGACTGGATATGGACAGGATATGTAGTCGATATGGACAGGATATGGACATGTCAGAAGCGGTTCGGTCTGTCTGCCGGTCAGACCCGTTCGTCTAAGTATTGCGCCTCCAAAGGCGCCTTTTGCAAAATCATATCGGAGGCTTTCTCCGCGATCATAATGGTTGGCGCGTTGGTATTACCGCCGATCAAGGTCGGCATGACCGACGCATCCACCACCCTCAAATCCTTGACACCTCGCACCCGCAATTCGCCATCCACCGGCGCGTCGTCATTCACACCCATCGCGGCCGTTCCCACCGGATGATAAATCGACTCTCCGCACCGGCGTACAAAACTATCAATATCGTCGTCGCTTTCTGTGCCTGAGCCAGGCATGATCTCAGCGCCCCGCCACGGTTTCAGCGCAGATTGCGCGCACACATCCCGCATCATTTTCACACTTTCGCGCATTGCCCGGCGATCTTCCTCAGTTGCCAGATAGTTCGGGTCCATAAGCGGATCTGCGAACGGGTCCGCAGACCCCAGCATAACCGTGCCCCGGCTTTCCGGCCGCAATTGGCACGCATGGATGGTAAACCCATCCTTATCAGGCGTATGGGCGGCGTGGTCGATCATAATCGCATTGACAAAATGGAGCTGCAAATCTGGGATTTCCAACCCTTCGCGCGACTTCAAAAAGGCGCCCGATTGCAGGAAATTATCCGCGCCCGGCCCGGTCTTTTTCATCAGATACTCAAGCCCAACGCTTAGTTTCTTTAGCCCCTTTTGCTGGGAATACGCTGAGGCGGGCTGGGTCATCTCATGGATCAAAGTGACGTCCAGATGATCCTGCAAGTTTTGCCCAACTTTGGGAGATTTCACCTTCGTCTTAATGCCGTATCGAACCAAATGCTCAGGGTCACCAATACCGGACAACATCAGCAATTGCGGCGACTGGATCACCCCGGCACACAGGATGACCTCCCGGTCCGCATGAATGGCCTGCGCCAGCTTGCCCTTGCCTTCTACAACCTCAACGCCGCGCGCGCGTCCGCCATCTATCAGCACCCGCGTAACGCGGCCCGTCGTGATCACGGTTAAATTATCCCGCACCCCTTCAATGGGCCGCAAATAAGCAAATGAGGCGCTCCAGCGTTCACCCTTATGAATCGTACGCTGATAAGGCCCAAACCCTTCTTGTTGAGCGCCGTTGAAATCAGTCGTTTCAGCGTATCCAGCCTCCACCCCAGCCGCAATGAAAGCGCGGTACACAGCTGAGTTCATAGGGCTATCTTCAACATTCAGCGGCCCGGCATCCCCGTGATAATCATCCCCGCCGCCCCGATAAGATTCCGATCGCTTGAAATACGGCAGCACATCAGCATAGCTCCAGCCCCGCAGACCCATCTGCCCCCATTGATCGTAGTCACGCGCGTGTCCGCGAATGTAGATCATGCCGTTGATAGATGAGGAGCCGCCCCACCCCTTGCCACGCGGCCAATACAGTTTCCGGCCATTCATATGTTTCTGCGGCTGCGTATGAAAACCCCAATTGTAGTCACTTTCAGGCTGCAGAACTGTGCCGACACCCGCAGGCATCCTCACCATCAAATTATTGTCTTTCTTGCCGGCCTCAATCAGGCACACAGTGACGGACGGGTCAGCGCTCAAGCGGTTCGCCAAGGTACACCCCGCACTCCCCGCCCCGACAATCACATAATCATAACTTTCCACGCCCAAACTCCCTCAATCTGCCCTCAGTCATAGCCAACAACGCTCTTTCGGCAACACTTTGTGAACGAAACCGACCTAGTGTGGTCAGCGCGGGCCTCGCTCCGCAACGCGCGCAATCAATTCGGAGCCGTAAATGACCCTGTCCCTGAATATTACGGCGGCGCGCCGCATCCTCCCCAAATCTCAGAAAGATCGTCGCCTGCACAAACGCGTTGATCTGGCGCTTTCTGGCCGATTCCTTGATGAATTCAGCCAAGACTACGCCCTCAAGACGACGAACCTGTCTTGCTCGGGCGCCATGATCACAAGCGAGACACGCCCTGACGACGGCGCCAATATCGTCTGCTACTTTGACGAACTCGGCCGTGTCGCCGCTGAAGTGATCCGCAACACGCCAGACGGTTTCGCGGTGCGGTTCAAAACCTCCGATCATAAGCGCGACAAGTTGGCTGACCTGCTGACATGGCTGATCAACCGGGAACGGCTGGACCTTCACGAAGACCGCAAAGCCGATCGCTTTCCAGCCGGCGGTCCAGCCCTCGTTGAGCGCAGTGATGGCCGACAAATACAATGCCGCGTCATCGATATCTCTCTGACGGGCGCTAGCTTTGCAACCGAAGCGCCGCCCCCACTGATGGGCGAACAGATCTCCACTGGTAACCTAAAAGGTGAAGTTGTGCGCTCTGAGCCCGGCAAATTTGCGATTCGCTACCTGCGTTAGGCGAGCGGACTATTCGCCTTTCCAATTTGGCTTACGTTTTTCTGCGAAGGCGCGGGGTCCCTCAATGAAATCTTCGCCCTTAAACATATCAACGACTGCCGGAAATTTCGTCTGAAACGCCTCCTGAAAGTCTGCGATGTCCAGCCCGCCCATAACGGCTTCTTTTGAGGCACGGATCGACATCGGGCTACACTCAGCAATCATCTCCGCCCAACGCTTCGCCTCCGTCATCAGATCGGCCTGCGGCACCACGGCGTTCACATAGCCAAGTTCTTTGCCTTCTTCGGCCAGCACATGCCGCCCGGTCAAAATCATGCCCATGGCACGCTTTAGCCCAATTTGGCGCGGCAAGCGGTGCAGACCGCCTGCCAATGCCGCCAGCCCAACTTTTGGCTCTGGCAACGCAAATCGCGCCGTATCAGCCGCAACGATCAGATCGCACGCCAATGCGATCTCAAATCCACCGCCCATTGCGACCCCGTTCACTGCCGCAATCACCGGCTTATTCAAATCGTAGCGATTGGTCAGTCCACCAAACCCTGACGGCACCGAAAACATTTCGCCGCCCTCGGCCTGATAGCGCAGATCATTGCCTGCGCTGAAGGCCCGGTCGCCTGCGCCGGTAATGATCGCGACCCACAAATCCTTATCCTTGGCGAAATTGTCGAACACCTCCCCCAATTCCTTGTTCGCTGGTGGGTGAAGGGCGTTCATTTTCTTCGGCCGATTAATTTCCACAATCAAAACATTGCCGTCTCGTTCCACGTTCACAAATTCATAATCGGCCATAGCGCACACTCCTGTCTTTTCTCTGCTGCAAATAGGGTTAGGCTCCCCCGAAACAGAATCAAGTCAGGACGCAACGTCATGCCATCATCCAGCCCGCTCGATCTTGCCGAACTCGACCCGCCGATTTGGCATGTTCAAGTCGGTGAAGAGACCTATGGCCCCTACACGCTCGGCCAGATGCAGGCATTCATTTCAGAGGGTCGCGTCACCGGCGCGTCGCGTATCGCTGAAGATGAGACGGCCTTGTTCCGCAACGCCCGAGACATCGCCGCGCTCGCGCTATATTTGCCAGAAGAAGCCCCAATCGAAGTCGCCGCCTACGAAGAACCCACCTCCCACCAGGCTGTCGCCAACAATTTTGTTATCGTGTCCAGAGGCCCGGATGGAGAACTCCCCGATACGCGTCGCACACTGTCCCAAGCGCTTAACGCCTACGGCCCGTTTGCAGAATCTCTGCCCGGCGTATTTGTCCTTCGGTCTGAAAACCGTCTCGCGGATATCCGCGCCCATTTAGAACAAGTTTGCGCGCCGCGCTCGCAGATCCTAATTGTGGAGGCGCATGACGGCCGGCTCGGCTGGCTCGGATTGCCCGATGATTCAGACCGCCATATCCGGTCTGTTTGGAACGCAAAGCTCGACTAAGGAAAGCCCCTATGAGTGAAGACAATAATAGTAGCATCGGCCTTCTGCAGCGCTTTGTGAACACGTTCACCATGAACAGATATGGCGGCGGCGCCGGCTTCTCGAACGCTGCAACATGGGTGGCCATGGTCAGCGCTATCACGGGCGGCTTCATCGGCTTGTCCACATATCGAATGGACGTCGACAAACAGGTAGACCAGTCCGTCGAGAAAACGTTCGAGATGATTCAAGTCTATAATTCAGGAGATATGGCAACGCCGCGCAAACACGTACTGTCCTATGTCTACGCGCGCCGCGAATGTGACAGCCGCATCTTCAGCCGCGATCTTTCTGATGATGACTTCGTTCGCGTGCTTGAGTTCTTCGATTTGGTGCACGCTTGCACGCAGGCCAATCTATGTGACCGGGGGACGGCCGAACGCTTCTTTGAACCGCATGCCAGCTTTCAATGGCCTGTCTTAAAAGACACGGTGGCAGAGCTTCGCACCAGGCAGAACACAATGATTTCGGGCATGCCAGAGGGCACGTTTGCGGCGGGCATGGCCTCGTTCGCTGATCCCGATGCAACGGCCCCGCCCTGCGACGGAAACTTTTAGGCCGCTATGATTAGCCGCCGGCCATCGCGAACAGGGACATGTACGCCGCCGTAACAAGCCCAAACCCGCGCGGATCGCCCATCAGTCCGCTCTCCATGCGGTTCATCACATACGAACAACACATCTCTGCGTCCTGATCGATCAGCACCAAAGACCCGCCATAACCGCCCCAGTAGCAAATGTTCTTGTTTGGCCCCAACGGCACCTCTTCGCTGGATATGCCATAGCCCATGCCGAGCGTAAGCGGCACGCCAAGCACTAAATCAGTTCCTTGCGCTTGCTGCTCGAAAACGGTGCGCGTTCCGGCTTCGGACATGATCCGCTTCCCAAAGGCTTCGCCGCCTGTCGCCATTGGCGTTTGCGCCCGCACAATAGAGCGCGCATTACCATGCCCGTTCGCCGCGGGAATTTCTGCGCGGCGCCAATCAATCTCCCAGGATTGCTTCGCCTCCACCGCAGGGTTCGAGAACGTGCGCGTCGCAATCGAGTCATCATCTGCGAGTTGCACCGGCGCATCTGGCGGAATTAAAAGGCCGATACGTGCATCCAAAGCTTCCGGCGTCCCAATATGAAAATCAGCGCCCAGCGGCTCTGCAATTTCCTGGCGATAGAACTGTCCAATCGTTTGCCCGGTTACGCGGCGCACAACCTCTCCAATCAGATGGCCTTGTGTGAGGGCGTGATAGCCAGATTGTGTCCCCGCCTCCCACCACGGCGCCTGCGCTGCCAGCGATTTGGTCATCCAATCCCAATCGTAGAGCGCGTCGCCCTCAACCTTTTCATCCATGCCTGACACACCCGCCGTATGGCTCATAAAGTGCCGGACTTCGGTTTTGTCTTTTCCGTTCGCGGCAAACTCCGGCCAGTATTTGGCCACTGGTGCATGGAGGTCCACCTCACCCCGGTCTGCCAGCAATAACATCGACATCGCTGCCATTGTCTTGGTGCTCGACCATACATTGACGATCGTGTCTTCCTGCCATGGCTTCGTCTTCTCAGCGTCGAGGTGGCCACCCCATAGATCGACAACAAACTCGCCTTTGTGCGTAATCGCCACAGACGCGCCGATTTCGTTATTCGCCGCAAAATTATTCTCAAACGCCGCCTTCACCGCCTGAAACTTCGGATCGCATGTGCCGTGAATTTCGGTTGTCATATCAGTTCCTAATCAATCTGCTTGAGGGTCGTTTTGTGCTTTTTCCAATTTTCAACATAGTGCAGCGCCGACATCTTGATCAGCGCGGTCTGTTGCTCGGTCAGCTCTTTAACAATCTTGCCCGGCGCGCCCATCACCAGCGAATTGTCAGGGATAATTTTCCCTTCAGGGATCAGCGAGTGCGCCCCAATGATGCAATTCTTGCCAATCTGAGCATTGTTCAAAATCGTCGATCCAATCCCGATCAACGTCTCCTCACCAATCGTGCACCCATGCAGCATCACCATGTGCCCAATCGTGACATTCTTGCCGATGGTCAGCGGGCACCCCTCATCCACATGACACACACTTCCATCCTGAATGTTGGAGTTTTCGCCAATCGTTATCGAGGCGGAATGGTCCCCGCGCACCGTGCTGCCATACCAAACAGACGCATTCTCGTGAAAGATCACATTGCCCATCACCTGCGCATTGCCAGCGACCCAATAGTTTCCGCTCTCTGGAAACTGGGGCGCATAGCCCGCCACTTCAAAAATCGCCATATCGCATCCTTCAGCTTTGCATTGTCCCATTTGATAGCCCGACCGACGTCCAATCGCCAACAGATGACCCACCGGAACCGCGCGGGGCAGCATCCGCGGCGCGCGCATCTCCAAGCCTTCTGATGTGGGTTGAGGTATCGCTCAGCCTCCCAACGCTTTGATCCCAGCCAAACCGCTGTAAGACTGTGCGCATGGCGAAGCGACACACCATCATATATCCGCGCAGGCGGGTCATCCGCGCTATTTTGCGATGGACGACGGGCCGCCTGATCCATCTTTTGGGCGATCTTAAAGTTGAGGGGATAGAACACGTTCCCGCAACTGGCCCCGTCATTCTTGCCGCCAATCACTTTAATTTCGTAGACCCGCCGCTTCTGCTCTACGCCAGCCCGCGAATGGTGGAATTTATCGGCGGGGCTGAGCGTCCGAACTCCCCCCTTTGGTCGCGTCTTATTCCAAAAATGTGGGGCTTTATTCGCGCTTTTCGTGGTGGCTTCAGTGGCGCAACGCTCAAACAATCCCTCGGTGTATTGGAACAGGGCGGCGTGCTCGGCATCTTTCCAGAGGCCGGCAGTTGGGCCGCGCTGCTACGCCCTGCCCGCCCCGGCATGCCCTACCTCGCGGCCCGCAGTAGTGCGCCCGTCATCCCGATCAGTATTACCGGCGCAGAAAACCTGCTCGGCGGCGACAAGCAACCCGTTCGGATCATCTTTCACCCGCCCGTCCCTGCGCCAAACATCACAACCCGTGGCCGTGAACGCCGCGTCGCTCTAGACGCCTACGCCAAAACCATCATGTCGATCATCGCCTCCGGCCTACCAGATGCCCAGCGCGGGGAGTTTGCAACAGACCCTGCCGCCAGAGCCGCCGCACTGGCCGTCTCAGATTATCCCTTCGACGCGCCAGACATGCGCGGCATGTAGTTGCAGGCTTAATCTTCCAACCCACACACATTTGTCTCAGACATTCGGCAATTATGTTCGGAGATAAACTCCACCATCCAATCAGAAAACCGCTCATTTGCGGGGCCATCGGTCAGTAAGCCCTCGCGAAACCAGCCATGCCCCTCAAGGATGTTCTCCTCTGTCTGCACAAACAGAAACGGCGAGGGCTGCGGGTCTGAGTAAATGCCCCGGCGCGGCGGTTTCCCACCCGCTTCAGTCACCCGGCGCACATAGTCCTCGCGTTGGCGCGCCAGCTTCGCCTCAATCACCTCAGAGCGCCAAAGGCAAACCCCTTCATCGCATGTATTGTCGTACCAATAGGCCTTTTCCACTGGCGCGTCGGATGGGTAACAAGCCTCCCCTTCAAGACACAGAGAATGGGTCACAAAGTCGTTCCAAAATCCAACCGCGCGGCGCTCAGACGCCCCGGCCTGCGCGGCCACAACCTGTCCTGCTGGGAACATCAACCGATTGGCCCAATCATCCTTAGACGTCACGGTCACAATCAAAGGCGGTTGATCTTTCTGGAACTCATTTTCGTATCGAAATTCATCAATCGACTTATAGACCGCGGCCTCAAACGCCGGATTGATCAGGAACACCAGATCCTTATTCCGCTCGATCAAATCATACGTGCCGTCGGTTTTGTAAGCGCCCTGCACATCATGGATCAGCCGATCCTCAACCACATTGTAGAGAATACGTCCGCCAAAACTGTGACCAATAAATACGATCTGGTCTTCCTCACCGCGCACGCTCTCCAGCGCGCCGAACAGACGCGGCAAACTGCCAGACCGCGCCAAACGGTCGGCCGCTGCGCCTCTATCCCAAAACGATAGAAAATCGGCGACCGGCACATTCGTTCCGCCCTTCCAGCTTACAAATATCCCAATCACATTCTTATGTTGGCCCGCGCTCGCCTTGGCGTTTGTGCGCACTCGCAAATCCTCTACGAATTTCGAGAAATAGGCATAGTCATGCCCCTTGGCATCATCATCGGTCACCAACTGATCCGCGAAAACCTTGCCCTTTCCGGGCACATCAAGATCTGCAAAATTATAAAACACTTTGTCATGATCGCCAGAATGATTGCGCCAGCCATGCACATAAACGACAATCAAGTTCGATTGCTTATCAGCGGCAATATCGGGATCTTCATACAGGGCTGAAAACAGCGCCGCTGAATAATCACATCGATTGGAAATCTCACCACTATCGCTATAGCGTACGATAATCGGCTTATCCGGTGTCTTCGTCATAAACGTGCGCGCATCGACGTCCACGCCCTCGCCCACCCGGTCCTTATATTTCTTGAAAACGCCCTGCGGCTCGTCACGTAAATAGTCCATGAACTCATTGCAGCCAGACAGGGTCGGCGCAGGCGCTTGATACGCTGTCATACACCCCGGCAATAGCAAAGCTGGACCAATCACCAACAAAGCCCAAACGGCTCTGCAGCGCTCTGTCCAGCTTCGAAGCTCAAATGCCATGATGCGCCCCCGCCCGTTCGCGATTATGCGGGAGCTAGGTCTTCTTCCAGAACCGTCATCTGGAACTGGTAAGAGGTTTCGCCCTCATCTGTGTCTTTGTAGATCACCGCGATGAATTCATCCCCAAGATAGCATTCCACACTATCATCGGTTTTATCGCGCGGCTTCAGGCTGAGGCCCGCATTCATCTTCGTCTTCAAATACGCTTCTAGGCGCTGCGTCTCTTCACGCTCCATGGGCCGGGTACTCCTGTAATCCATTCAGTCTGCAAGGTAGTGCGTTTCCTTAGCAGTGCAACCACAGTGCCAGCCTATTCCACAGCCCGCGCGACACGAAAGCCGATACGGTCGGTGCGGCGACTGGCCGGCTCCGCGCCCCGAAACGCGGAGCGAACATAAGACGGAATCTTGTCCCATGACCCGCCTCTCACGGCCCGCGTGCGGCAATTATCCTTCTCGTATGCCTCCATATCGGCGTGGTGGCCCATATAGTTTGTCGCCCAACAATCTTGCACCCATTCTGCAACATTGCCGTGCATATCGTGCAGCCCGAAGGCATTGGCCTCAAAGCTCCCAACACCAATCGGCTGGTGACGAAATATGCCCTTCACGCTGCCATTATAGCTTCGGCTGCCATTGAAATTCGCTTGCGTGCTGTTGAGCGTTTTACCGGTATGGAACGGTGTTGAAGTTCCAGCGCGCGCGGCATACTCCCATTCCGTTTCGGTCAACAATCGGTAAGGCTCCCCATCAACTTTGGTATTCAGCCAATCGATATAGCTCTGCGCATCATCCCAGCTCACATTGATAAGCGGCGCCTTATCAAAGACCCAGGATTCCGCCCGCGTCTCCGCTTCTGGGTCAAACCCGGTGCACTGTCGATCCGCCTTGCAGGCGTAGAACTGGCCCCACGTTATTTCGGTTTTCGACGCAGCGAAAGCGCCGACATTCGCGCTATGAAGCGGTCCCTCATTATCTTTCCTGTCTGGCTCGAACGGTGTTGAACCCATCTGGAAAACGCCAGACGGGATCGCCACCATTTCCGGGCACGTCACGCAATCGGTAAACACGCGCGCCTCGACAGGCTGGCCAAGGGAAGCAGCGGTGAAGGCCTTTTCCCTAAGCGCCGTCGATACCGCGCTAAACTGGCCCAGCGTCATAGATTGTTGAGGCGGCGCATTTTGGCTTGCCGCTTGTTGCGCGGCATTGCGGTCGACCATAGCAATGGCCTCGCGCTCGGTGACCCCTTCTACAATCATCATTTTGCGAACCGCCTCCGCATATTGCTTCTCGTTCATCACAGAACGTCCGGTGCTCACACCAGCAGGCGTGCTTGGCGCTGCCACAGCGATTGGTTCTGCTTGTCCCTCGCAGCCTCCGAAGCAGAAATCAGCGCCAATCAGTCCAGAATTATAGAACGGCGTTTGCTCGCCCTGTGTTTGCTGGTTCACCGAATAGGCCACCCGTTTGAAAACTTGCTCCGCGATCAGCCCCTTCTGCTTGATCTCAGTGGCCAACGCCGCCGCAAACGCACTGTTTTCACCATCGCCATCATAGGCCACATAACCGGGCGCGGTGGAGTAAGCGATCAGCAGTCCTTGCGCCGGTTTCACCTCCGCCAACCCGCCACCCGCGCTCCGCGTCACGCTTGGCAATGGGTTGTTGCGGCAGGCATCCAGAATAACAAAGTTCACATTATTGGCCGCCGCATCGACATATTGCAGCGCTTCACCCAGGCGCGGCGCCATGCGCCAGACATCCTGCTCAGACCGGGGGCGTGCATTGACCGGAACCAAATAGTTCCGTCCCTGAGACTGCACCCCATGTCCGGCATAATAAATCAGCCCCACGGCGCTCGGCCCCGCCGCTTTCAGCCGGCCGCCATGCGCCGCAAACGCCGCCAGCATATCGTCCTCGCTGGCATCAATCAGTTCAGTCACCTGAAAGCCAATGTCTGACAAAGACTGCGTCATCAACGCGGCGTCTTTGGCCGGATTGGTCAGCGCCCACCCACTTTGCTCATAATTGGAATTGCCAATCACCAGCGCAATACGCGGCTCAGCTTGGGCCAGCGCCGCGCCTGTAAAAAGCATCGCCGCAGTTGCAACTAGAAATAATTTTATACGCGTCATTCGAGTGTCCCCGCTCGTCATCGTGCCCCCCAGCACGCAAACTCTAGCCGCGAACTTGCCCGACTGAAACCCCCGTTTTACCGCGGCCTGTGCTCTGTGCCTTCACCGGCGGTAATGAACAAAGCCGTGGCCGTGCCATCAACATCGGCTGTGTGCCACACGCCCGGCGGGTTAATGACAAATTCTCCCGCAGAGATTTTCACCGCGTCGTGTGTGCCATCCGCCAATTCCTGAATCAGCGTCATCTCCCCAGCCGTACACATCACAACTTCGGTGCCTTTTGGATGCATCTCCCACATCGTCCAAGGCTCCGTGAATGTGAACAAAGACACCAACCGGCCCTCTGCCCCATCGCCGCCATGGCGCTCAGCATAACCGCCATACCACTCCATATCGCCCGTCATTTCAGGCTCAACAACCGCCGTAGCTCCCAGTCCCAAATGCACTGGATTCTTGTTCATATTGTATTTTGTCATGATATCAGTCCTCCCTTTGACGAAGACCCTATCACATTCACTCGGCCAAATCGTCCGGGATCCCTTGATCCATCGTCTCTGCGGGTTGGCAGCAGGAGGGATGACCGACCAGTTTCGCCGGCACGCCCGCGGCTGTGCAATAGGCCGGCACATCTTTCAGCACCACGCTGCCCGCCGCAATCTTGGCCTCGTCACCGATCTCAATGTTGCCCAGCACGCTCGCGCCTACAGACAACATCACACCGCGCCCAATCTTCGGGTGGCGGTCACCCACTTCCTTGCCCGTGCCGCCCAGCGTTACGCCGTGCAACAGGGAACACCCATCACCAACAACCGCCGTCTCACCAATTGTTATATTGGTCGCATGGTCCAGCATAACGCCCGTGCCAATGCGCGCGGCGGGGTGAATGTCGACACCGAACAATTCGGATGCCCGGCTTTGAAAATGAAATGCCAGCGTTTCGCGCCCCTGCATCCACAGAACATGCGCGATACGATAGGTTTGCAGCGCCAAAAATCCTTTAAAAAACAAGAAAGGCTGAAGCATCCCGCGGCACGCCGGATCACGCTGCTGAACGGCCCGCATGTCAGCCTCTGCCGCCAAAACAAGCCCAGAGTCCGCATCATAGGCGTCGCCCAAAATATGTCTTACGCGCTGCGCGCCCATTTCAGGCCCCGCAAGCTTTTCCGCCAAATGATAAGACAACGCCTGACACAGCGTGTCATGGGCCAGAATCGCGGCGTTGATATAGCTGGAAAGCGTCGGCTCATCGGATGCTGCAGCCGTTGCCTCAAATCGCAGGCGGATCCAAGGCGGCGGCGCTGCGCCTGTATCGGGATTAGTCATCGCTTGGGGGTCTCCTTGCCGCGCCCATACAGACTTGGTGTCCCGGTAGCCCCGCGTCAAGCGAAGACGCCCTATTGGGCCGCGTGCAAAGCTGGTTTAACACTGCGGCCATGACCCAACGTTTCCCGCCTGCCCCGCTCCTCTCTCAAGCGCTCACCGCCACACGGCCCAGTCCGCAAGCGCGCGCCCTGCTCGCGCTCAGACGCAGCGCCAGCAAGCGTTTTCTGAGAGAACCCGGCCCCGCGCCAGACGAGATTGACGAATTGCTACGCATTGCCGCCCGCGTGCCAGATCACCGCCGCCTCGGTCCGTGGCGTTTTATCGTCTTTGAGGGGAAGGCCCGCCTCGAATTCGGCGCAGCCCTCGCCAAAATCCATGACGCAAATACGCCGGATGCAGATTCCAAATCCGTGCTGGAGGAGGCTGCACGCTTCACCCGCGCGCCGGTCGTGATCGCCGTCATTTCATCACCAAACACCACCCATAAAACACCGGTTTGGGAGCAGGAGCTCTCCGTTGGGGCGGTTTGCCATAATCTACTTCTGGCCGCCAACGCAAGCGGGTGGGCCGGCGTTTGGCTCACCGAATGGCTGGCCTTCGACGCTGAGGTTGACGCCTTGCTTGGCCTGAAAGCAGATGAGCGTGTCGCCGGTTATATCTATCTCGGCACCTCCACCATGAGCCAACCGGAACGCGCCCGGCCAGATATTATAGGCAAAATCTCACGCTGGAAAAACACCGCAAAGGATTAGACGTTCGTGCAAACCTGCACCGATTGCGTGATAGGTTTGACCCACCAGTCCCTTTCGCGCCTACCCTCGCCCGCGATAACTCGCAACGCCCGTCTCAGGCACAAAAAGCCCGTCCGGTGCGCTGCCAGACTGCCAGAAAACATCAATTGGAATGCCGCCGCGCGGATACCAATAGCCTGAAATCCTCAACCATTTTGCCTCGGTAAACGCGGCCACGCGCTTCCCAATCGATACCGTGCAGTCCTCATGGAACGCGCCGTGATTGCGGAAACTTGTCAGATATAATTTCAGGCTTTTACTCTCGACCAGCCAAGGGCCCGGCGCATAATCAATAACCAGATGAGCAAAATCTGGCTGCCCCGTCACTGGGCAAAGCGAGGTAAACTCTGGGCAAACAAAGCGCGTCAGATACAGCGTGTCGGCGTGCGGGTTCGCCACCCGCTCCAACTCAGCCTCTTCTGGAGAGTTTGGCGCGTCCGTTTGCTGGCCGAGCGCCCCTAGACCATGGTAGCGCGCATCATCAGACATTCGGCAAGATCGCTGGGACCGGCACCAAGTCGAACAACATGCCCATATAGAGTGCATAGGCGAGCAGCATCACCGCCCCTTCCCATCGCGCAACACGGCGACCAGAGAAAGCAAACAGCCACAGCAGCATAACTGACAAGATCAACGCGCCAATATGTTCCCAGCTAATGATGCTCTCCATGATGACGGTCCGCTCCATTGCATTTCCGGCAATATCACCCTCAACGGCATTGGCCTCCCGCATGACACTGAACGGGTGGACAATCGCAGTGACACCGACAATTCCAAGCACGTTGAAGATGTTTGAACCGAGGATATTCCCAAGCGCGACATCAGACTTGCCGCGAAACGCAGCAATCGCAGAAGTTGCCAGTTCCGGCAGGCTTGTCCCGATGGCAACGATGGACAGACCAATAACCGCTTCGCTAATGCCAAAGTCGCGCGCGAGAATGACACTGCCATCGACAAGGAACCGGGCGCCAAACACAACACCTGCAATGCCAAGCGCGGTCAGCAATATGCCCATGCCCAGCCCATGCTGTACGCCAAAGCTTTCGCCTTCGTCCTCATGCAGCGCGGCTGTTTGCGTGTTCCCTTTATCGGCCACCACTGAATACACCATATAAACGATCAAAAGCGCCACCAGCGCTATGCCGACAGGGCGAGAAAACAGATCGTAGTAAATCAGCGTACACAGGATCAGTGTTACGCCGACCATAAAACTACCATCGCGCATCAAAGCGCGAGGGTTGGTCAAAATTGGCCGGATCAATGCCGCAACGCCAAGCACCAATAATATATTGGCGATGTTCGACCCAACGACATTCCCAACCGCAATACCGACGGCGTCTTGTCCGATCGCCCGAAGGCTCGTCACCAACTCTGGAACCGACGTTCCAAAGCCAACCAGCGTTAGCCCAATCACCAGCTCAGATATGTTCAGTCTGCGCGCCACGCTCACAGAGCCGCTCACAAGCGCTTCACCCCCAGCAAATAGAAGGATCAAACCACCAAGGATCATCAGAAACGTCATAGGGTTAAGCCCCGTAAATGTTAGATCAAACCAATATCGGCTTCTTATGCCGCGTCTCGATCAGCATGCAAAGAGCGTTTAGGATCAACGCCGCAATACGCTGCCGATACGAGATGTAGAAACGCCCTTTCAGCGAGGCCAAAAGGGCGTTGTCTTATTATGCAAGTCAGATGCGTTTATCGCGCGCGCACCCGAACATCTATCCGGCGATTTTGTGCGCGGCCGTCTTCAGTGTCATTGGACGCGACCGGGAATTGTGGGCCATAGCCTTCTGCAACGACACGATCGCTATCAATGCCCATTCCGATCAACGCCATCGCGACGGCATCCGCACGAGCCTGAGAGATGGTCATATTGGTCTGTTCAGAACCTGTATTGTCAGTGTAACCGCCGAGCTTGAGCTGAACACCGGGATTGGCTTCCATGATGCGAACAATATTGGTCAGCTGATTGGTTGATTTATCCATATCCAATTCAGACGATCCGGAATTGAAGGTCACGCGGTCCATAGTGAACCAGCAGTCGGCATCTGTGCAGGGTGCTTTGTCTGACTCGATAAAGCCAAGCAATGCCGCTTCGGCACCGTTCGCATTTCCGATCAGCTGGTAATCACCAATCATACGCTCGAACTGTGATGCTTCAGCGACGTCAACGTCTGGCATTGGCTCTTCCACGACAACCGTTTCGCTGGCTTGCGCTTCAACCGGCGGCGTTGGCGCTGGATCCGGGGCCGTATCGGTGCCGCCGCGGTTCATCCACCAGAAGGCCGCTGCGCCCAGCAATAGAAGCGGCAACAACCACCCCAGCCAGCCCATACCGCCCTTATCATCATCCTCTTCATAGTCCCGCACAGCAGCCGCGGCTGCTGGCGCTGCGGCGGCGGCGGTTGCCGCAACCGCAGGGGCGGCGCTGTGTGAGCGGTAGCCCAAAATATCACCAATTGAATCAGGCACCGCGGCCTGCAGCTCTTTCTTCTCGCCAAGCAAAATGTCCATCAGACCCTTTTTGCTGGTACCGCCGCCCAAAACCTTCTTGGCCAACATGCTCATCACCATTGGGCCAACCATGCCGAGCAATCCTGAAGAAGATCCCTTCTTAAGCCCTGCAAACGCCGCCAGCGCCCCCAGAATAGGCCCGACCTTATCCCCAAACAGGCTGCCCATCAGTTGGCCAGCCATATCCTTTGGATCATCCTGAGCCAGGTTGCCCTGTTCAATTAAGGCCGCGGGATTATCGCCAAATGCGGCCACTTTCTCGTCGTTTAGCATGTCGAAAATCGCGCCAAAGCGATCTGGATCTTCAGCCTGTCCGGCAATGCCAGACAAGATCGTAGGGGCCAGGCCCCCAATGGCTTTAGAGATGGCAGACCCATCTTCGTCAAGTTTTCCGGCAACCGCGCCGACCAGCTGGTCAGTGACCATGCCTTTTACAGCATCCATAAGTGTAGACATAAGACTCTCTCAAAATTTCAAAAAACTGTTAGCTTGAGGGCTAGCCGTGACCCTTCCCTAGAACGGCAGCCTCTTCCAAATCGCAGTGTTTGCATCAGATCGCAGACGCTTAGACAAGCTTCATCGATCAATCGCTCTAAACACTTTGTTAACTATGCGGAAACCCAACCAAAAGGCAATGATTCGCCCACACACGGACCTGCAATTCAATTCGGCCCGCCATGAAACAAAGCTAGATTACTGTCGAAACGAAACGCTGAAGTCGCCCATGGCCTATAGCGGGATATTATTGTGCTTCTTCCAGGGATTGCTCAACTCCTTGCCCCGCAACGTCCGCAGCGCTTTGGCCACGCGACGGCGCGTTGAGTGGGGCATGATGATATCGTCGATATAGCCCTTTTTGGCCGCCACATACGGGTTGGCAAAGTTCTCTTCATACTCTGCTGTGCGTTCAGCAATCTTATCAGGATTGTCCAATTCGTTGCGGAAGATGATCTCCACTGCACCCTTGGCCCCCATCACAGCAATCTCAGCGGTGGGCCACGCATAATTCACATCGCCGCGTAGATGCTTGGAACTCATCACGTCATACGCGCCGCCATAAGCCTTGCGCGTGATCACCGTCACCTTCGGCACGGTCGCCTCACAGAAAGCAAACAACAATTTCGCGCCATGCTTAATCAGGCCGCCATACTCCTGCTTCGTGCCCGGCATGAATCCCGGAACATCCACAAACGTCACCACCGGAATACCAAAACAGTCACAAAACCGCACAAACCGCGCCGCTTTTCGGCTCGCATCGATGTCCAAAACACCCGCCAGCGTCATGGGTTGATTGGCCACCAACCCAACGGTCGCGCCTTCAATGCGCCCAAAGCCACAAATTATATTGGCACCAAAATTTGGACTGATTTCAAAGAAGTCACCCTCATCAACAACCTTATTGATCAGTTCCTTCATGTCATAAGGCGAGTTCGGATTCGGCGGGATCAGCGTATCCAGACTGTCTTCTTGACGGTCCACATCATCAAACACCGGCCGAACAGGCGGCGCCTCCCGGTTTGAGCCCGGCAAAAAATCGATCAGGCGGCGCATCTGCGTCAGCGCTTCGATGTCATTCTCAAACGCGCCGTCCACAACGCCAGACTTATTCGCGTGCACACTCGCCCCGCCGAGTGTCTCATGCGTGACTTCTTCATTGGTCACCGTCTTCACAACGTCTGGCCCGGTCACATACATGTAAGACGTGTCCTTCACCATGAAGATAAAATCGGTCAGCGCCGGCGAATACACATCGCCCCCGGCGCATGGTCCCATGATCACTGAGATCTGCGGGATCACACCGCTAGACAAGACGTTCTCCATAAAAATGTCGGCATAACCAGCAAGGCTATCAACGCCCTCCTGAATGCGCGCGCCACCAGCATCAAAAATGCCGATACAGGGCGCGCCGTTCTGCACTGCCATCTTTTGTACTTTAACAATCTTGGCAGCGTGGGCCTTGGACAAAGATCCGCCAAACACGGTGAAATCCTTGGAGAAGACGTAAATCAGGCGGCCATTGATCGTGCCTTGGCCTGTAACAACGCCGTCTCCCGGTACCCGCTGATCTGCCATGCCAAAATCACTGCAGCCATGCTCCACGAACATGTCGTATTCTTCAAAACTGTCTTCATCGAGCAGCACCGAGATGCGCTCACGCGCGGTCAATTTGCCTTTTGTATGCTGGCGTTCAATGCGTTTTGCCCCGCCGCCCTGACGGGCCACTTCACGGCGTGCCTCTAGGGCATCAATCACACTTTGCATAAGGGCCACTCCATCCACCAAAAACTATACCCGCACTGATAAAGCGCGGGCAGCTATTGGCAAGTGTGGCGTTAGGTCAGGGGTTGGGAAAGTCCAGTAGCTTCGTTCAAGCTCGGGTTCGCCGGGTGCGCCGCATAAGCATAGCAGCTTAGGACGAACGCGTACCCCGCAATTGCGGCGATGAAAACTTTGAACATCGGATCCTTCAACATCAATTGAACCTAACAAAATTCAGTCAGTTTTCCGTTCAGTCAAAAGGGGGAATTTCACCGATCTCCATAAGAAAAAACGCTGCGGATGTAGAGTCCGCAGCGCTTTCCATAGAGGGTCTTTTCTAACCCTTAGTAGCGGTTGCTGTATCCACGGCGATCGCGGCCAGGGTCACGCCGGTCATTCACGCTGCGATATCCGCGACGCCTCGGCTGCGGGACACCTTCAACATTCACCACCCGGCCCCGTCGTACAGTGCAAACCACATCGCGTTCAATATCGCGGCGACGGCCTTCAAACTCGACATCTTTCAATCGAACACGGAAGCCACGCGGTCCTAGCTGGCGAACCCGGCGATCATTGTCGAAATCAACCTCGTGAAAGCCGATATTGTAGGCTTGGTGAGCCGTCGCGCGGCGACACATCTGAACCGCATCCCGTTGTAATCGGCGTTCTTGGCGCGGGGTCTGGCCAAATTCATTCAGGCGCGGGCCGTAACGACGGTCACGATAGTCGCGGTAACCACGGTGCGAGTTGCCGCGGCGATAGTCGTTCCCACCAATCTGGATCACGAGAGACGTGTCATGCGACAGCTCTTTCTCCAGTTTCAGAAGCGCGCCGTTCACAGGGTCTGCGACAGCGGGGGCGGCAATGACGACTGACGCAGCAAACGCAACGGCAGCCAGTCGGGGAGTTATGATACGATTTATCATGACCCCACTAAAACACACCCACTTGCAACCCCGCCTGAGCGGCGCGTTCATGTCAGATTTCAGCCCGGTTCATGTTGGTTCACCTGTATTAACCAATACGGGCGCGGAACTTTACCTCGAAGTCCGTATTGCTCTGAAGACTGCCCGCTGACATTCGCCCTTTTGGGTTAAAACAAATGTGCCGTACCGCCGGATCATAGCCGGCCACGGGCGAATATCCACAGCTCGCCATGCTGGTCGGTTTGGCCACAGCGGTCGAAAATCCAAGGTCGGTTGCCGGGTTGAAGGTCAGCCCGCTTGAATTGGCCACAAATGCAACGGAGGACGTTTCCGGTCCCCCATCATCAATGTCTCCATTGTAAAACTCAGTTTCACTGGGCAGCGTATCGACCAAAAACACCGTATCGGGATCCAGCGGCGCTGTGCCAGAACTGTCGACCGTCACGGTATAGATAACATCATTGCCGGGTAGCGCGTAACCCGTCCCCGCGCCTGTATAGACCTCAATGTCTTTCGTCGCCGCAACCGTCTCGGTCTGATTATTATCAAACACGGCATAGAAAACTTGCTCATTGGTGTGAGTCCGCGATGTATCGCCCGCCACCACTTCCTCATCTACCGCCAAGCTGATGCGATTGTTTGGCAGGGGATCAGCTCCGTAGAGAACGGCCCACCCGCCGTGTCCGCCATCTTCGCCCGCATCTGTCACAATGCCCGTATCAAAGTCTCCAGAAAGCGTAAAATCGTATCCGGGTGAGTTGCCAACGCCGGCAATCGAATCTGAGGTGATACCAAAAGCATAGCTAACGTCATTTACAGTTCCGGTGCCTGCCTCCATCGCGATATAGCCGAGTGTTTCATTCGCTCGCGTATTATTGATCTGGCCAATATGTTTCCCGACACAAGCCGCAGAATTTGTTGGAGATGCCGCACGACTAGCACAATTATTGGCCCAGTAGACACTTGCGTTGACGTCATTGAAGGTCATCACCTGTCCGACCATCACAAGGGAAGAATAGGTATGGGTCAGTGTCGCGGTGACGACCTCTTGAGTTGCCACACCCCAACCCACAGCTAGCCCGCTGGTTCCGTCAGACAATACCTGTCGCGCTTCGATCTCTTGCCCGTTGGGGAGTGTATGCGCGCCCTCTTCGACCACAAGGCAATGCACATCGCCCGGCGTAACGGTTGAACTGTTCTCAAACTGTTGAATCCTGATTTCCACGCTCGAGGTTCCGGCATTTTGCATCCGCACGACGGCAGGCGGAGACGTGCTTGATACCAAATTGTAGGAACACGCCACGATCGGCGTCGTATATGAGTTTACGAAATCAATCGTGGTCCAGCTTGCACCAACATTCTCAACCCGCACGGCCTCTACATCAAGCGACAACGCCTGCGCGTGTGCCATCAACGGTGACGCAAGGGCGGTTACTATAACACCGCCCAGCCCCAAGAATTGGCCTAGATTCCGTCGCATATTCCCAAAGCCTGGCCGGAAAGTGTTGAGAGAACGTAAACCAGACTGCCTTTACAGATCCGCTGGCGCAGCTATCCCAACGCACTAAACCAAGTGCCCAACGCCCGAATCTCAACCCGCCGCGCATCGGTCGCGGCCTTGGCCTCATCATCCACGCCCCAGACTTGCGCCTGATAGGCTTCGTCAATGCGGGCCATATCAAACGCATGATCGGCCTCAACCGCCTCTTGCTCAACCGCCAGCGCCAGCAAGGCAGACCCCAGCAACCCGCAACCGAACAACAATCCTGTCAGCCGAAACGCGTCGAGACCCAGCGCATGCTGGCGCGCCGCCTCTAACGAGGCATCTGGCTGCGGTGACGCAATAATTCCGACCACAGGCACAAGCAACACGCCAAGCGTCTCTCCCGCCCAATCACGCACGGGCCGCCAGGCATTATCTTCAATTTCGGCTAACTCTTCAGGCTCTTCAGCGATGTGACAGATCAGGTCTGTTTCACAATAGCGTGCCAATTCGTCTGCCATCTCGAACCGCGCCTCTTCGGCCCGATCAATGGCCACATTGGCGAGGCGCGTCAGGTGCATTGCCGCGATGTCTATGTGGTCGCCCTGTGCATTCCATTCCGCCGCAATCGCGCGCGCGAGGCGCTCTGTCGGTAGGATAAGAGATTCTCGCGCTGGCGTTTTGATCGGTCGCTCATCGAGCATCACAACCCAGCCTGCAGGCACTTCGGCATAGTCTGCCGCTTTATAAAATCGTTTTGGCTTTTCAGTCATCGCGCCGCTTTAGACAGTCATTGCGGCCACGCCAAGAGGCAAATCAGACGATGGGTTCCGTCAGCGCCGCGCGCGCTGAGTCATATTCCGGTGCATCAAGATGCAAAATATCTTTCACGACCCGCGTCTCGGGATCAATCAGTGCCAGCGTAGACCCATATCGGATCGTCTGTAATTCTGGAGACTTCAGCGCCGTATCAACAATGACGCGAAATTCAGCGCTAATCGCTGGTGCTTTGATCGGCAAAGGTACGCCAATTTTCAACTGCGATTCTAAAGGCGACCGGCCGAAACACATCTTGTGAGCCTTGAGTCCAACCTCACAGACCTGACCCGAAACCTCGAAATTCCGATCGAACAAGGCATAATCACCCTGCGTAAAGGTTGATACAGCAACCGTACCTTCCTCTTCCAACGCGTCCGAGCTCATAGCCCAAAACACCCCACCTACGCCGAGTGCAATCGCCAGAACGGCCAGTTCGATCTTGAATGTCTTCGCCATGTCATCTCTCGATTAGCTTCATCAGTCCCCCGCTCGTGAATACGCGCCGAGAACAAAAGTTCCGATAATTTTGACAATGATATTTCGTTTTGCCGTTTACGATCAGTTAAGAACGTCGACCGATGACCAATTATTAAGTCAATTCAAGAAAACAGATTGGCGAGAGACACATCAAGTGTTTCGAAACTATGGTGCACCTCGTCAGCGTCAGGCGCGAGTTCCTCAGCCGTCCCAAAGCCCCAACTCACCCCTAGCGTGCGAACGCCCGCCGCCCGTCCCATCTTCATATCGTGGGTCGCATCACCAATCATGACGCTACGTGCCGCATCCACGCCCAGCGCGTCGACAGCTTGCTGACACATGAACGGATGCGGCTTGCTCGGCCCATCATCGGCGCACCAGATCGTATCAAAAAACGACTCTAGCGGATGCGCCTCAAAAATTGCCCGTATCCCGCGATGGGATTTGCCCGTCGCCATTCCGATTAGCCAACCATCGGCTCGCAGCGCCTTCAGGCTTTCCATTGCGCCGGCATAGAGCGGTTCTTCAAAATCTGGCCGTCCGCGCAGACCTGAAAAAGACTGGCGATACGCCTCCACCAAAAACCCAAGCCTCTGGCGCGGCAAATCGGGCGGTGCCAGCCTGAAACAAACTTCTTCCAAACCCAGCCCAATGGTCTTTCGAATATCGTCATAGTCCGGTACCGGCAGGTTGCATTGCTCAAAAGCGATGCCCATCGCCTGCGTGATCACCTCACGGCTATCCACAATCGTGCCGTCCATGTCCCAGATCGCGAGTTTAAGACCCATCAGTTGAACAACGCTAACGGATCTTTGCCCGCTTCATTTTCAAGAAAGCCCAATGTCTCAAACGTCTCCTTCATGTGCGACGACAGCGGAGCCTGAATCGCAATCGGCTTCCCCCCGTTCTTCTTGGGAATAATCAGTGCGCGTGCATGTAGATGCAGTCCGGGCGCCAGCCCCAAGGGCACTTCCCGGCGGCTCTGATACTTAAAGTCACCCAAAATAGAGGTCTCCAACTCCAGCATGTGAAAGCGCAATTGGTGCATACGCCCAGTTGAGGGTTTCAACGCAACCCACGCCGCGCGCGATGCCGCCGTGGACACAACCGCATAGTCAGTAATCGAGTGCTTTGCCCCCTCAACCCCTTGCGCCGACCGGATCATGCGTTCTCGGTCAGCGTCCCGTTTGGGGCCGCCGCGTTGCCCACGTCTGCGCGGAGTGACCACGCGCCATCCGCTCTCTTCATGCTCGTCAGGCACCCCCTTCGCCATCCAGCATCGGATCTGACCATAAGGCGGGTTCGGCACGCCAACGGTCACGGCCCAATAGACCTTGTCCATATCCCTGGACCGGAACAATTCACCCAGCCGTGCCGCCGCCGCCGGGTGCCGCGCGACCAGCAAAACACCGGACGTGTCCTTGTCCAGCCGGTGAACCAGTACTGGGCGATGTTCGCCATCAGACAAAGCTCCCAACATGCCATCAATGTGACGGCTCTGCTTAGAGCCACCCTGCACCGCAATGCCGGCAGGCTTGTTCAGCGCGAACATGTCCTCGTCTTCATACAGCACCAGATCACGAAGGAACGCCGCGTCCTTGTCTGACACCGCTGACGGCTCAGATTTCCCGCGCCCGGCCTTCATAGAGGCCTCAAATTGCGGATAGCGGACCGTCATGCCGGTCTTCACCCGCGTATTTGATTTGGCTTTGCTGCCGTCCACCCGAACATCGCCGGTGCGTAACATCTTCTCGACCTGGCCTTGCGTCAGCGGCAAGCGCCGTTTCAGCCAGCGGTCCAGCCGTGTATCATCTTCCTTGCTGCTAATCGTCTCGGTCACAATCTGCCCACTCATGCGAAAAGCCTCCGTGCCAGCCAAAGACCAACAAATAACGCTGCAACGCCCAACGCCAATGACAGCCCTGCATAGGAAAGTGCTCGGCCCGTCTCACCCGCGCGCAAAAAGTCCACCACTTCCAGCGAAAAGGCTGAAAACGTCGTAAATCCGCCCAGCACACCGGTCGCCAAAAACAGCCGCGTCGTCTGCCCCGCGCCATCGGCCTTTAAGGCTAGCCACCCGATCAACACGCCCATTGCAAAACTGCCCAACACGTTGACCCCAAACGTCGCCCAGGGCCATCCCCCTACAACTGAACCGGGTGACAGCCGCGCCGCCGCCAATCCTGCGCCATGGCGCAGGCTCGCGCCAATCGCGCCGCCGACTGCAACTGCTAGAAATCCGTTCATCGCGCCCCTTTACGCCCCATTCGTCGCCTCGGCTAGAGCCAGCGCGCCACTGCCGACCTATCGCTTCAACACTCAGTGAACACACCAGCATCAGGCTTGAACTCGGCTATTTGATCGTTTAGCCCCAGTAAATATGTCAATCAGCAGCGCCCGATCATGAAAATACTCGTCACCGGCGCAGCTGGCTTTATTGGCAGCGAATTGGCCCTGCGGCTCTTGCAGGAAGGCCACGACGTGACCGGCGTCGATAATTTCTCGGACTATTACGACGTCCAACTCAAACGAGACCGGACCAAGCGCCTCGAAGCCTATGAAGGCTTTGAGATGTGCGAAATCGGTGTCGAACACTTTGACGCGATGACGACCGTTTTTGAAGCCTTTCAGCCAGAATGTGTGGTCCACCTCGCGGCGCAAGCGGGCGTTCGCTACAGCCTGTCCCACCCGCGCGCCTATATACAGGCCAACATTGTCGGTTCATTCAACGTCATTGAACTGTCCCGGCTTCACGACGTCCAGCACTTGGTGATGGCCTCCACCAGCTCCGCTTATGGCGCGAACCAGAAATTTCCGTTTGAGGAAACGGACGCAGCGCCGCACCCCCTCACAATCTATGCCGCGACCAAACAGTCCAGCGAACTCATTGCCCACAGCCACGCCCATCTCTACGGCGTGCCAACCACCATGCTGCGCTTTTTCAGCGTCTATGGCCCATGGGGTCGCCCTGACATGGCGTTCTTCCTATTCACCCAGAAAATATTTGCTGGTGAACCCATCGACGTTTTCAATCATGGCGACCTGCTAAGAGACTTTACCTATATCGACGATCTCGTTGAGGGCATCCGCCGCCTCATGGATACGCCGCCTGCCCTTGGCGAAACGGCAAACCGCACCGACAGTTTGAGCCCCGTTGCACCCTATCGCCTCGTCAACATCGGTAACTCGACCCCTGTCAAACTCATGGACTATATCGAAGCGATTGAGCGGCATATCGGCCGCGAGGCCAAAAAGAACATGGTCGACATGCAGCCCGGCGACGTGAAGCAAACCTACGCCGACGTCACCCTCCTTAAAGACCTAACAGGCTATACGCCCAGCACCGACATCGACACCGGTATCGCCAAATTCGTCGATTGGTATCGCAACTACTACAAACCGTCATAGCTTAGGCCCCGCGTCTCACACACAGCCACAAAATCTTCCGGCAGCCGGGCATCGAAAACCCAATCGTCCGGCACCTCCAAACGCGCCGCATGCAACATCAGGCGCGGCGCGCTGCGCTGCTCGCCATAAATCCGGTCCCCCAATATCGGACACCCGGCATGTGATAGGTGAACCCGCAACTGATGCATCCGCCCCGTTGTCGGTTTCAACTCAAGGAGCGCGCACTCAGCGCCGCGAGAGAGAAGCCGCCACCGCGTATGCGCTCGCTTGCCCTCCGGATGATCCGCCACAATTTGCGTCCCGCGATCAGTATCAATCCGCATAATCGGCGCGTTAAAAACACCCGCATCCTTTTTCGGCGAATCCCCGCCAACCAAAGCCAGGTAAGTTTTCTTTGCGTCCCGCCCCGCAAATGCCGCCGAAAGCCGCGCCGCTGCGGGCTTTGTCTTTCCCGCAATGATCACACCAGACGTGCCCACATCGAGCCGATGCACCAGTCGCGGCCGCTTCCCGTTCGAGCGCGCAAACGCCCACAGCAAATGATCCAAATTCCGCGCCCGGTTCCCCCGCACTTGGCTCGGCAATCCAGACGGTTTGTTGAAAACCAGCACATCATCGGTCTCAGCCATGACCAGCCCGCGCACATAGTCTGCGTCATGATCAGAAATATGCGGAATGTCGCGATTGCGGCTCACGTCTCATCCTTGCGCAGCTTTGCAATCTCCGCCAGCCGCGCTTTGATTGGCGCTTCACGCCCCTCACCCTTCGGCGTGTAGAACACCTGCCGCTCCATCCCATCTGGAAAATAGTTCTGCCCCGATACACCGCCATCCACATCATGGTCATAGGCGTAACCCGCGCCATAGCCTTGATCCTTCATCATCGCGGTGGGAGCATTCAAGATATGCTTGGGCGGCGGCAGTGTCCCGGTTTCACGCGCCGCTTTCCGCGCTGCCTTATACGCCACATAGTTCGCATTCGATTTCGGCGCGGTCGCCAAATGGATCACCGCTTGCGCCAGCGCCAACTCCCCTTCCGGAGAGCCAAGTCGCTCATACGTCCGCGCGGCCTCATTGCAAATCATCAGCGCCACAGGATCAGCCAATCCAATATCCTCCGTCGCCATGCGGATCAGCCGCCGCGCCAAATATTTCGGATCCTCGCCGCCCTCCAACATACGCGCAAACCAATACAAAGACGCATCGGGATCAGACCCGCGCACCGACTTATGCAAAGCCGAGATCAAATTGTAGTGGTTCTCGCCATCCTTATCGTAATTCGGCGCGCGCTTTTGCAACCGCGTTTGCAACTCTTCCGCGCTCATCGCCGACTTACCGCCCAGCGTGAAAACCTGCTCAGCAAGGTTTAGCAAATACCGCCCATCACCGTCCGCCATAGCAATCAGCCGCGTCCGCGCCTCCGGCTCCAATGGCAGCTTCTGCCCCTCTTCCGCCTCTGCGCGCTGCAACAATTCCTCCAATGGCACATCACCCAGCCGCTCCAGCACCATCACCTGACACCGCGACAGCAACGCGCCATTGATCTCAAAGCTCGGATTCTCAGTCGTTGCGCCCACCAAAGTCACCACTCCGCTCTCCACGAACGGCAGGAATCCATCCTGCTGCGCCTTATTAAACCGGTGTATTTCATCCACGAAAAGCAAAGTCCCGCGCCCTTCACTGCGCCGCGCCTCAGCCCGCTCAAAAGCGGCTCTCAGGTCTTTCACCCCAGAAAAAATCGCACTCAACGCCTCAAACTCAAGATCCGTCTCATCCGCCAGCAATCTCGCAATCGTGGTCTTGCCGACGCCGGGCGGCCCCCAAAGCACGATCGAAGACAACCGGCCCGCGCTCAGCATTCGCCCCAGCGCGCCGTCCGGCCCGGTAATTTGGTCCTGGCCGACAACTTCGCTTAGCGCAGCCGGGCGCAGTCGATCCGCCAAGGGCCGCGGTGCATCCTTCGCCATGCCAGACGCTACAAATAAATCACTCATCAGTTGCTTCTAGGCGGTTCAATCCCCCATGATAAGCTTCGATCAAAGGGAGCGGGCAAATGACATTGCAAATCACACCATCGGGAGAGGCCTGCGGCGCGGCCGTCAGCGGCGTTGACCTCAGCAAACCTTTGGACGAAGCAACCCACCAAGCAATCCACACCGCCTGGCTAGAACACCACGTCCTCGCCTTTCCTCACCAATCGCTCAGCGACGACGCCCTTGAAGCGTTCACCCTCCAGTTTGGCCCGTTCGGCGATGATCCGTTCATCGCGCCGATTCCTGGCAGAGACCACATCATCGCTGTTCAACGCGGCGCAAATGAAAAAGCCCCGCTCTTCGCGCAAACCTGGCATAGCGATTGGAGCTTTCAGAAGCACCCGCCCATCGGCACCTGCCTCTATGGCATTACGATCCCGCCCATTGGCGGCGATACGCTCTTTGCCAACCAGCATCTTGCCCTTGAGCAGATGCCTGACGATCTACGCGCAAAAATCGATGGCAAGGTCGCCATTCATTCGGCTGGCGCTGCCTATTCAAATGATGGATCGTACGGAGACGCCGATGCCGCGTCTGACCGCAGCATGGACATTCGCCCATCAACTGAGGCCAACGCCACCCAATCTCACCCGTTCATCCAACCACATCCGGAAACAGGCCGCGACAGTCTGTTTAGCTGCGCCGGCTATATTGTTGGCATTGAGGGCATGGAACAGGCCGAAGCGTGGGAACTGATAACTGAACTGTTTCGTTGGCAGGGACGCCCTGAATTTGTTTATCGACACAAATGGGAGCCAAACATGCTAGTCATGTGGGACAATCGCTGTCTGCTGCACATGGCCACCGGCGGCTATGATGGCCATGACCGACTGCTCCACCGCACAACGATAGGGTATTCATGACAGACACCGCGACCAAAACCAGACGGTTCACTGAAGCTGACTTGAACACGTGGAAACAAGACGGCGCCGTTTTACTCGACTCCTTTTTTACTTCGGATGAAATCGCTCCCGTTTATCAGGACTTCGTCGATCTTTATGGCACGACATCGCGCGTCGCTGCATCAGAGGGACCAACAGAAACTGACGGGTCACACCTTGGGCGATTCAACGAAAAGCAATTTACCAATATCGACAATTTGCCGTTTGACTGTTCTCCGGCGCTAAACCTGCTGGGCCTGCACCCTGCGCTGATCAAACTGGCGCGCGCCGCGCTGGAGACCGATGAGGTTCATCTTTATCAGTCCCACTCGTGGGCAAAATATACGGGCGATACAGATTACGCTCAGCCGTTTCATTGCGACTATAAAAACCATACCCTCACCGTCCCCTCAGACGATTTGCGCGAGCGCACGATCAACTTCATGATCTACGTGTCTGACGTCACCCTCGAAAGCGGCGCGATTTCATATGTGCCACAATCCCAAAGCAATCCAATAACAGGCCCAGATCGCCCCATGTTTGTGGACCATGACTCCGATACTCAGACGGCGTTGCAGGCCATAGAGCAACGCGGGCCCGGCCCGGCGGGATCGATCTTCGCTTACGGCATTGATGTCTACCATCGCGGCATGAACCTCACCGCCCCAAGCGCGCACCGGTTCACCCTGACCGCCAGTTTCAAAGCGGCCGGCAACGACATGATTGGTTGGTCGGCTTGGCCCTTCACCTTCCTGAAGCCTTGGTACAAAATTTTCAACAATGCCTCCCCGCAGCAGCTAGCTTGCCTAGGCGTTCCCGCTCCCGGCAGCGCCTTTTGGACCTCTCGCACATTGAAGCGCGCGCAGGAACGATGGCCTGATTGGGATATGTCCGCTTACCACGCCGCGCTTTGAAAATTCTCCATTCAGGCGTAGGTTCTTTCAAAATATAAAAACCGGAGGAACAAATGGCCGATACAATTCAGACAAGCACACCGAGTATTCCTGATCCGTACAGCTTGCCGCTCGAGACACTTGATGTGTCTAAAGCTGAATTGTTCGAAGCCAACAGGCACCATGATTACTTCAAGCGCCTACGGGCCGAAGCTCCGATCCACTACATTGAAGACAGCCAATTCGGCCCGTTTTGGTCGATCACAAAATACAATGACATCGTTGCGGTAGACGCTAACCACAAGCAATTCTCTTCCAAGCGCGACATCGTCATCGGCGATGCCCCGGCTGACTTCAACACCCCCATGTTCATCGCTCAAGACCCGCCCATTCACGATGTGCAACGTAAAGCTGTTCAGCCCGCCGTTGCGCCGACGCAACTCTCTGAGATCGAAGACCTCATTCGCCAACGCACGGGCAACGTACTAGATAGTCTTCCGGTTGGTGAAGAATTCGATTGGGTTGAACTCGTTTCTAAAGAACTCACCACACAAATGTTGGCGACCCTGTTCGACTTTCCCTTCGAAGATCGCCACCTCCTCCCCTATTGGTCAGACGTTACGACCACATCGGAAACCGTTGGCATTGAAGTCGACATGAAGCATCGCGAGGCCGAGCTTCACAAATGCCTCGCCTACTTTGCCGATCTTTGGAAAAAACGTGCCGCAGAGCCTCAAAAATTCGACTTCATATCCCTGTTTGCTCATGATCCGAAAACCAAGGATATGATCAACAATCCGATGGAATTGATGGGCAATCTGATGCTGCTCATTGTCGGCGGCAATGACACAACCCGCAACTCAATGAGTGCCGGCGTGGTTGAGCTGAACCACAATCCGGACCAATTCACGAAACTCAAAGCCGACCCTAGCCTCATCCCAAACATGGTGTCTGAAATCATTCGTTTCCAAACCCCGCTCGGCCACATGCGGCGCACGGCCCTGGAAGACATCGATTTCAAAGGCCACAAAATCAAAAAGGGCGACAAGGTGATCATGTGGTACGTCTCCGGCAATCGGGACGATGACGTCATCGAAGACCCCGACGCGTTTGTGATTGACCGTCCAAATGCGAGGCGACACCTCTCATTCGGCTTCGGCATTCACCGCTGCATGGGCAACCGCGTCGCAGAAATGCAGCTCCGCATCCTTTGGGAAGAGATCTTGAAACGCTTTGATCGCATCGAAATGGTGGGCAAGCCGAGGCGCGTCCTATCCAACTTCGTTATGGGGTTTGAAGAGGTGAAGGTAATCGCTCACGCCAAATAGGCCCGCGACAGCAGGTGTGTCTGCACGTTGCACACACGTCACTCGCCACACGGCGCGGGACTTGCTAGAGGGAGGCGTCTACATGTTCTTCAGAAAGAAGCGTCTTCATGCTCACGCGTTGCAGTCCCGCCCGCCCCACTCGAGTGCCGCTTCTTGCGGCTAGTTTTATCGCGTGTCTCGCCTTAAGCGGCTGCAACATCAATATCGGACAAGCCAACGCTACCCCTCTAGAGAAATTGACCCGAAACGCTGAACCTGCTCAAGCTTTGCCAAGCATGGCGCCCTTCAAGCACGGCCTAAACAAAGTTCAACCCGGTCAAGACGCGTTCATCTTGGGCCGCCGTTTGGACGACTTCCAGATCCATCACGACAAAGATCAAACACCGCAAAAACGTGCATCCGTGCCGTTTCAGTATGGCTACGTCGATGTTCCACGCGTTGATGGCTATGCGGGCCCCTTACGAGACCCAGCAAATATTGACGCGATCATCGCACGCTCCACAACAGAACAAGTCAGCGGCGATGTGCGTCTTTATGTGGATGGCCAAGGCCAGTCTCAGATAAAGCACCGCACCCACCCCCATTTGGATGCAGACTGGGAATGGGATGTCACATTGCCAAACGCCCAACCCGGCATGATCGCCGCGTTGTGGACCTTTAGCGGCCCCGCTTACCGCAACCCTGACAAATTGCAGTTTGAGTTTGATATCGAAATCATTGGCGGCGGCGACAAAGGCCCACTCATTCAGGCGAACTTCCATGACGGCAAAGGGCCAGCCATTTCGTTCGGTGAACTCCTCGGCGATTGGAGTGGTCAACGCCTACATTTCCGCATCGAGCAACGCGTCTCCGAAGGCACCGCCCGCATCTTCATAAACAATGCCCTGTTTGCAGAAATTACGCGCGCCGAAGTCGAAGCCGCCGGACGCTTCTGGCCCAGCCTTCCCCTCTATGGTGTCACCGACTTATGGCTCGTTGATGCTGGCAATGAAGGCCTCACGAATTGGGCCGGCGCGCCAGACCTTAGCATGCCTGTCCAAACGCTCACCGTACATGGCTACAAGCTGACCCCGGTCGTCTCCGACATGCCCGACAACTAAGCTACAAACGCGCCGTCCCCTTGACGACACGGCCATTGCGGTTGAGCTCAACGTCCCAACTGCCGCGGGGCTGAGCAAGTATGCTTTGCAGATCAGAAACCGTCTTCACCTTGCGGCCATCGATGCTCAAAATCACATCCCCGGGTCTAAAGAAGTTTCGCGCGATGGATCGTCTCAAAACTGAGTGGATGTAGATGCCCGACCCCTTCGTGAACGGGTCGAGCCCGTTCTCCTCCGCCAGTCGCGGAGACAGCGCTACAATACGCGCACCAGAGAACGCATGACGTCCAGTCAGCACCACCAGATCGGCCTCAGTCGCGCCCGGGGGTGGTTGAACCGTCACGCCCATTGTACGCGCCTGACCGCCACGAAGCACTGAAAGACGCGCCGTTTCACCCGGATTGCGCACGGCCGCCAAAAACTTCAGCCCCTTTTCGTCAAACACATCGCGTCCATCAATGGCCGTCACCAGATCACCGCGCCGCAGCCCGGCTTTATCTGCCGGTCCATCTTCAAAAACTTCAGTTACAAGCACACCAATGGGCCGCTCTAACCCCTGCGCCTTGGCAATGTCAAAACTTACAGATTGCCCCGCAAGCCCGAGCCAGGGCCGCACGAATGTTCCATCATTCATGCCTGCATTTACCACGCGCTGAACCATCTCAGCGGGGATCGCAAACCCGATCCCGTTCGATCCACCTGACCGCGAAAAGATGGCGGTGTTAACACCCACCAACTCACCTTTTGTATTGACCAACGCGCCGCCAGAATTGCCGGGGTTTACGGCGGCATCTGTCTGCAGAAAGAACGCGTAGTCAGATACACCAACATCGGTCCGCGCAGTGGCAGAAATAATACCGCTCGTGACCGTCTGCCCAACCCCAAATGGATTACCGATCGCCAACACCAAATCACCAATCTCAACGCCGCGCGTATCGGCGTAGCCAAGAGTTGGCAAAACCGCGCCCTCGGTATCAACCTTCAGCACTGCCAAATCTGTCCGCTCATCGGCTAGAATCAATTCCGCCGCGTATTCGCGCCGATCATTCAGCACCACGCGAATGCCATCAGCGCCCTCGATGACATGATTATTCGTCACCACGACTCCATCCGCGCGCACAATGACTCCAGAACCAAGCGAGTTCTGCCGGCTCTGCGGTACGCGTCCATAAGCCCGGCGCATCGCACTGGCGCGACTCTGCATCTTTTTCGTCGTGTAAATGTTCACAACGGCGGGCGACGCCGACTTCACCAAAGGCGCAAATGTCAGGTCAATTTCGGCTTGGCTGGTGGGCGCACGTTGTGCGTCGGCATCGCTCAATACCGGGACAATCGCGAGCAATAACAAGGCGGCCACTGCCAGCACTGCCGCCAATAGGAACTTCGAGGCATGTTTCGTCATCGTTTTTAGATAGGTCATAACTATGGCTCTATTGCGGCTCCGTTATGGACGCAATCTGACGAAACATAACATTTCAGTTAGACTGGGAAGGCTCAGCCTCCGCGGCTTTTCGCTCAGCCAGCGCTGCAAGATTGGCTTCATGGTCTTCCCGGCTGATGCGGTAAAAGCTGATCGCAAGGATCATCAACATCCAAACGGTCAGCAATGTCGCCGCATACCCAAACCCAAGCCGCTCCACGGCGCTATCGGGTAGATCCACCCCTCTCACACCCGGTGTAATGCTTGCGAATGCAAGAATGAGAGACGCCGTCATCACGCCCATGCCTTGTGCCAATTTCCGTATGAAGCTGATGCCAGCGAAGAACACCCCTTCGGAGCGTCGTCCAGTTGCCAATTCGCTTTGCTCAACAATGTCAGCCACCATAGATGCTGCTAGCATTTGATAGGCAATGATCAGCGCAACATCGATGACCGTCACAACCAGTACGACATTGAACAGCGCATCGGTTCCATTTGGCGGCATTAGCCCCAATAGACGGGCAAAGATAGGCGCAGGTGCAATTGTAAACGCCAACAGGCCGATGACAATCGCCGCGCGTTTCTTGCCCCATATCCGCCCAGCGACGGGCGCAAGCCCGAGCGCCATGATCGCAGACAAGTACACTGCCAGCGTCAGCAACCCAATTTGCTTTGCGCCAAATTCCCAGAAAAACCCATTGATGTACTGGTTTAGCGTGGCTGAAATTCCCGTCGCCAGCAGGCCAAAAAGTGTCGCCACAAAGAGTGCCCGAAAGGAGGGGTTAGAGATTGTCTCGCCAATCTCTTTGAACACACGGCCTAGTGTAATATCGCGCTTGGGCGGCGCGGCATTCAAATGCTTTATGTGCGAATGAGTGCCTGTTGTGGTGATCAAAATCGCCAGAAAAATCCCGGTCGCTCCGATTAATCCATACGTATGCCAAGCGTCGAGATTGCTAAAATCCACCACACCATCGGCGTCAGAGTCCAATAGGAAGAAGAAGAAAATTATCTGTACAGACAGGCCGCCAACCCATGCGAAAAAATAGCGGAAAGACATCAAAGACGTGCGTGCGTCATAATCCTGCGTCAGATCGGGGGCGAGCGCATAGCTCGGCACTTCAAACAGCGTATAGAACAGGCGCACGACGATCACCAATGCCAGTAACCACGCAAATAAGCTGTTGCCCTCTAATCCTTCCGGCGGGTTCCACACCAGAAAATAGGCGATCACCACCGGTACCATCGCTGAGTACATAAACGGGTGCCGCCGCCCCAAGCGTGAACGCAAATTGTCAGACCAGTATCCAACGACCGGATCAGAAACGGCGTCTACAATCAGAGCAATCAAAAGCGCGAGCCCAACAAGCCCAGCGTTCAGCCCCAGCACCTGACTGTAAAACAACAGTAGAACGTAATCGAAGCCATTATTCTTTATCCCGCCAGCCGCTCCGCCAACGCCATACGCAATTCGGGTGAACAGGCCCGGCTTATGCACCGTCGCTGTCTGATCAATGGTGGTCATGCTTCGTATCAACTCCCCGCCAATCGTGTTGCGGCGAGTGTTTCACGGACTTTGACGTAGAAAAAGGGAAATCCCTCGTTTCCGTAGCGACCACGCGGCCTAATTCTCAGGCGCGACCTCAACGATCGTGTAGCCCTTCACCTCCGGGTCATTGAGGATCTTCTCGAAAATGACCTGACGTTTGGCCTCGTCCGGTATTTCGTAGCAAAAGCTCGCCTGGCTCTGTTTTCCCCATGGCACAAAATACATTTTCTCAACGCCTTCTCGCCGTCCCATTTGAAGCCCCGCCCTCGTCTCGCTCGTCTCAGAGCCATGCGGACCGCGCGACGCCGTCACGTGACAATCACCGCTCTCCAACAGTCTGTACCATTGCGCAAACGCCTCTCGATCAGTGATCGGCTTTTGTGTGCCGGGATAGCGCACCAGCTCCGGCTCGCGGTATGGCACAAACCCGGGTGGCTGCTCGGGCAACAGTCCAAACGACATGGGGCTATTCTTGGCTCGGCCAAGCGCCTCATCGATCAGTTCCATGTCCGCCAATACGCTGGCGCGAGCCGTCTCATCCGGGATCACGGCGCAATAGTCCTGCTCGCCCTCTCGACCCCAGGCTTGCGTATAAATCTTCGTGACATCGTCGCGGTCCATCAGGCGGTCCACCATAGCGATGATATGCGCCCGCGGCGGCCCAGCTCCGAAGCTGCCAAAACTCAGGGCCAGGTGGCAATCGCGATCTTCGATGATGTCCTGATAGGTGCCACCTACGGGAATACCCACGCTGTTGAACTCAAAGGAATGTAGTTTCTCAACATTCGGGTGGGTCTCGCTTCCGCGAAATCCGGGCCCGATTAGAAAAGATGGCGCTTCGCCAAGCTCTAAAGTTTGGGCGAGCGCGTTCGTCGACGTCATCAACGCGTATCGCGCTTCAAACTGTGGAACGGTCAAGCACCACACCTCGCCAGAGTAATCGATCCCGCTGTTGAAGTCAGCGTCCACGAACCGCCAGGCTTGGGCGCGTATCTTTTTAACCGCCAGTGAGCGGGATAGGTGCTGTTGCAACGCTTTGGCGGCGTTTGCATCAATCATATTTTGGAATCTGCCAAACTCAGCAGTCAGATCGCACGCCCGTGTATTTATGAGCGCGTGAAACTCTGGCGCGACCTTAGGATCATACCACATGCCGTTTTCGATCGGCGGCAATTGTTGCACGCGGATCGGTTCGCTTCGAACAGGGTCATCGGACGGCGCCGGGTCACTCGACGAACACGCCGCCACAATAACGCCCGCGAGAATTAGGTTTGCTGGTCGCATCATGCCCCTCGCCTAGAGACACATTACGGCAATGTCATGTCGGTAAAACGACGACCAAACGCCTACAGGCCCAACACCATCTTCGCCATAATGTTGCGCTGAATCTCGTTTGACCCGGCATAGATCGACGTCTTGCGATAATTGAAATAGCTGGGCGCAGCCGGCGCGGCATAGTCCGGAGTTGGCAGGTCAGCATTTTTGCCGCCGCGCGCAATCGCAAACGTGTCTTGAACAAACGGCGCGGCATATCCACCGACCGCTTCAAGGGTCAATTCGCTGATCGCTTGTTGCGTTTCTGAGCCCGCGCATTTCAGCATAGAGCTTTCCGGCCCCACCGCTTCTCCCGAACTCAGCGCAGAGAAAATACGCAACTCTGTCGCGTTCAAGCTCTCAACCTTCATCTCCAGCAAGGCCAGTTTGCGTTGAAAATCAGGATCTCTGATTAGCGCCTCGCCCCCACTTTGCTCCACACTGGCAATCTTCTTTGTCTTGGCCAGCGCTGTTTTCAGTCCCGGCGCATAGGCATTGCCGCGCTCAAACTGCAGCAGATACTTGGCATAGGTCCAGCCTTTATTCTCTTCCCCGATCAGGCTTTCCTCAATCGGCACGCGCACATTTTCAAAATAGACCTGATTGATTTCCTGCTGGTTCTCGGTCGGCCCATCCAGGGTTGGCAAAGGCGAAACGCTAATCCCCGGCAGATCCATTGGAAAGATAATGAAACTAATGCCTTCCTGCGGCTTGCCCTCTTTTGAGGTCCGCACCAGACAGAACATCCAGTCGGCCCATTGCGCATGGGTGGTCCAAATCTTGGACCCGTTCAGCACATAATCATCGCCATCGCGCACAGCGCTCATCTGTAAACTCGCCAGATCAGATCCACTGCCCGGTTCTGAATAGCCCTGACACCACCAAATGTCGGTCGACAGAATGGGCGGCAAGTGTTTCGCTTTCTGCGCATCATTGCCAAACGCCATGATAACCGGAGCAACCATTTTTAGCCCCATAGGCGTGACGCTCGGTGTCCCGGCCGCTGCCATCTCCATGTTGAAGACGTATTTTTGGCCCGCAGTGAACCCCGCCCCACCATACTCTTTTGGCCAGTTTGGCGCGATCCAACCCTTAGCGTGCAGCTTCTTCTGCCAGTCCACCATGCCTTCTTTATCCAGATACCCATTCTTCGACATCGCATTGCGCGCCCGCAATTCCGGCGTGTAGGCTTCAGCAATCCAGTCGCGCACTTCCTTTTGAAAGGCGCGGTCTTCATCGGTAAATGACAGGTCCATGAGGGCGGTTCCTTGTGAGGTGGTAGGTCGATTGTGACTACTCGACGATGTCGAGATACTCAATTGCTGGCGCTCCAGCGAGACATGGCGCGAGCTTTGGACCCGCCGCCTTGAAATATTCGGTCTGACCATGCGCTTTCAAAGCGTCGGCCGATGCATACTGCTCCAGAAAAACGTAGTCGGTCTCAGACCCTTTTTCCTTGTAGAGTTGATAGGTCAAACAGCCTGGCTCATTGGCTTTTACCTGGGCCATCAGGTCTTTGGCTACCGCTTCAAACTCCGCCTGTTTGCCGTCTTGGATCTTCAACTTTGCAACAACACCAATCATAATGACTCTCCCGTAGATGAACTGATAGACACTAGCGTATTGAGATTACGGGCGGCTGCAAGCCGTGACGTAACGGGATTAGACCCTGTTTTTCCCGCCACGCGTCCTAAACGTGGATGCAATTCGCGCCTCAGGTGAGGGATTGGAACAAGTCTTGCTCATGATAGGGTCGACAAAGTCCCGACGAATGAGCGTTCTTCCATGCACCCTGCAAATCTCGATCTCCCAGCCCTGACGCCAGCCCCCGCGCTGGAACCAGCCTCAATTTTGGCGATCATTCCGGCGCTGAACGAGGAACGCCATATCGAGGCCTGCATCCGCTCCCTTATGACGGGTGATGCCCGCCTTCTATCTGTGCCGCTGATCGTCGCAGATGGCGGAAGTACAGACCGCACCGTTGAGATCGTTCAAAACCTCGCGACCGAATTTCCAAACCTGCGCGTTGTTCACAATCCCAAAAAACTGCAATCTGCCGCGCTCAATCTCGCCGTTGAGACCGGCGCGTCCCCCGAAACACAGTGGATTATCCGTTGTGACGCCCACTCTATCTATCCAGATCGCTTTATTCTCACCGTTGCGGAGGCGCTGAAAGAAACCGGCGCGCAATCGGTTGTCATCCCAATGGATGCGGTCGGTGAGAGCTGTTTTGAAAAGGCCAATGCTTGGATCGTCGATACCCCGCTGGGATCGGGTGGTTCTGCCCATCGCGGCGGAACGAAGTCAGCCTATGTCGATCACGGCCACCATGCCGGCTTCGAAATCACTGCCTACCGCGCCATTGGCGGGTATGATGAGACCTTCTCGCACAATGAAGACGCTGAGTATGATGCGCGTCTGGCCGCAAATGGTGGCAAAATCTGGCTCGATGCGAATATCCGTATTCAGTACATCCCGCGCGGCTCAGTTGCTGGACTCGCGCGCCAATACTTCAATTATGGCAAAGGCCGCGCCCGTAATGCCGCCAAGCACAATAGCCCGCTGAAGTTACGCCAGACCCTCCCAATCATTGCCCTCGCGCTCAACCTTATTGGATTATTGGCCGCCCCCCTATTCTGGCCCGCGCTTATCCTGCCATTTGGCTATCTTGGCGTTCTTGGGCTCGCTTCGCTATACGTGGCCTACAAACACCGCTCTGCTTGCGGACTACTGGCAGGGCTCGCGCTGGGTGCCATGCATATGAGTTGGGCGGCGGGCTTTCTACGTCAAAGCATCCTGTCTCGCTAATCTATCTGCGCTGCGCCCATCCTTGGCGCGCTGGCTGCAAACCCTCTATGAAGACTTTGAAACGGAAAGTTGAATGACCAAACTGTTCAAAAAGACGATCTCCCAACTCGGCCGCATCGCGCAATCGGCGACCGGCCGAGGACGTGATCCGTCAAATGCTTCGAAAGATACATCCCCGCTTCCCGTTCCAACAGAGATCACACGTCACTCAGCTATGCCGGAGGGAGAGTGCATCTACGCCGTCGGAGATATTCACGGCCGGGCCGACCTTCTTCTTCAACTCATTGAAATTATTGAAAAAGATGCCGCAATGCTGCCGGCAGGCACCGACATTAAGCTTGTTTTCTTAGGGGACTACATTGATCGCGGACTACAATCGCGCCAAGTCGTTGACCTCTTCCTCGGCCCGCGCCTCGCAGGTGTCGAGACGATTTACCTGATGGGCAACCATGAAGAAGCCTTGCTGAATTTCCTTCAGGACGCCTCATTTGGCGAACAATGGGCCCAGTATGGCGGCGCGGAAACGCTGTATTCCTACGGTTTTCAGCCCCCGCCACCGCGCGGCAGCGACTCTCCCGACGCCCAGGCCATGTCCCAAAACGCTTGGGCAACGCTCTGGAATGCGTTTCGAGCAAAACTGCCCGAAGATCATTTGAACTTTTATCAGGGCCTCGACACGCACTATTTGCGCGGAGACTACGTGTTTGTTCATGCCGGTCTGCGCCCCGGTCTTCCAGTTGAACATCAGTCCCCAACGGACATGATGTGGATAAGAGATGAATTTCTCCAGCATACAGGTATATTCACCCAAGTTGTGGTGCATGGTCATACACCGGAAGCTAAAATATACCGTGACAACCGCCGGATTGGTCTGGACACGGGCGCTTATCTCAGTGGGCGCTTGTCAGCGGCCAAGTTTCATGGCGAAGATGTTGCATATCTGACCACTTGATAGGCTAATCTTGGCCCTCACCGTTGAATGTGGGCTTTGCCCGCCCGACCATCTATAGGAGTTTTCCAGATGACTATGCTTCGTTCTTTTCTTTTCGCAGCCCTGCTCGGCGCGTTCATGCTTATCACCGGTTGCCAATCTGGCGTCGCGGCAGGTGACACATCTGACATCCAACAGGCGACGGGGCCGAAAGCCGCCGCCTACACCCTCGGCAATGGCGACCGTCTGCGCATTACTGTGTTTGATCATGCTGATCTTTCAGGCGAGTTTGAAGTTGACGGCACCGGGTCCATCTCAATGCCGCTGATTGGCCAAGTGAACGCTGTTGGCCTGACGACGCCTCAACTCGAAAGCCGCATCACCGGCGAATTGGCCAACGGCCTGCTGATTGACCCAAAAGTCAGCGCCGAAGTCATTAACTATCGTCCCTTCTACGTCATGGGCGAAGTGACCAATTCTGGCGAGTACCAATATACAAACGGACTAACGGTTATGAATGCCGTGGCAGCGGCAGGCGGATTCACCTATCGCGCCAATAAGAAGTTCGTCTGGATCCGCAGTGTGGACAGTGAACAGGAAGTCAAAACCCGCCTCACATCCACCACGCCAATCCGCCCGGGCGACACACTTCGTATTGGTGAAATCATTTTCTAGATCCAATTCCACCTAAAAAAAGAGGCAAAAGCGCACGAAACTCAGTTTCGTGCGCTTTTTAATTTGCAGTTTTCGCCGTGATGGTTAATCAAACAGGCGAAGGTATATGCTCCAAAATTGAACAAATAGGACATATTCGGCGGCTTTTGGATAGGGCGCTGTAAAAATAGTTCTCGTGTCACGAGAAAGTAGAGGAAAAAAGAGCATAATCGCTTAACCTAACGGTACGGCGTTTGCAGGAAAGATGTCTAAATTGAAGGTTCGACGCCTCCAAAACATTGGGGACGTTGGGCGTTTTCGAACGCCAACGATGTATTAATTGTAGAGTTTTAGGGGACCAGAATGGGCTTCAGACTAACAGAAAATTCCAGACCTGACGGCGGCGGAATCTTAAATCCGGACATGTCCGGCCCAGCCCAACGTAAGGCTGATCCAGCCAAGCGCGCATTCGATATTTTCGTTTCCGCGACTGCGCTCATCATCCTGTCCCCAATCATGCTCGTTTTCGCGATCCTTGTTTATTTTCAGGACCGTGCATCTCCCTTGTTCGCACAGGATCGCTACGGTCTTAACGGCGAAACCTTCCGTTGCTATAAATTGCGGTCGATGGTGGTCGACGCATCCGATCGCCTGAAAGAGCTGTTGGAAAACAACCCCGAAGCTCGAAAAGAGTGGAATGAAACTCAGAAACTGCAAGACGATCCACGCATCACAAAGTTTGGCGCGTTCATTCGCAAAATGTCGATCGACGAGTTACCTCAATTGTTCAACGTTCTACGTGGGGACATGTCCCTGGTCGGGCCACGTCCAATCGTTCAGAATGAAATCTCCCGTTACGGCAATGACTTCCAGTATTACAAGGCGGTTCGTCCAGGTCTAACTGGTCTGTGGCAGGTCAAGGGCCGTAGCAATACGACTTATGACGAGCGCGTCGCAATGGATGTTGAATACGTTCAGACACGCACATTCTGGGGTGACTTTTGGATTGTTGTCATGACCATTCCTGCCGTCATCGCTTCACGCGGCGCCGTCTAAAGACTTTGCCGCGAATGTGTCCGGTTTTGGATCAATCGCCGTAATTTTTTGAGCCGCCAGCTGCGCCCCGTCTTTCCCCACTGGCGTGAAAGTTGCTACCCATACCACTTAGGAGCAGGTTCGAAGTCCTGCTCAAACGCTGAATTGAGACGAGCGCCCGAATGACTGATATTATCCGCCCTGCCCACCCGCCAATTTTGATCTCTGGCTGCCCGCGCTCCGGCACAACCTTTTGTGGGCAAATCGTGGCAGCAGCGCCAAGCGTCTTCGAGATCTATGAACCGTTCAACCACGACTTCACATATCATCTGGACCTCCCGACCAAGTTTTTCCGCATCACACCGAACAATGAAAGCGCCTATATTGAGCGTTTCAATCGTATGATGCGTCTCGCCTCCTTGCATGAGCGCATTAAGATGCTGCCGCGTGGCGGTATTGACCGGATATTGCCGAACCGTGACATGACCGCCGCCTTGTCGCTTAAAAAACTTGTCGAAGAACGCTCCAGCTTCACATCTGCTAATCGTCTGAGCATTAAGGACCCGATTGCCTTTTATTCTGCCGAATGGTTGGCCAAGGCATACGGCACGCGTGTGGTCATGATGGTGCGCCATCCTGGAGGCGTCGTTTCATCATTTCTAAGTCTCGGCTGGGAAGCTGAGACCCGTTACATCGTCGATCATCGCCTACCGCTATCGGGCGGAAAGTTTGACGACGAGATTGCCGCTTGGCGCCGCAACAGAGACGACAAGGTTGGCGCTGCCATTTTACAATGGAAACTGTTTACCCAGGCCACGCTCGACTACCAAAAACTTCACCCTGATTGGTTCTTCGCCCTCCACGACCAGCTATGTGTTGAGCCTGTGGCGGTTTTCCGCAAAATGTTCAAAGCGATTGATTTACCGTTTACACCGGAAATTGAAGCTCGGATTTTGGCCGATACGGGCGCGAGCAATGTCGTCGACCCCTCACAGCATACCCAACACAATTTGCAGCGTGAGAGTGCATCTTTGAAAGACTCGTGGAAGAAACGACTGGATCAACCCGTCATTGATCGTATCCTCGAAGAAACGTCAGATCTTTGGAACGAAGCACAGGCAGCGTTTACATTGCCGGCCAATGATACAGATGAAACGTTCGACGAACGCGCAACCGGATAAAACCCGTCGCTTCAGACGTTAGCTGAACAAAGCCATAAAGCCGAAGATGATCGCGCCCCAAAGCGCGCCGCTCAATCCTAGGATGAAGCACACTCTCACCCATCCTGGCCATTTGCCGGAATGCTCGGCGATGTGATCGGCATGACGCCCAAGTCTGTGGGGCAGTTCGCCAGAAGGAATTGGGAAGGCTGTCATATCAGTCATCTTGATAATGTTTCCATAGTCCAATTAACAATCAATTAAAACGCCGCTCATTCGGCATTGTATTCGTCTCACAACTTCTCAGCCAAATTGGCCCGAATTGCGGCGAGTTTTAGATGAAAACACTGCGATTGTTGACCTAGAAACAACGAATACTTCCACCAAGACTCACTTACTCCGAATCTTAACTTGCCCTCATTGCGCGAATGATCAACTATTTTTTTGAGGTAGTAGGTGACAAAACATCGTGAATGATCGCAGCCATTGCACCTTTAGGCTGTATGAACGTTTTTTCATTTAGCCCCAGCAGGGTGTTTGAACGCTGTCTGATTTGTTCGCGATTCGAAATCAGGTCGCGAACCAACTCGGTCAATTCGGTCTCCAACGGCTCGGAAACAGGAAACCCGCAGCCATGCCCGTCAAGCCAATGCGCCGTCTCTGTGCCCGCTGGAGCGATCGATGGCGTGGCGTAATATCCACCTTCATAAATCCGGTTCGGTAAAAGCCACACTGAATTATAGCCCGCTTCCATGAAATCCCCAGCCCACACAACATCCAGCCCCTCATAGATGCCTGCGAGGTCTTCAGGCGAGCGATAGCGACCCGCATAAGACATATTTGCGCGCGCATCGATCACTGGCTCAAAAACAGGAATCTCGGTGCGCGCAGGCAGTCCATGCAGCTTGACCTCAACTTGATCGCCAAGCGCATCGGCTATACCTGCCAGGAGATCGAGCGAGCGCTGGCACCGCAGCATTCCAACCCAACCAATCCGCAACGGCGCCCCGTCTGGCGACACGGCACTCGCCGCGCGAGGTCCATAGTCAGCGCCCGTGGCCAGTCTATTTTCCACCAGATACGATTTGTACTGCCCCGGAAAGTACCGTTCAAAATGGTTCTTCAGAAACCCCGGCGAACTTACGACCAGCCCGCGCGAACGGCGCAACAGCGAACCTTCCAATTTTCGCAGCAGGCTTCCAATCACATCCCGCCGACTGAGCAATCTATGCACATCCAAACATTCATAGATCACCGGGGTGTCCAGCTTGGCTTTACGCTTGGCCAGAAATGCGCACGCCAGCATATCAAGGTTCCGCGCATAGATGACATCCGCTTTTGCCAACGCGCCATCGGCAGCGGCTTGGGTGGCTCCGGAGAAGACAGATCGTATGCGCTTCAAAAACGCGCCGTCTTGCGTCAGTCCCAAATCAACATTGGGCCAGCTGACATCACGCGTGTCGCGCCGACGCATCATGAAGCCGGTGACGTCCAACCCATCATCTTGAAAAGATTGCACACGTCGGCGCACCGCAGAGTCGGCGCTGTCATGCCCAAAGAATGCTATATGCGTCATTGTCTGAACCGTCTCGCTGCAGGCATCATCATTCGGCAGGTGAGATAGCCGCATTGCGGTCCATCACCAGCGCGACTGTTTTCATCAACCAACCGCGGTGAACCACAAACAAATACCCCGCAAACACCGCCGCACCGACGCCAACTTTCACAAACATCTCAGCCAAAGCTGGCATCTCCATCAACACCTGATCAACCCCCAATACGGCCAGCGCCATCATGCCTGCGCCCAGATAGGCTGGCATAACCCGCGCCGACAAAGCCGCAAAGGACGCGCCGGTCTCTTTCAAAATGATCGGCAGGAACAAGAACACAGATAGAATATATACAAGACCAAGGGCCAGGATCATGCCCGTCACACCATATGATCTCAGCGCGTACGCCAGAATGGTAAGCAATATCAGGTCTAACCCCGCCAGCTTCACCAGCGTCGACGTACGCTTCAGAGCAATCAACGCAGCGTTACGGAAATAGTAGAACGGAGACAAAGACGTAAAGATCGCCAGCGTGGCCAGGACAGGCCCGACGGCGGCATAGTCAGGATCAATCATCGCGTCCACAAAATCCTGCGAAATCAAAGCAAGCCCAATAAACACCGGCGCGAGCAGTGTCGCCGCCAGCTGCGTCAAATTCAGGAATAGCCGCTTCTTATCAGCAGGCGTCGCATCTTTTGCCGACAACATAATCACCCATAGCGCAGACATGGGGTTTGCAAACGCAGAGAACGCGGCCTGCATGATCCGGTCTGCCACGCGCCATATGCCCACAGCGCCCGCCCCAAAGAACGTTGCAATCATCACGTCCAATACACGCAGCAAAGACTTCACGCAGGTTTGCGCCATAAATATGCGGCTCGCCTCAGACAGAAATTCCTTGGCCCATTTGAAATCAAAGTGGAAGGTCGGGAAAATGCGTGTCTGCGCGATCAGGAAGATGGCCTCGATACTTGTCGCCGTAAGCCTCTGCGCCACAAGCGCCCATTCCGGGTTGGGCCCAAACGCTACGTAAAGCGCCGCGCCGCCGCCAACAATCCGCGCGGCAATGCCTCGAATGGCCAGCGCCTTAAAGTCCATGTCTATGTTCAGTTGCGCCAGTGGCCCAAACATCAAAGGCAAAATCAATAGCGTCAGCGCCAAAACGCGCAAAACTTCCGTCAGTTCTGGGCTATCAATCGCGTTTGCCGCCAATGGCGCGAGCAGCATGAAGATCGCCGCCATAACGCCAAACATAGCCGTCGAGGTCCAATAAACTGTCGAATAGGAAACCTTATCGGTGCGCTTCTTTTGCACCAAAGTGTCAACGATCGAGAAGCGTCCCTCAAGGTTGAAGAACTCGATAAACACCAGCGCCAGAGCAAACACACCAAACACGGACGTGCTCAAACGGGTCGTCAACAATAGGAAAATACCCAGCTGAAGGATTTGGCCAAAGCCAAAGTTCAGCATGTTCCAACTCAGGGAAGAGCGGAATGATGATCCAAATCCACTCTGACCAGACATGGTATACCTCGTGTCCTACCGGCCAGGGGCGACCCAAAGGTCGCTGCCCCGCCCGCCCGGATTACTCTGCGGGGAAGTTGTCGTTGGTGTCATCGGGCTTTTCGTCCTTGTTCCCGCCCAGCAGAGACGCTGCGTATGGGAACGGACCTGTCCGCTTGCTTGGATCCCGCCGCACAGCTCCAAACTTCTCTCGCGCGCCAAACATCGGACGTTTCGAGTCCATTGTGTAGTACTTTTTGTAGGCCTTGTAGGTCGCGCCAGGGTCTTTGTGGTGACGACGACGGTTCAAGTCGACCATGTTGAGCGCAACCCCCAGCAAGTCAGCTTTGAAACTACGCAACAGGTTAAGCGACTGGCGCGCCGCAGAGCGTGAAGAATGACGCCAGCGCACAATTAGGATCGTCTTATCCATCTTGCCGGCAACAACACGCGCCTCAGCCATCAACAAGAGCGGACCAGTATCAACCAGAATGAGGTCGTAGCGCTCACGCAACGTCGACAATAGATCATCGAACGCGCGCGTGCCGAACACATCATGCGGCGTGTGGCCAGACTTGGAAAGCGGCAGAATATCCAGTGCACTTTTAGAATCTTTGTGGATCGCTTCGTCCAACGCGCCAGCGCCAAACAGGTGCTCAACAAAGCCAATTTCCGGAGTGAGCTTGGCGGCGTCGGTCAATTGGCGGCGACGGAAGTCACCATCAATCACCAGCGTGCGGGAACCTGACATCGCAGACATGCGTCCAAGGCTTAGCGTCAGGCTGGTTTTGCCTTCATCCGGCAAGGATGAGGTAATCGCCACAGTCTTCGTCTCGCTATCAAGATCAGAGAATGCAATCGCGGCCCGCAGATACCGAATACTCTCAGAATAAGCCGAAAGCGGATTATCCACCATGAAGTCAGATGGATTCGGCGATGACAGCCCCAGGAAGCCCTGGTTGCGGATCATTGGGATTGAGCCAATCGGAGAGGCGCCCAATTTGCGCTCAACATCATCAGCAGAGCTGATTTGCGCGTCGAACATTTCGGCCAGGATGGCCATACCGCCGCCAATCAGCGCGCCCAGCAGGCCGCCCAAAATCAGGTTCAGCAACGTCTTAGGAGAGCTTGGGTTTTCTGGCACGGAGGCCGTGGACAAGATACGCGCATCGGCTTGCACCAAATCGTCTTGCTCTCGTGTTTGCTTAAAGCGGCTGACAAATTCTTCGTAAATCACGCGGCTGGTATCGGCGTCGCGCTCTAGCTCGTTCAACCGAACTTGCGCACGGTTGTTGCTCACCAACACGCTACGAGAGCCGCCGATTTGACGGTTCAAATCATTGACGTTTTGCTGCGCGCGCTGAACATTTGATCTCAAGCTGGCAACGATTTGACTGACTTGCGTGTTCAGCTGACGCTCGATTTCTGACAATTCATTGCGCGCCGCCAGCAATTCAGGGTGGCGGGGGCCATAAGTTGTTTCGAGGTCAGCAACCCGGCGCGCAGCCGTAGCGCGCTGGCTTTTTAGATCAGAGATTGTCGCATTGCTCAGCACTTCAGCCACGGCGCCAGGGCCGGCGCCCGAATTTCTGAGGCTTTGAACACTGTCATACTTCGCCTTGGCATCGCTCAGCTCTGCCTGACGTTGAATCAACTGGCCTTGCAGCAATGAAATCTTTTGCTCATTCGTCGACGTACCGAGGGATTGGTCCAGCTTGTTCGCGATCCGGTATTCCTGAATGCGTTGTTCTTTTTCCGTCACCTCATCGCGCAGGCCTTCAACGCGCTCTGACAACCAAGAGGTCGCACGTGTGGTCGCGTCTAGCTTCGCTTCCAACTGCTCCACACGGTATTCTTCAGCAATCGCGTTGGCGAGCCGCGCGGCGGTTTCAGGCGATTCACTGACCACTTCAGCCGTGATCAGATAGGTCGTGCCCACCCGGTTAACGGACACATTCCGCATCAGCGCCCTGACGACATTCTCCAATGTATGCGCTTCGCGTTCCGTTTCTGACATCAAATCCAATGGATCTGCCTCGCCAGCCTCGTCGCCGCCGACCAGACTGCGAACGGTGTTCTTCAATCCGCCCATAAGGCCGACTTTTTGCTCTCTGAGCAGTACGTTAAATTCAGGGTCTTCAATCAGTTTTTGCTTCTTCGCAACACGCGTAAGCAAAGATTTCGACGCCATCACCTGCACTTCGGTATCAATCACGGCGGTATCACCGCCAAGGCCCTGCAGAACGCTGCCCAGATCGATGACATTGCGCTCCGTTGTATCAACGATCACAACCGATTTAGCTTTATAGGTCGGTGTTTGTGAGAACGTATAAAACGCAATCAACAGAAACGTCGTCAAAAACGCGATGAGGATAAGCCAAAACCGTCGATAGACTGTTCCAATAATGGACTTAAAATCTATCGGCATGTCGTCGCCGCTGTCGCCGCCTGCCGTTAGCTGGTTAGGCAATTCAATGCTGTATGACTTATCCAAAACGTTACACCAATTCTTGGAGCTGAGGGATTACCGGCAATGACACCAGCACTTATGGGTGGTATTTAAAGCCGACGCCGATTGTATTGGCCGCAAACACTTCAAAACCGAGCGCTGCATTGCCCGACGTGTCACGATCCATACGGCGCACGAAGGCTTCCAGATGAACTTTCTTGTTCATCTTATAGATGCCGGTCAGGCCAAGCTCGACAATATCATCCTCGCGGTCGACATCTTTATAGTCGAGATTGCCGACAGAGGCGTTGGCCGAAAGAATGATGTTACGACGCAACTCATGGTCGACGCGGGCGCCGAATGTCGTTTCCAGCGCGCTTGGCGCAGCAGACACACCCATATCGACCACTTGGCGAACGCCGTCTAGGGTCACAGTTGTCAGGCGTGTTGGGAACCATTCAAGTTCACCGCGAACCGATAGACCGTCGACGTCTTCATAGAAATCGTCCTTCTTGTCTTCGCTCAAATAACCGACAGCAATGTCACCGCGGATAAGACGCTGAAGTTCGAAATCGACACCGACCTCGGTCGCATAGCCTTCCGAGTCGCGTGTGCGCAGCGCGCCGCCGACCAGTTGCTGCGTATCAAATTCGCGCTCACTAACACGGCCTTGTCCAAACACTGCAATGTCGGGCGAGATCGCATAAGATACGCGCGCCGAAGCCGACGTGACCGTATTGTCGCGATAGTCTTGGTCCAGAATTTCGCCCGTCCGGCGCACGGTCGCATCGGAGAAATCAGTTTCTGTGATTCCGAGACCCGCCCGCACTTGCAAGCGCTCATTCGCGTAAATGGCATCAATGTTTGCAGCCGTCCGGTCCAAATCGATAGGCTCAGCAAATCGTGTGGAGTTCGTCACCGCGGTGCGTGGCTCAATGCGGTCTTCAACGCGAACACCCGCAGACACTGAGAACTGACGAGACACGTCAACACGGCCGCGCAATCCGGCGCGAATATCTGTGTTAGATTCGTCTCCGACATCTGTGTACTCACGGTGGATCGCGGCAACGCTGCCACCAATCTCATGGCGAGACCAGTTGCTGCGAGCGTCAACCTCAAGGCCCAAACGTGCAATCAAATCTGACTGTTCGTCGGTCTCAGCCGCAAAAATGTTATCATTATAGACGGCAGCCGCAGATGCGTTTGCCGCGACCAGCGCGCCGCCCAGACGGATCGGCTCCGGGTCATATTCTGGTTGGGCGCGATCTAAAACGGCTTCATATTTGTCACGATTATAGAAATTTCCCTGCGCCATAGCTGTTGAGGCCAGAAGGCCACCCGCCGCTGTGCTCAGCAAACAAATTCGTTTGAAGCTTACCATATTCAACCCAACCTTTAATTCTCTGTTCAATCCGCGTTAGACGCGATCTTCCACGTCCCGCTGTGCAAAAAAGATACCGTTCCTTTGGACAGCCAATAACGGCATTAATGTGAAGTGAATACGTCTTAACCTCAATCTTTGATGATAGTCGTAAGAAAAAGGCTCAATTTTGTCTCACCGACATGATTCACTATATTTTTCAGGGCATCCAACGTCTTTTTATCGACTGTTTGACTGCCGCACAACCTAGCGTCTGGCATGCCGGAAACAGTTTGCGACGCGTACGGCTCATGCCTGGCGAAATTGAACGGATATGGGCCGCGATGGTTTCGCGTTAACTTATGTGTTCCATCGCGGGCACTGAAGCGTGGTTCCACCGCACCAACAAAGCCCGCGCGACATGGGATTTACCGTCCAAGGTTACCATTTTCGCTGAAAACGGCGTTTTTTCGCTCCATAAAGACGGTTAAACGTCCCGAAATGACCGTGGTGCCCTGTCCGTCCAGGTCACCAAACTGCCTTTGACGAAATGAACGAGCGTGTCCGCCGACTCCTATTAGGCGATTTTTGGTCGATTGTTTCGCCCAAATCCTCGCTGCTGCTATTGGACTGCGTTGCGTCGTTCCTTATGGCCGCCGACTTGCATATGTACGGATTGTTAACACCCCTCACGGCCAATCGGGGCGAATGGACCATGCCAAATGGTTAATTTGACTTGATAGCTTCAATCGAGCGAATCCGACGTATGATAGATGTCTCTCTTTCAATTCCAGAGCCCGCAAATGATTGCGCCGGCTCAATGGACATTTTGATTCCACGACAGCTGGAAGTCATAGACACGGGCAATGGAGCGTATCTTGAAACGTTCCTGCGCAATGCCAAGCGCGCTCATCTTTCGGTTCGGCTCGTCTTCGCGCCATTGCAAGCGTTTGGCAATCGCCCCTGGTCGAGCATCCATCCACGGTTTACTGACTTGGTTGACGAAGTGGTTTGGCCCGGCGGCGTAAAGATCGGTAAAAGATATTGGACGGCCTCTCCCACGGTTTGGCGCCGCTTCGCCGTCCGCTTGTGGCGCGAAGCCCTCAATCGCCTCGGCGCCAAAATTGTTATTCCCAGCTATCTTGGCCGGCCGATGTTGCCGCGCGAGTACCGCCGCATTGCGGCAGAGGTCAACGCAGCGCCGCGCGACATCACCATTGCCGAGTACAGTTCCACCGGCCCGACGTTCGAACACGTGACAGCGCCTACAATACGCGGCGTCCTGATGCACGATCTGCTTTCAGATCGAGGGCCGCGCTTTGTCGAAAAGGGATTGAAACCTGATCTCTACCTCGTCACGCCGGAAGAAGAAGCCGAATGGTGTCAGCGCAGCGATGTTATGATTTACGCATCCGCCAACGAGTTGGAACGCTTCAATCCCAAGATCAACGGCGCCGACCCGGTCTGGCTCCGTCCAGAACCACCCGCCTATGGCGACGCGCCCCTTGAAGGCTCCAACAGCCCCGCACGCGTTGTTTTTCTCGGCACTATCCATGCCGGAAATACAGACGCGCTGAGGCATTGGCTGGATGAAATCTGGCCGCTCGTCCTGGAGAAAAAGCCTGAACTAGAATTCTGGATCGCGGGATCCGTCGGCCGCACAATCAGCGCTGAACAGGCCGCGTTGCCGGGCGTCAAAGTGCTCGGACGCGTTGATAATTTGGAAGACATTGGCGGCTCAGAGTCGATCGGCATTGCGCCCACCCGTCTCGCTACCGGTGTATCGATCAAAGTGGTTGAATACCTCATGCTCCAAATGTCTTGCGTGGCATACCCCGTCGCACTGGAAGGCTTCGGCGACCGCCTGGATACCTTGGTGGAGATTGGCGAAACACCCGAGGAATTTGCAAATGAAGTGGTGAAGCTTGTAGACGATCGCGCCCGCCGCGTCGCTTTTGCCAAGACTGGCAAAAAAGACACTGCGCGAATTCTATCGAACGCTGAGGTCGTCAGCTTCCTGAGACGGCACGCCCGAATATCTGCCTAAAGCGCGCCCAATCGAACACATGAAAAAGCCCCCAAACGCCGATCAGGCATTCGGGGGCTTTATTTGTTGAGGCGCCGCTTATTCGGCCGCGACTGGATAGTCTGCTGCAGACAGTTCTGTATAGCGTCGCAGATGGTGATCGACATTGCCGAATTCACTATTGATCAGCGTCAAGCGCTTGAAATAATGCCCAATCGCCAACTCGTCGGTCATGCCCATACCGCCGTGAATTTGCACAGCTTCCTGGCCCACAAATCGACTGGCTTGACCGATGCGGACTTTTGCCGCTGACGCCGCCTTCTTGCGCTCAATCTCGTCTTCGCCCAGCTTCAACGTCGCCATATACGTCATCGATACAGATTGCTCATGCTCAATGAACATATCGACCATGCGGTGCTGTAGCACTTGGAATTTGCCAATCGGGGTGCCGAACTGTTTGCGCTGGCGAGAATACTCCACCGTTTGTGTATGGGCGACCTTCATCGCGCCGCACGCCTCTGCGCATAGCGCCGCAATCGCTTCATCGCTGACCAATTCGATCAGTGGCAAACCGCCATCAACATCGCCAATCACAGCGTCCGCGCCAACCGACACGTTTTCAAAATACACTTCAGACGCCCGGCGGCCATCCACTGTTGGATAGTCACGCGTCGACACACCTTTGGCATCTTTGGCCACCACAAACACGGTGATCCCGCCTTCGTCGCGGCGATCGCCAGATGTACGCGCCGTGACCACAAAATGCGTTGCCCAAGGCGCACCAATCACGACAGCCTTATGGCCATTCAGTGAGAAGCCCGCGCCATCTTTCTTCGCGCTGGTTTCCAAATCCGCCAGATTGTATCGGCCATTCGGCTCGGCATAGGCAAAGGCGAAAATCTTCTCGCCCGACATAATGCCTTCCAGATACTCAGCCTTCACAGCGTCAGAGCCGCGCTTCACAAAGCCGCCGCCGCACACAACGCTGGGCACAAATGGCTCGACCACAAGACCCTTGCCAAACTCTTCCATCACGACCATGGCGTCGATAGGGCCGCCGCCAAGGCCGCCATCCTCTTCGCTGAACGGCGCCATCAATATGCCAAGCTCGGCAAACTTGGCCCACATTTCGGGGCTCCAGCCAGCATCTGACTCAATATATTTGCGCCGCGCTTCAAAGTCATATTGCTCGCGGATCATGCGGGACAGACTGTCCCGGATCATGCTCTGCTCTTCAGTAAAATTGAAATCCATAAGTGTTGTCCTCTCCTGCCACTCGCGCCTTACAGGCCGAGGATCATTTTCGTGATGATGTTGCGCTGAATCTCATTCGATCCACCATAAATTGATGTCTTGCGCATGTTGAAATAATTCTCAGCGGCAAAATTCGAATAGGCCGGGCCTGCGCCCAAATCATTCGTGCCAACCTCTTCCATGCCATACGCATAAGGCCCTGCATAAACGCCAACGGCCTCCATGGTCAGCTCGGTCAGACGCTGCTGAATTTCTGTGCCTTTGATCTTCAGGATAGAGCTTTCAGGCCCCGGTCCCTTGCCGGCCGCCTCAGACGCCAATGTGCGAAGTTCAGTGAACTCCAGCGCCGTCAAGTCGATCTCCAGCTGCCCAATCTTACGAGCAAACTCGCCATTATTGATCAACGGGTTCCCGTCGAGCACTTCGGTCGACGCGATCTTTTTCAGCTTTGCGACACCCCGTTTAGAGCGCGCCACGCCTGCAATCCCTGAGCGCTCATGCGCCAGCAGGAATTTCGCATACGTCCAGCCTTTGTTTTCTTCGCCAATCAAATTTGACGCCGGGATACGAACATCCGTCAGCCACGTCTCATTCACCTCATGCGTGCCGTCGATCAGCTTGATCGGCCGCACTTCAATGCCGGGTGTGTCCATCGGCGCGAGGAAGAATGAAATGCCCTTTTGGGGCTTATCCGCATCCGGGTCAGTGCGCGCCAGAATGAAGATCCAGTCGGCGAACTGCGCCAGCGTTGTCCACGTCTTCTGGCCATTCAGCACGTAATCGTCGCCATCCCGCACAGCCGTTGTCTTCAAGCTGGCGAGGTCAGACCCGGCGCCCGGCTCAGAATAGCCCTGACACCACCACACATCGCCCGACAGAATGCCCGGCAAATGTTGCGCTTTTTGTTCCTCATTGCCGAATGTGTAGATCACCGGGGCAACCATTGAGATTCCAAACGGTAGCGGCATCACCGCATCAACAGCGGCGTTTTCTTCGCCCCAAATATACTTTTGGGTGGATGTCCAATTCGTTCCACCATGTTCCTCTGGCCAAGACGGCGCGGCCCAACCTTTCTTGCCGAGTATCTTGTGCCAAGCCAAAAACTGCTCACGTGACATGTCCTCACGGCTGCCAAGCCCCTCTAACTCCTTGGGATAATTATCCCGAATAAAGGCGCGAACCTCGTCTCTAAACGCAATTTCTTCAGGTGAAAATTCGAGATTCATCCGGTGAATCCTCCTTAAAGGCTGTATTTTGGCAGGGTCTGGCTCTGTAGTGTCCCGTAAACTCTTTTAAATCAAGTTGACGCGCACGTAAACGTCAACTGTGTCGCAACCGCCAATCTATTTGATAATTTTGAGGGCCCACGGGCCTTTAATCTCGAAAATCTATGTCTGCGCTCACCGGCAGGTGATCAGACGTCCGCACACTCACCGCCCGATAAGATGACATCTCAAGGCCCGGCGCAGGAGTTTTTGCATACTGGCAAGCAATGCCATGAGACCGCTGGATCGACTTAGGCGCTTTCCGGGGCGCTTTCTGGCGGGCTTTCCGGTTCGGCAATGAATGGCGCACACGCCGTCTTCAACAGGTTGATCGCCGAGGTACACCCCAGACCGCCACCCGTTTGGAACTCCAACTGCAATAATGGCTTCAGCCCCAATCGCTCAGTCGCCGCTTCATGGGCCGGGCGCTTGGTCTGGTGAGACGCCATGCAATGCGTGATGGCCTGATGATTGACCGCGTGAACCACGCCCGCCGCAATGGTCGTCGCAAATCCATCCAGCAGCACCGGAATGCATTGATGACGCGCCGCAATGATTGCCCCCACACATGCCGCCAATTCACGCCCGCCCAAACACCGAAGCGCCTCCAACGGGTCTGACAAATGTCCACGGTGAAGCGTCAACGCGCGCCCTACAAGATCAGAGCGCTTCTTGGACAATTCAGACGACATATCCAGCCCCGGGCGCACCCAGTAATCCGGCGACCCGCCATAAAGCGCGCACGCCACGGCGGCGGCTGTCGTCCCAACCCCAGCGCCAGACACCGCCAGCGCCAGCAGGTCTGGATTGTTTTCGATTGCCTCAAAGCCGTAAGCAATCGTGGCCGCGCACTCGCGCTCTGTCATGGCTTCCGTCTCAGCAATGTTTGGCGTTGGCTGTTCCAAAGCCAGTTCAAAAACGCGAATACCAGCCCCGGCTTGCGCGGCGATCGCAGACAAAGGCGCCGTGCCTGCGCGCAGGGCCTCAACATGGGCGCGCGTATCCGCGTCCGTGGACAGTGAAACGTCTTCCTTGGTCAGGCCGTGAGCGCCAGCAAACACAACTAATGTGGGCGATTCAATACGCGGCGGAAACCGGCCCTGCCAACGTGCCAACCAATCGGCGGCATCGCCCAATCGCCCGAAGTCACCCGGCCGGCCGACGCCCGCCAGCCAATCGCGCACCTGCTCGCCCGGCCCCGCATCGGCCTCGGCTGGCCGGTTGATCAGGGCGCGCACGTCTTCAAACGGCGTTGTGGCATTGGTATCGGTGGTCAATTCATACTCGCTTTCAATTCAGTCTCTGCTATCGCGCCTTGCTTAAGGCGTACATGGAAATCTACTAGCCTTTGCGTAAGGTTTCGTCATGATTTATCGTGTAAGTTAAATCTCGTCCGCCAATTTTTACAGGCCCGCCCAATGACGCAGCCCGCAATCAAATCTCCCTGCATCAAGGTTTGCGCTGTTGATGGCGCCACGGGGCTTTGTCTCGGCTGTGGCCGCACATTGCCTGAAATCGGCAAATGGGCACAGATGGATGATGCTTGGCGCGACGACGTCATCGCCGCCTTGCCAGATCGTCTGGAACAGCTTGAGAGACTCGGCAAACGATAGCCGCTGCAGCCATGGACGAAGAAAGACGTGACCGATGAAACAAACTGATTGGCTCTCCATGATCGCCGTGTCCGGCGTCATTGCGGCGGCGGTTGCAGTCTTCGTCGCTCCCAAAATGGATGAACCCGCGCCCCAACCTGCCGAGAAGACCCCCATCGCCGCCAGCGTGCAGGTTGAGGAACCCCTCGCGGCCAACGCCGCTGTTATATCCCGCAAGGATGATGGCCACTACTGGACCCGGGCCGATGTTGACGACACCGCCGTCAACTTCATGGTCGACACAGGCGCCAGCACGGTCGCGCTCACCTTCCGAGACGCCCAGCGCATCGGTCTCAAGCCGGAAACCCTGGACTATAGATGGGAAATCCGCACGGCAGGCGGTATCACCCATGGCGCATCTGTTCTTCTGGAAGAAATAAAAATAGGCCGCGTCTCAGTCGAAAACGTTGAAGCTATGATCCTGCGCGACGGGCTCGATCAATCGCTCCTCGGTATGACGTTTCTGGGCGAACTCAATTCCTATGAGTTCAAAAAGAAACAGCTGATCATTCGCAAATAATCAGGCACCTGCAGCGCGCCATCGAACGCCCTAAGACCCTCGAATTTTCTTACCCTTGCCGCTGCCAATGCCCACCTCCCAGGCGAACCGCTTTTCCTCACCTGACCATCGCGCATAAGCCACTCTGCCGGTCAGCCCGGCTGCGTCCATCAAATCCCGGTACCAGTAATCGGCTCCCGCATTCAGGCGTTGCGGATGCACACCCCATAACAGGCAAGCCTGTCGCAATCGCCGATCATCCAATGACCCATAAATAATCGGCGCAGCGCCGCGCACACGAGAGAACCGCGCCAGACGCTCAAACGCGCCCGTTCGCAAAGCCAAGGCCGTTGCGCCTTCCGCCTCGGCCATCGCTTGAGCCGATTGCGCCACCACATCAATCGCGTGATCATTGCGAACGTCGCCGTCAAACTGCGCGACCGAACGGCGATAGTCCGGCGCGTCTTCAACCGCGCGAATAATGCGGGACATGATCGCCACCGCGGTCGCCGGGTGCCGCCCCACCGCCGTTTCGGCAGACAGCATCACCGCATCAACGCCTTGATAAATCGCCGTTGCCACATCAGAGGCCTCGGCGCGTGTTGGCGCCGCTGCTTCAATCATCGACTCCAGCATTTGCGTTGCCACGATGACCGGACACCCCGCCGCCCGCGCCGCGCGGATAATCCGGCGCTGAATGATCGGCACTTGCTCTGGCGGAAACTCGACGCCCAGATCGCCCCGCGCCACCATCACAGCGTCTGAAACCGCTATAATTTCGCGCAGCTCAGAAATCGCCGCCGGTTTCTCCAGCTTTGAGATCAACGGCGCGCGGCCGTTGATGATCGCTTTGGTGGTCGCCACGTCCGACACGGTTTGAACAAAAGACAGCGCGATCATATCGACGCCAATCTCCAACGCATAATCTAAGTCGACCCGGTCCTTCTCCGTAAGTGCCTTCACCGGCAGGGCCTTGCCGCGCACCGTAAAGCCTTTGCGATTGGACAGCTTGCCCGGCACATCGGCCCGCACACGTTTAACAGGCCCGGCGTCAATCACTGTCAGAATCAGCTTGCCATCGTCGACCAGGATCGTGTCGCCGTTTTCCAGCACGTCCAAAATTTCCTGATGCGGCACAGGAATGGTGTCTTCAGCGTCGGTTTCTTCTGCCCCAACCAGCGTGTATTCGCCATGATAGCGCAGACGGATTTCATCGCCTGCGAACACACCCACCCGCACCTTTGGGCCTTGCAGGTCCGCCAGTGCCGCCAGCGGCTCTCCCCATTCTTTCTCCGCCCAACGTACCGACTCCAGCGCCTCTTTATGGTCCTCATGCGTGCCATGGCTAAAGTTCAGGCGGAACATATCCACCCCGGCTTGCGCCAGCGCCAGAATATCCTTCCGGCTGCGACTGCCCGGCCCCAATGTGGCAATGATTTTGGCATTGTCGCCGCGAAGGCGTGCAGGTGTGTCGCTCATACGTAAAACTTTCAGGTTTGAGGTCGCCGCAAACCTACAGCGATTTGGCTCGATCGGGCTAGTCGCGCGTTACGCCTTCGCTTTTCGCGCCTTGAACGCGGCCAATTGCTCGGGCGTTGCCTCCGGCTGAGAGGCCTTCCACTCCGCATAAGGCATGCCGTGCGTGTGTTCACGCGCCTCATCTTTGCTCACCTCAACGCCAGCATCTGCCGCCGCTTCCATGTACCAGTCCGCCAGACAGTTGCGGCAAAAGTCAGCCGTAATCATCAGGTCAATGTTGGCCACATCCGGGTTTGCCTGAAGATGCGCCAGCAACCGCCGAAACGCCGCCGCTTCAATCTTATCTCGCGCCGCGTCAGAAAGTTCAGTCATCGCTAGCTCCTATCCCGCCGCCACCGCAAACGGGTCATAATTCAGTATCGGCGCCAGCCACCGCTCCGCCGTGCGCATATCCCAGTCCTTACGCGCCGCATAGTCTTCCACCTGATCGCGCTCAATCCGCCCGACCGCGAAATACACACTTTCAGGATGCGCGAAATACATGCCCGAAACAGACGCTGCAGGCGTCATCGCAAAGCTGCTCGTCAGTTCCACACCAATCGCCTCCTCAGCGCCGAGCAGCTTAAATAGCGTCCCTTTTTCGGTATGCTCAGGCTGGCTTGGATAGCCCGGCGCGGGCCGTATCCCGCGATACTTTTCTTTGATGAGCTCTTGCGGCGACAGCGCTTCATCGGGCGCATACCCCCACAGCTCCTTGCGCACCCGCTCATGCATATATTCCGCCATCGCTTCAGCAAACCGGTCAGCAAGTGCCTTCAGGATAATCGCAGAATAATCATCGCCCGCCGCAATGAACTCCGCCGCCCGCGCCTCAGCTTCCGGCCCAGACGTCACACAAAACCCGCCGACATAATCTTCGCCCTCAGGCGCCACAAAATCGGCCAACGCAAAGTTCGCGCGTGTATTGTCCTTCACCATCTGCTGGCGCAGCGTGTGGAACACGTCGCCCGTCTCCAGATGAATATCATCGCCCTTCGAGTTGGCCTTCCAAAACCCAACCACCGCCTTCGGCTTCAGCCATTGCTCGCCCACAAGGCGCTGCATCATGGACTGGGTATCATTCCACAGGCTGGTCGCCGCCTCGCCGACGATCTTATCCTCTAGGATCGCAGGAAACTGCCCCGCCAAATCCCACGCCGAAAAGTAAGGCGTCCAGTCAATGTAACGCGCCAGCTCCGCCAGATCGAAACCCTCAAACGTCCGCGTGCCTGTAAAACTTGGCGCAGGCCGCTCATAGCCGTCCCAGTCAATCTTCATCGCCGCCTTTCGCGCCTCGCTAATCGGCAAGCGCGGCTTTGGCGGCCCGCCCGCACGCGCCTCTCGCATCTGCGCATAACGCGCCTGCGCCGCTGCAATCATGCCGGGCTTCTCCTCATCGTTCAGCAGACCGCTCACAACCCCCACCGCCCGGCTCGCATCATTCACATGCAGCACAGGCGCAGACTTAATCGCAGGCTCCACCTTCACCGCCGTATGCGCCGGGCTCGTCGTCGCCCCGCCAATCAGCAGCGGCGTCTCCATGCCCAGACGCTGCATCTCAGACGCGACATAAACCATCTCATCCAGGCTCGGCGTAATCAGCCCAGAGAGGCCAATAATATCAACGTCCTGCGCCTTCGCCTCCGCCAAAATCTTCTCCGCCGGAACCATCACGCCCAGGTCGATAATGTCATAGCCATTACACGCCAGAACTACGCCCACGATGTTCTTGCCAATGTCATGCACATCGCCTTTCACGGTCGCCAGCAACACTTTCCCATTCGACACATCCACCGTGCCCAGACGGATCTTCTCCTCCTCCATGAACGGCTCAAGGTGCGCCACCGCCGCCTTCATCACGCGCGCAGACTTCACCACTTGCGGCAGGAACATTTTGCCCGACCCGAACAGATCCCCCACCACATTCATGCCGTCCATCAACGGCCCTTCAATCACGTGCAGCGGGCGCTCTACGCTGAGGCGCGCTTCCTCAGTGTCCTCAACAATGAACTCCGATATGCCGTTGACCAGCGCATGTTCCAGCCGCCCTTTCACGTCCGCCTCGCGCCACGACATGTCTTTGACTTTGGTCTTACCCTTCTGTCCGCGCAGCCCTTCCGCAATCTCCAGCAATCGCTCAGAGGCATCCTCGCGCTTGTTCAAGATCACGTCTTCCACGCGCTCGCGCAGGTCCGGTTCAATCTCGTCGTAAATGTCCAGCTGCCCAGCATTCACAATGCCCATATCCATGCCCGCAGGGATCGCATGATACAGAAACACTGAATGCATCGCGCGGCGCACAGGCTCATTCCCGCGAAAGCTAAAGCTCACATTGGAAAGCCCGCCAGAGATATGCACGCCGGGGCAACGTTTACGGATTTCCCGCGTCGCCTCAATGAAGTCCACGGCGTAATTGTCATGCTCTTCAATGCCTGTCGCAATCGCAAAAATGTTCGGATCAAAGATAATATCGTGCGGCGGAAAGCCCACCTCCTCGGTCAGCACTTTATAGGCCCGCTCGCATATCTCGATCTTGCGCGCCGCCGTATCGGCCTGCCCCACCTCGTCAAACGCCATCACCACAATCGCCGCGCCATAGGAGAGACATTTCTTGGCGTGCTCAATGAACTGTTCCTCGCCCTCTTTCATAGAGATTGAGTTCACAACCGCCTTGCCCTGCACGCATTTGAGGCCCGCCTCGATCACCTCCCATTTGGAGCTGTCGATCATCACTGGAACGCGCGCAATGTCAGGCTCCGCCGCGATCAGGTTCAGGAATGTGGTCATGGCCTCCACGCCGTCCAGCATCCCCTCATCCATGTTCACATCAATAATCTGCGCGCCGTTCTCCACCTGCTGACGCGCCACCTCAACGGCGGCCGCATA
>CAZXVJ010000012.1:0-6395 GCA_964644385.1 uncultured Hyphomonas sp. | reverse complement strand
CACATAAGTCATTTCGGTCTCTCCAGTCCCTTTAATCCATCAATGCTTTCACCGTTCTTCTGATACCGGCTTTCGACCCATTCTTCCGTGCTCTTATTATCAATATATCGCGTGAGTTGGTCGCGCTCAGATTTGAACTCCATAAACGGAACGCCCCAGCCGCAGCTATCCTGAATCCGCGTCAGCTTCACCCGGAAAATGCCGCGCGCGCGGTCAAACCCCGGAAACAGCGCCAGCATCTCATCAAAGTCGGCATGGTGCACATTCACCACCTCGCCCGTGCCGTAAAGCCGCAAGATATTCGCCGGGCCTTCAAACGCGCAGAACATGATGGTGATGCGCCCATTCTCCTGCACATGCGCCTGCGTTTCGATGCCAGAGCCGCCAAGATCCAGCCACGCCACCGTCGTCTCGTCGATCACTTTGAACGCGTCATACCCCTTCGGGCTTAGGTTCACATGGCCATCCGCCGACAAGGGCGCCGTCGCCACAAAGAACATCTTCTGCTTCTCAATGAATGAGATGATTTTCTCATCCAGCGTTTCATAAACTTTCATGTCGCCCTCCCTCAGCCTGCCAATTCAAATGGCTCTAAACCTGACAGCCGCATCGCGCCGTTTACCTCTGGCACAGCGCGCGGAGTCTTGCCGGCTGCTGCGCCCGCAATCGCCGCAATATGCTCTGGCGTCGTGCCGCAACACCCGCCCAGCACATTGACCAACCCGCTCTGCGCCCACTCATCCAGCATTGCGGCGGTCTGCGCCGGCGTCTCGTCATACTCGCCAAACTCATTCGGCAACCCGGCATTCGGATACGCAATCACGCGCGTATCCGCCACCCGCGAGATCGACGCAATATGCGGCCGCATCGCATCAGCCCCCAGCGCGCAATTAAGCCCAATCGCCCACGGCTTTGCATGACGCACAGAGTTCCAGAACGCCTCCGCTGTTTGCCCGGACAGTGTCCGCCCCGACGCATCGGTAATCGTGCCGGAAATAATGATCGGTATCTCCTCACCGCTCTCGGCGCGCAAATCCAGCAAGGCCTTGATCGCCGCCTTGGCGTTCAGCGTATCGAACACCGTCTCAATCAGGAAAAAATCAACATGCGGCGCCATGGCCTGCGCCTGCTCAAAATACGCGCCGCGCACCTCATCAAACGTCACTTCACGAAACCCCGGGTCTTCCACATTGGGCGATAGCGACAGCGTTTTATTCGTCGGCCCAAACGTGCCCAGCACGCCAATCGGCCTGCCCAGCTCTGCGCTCGCTTCATCAGCGGCTTCCCGCGCCAGCCGCGCGCCAACCTCGGCAATCTCAGCGGCCAGATGCTCCATCTTATAATCTGCCATCGCAATCGTCGTCGCGCTGAACGTGTTGGATTCAAACAGGTCCGCCCCGGCATCAATATAGCGGCGATGAATTTGCTTAATCACATCCGGCCGCGTCAGGTTTAGCAGATCATTATTGCCCTTTAGCGGGATGTCCCAGTCCTTGAACCGGTCACCCTCAAAGTCCGCCTCACTCAGCCCAAAGCCTTGAATCTGCGTCCCCATCGCGCCGTCGAGCACCAGAATACGGGTCGCGGCGGTCGCTTCCAAAGCGTCCAATCGTTCAGCTCTATTCATCTTCAAACTCCGTCATCACAACATCATTGCAGCCATATTCGATCGCCACGCATGCAACGGGCGCAACCTTGATCCAGTCTTCCCGCGGGCAAGACGCACGGGCAATCTCCGCCACGCGTTTCACCTCTTCAGTGTCGCTCGGGTCCGTCTGCTCCAGCTTGTAAGCAAACTGCGAACAATCCTTCAGCATCTCACTGGACACCGCCTCACCCTCCACCGTTCGCCATTTCGGGCCAACGCACGCGGACAGCGCAACCGCGCCGATCAGAACAAAAAGCCACGCGCGACGCATCACGCCGCCTCCACACGCTTCGGTTTCAGGCCCAGCAAGCGACACGTTGAAAGCGCCAGCCCCGCCTTGTTCAGCGTGTAGAAGTGAAAATCATTCACGCCTTCACCAGACAGCTTATGGCACAGCTCCGCCGCCACATTCGCCGTCACCAGATCGCGCGTCTCCGCGTCATCATCAAGGCCCTCATACAAATCATGCAGCCAGCCTGGCAGGCTCGCATTGCACAGCTTAGAAATCCGTTTCAGGCCCTTAAAGTTTGGCTGCAGCATAATGCCCGGCAAGATCGGCATGGTCACACCGCCCGCCCGCGCCCGCTCAACAAATCGCAAATAAACGTCTGGCTCAAAAAAGAACTGCGTAATCGCCCGGTCAGCGCCCGCGTCTTGCTTGGCCTTCAAAAAGGCAATGTCATCGCCCATGCCTACACTGTCAGGGTGCGGCTCAGGATAGCACGCGACTGAAATCTCAAACTGTTTTCCCAAATCCGGGCGGCGCGCGCGCAAGCCGGCAATCAAATCCACAGAGCTGGCAAAGCCGTCAGGGTGCGGCGAAAACGGCTCGCCCATGCCTTCGGGCGCATCGCCGCGCAGCGCCACAATATGGCGAACACCCGCCTCCCAATACGCGTCCGCTACACCCAGCACATCGTCCTTGCTAGCCGACACACAGGTCAGATGCGCCGCCGCCGATAGCGACGTGTCGCCCACAATCCGCTTCACCGTGTCATGCGTGCGTTCCCGCGTAGACCCGCCCGCACCATAGGTGACAGACACAAAGCCCGGCGCCATAGGCTCCAGCCGCTGCACCGTTTCCCACAGCCGCTCTTCCATCTTGTCAGATTTCGGCGGAAAGAACTCAAACGATACATTCGGTGCATCGCTGCTCTGTTGATTGGCTATTGATAGCGCGCTCATGCGGCGGCCTCCTTCGGTGCGGCGCGCTTTTCAGCGGCCCAAATATGTACAGTTAGCCCCGGCTTAGCGCCCTTTGGCGGCGCAATTTCGCGCGGCTGTGACAGATGCAAACCTGCCGCGCGCGCCCAGCCTTCAAGCGCGTCATGGTTCACACCCAACCTATGATGGCCGTGCTCTGCGCGCAGAAACTCAAGATCATGCGGCGCAAAATCAACGATCAGCGCCCGCCCGCCCGGCTTTAGAACCCGCGCCGCCTCTTTCACCGCCCGGCCCGGCGTGTCCATATAATGAAGCACTTGGTGGATAGTGATCAGGTCCGCGCTCGCATCATCAAACGGCGTCGCCATCACATTGCCCTGCCGCACCCGCGCGCTCTCCACACCGGCCCGCTCAAGGTTTGCCCGCGCCACGGTCAGCATCTGATGACTCATATCTATGCCTTCGGCTTCGCTCGACAGCGGCGCGAACAGATTCAGCATCCGGCCCGTTCCAGTGCCAAAGTCGATCATCCGCTGAAATGGCCCCGGCCCGGCCATATCCATCAACTCCACCTCAATCGCATCGCTCGGTGAATGTAGCCCGCGCACGGTGTCCCATGTCTCAGCCACGTCAGAGAAATAGGCCTCCGCACTGGCCGCCCGGTCGTCGCTGACATGCTGCAGACGCGACGCATCCTCGGCAAACCATCGGTCCGTCAAATCAATCTGATCGAACAGAGACGTTAAAAACACGCCCGCCGGTCCGCTCGTTGCGGCGCGGTAGAACACCCAAGACCCTTCCGGCAACCGCTCCACCAACCCCGCCGCTGTCAGCGTTTTCAAATGGTGCGACAAGCGCGGCTGGCTTTGATCCAGCACTTGCACCAATTCGCCCACCGCCAGATCGCGAATCTTCAAGAGCGCCAGAATGCGCAACCGTGTGGCCTCGCCGGCCGCGCGCAATCGGTCTAGGATAGGGGTCATCTCATCGCTCATAATTCATATAAACATATATTTATACGATTTATCAAGCAATCAAATGCGGCTAAGATCTGCGTGATAAAACTAAAATCAGAGTTGAAGCGTACCCTTCCTACGTCCATGTAGGTGACGCGGAGGTTTTCAAATGCGTTCTTTATTCACCAGCCTTGTTCTGGCCGGCGCGCTCGCGGCGTGCGCATCAACGCCAGATATCGGCGCCTCCGACACAGTTCCTGATCCGTGGGAGGGATACAATCGGCAAGCCTTTGCCTTCAATACAGGCGTGGATCGCTACGCTTTAGGCCCGGCCTCGCGCGCCTATGAAGCCGTGACGCCCTCCTTTTTCCGCGCCCGTGTGAGCGACTTTTCCAGCAATCTCGGCGAGCCCGTCACCTTCGCCAATGATGTCCTTCAGGGAGAAGGCCAACGCGCCAGCGATTCGGCCTTCCGCTTCCTGTTCAACACCACTGTGGGGCTTGTGGGTCTATGGGACGCGGCCGAATATGTCGGTGTCCCAAAACACAATGAAGATTTTGGCCAAACCTTGGCAAGCTGGGGGGTTCCGAGCGGCCCCTACCTCGTTCTACCATTGCTCGGCCCATCAAATCCTCGTGATGCACTGGCCCGCCCTGTCGACACAGTTTTCCGCCCGCTAACCTGGACAGAATTTTCTGGAGAGCCCGATTTAGACACATATATTGCCGGAACTTCTTCAATCTTATCAGGGCTTAACGCCCGAATTGAACTCGCTGAACAATTTGAGCAGCTCGCCCAACAGCCAGAGCCCTACACAGCCCTAAAACGCATCTATTCATCTCAGCGTCAGGCTGACATTCGTAATGGTAAAATAGCAGAAGAGTCGTCATATGATGATCTCCCTGATTTTGACGAATTTGAGGAATAACGTCTTAGTCAGCTACTTAAATTAACGGGGCATCCCACATGACATCGCTTAAAGCTTCTCTCATCGCGCTGGCCGCACTGGCCGCCACAGCCATGCCTGCGTTCGCAGATGCGGCCACGGAGAAATTCGTTCAGAAGAACGCCAGCGAAGCGCTCGCCACTTTAAACGATCCAAGCCTCGATCAGGCCGCCCGCACCCAAAAATTCGAAGTCTACATGGATAAGTTCACAGACCTCGACAAAGTGTCTGGGCGTGTCATCGGCAAATACCGTCGGCGCTTTTCAAATGATGAACTGGCCCGCTACCGCGCCTCGTTCAAAAACTACGCGCTGGCCGTTTACGCGGCTGAGCTGGATGCCTATCGCGGCAAAGACGTCGAAGTCATCACGTCGGTGGACTATCCCAGCAAGCACACCTCTGTTGTCATCACCAAAATTAATATGGACAGCGGCAAGTCGCTCGGTGTGCGCTGGCGCGTCGAAACCCATGATGGGGATTTCCAGGTTGTTGATGCCGGGCTCGACCTGGACGGAAACCTCATCTGGCTGGCCGGCGAGCAAAAAGCACAATTCCTCTCAATCCTGGATCGCAGCAATGGCTCAGCCGACGCATTGATCACTAAGATTGATGCGATGACCGCCGAACTGAAAGCGTCTCAACGCCAGTGATAAATTGCGCGCCATGAAATACCTTGGCCGCTCCATATCCTTCTCAAATCCCTCCGGCGCGCCGGCGCTCACCCCTGCGGGCGGCATCTCATGGCGTGTCTTCTCCAATCCTGTCGCCCTCGCAATTGGCGGCATCACCGCCGTTCTTCTGGAACTGGCAGACCCGCGCGTGCGCCACGGCGTATGGGATCATTCCAGTTTCAAAGACAGGCCCTTTGAGCGCATGTCCCGCACGGCCAAAGCCGCCATGATCACTGTTTATGCGCCCCGCGCAGATGCCGTCTCCATGATCGAGGGCGTCACCCGAATGCACGCCCGCGTGTCTGGCCATACGCCCGGCGGCGCGGCCTATGCTGCGTCAGATCCGGCCTTGCTGACCTGGGTTCACGCCACCGCCAGTTATGGCTTCCTCAGCGCCTATGACGCCTTCGATACCCCGCTCACCCCAGCGGAAAAAGATCAGTTCTATATCGAAGCCCAGCCCGCCGCCGCGCTTTACGGCGCGCAACATGCCCCGGCCTCACAAGCCGGCCAAGTCGCCCTGTTCAACGCCGCTCAGCCCGGCTTGGAACCGTCAGATATTCTTCAAGATTTTCTGGCACTCACCCGCAAAGCTCTGCCCGTTCCGGGGCGACTCGCCGATGTCATTATTGAAGGCGCCATCGATCTTTTGCCAGAGGGGTTCGCGGCCCAAATCGGCGTTTCAGACCACACGCTCAGCGCCCGCGGCCGCGCCACCCTTGCCCGCCTCGCTCGCATGGCGGCGGCCACGCCCCTGCCCGGCGCCCCCGTCACCCTCGCCTGCAAACGGATGGGCATAAAGCTGAGCGATGTTCGGCGGCGCGGGTTGAAACTTGAGGGATAAAGACCCGTCTTTCCAACACCCCCCTGCGCCAAACCTCCAATAAAGTCTGGCCAAATCAAAAAAAACACGTCGCCAATCCGACAGCCTATCGCCGTCCCTTACACTGCACGACATGAACCGAGCGCAAATCAACCGCCTCTATGCCCAAACCCCCATGCTGCTATGG
>CAZXVJ010000011.1:3426-75567 GCA_964644385.1 uncultured Hyphomonas sp. | reverse complement strand
ACCTCAGAGACGACCTGCCAAAGAGCTACACCACACTCACATTCGAAAGCCTGACTTGGGCCTACTATCCGGAATGGATGTATTCGGTCGCACGCACGCTTTCGCGACCTTTGTGTATGGGTGACACCGGCACACAAGCGATCCTGCGCCCAGCCGAAATCAGCGAAGCCTTGCTCCCAATCCCCTGACCGCAATCCAAACTCTGTTAAAACTCAACCGACCCCAAGCCGCTTCACCGCGGCCGCCCGTGCTGCCCACAGCCATGAGCCCGCGAAGCGGCGTTCCATGTGAGCGAAGCGAAACGGGAACAAAAATAATGAGCGCTTTAGCGCGTTGGAATAGGCGTATCGCCAGAATAATCGTAGAATCCCTTGCCCGTCTTCCGGCCAAGCCATCCAGCCTCGACATATTTCACCAGCAGCGGACACGGACGGTATTTCGTATCCGCCAAGCCATCATGCAGCACCTGCATAATCGACAGACACGTATCCAGCCCAATAAAGTCTGCCAGGGTCAGCGGCCCCATCGGATGATTCGCGCCCAGCTTCATGGCCGTGTCGATGCTCTCTACCGTGCCGACCCCCTCATAAAGCGTGTAGACCGCTTCATTGATCATCGGCACCAGAATACGGTTCACGATGAAGGCGGGATAATCTTCCGCATTGGTCACCGTTTTGCCCAAACGGTCTGCATAGTCTTTTGCGGTGTCATAGGTCGCCTGATTGGTGGCAAGCCCGCGGATCACTTCCATCAGCTGCATCAGCGGCACGGGGTTCATAAAGTGCAGGCCGATAAACTTTTCAGGTCGATCCGTAACCGAAGCAAGCCGCGTGACAGAGATCGAAGACGTATTGGTGGCCAGCACTGTTTCCGCCGGCACAATATCGCTCAGCGCCCGAAAGATTTGTTCTTTAATTTCGCGCTTCTCAGTCGCCGCCTCAATGACCAGATCAGCGGCCTCATGGGCTTTGATCGAGGACGATGTTGTGATGCGTTTCAGCCCCGCCTTTAGATCATCTACCTTGATCAATTCGCGGCTCACCTGCCGCGTCATATTCTTTTCAATTTGCGCCATGCCGTGCTCAAGCGCGTCATCAGAAATATCTGTGAGGATCACATCATATCCGGCGAGCGCGCTAACATGCGCAATCCCATTTCCCATCTGGCCGGCGCCAATAACGCCGATTGTTTTGAGCTCTGCCATGTTCGTCCTCTACACTCGGTCCGTCTTCGTTTTCACGAAAGCGCTTATCATAGTTCATTTTGCCGCGCACCATAGATGCAGCTCTCTTTGCAGCTATAACTGCGCAAGGCGGAATTTGTCGGCATGGCAGCTTTGCGTCAATCGGTTTCGCCCGCAGGCATCTCTTCCGCGATTGTGTCAGAAATCTTGAAACGGCGCCGAATGAACATCGCAGCCGGCCAATTTAGGAGTCCCAGAAAGCCCCAGGCTGGTCCCCAAAAATTGAGAGATGCCAAAGGAACGATAATAACAGCGATCAAAACTTGCACGCGGCAGTCCCAAATCGAACGCTTGGTAATCACCCGCTCCGACGCGCTCAATTGCAAATCATCAGCGCGCTTAAACGCATAGCTATACATACGCTCGATCAACAAATAGACGAACGCAAATCCAGCATGAAAATATGCGACAATATAGCCAGCCTCAGTATGGGTTCTCAGGCCAAGCTCACCCACACGGGTCCAATCCGACGTGATGGTTCCAAGAACAAATGCAAACAAGCTATCAAATGCAAATCGCAGCGGATACGCAACAAACAGGATAAACAGCATCAAGACTGCATTGAGAAAAATAATGTAACTATCCGCAACGCCATAGCGGCGGAAGAATGTGAAGTGCCGGTTCCAAATCGCAATCATCAGTGCGAATCCAGCAGAGACCGGAATAATATTCAGCAAATGCGGAAGCACTTGCTGATACGTCACGGGCGGGTTGCTGGCCGACACCAACATGCCAAGCGCCAAGGCAAAGACAATGTCGGATAGATTCTCAATCCGCGTCACCGCCTCCCCGCGCCAACGGAAGTTTGGATCATGGTCTAGCTGGCGAGAAAGTTCATTGCGGATCATATATGTAGCGTCCCCTCATCGGCGGCAGTGTGCCACTCAAAACTCGGCGCGCAAGTAAAAAGCCCGGCCATTTCCAGACCGGGCTTTCCAAAAAGATCGACGATAACTCTTACAGTGCGTCGGTGAGTTCCGGCACCGCGTTGAACAGGTCAGCGACCAGTCCATAGTCTGCGACCTGAAAGATTGGCGCTTCGTCATCCTTGTTGATGGCAACGATAATCTTGGAGTCTTTCATGCCGGCCAAGTGCTGGATCGCGCCGGAAATGCCGATCGCGATGTAGAGTTCAGGCGCAACAATTTTGCCTGTTTGGCCAACCTGATAATCGTTTGGCGCATAGCCAGCATCGACTGCCGCTCTCGACGCGCCAACCGCCGCGCCCAGTTTATCGGCCAGCGGAATGATGTACTTCTGGAAATCCTCTTCCGATCCCAAGGCCCGTCCGCCAGACACAACGCGCTTAGCAGCGGTCAGATCTGGGCGATCAGATTTCACCATCTCTTCGGATACAAACTCAGACTTGAAAGGCCCGGCAGGGGCATCAACAGATTCAACCGCCGCTGAGCCATCATTGCCAACCGCAGAGAACGCTGTGCCGCGAACAGTTACCACCTTTTTAGCGTCAGAGGACGTCACCGTCATGATCGCATTGCCCGCATAGATCGGGCGCGTGAATGTATTGGCATCTGCAACGTCAATGATCTCTGAGATTTGCATAACGTCCAGCTTTGCCGCGATCCGAGGCGCAATATTTTTCCCCGTTGTGGTCGCCGCAATAAATACCGCGTCATAGCCATCCATCAGCGGCACAACCAAGGCTTCCATCGCTTCGGCGGTTTGCTTGCGCAAGCTCTCACCTTCGGCTTGTAACACCTTGCGTATACCAGAGACTTTCGCCGCTTCCGGACCAACCGATCCAGCGCTCTCGCCTGCCACGAGCAGATCTATATCACCGCCAAACTTTTGCGCCGCGGCGACAACTTTATGCGTCGCATCCGATAGGGCGCCATGACTATGTTCTGCAATTACGAGTACAGCCATTACACAGCTCCTGCGGTTTTCAGTTTGGACACAAGCGTCGCAACATCTTCAACTTTTTCACCGGCTTCACGCACCGGCGGCTCTGTCACTTTTACAACGGTCAGACGCGGCGAAATATCAACGCCATATGTGCCAGGCTCTTTTTCATCGATCGGCTTCTTCTTGGCCTTCATGATGTTTGGCAGAGAGGCATAGCGCGGTTCGTTCAATCGAAGGTCAACGGTTACGATTGCGGGCAGGTTCAGCTTCACAGTTTGCAAGCCGCCATCCACCTCGCGGGTCACAGACAGCGCGTCCCCGTCTTTTTCCAGCTTGTAAGCAAATGTGCCTTGCGGCCAATCCAGAAGCGCCGCCAGCATTTGGCCGGTCTGGTTGCTGTCATCATCAATCGCTTGTTTGCCCAGGATCACCAGATCAGGGCTTTCTTCTCCGACGACCCCTTTCAGCAATTTGGCCACAGCTAGCGGCTCAACCGCTTCATCGGTTTTGATCAGAATGCCGCGATCAGCGCCCATGGCGAGCGCTGTGCGCAGCGTTTCCTGCGCTTGTTGCGGACCCACGGATACCACAACGACTTCCGTCGCTGTGCCAGCTTCTTTCATCCGCACCGCTTCTTCGACAGAAATCTCATCGAATGGGTTCATGGACATTTTGACATTTGCGAGGTCGACGCCCGTCTCATCCGGCTTTACGCGGACTTTGACGTTATAATCGATCACGCGTTTGACAGGTACGAGGACCTTCATACGGATGCTCCAGACTAGGTGTTATAACTCAGCATTGTTGCCTAAAGCCCAGATTGGAAAGACGCAAGGTTTCCCCTAGGCGTAGCGGTCAATTTGGCGCGGTGGGCTCTCTCAATCTGGCGGGCTTTATCAACACTTTTTTTCGCGTCTCAGGTGTATCTGGGCTGCCTCGTATTGACTCATTGCAAAAAGAACAAAATAAGAACATTATGGATTTACCTGCCTCTCTTGCAAGCACATTGATGCGTCCGCCAGCCACCTCTAACGGGCCTACCGCCGCGTTCCCATTCGGTTTAGGGGCCAGCGGTGTGCACGAACTGGCTGAGGCGAGCTTTGGGGATATGGCGGCGCTCACGGGCTTTGCGCTCGCCGCTGCGCCGCGCAAAGCGAAAGGCGCTGTGTTCTGGATCACGCAAAACCGCCTCTCGCTTGAACACGGCCATTTACTGCAAGGTGGGGCCAACCTCTATCGCCCCGCCTGCCCCGCTTATGTTTCAGTCTATCCTCGCCAGCTTTGTGATGCGCTCTGGATAATAGAAGAAGCGGTTCGCTCCAGCGCTGTCTCATTGGTCGTCGCGGAAATTGAAGACGCAGATTTTACCGCTTCACGGCGATTGGCTTTGGCCTCCGGGCGTCATGGCGTGCCTGTCATCCTGCTGATGCCCTATACGCGCCAGGGCGCGACAGCCGCCTCAGCACGCTGGCGTGTTGGGCCTCGCCCGTCTGCCCGCAACCTGTTTGATCCCCACGCCCCCGGCCATGCCCGTTGGCACGTAGAGCTGGAACGTTCTCGCCAGGTGCCACATCTGGCCGGGCGCTGCTTTGATGTGAGCTTTAATGATGAAACGCTATCTCTCTCTATGGCTCCCGGACTGGCCGCTGGATCGGCTGCGCCGCACGCGCCGAGCCATGAAATCCGGGACGGGCAAACCACACGTCGCAGCGCCTAAGCCTCGCCAGCCCTTTGTCTTGCTGGAAAGCGGCGCGGCGGGCCTGAACGTGGTCGCAGCCAATGCCCCTGCCCGCGCGCAAGGCATCACCTTCGGCCTGAAGTTCACGGATGCAAGAGCCCGCTTGCCCAGCCTTGCCTCAGAAGATATCGACCGCGCCGCTGACGCCGCCGCCCTCACCACCCTCGCAAAATGGATGATCCGCTACACGCCCCTCATCGCCCTCGACGGAATAGACGGCCTGATGTTGGAAACCACGGGCTGCGCCCATCTGCATGGCGGCGAAGCAGAAATGGCCGCGCGCATGACGGCCCGGCTCAGCGAGGATGGCATCACCCACACGATCGGCCTCGCTGGCACGCCCGGCGCCGCCTCCGCCCTTGCGCGCGGCGCTCAAATATCCGGCCCCAACATCCTGCCAAATGGTGATGAGCAAGCCGGTCTCGCAGACTTACCCGTCACAGCCCTGCGGCTCTCTAGTGAATCAACCGCATTGCTGCGCCGCTTTGGCCTAACCCGTATCGGTCAGCTTTATGGCATAGACCGCAAAGCGCTCGCCCGCCGCTTTCGGTCCGTCCGCCATGCCGACGCCGTACTGCTGCGTTTGGATCAAGCCTTGGGGCTACGCGTTGAACCACTCGATCCCTTGCGCCCCGCGCCTGCCTATTCTGCCCGCCTGCCCTGCCCGGAACCGATCGCCTCTACAGACGGCGTCCTTGAGGGCCTCCGCCGTGTCACAGACACGCTCTGCGCAGATCTCGCCGCCCTCGGCCAAGGCGCACGTCTGTTCGCCTTTCATGCCTTCCGTTCAGATGGCACCGCGTCCAGTATTGAAGTGAGCGCCGCCCGCCCTGTCAGAAGCGCGCGCCATATCCTGCGCCTATTCCATGAGAAGATTGATGCGATAGACCCGGGCTTCGGCATAGACTTATTGCTCATACAGGCCCGCCGCACCGGCCCGATGACCGAAACAGCCATGGCCCTATCTGGTGATTTGGCCACGTCTGATACAGATGAGATTGCCCTCTCAGCCCTCGCAGATCGTATCTCAGCGAAACTCGGTGAGACCGCTATTACGCTCCATCAGCCCGCCCACAGCCATGTGCCGGAACGCCGGGAACGCCGCATCATTTATGACGGTAAGCTTGCCCCGCCTATCGCACACCAGCCCAGCATGGGTCCACGCCCACTGCGCCTGCTCGATCCGCCTGAACCCGTCACTGTTCTGGCTGAAGTGCCAGATGGGCCGCCCCTCAGCTTTGTCTGGCGGCGTATTCCGCGCAAAGTCGCCCGCGCCGATGGGCCAGAACGCATCGCGCCTGAATGGTGGAAACTGGAAGAAAAAGGCGCCCGCGCGCGTGACTATTACCGCGTCGAAGACCAGAGCGGCAGGCGCTACTGGCTCTACCGGGATGGCTTGTATGATGATGGTCGCGGCGGCCCGCCGATCTGGCATGTGCATGGCTTGTTTGCATGACCGATTATGCAGAACTTGCCGTCACGACGAACTTCTCATTCTTGCGCGGGGCCTCACACGCCTCAGAGCTGGTTATGCAAGCTAAACAGCTTGGCCTCAGCGCGATAGGCATCGCTGACCGCAATACACTGGCTGGCGTCGTGCGGGCGCACATCGCGGCCAAAGACGCTGGGCTTCAATTGCTTGTTGGCGCACGTCTTGTGCCGAGCGATGGGCCGCCGCTTATCTGCTATCCCACAGACCGCGCCGCCTATGGCCGCCTGTCGCGCCTGCTGTCAAAGGGCAAACTGCGCGCCGAGAAAGGCGACTGCCACATCACCCTATCCGACATCGCTGAACATGCTGAAGGACACATCTTCATCGCCCTGCCTCCAGATCGGTTGACCGCCAACTTCAAAACCACGCTGACCCGTCTGTCAGAGCTCTGGCCGGGTCGCCTCTATCTGGCCGCCAGCTACAGCTATCACGGCCGCAATCGCGAACGCCTTGCCCGATTGGCTGAGCTTGGTGCCCGTGCGAGCGCGCCCATCGTGGCCGTTAATGACGTGCTCTACCACACGCCCAGCCGCCGCCCGCTGCAAGATATCGTCACATGCATCCGAGAACACTGCACAATCGAAACAGCAGGTTTCCGGCTTGAAGCCAATGCCGAACGTCATCTGAAAAGCCCCAATGAAATGACCCGGCTGTTCAAAGGTTTTGAGCCAGCCCTCACCCGCACGCTTGAAATTGCAGACCGCTGCCAATTCTCACTGGACGAATTGGCCTATGAGTATCCAGACGAGCCCGTCCCGCCCGGAAAGACCGCTCAGGAACACCTTGAAGACCTCACCGAAAAAGGCGCAGATTGGCGCTATCCCGGCGGCGTTCCGGACAAAGTACAAACCGCCCTCAAAAAAGAACTCGGCCTGATCGACGCGCTGAGCTACGCCCCCTACTTTCTCACCGTCTACGACATCGTGGCTTGGGCACGCGGGCAAGCCATTCTGTGTCAGGGGCGCGGCTCCGCGGCCAATTCTGCGGTGTGTTATTGCCTCGGGATTACTAGCGTGGATCCAGACGAAACCAGCCTTCTGTTCGAACGCTTCCTCTCGAAAGAGCGCAAAGAGCCCCCCGACATTGATGTCGACTTTGAACATGAACGCCGCGAAGAAGTTATCCAATATGTCTATCGCCGCTATGGCCGTCACAAAGCTGCACTGACCGCCACCGTTATATCTTACCGTCCCCGTTCAGCCGTGCGCGAAGTCTGTAAAGCGCTGGGTCTAACAGAAGATATTTCTTCTGCGCTGGCGGGCACCGTCTGGGGCAGTTGGGGCGATGCGATCCCGCGCAAGCAAATACAACAGGCTGGGCTGGACCCAGACAATCCGATGATCCGCCGCGCCATTTTGCTCACCCAGCAACTGATCGGATTTCCCCGTCACCTATCCCAGCATGTTGGCGGTTTTGTGCTCACACGCGGGCCCCTCATCGACACCGTACCAATCGGCAACGCCGCCATGGACGAGCGGACATTCATTGAGTGGGACAAGGACGATATCAACGCCCTTGGCATCCTGAAGGTTGATGTGCTGGCCCTCGGCATGCTGACCTGTATTCGCAAAGCATTTGATCTACTGGCTCTACACAAAAGCCTCCACCACACCCTCGCCAGCATTCCGGCGGGCGACACAGCCACCTATGACATGCTGTGCCGGGGTGAGAGCCTTGGCGTCTTTCAAGTCGAAAGCCGGGCGCAAATGAATATGCTGCCGCGCCTGCGTCCACGCGAGTTCTACGACCTCGTGATCGAAGTCGCGATCGTTCGGCCCGGCCCTATTCAAGGTGATATGGTTCACCCTTATTTGCGCCGCCGAAACGGCCTTGAATCCATTCGTTATCCAAGCCCCGCGCCCGAGCACGGTCCGCCGGATGAATTGTCTCGTATCCTGAAACGCACATTGGGCGTGCCGCTGTTTCAAGAACAAGCGATGCAGATCTCAATTGATGCCGCCAAGTTTTCCGCCGAAGAAGCCAATGGTCTGCGCCGAGCCATGGCGACGTTCCGAAAGGTCGGCACAATCCAGAATTACGAAGAAAAAATGGTCACCCGCATGGCGGCCCGCGGCTATGATCCGGTGTTCGCGCAACGCTGCTTCAATCAAGTCAAAGGGTTTGGCGAGTATGGCTTCCCGGAAAGCCATGCAGCCTCCTTCGCTCTTTTGGTTTATGTCTCAAGTTGGCTCAAATGCCATCATCCAGATGTCTTCTGTGCAGCGCTCCTCAACGCTCAACCCATGGGCTTTTACGCTCCTGCTCAGATACTGCGCGATGCACAGGAAAATGGCGTTGAGGTGCGCCCCGTCGATGTGAACCTGTCGGACTGGCACAACACGTTGGAGCCTTGCGAAAGCACCAGTGGATACACTGCTGTCCGCCTCGGCTTTCGCCAAATTGATGGTTTGCGCGAAGACGAGATGGAGGCGCTGATGAATGTGCGCGGCGCTGGCTTTGATGATCCTGAAGATATTCGTCGCCGCAGCCATATTTCCCGGCGAGCGCTTGAGATCTTGGCCGCCGCCGATACGTTCCGATCAATGGGGCTTGATCGGCGCGCTGCATTATGGGCTGCGCGCGGTGAAGCTTCGGGCAAACCCCTTCCTCTTTTTGCTGCGTCGGACATCGCAGAACAAGGAGGCGAGCGCGTCACACCCCTCCCCCAAATGCCGCGCTCAGAGCATGTCTTGCAAGATTATCAGACAAGCCGGTTTTCCTTAAAGGATCATCCCATACATTTCTTACGCGGTATGTATGGTGAGATGGGCGCGCGCAATACAATCCGCGCCTGCTCCGCACCGAATGGCACACGCGTGCAAGTCGCCGGTGTCGTTTTGATTCGCCAGCGTCCAGGGTCTGCCAACGGCGTCTGTTTTATAACGATGGAAGACGAAGTCGGCGTTGCCAATATCGTTGTTTGGCCCCGCGTGTTTGAGCGCTATCGCGGCGTCGTCATGGGCGCGCGCATCTTAATGGTTATCGGCCGCGTACAATCGGCAGAAAATGTCACGCATATCGTTGCAGAGCAGTTGATTGACCGTACCGACGATCTGTCATTGCTGTCCGAAGACACCCTTCGTGATCCGCTGCGCCACGCTTTGGCTCGCGCCGATGAAGTGGTGCGTCCGATACAGGGCCGTAAACTATCACCAAAACGCGAATCCTCCGGCGCGCGTCATCCCCGCAATGTGCGTATTATTCCGCCCAGCCGGGATTTCCACTAGCTCCCATCAACCCAGAGCAACCTCATACACTTTGGCATAGTCGTCAGCACCCATCGCCTTCGGATTTCCAAAGTGAGCCAGATCTTTCAGAGCGTAGTCCACAATGCCCTGCTGGTCTTCAAGGCCAAGACCCATTGCCTTCAGATTGTCAGGAATCCCTAAATCGCTGTTCAGTGTTTGGATAGCATCGGCCAAGTCGGCATTTCCGCCCAGTCCCATCGCGATCCGTAGTCGGCCATATTTGGCGTCTGCCGCGCCGTGATGGTAGCGCAAAATATGCGGGAGAAAGACAGCATTTAGGGTGCCGTGGTGCAGGCGCTTTTCTTCAAGACGTCCGGCCGCATGGCTAAGTGCATGAACCCCGCCTAGACCCTTCACAAATGCCAAGGCACCCTCATAGGAGGCCATCATCATATTCCAACGCGCGTCCGCGTCACTGCCGTCGGTAACAGCGCGCTGCAACCAACCGCCACCTAGCGCGCGCGTCACACCGTCATATCCGATCCCTTCAGCCGGAGGATTGATCGACGGGGCGAGCACCGCTTCGATGCAATGGGTCACAGCGTCCATGCCCGTCGCGGCGGTTAAGTGCTGCGGCAGACCGAGCGTTAGGTCAGGATCACAGATTGCAGTTGCCGGAATAAGATTGGGAGAAACAATCGTCTCCTTACGCCCATTCTCCAAGATCACGACAGCGCCAACGGACACTTCAGAGCCCGTGCCCGATGTTGTTGGAATGGCGATCAAGGGTGGAATCTTTCCGATATGCTTGGCGCCGCCAGACACCGCCGCATAAGTTTCGAGCGGTTTGTCATGTGTGTGCAACAGACCCACGATCTTCGCCATGTCCATGCTAGAGCCGCCGCCGAGGGCGATAATGCCATCTGCGCCAGATTCCTTGTATCGCGCGGCGGCCACTTTGGCCTGCGCCTCGGTTGGGTTTGGAACGGTTTCGTCAAAAATATCGGCGGTTGGCATACCCAGCGCATCGGTAATTTTATCAAGTAATCCTGCCGCCTTAATGCCCTGATCAGTGACAATGAACGGCCGGGTGATCTTTAACCCATCAGCTGTCTTCTTCAGTTTTGAAACCGCACCAGAATCGAAAATGCAGGTGGTCAGAAAATTGATGACGGGCATGATTGAAAGCTCCTTGTTGCTAGCTATCAAGCCTACAGCGGTCTGCCCGGCAAGGCTTGCCGTGGCGAAAACGCGCTGTAGAGAATGAAGCATGACAATACTATCAGTTCAAAATCTCACGGTCGATTTCGACACACCCGACGGCCCTGTCCATGCAGTCAAAGGGATAAGTTTTGATGTTGCGGCTGGCGAATGCCTCGGAATTGTCGGGGAGTCCGGTTCCGGAAAAAGCCAAACCGCGCTGGCGTCTCTCGGCCTGTTAGCGGACAATGGGGCAGCGAATGGAGAAATTCTGTTCGACGGCGTAGATATTCTAACCGCAAGCATAGATCAGCTGCGTGATATTCGCGGCGCGCAAATGTCGATGATCTTTCAAGACCCCCTCACCTCTCTTACGCCCCACATGACGGTCGGCGCACAAATGCGCGAAGTGCTCGCCCTACACAAAGGTATCAAAGGCGAAGACGCTGACAAAAGATGCGTCGATTGGCTTGAGAATGTCCGTATTCCAGAAGCTGCGCGCCGAATGAATCAGTTTCCGCATGAACTGTCGGGTGGCATGCGTCAGCGTGTGATGATTGCGATCGCCATGCTGTGCGGCCCAAAGCTGCTCCTTGCCGATGAACCGACCACCGCTCTCGACGTCACCGTTCAGGCGCAAGTGCTGGAACTCATGGACGAATTGAAACGCGACACCGGCACAGGCATCGCGTTGATCACCCATGATATGGGCGTCGTCGCCCGAATGTGTGACCGCGTGATCGTTATGCGCCACGGTGAGATTGTTGAACGCGGCACCGTGGACGATATATTTTATAATCCCCAGCACGATTACACAAAGATGCTGCTAGAGGCGGTTCCGAAGATTGACCAGCCGGATAGGCGCGGGCGCCCTGCCTTGGGCGAAGCACCTGCGATGACCATCGACCCAGTTCTGGAAGTGCGCGATATGCGCGTCCACTTCCCGATCCAAGTCAAAGGCGGCCTGTTCGGTAAGACCAAGCCACTGAAAGCAGTTGACGGCGTATCGTTTGATCTACGCCCGGGTGAAACGCTAGGTGTTGTGGGTGAATCCGGCTGCGGAAAATCTACATTGGCGCGCGGCGTATTGAAATTGATCCCCCCAACATCGGGCAAGGTTGCCTGGCTTGGAAAAGACATCACCAGCGCCGGGCGCAAAGAAATGAACGGCCTGCGAGATGATCTTCAAATCGTCTTTCAAGACCCTCTCGCCAGCCTAGACCCTCGCATGACCATTGGCGCGTCTATCGCGGAGCCACTGCAAGTGCATGAGCCAACACTCGACAAATCTCAGCGCGAGAACAAAGTGCGAGACATAATGCCTCGCGTGGGGCTCGATCCAGCTCTTATCAATCGTTATCCGCACGAACTTTCCGGCGGTCAAAACCAGCGGGTCGGAATTGCTCGGGCCATGATTCTGAAGCCCAAATTGGTGGTCTGCGACGAAGCCGTTTCTGCGCTCGACGTTTCCGTGCAGGCTCAAGTCGTTGATTTGCTTATTGAGCTGCAAAAAGAGTTTCGCTTGGCGATGATATTTATCAGCCATGATCTGTCGGTCGTGCGGGAGATTAGCCACCGCGTAATGGTTCTGTACCTCGGCCGCGTCGTCGAACTCGCCGGCCGCACCGAAATCTATGAAGATGCCCGCCACCCCTACACCAAAGCCCTGATTGCCGCCGTTCCAAACGCTGACCCAAAAATGGAACGAACGCGCGAAAGGCTTAAATTGACCGGTGACTTGCCAAGCCCTCTGGATAGCCGCGCGGCCCTTAGGTTTTTGAAATCCAAACGCATAGACGACCCTGACGCTGAACAATATCAACCGAAACTCGTCGAAGTCGCTCCAGGTCACCACGTTGCTGAGCACGACGCTGTGTTAGGCAGTGAGGGCCTAATGGCCTGATGAAGGCTTGCCGCCACGTGCAAGCCTGCTTAGCCTGCCGCGCTTGATAGGAAGGCCAATGAAATGTCCGAAACACTGCCCGTAACGATTGCTGACGTGGAGGCCGCCGCCAAAGTGCTGGACGGACAAATTGAGCGCACGCCCCTTCTGCAGTCTCGAACGCTATCATCAATTACGGGGTCTGAGGTTTGGATCAAATTTGAAAACCGCCAGTTCACTGCAGCCTTCAAAGAACGCGGCGCGCTGAACAAGCTCTCCAAACTAACAGATGACGAACAGAAACGAGGTGTGATCGCCGCCTCTGCCGGAAATCACGCTCAGGGCGTTGCCTATCATGCGCGCCGTCTTGGTATTCCCGCGACGATTGTGATGGCTGAAACCACACCCTTCAACAAAGTTGAACATACGCGAGACCATGGCGCGCGTGTTCTGCTAGAAGGCCTGTCCTTCGATGAAGCCAAAGACTATGCCTACAAAGTTTGCGAGCAAGAAAACTTGACCTTCATTCATCCCTTCGATGATGCCGATATTATCGCTGGGCAGGGTACGATCGCGCTGGAGATGCTTCAAGATCAACCCGATCTCGATACGCTAATCGTTCCAATTGGAGGCGGCGGCCTGATCAGCGGCATCGCCATCGCTGCAAAATCGCTCAAGCCAGATATTAAGATCGTCGGGGTTGAAGCCGCAATGTATCCGGCGATGCATGCAGCGTTGAACGGCAAAAAGGCAAAAAGTGGCGGCGCCAGCATCGCAGAAGGCATCGCCGTAAAAGAAGTTGGCACTATTACGCGCAAAATTGTTGCGGAATTGGTCGACGATGTTTTGCTGGTCGAAGAGGACCATTTGGAACGCGCGATAACACTTTTTGCGGATATTGAAAAAACGATCGCGGAGGGCGCAGGCGCCGCCGGGCTAGCGGCATTGCTTGCTCACCCCGCTCGCTTCTACGGGCGCAAGGTTGGAACTGTTTTGTGCGGTGGAAATATAGATACGAGGCTACTCGCCTCGGTCCTTACGCGAGCATTGGTGCGTGAAAACCGCTTAACGCGTATCCGAATCATTGGCGATGACCGCCCTGGCCTTCTGGCGCTGGTCTCAAAAGTTATTGGGGATGCCGGCGCCAACATTATGGAAGTGGCGCATAATCGCATCGCATTGGACGTACCCGCAAAAGGCGCTGAGTTCGATATCATGATTGAAACTCGAGATGCGCAGCATACGCAAGATGTGACCGATGCCCTTGTTCAGGCCGGCTACCCACCCCGATCACTTTAGATAAACTTCGTTCATAGTGCAGATCTGCCCCTGACCTCATGCTAAAACTGGCTTAGGAGAGATTCGTGTCACGGACGCTTCGAACAAACCCAGCTAGGGAGATTCAATTATGATCCGCACCTTCATTGCCGCAGCAGCGGCGACCGTTTTGCTGACCGGGTGCACCAATTCGCAGTCAGCAGATGTCCAAACTCCAGAAGAAAGAGCCGCCGCAGTGAGCGAAACATTTGAAAAATACCTGCCTTGGGATGGCGACGCCAAAAACGTCGAGAAAGCCCTTGGAGGTCTCCAATACATTGTCCTGAAAGAAGGCAAAGCAGGCGGAAAAAGCCCGACGGCGGCAGATACGGTCATGGTTCACTATGAAGGCCGTTTGCCAACAGGCGAGAAATTTGATGGCTCTTATGGAGGGGATCCGATCACCTTTCCACTCGGGCAGGTCATTCCCGGTTGGACGCAAGGCGTTCAGCTGATGAGCGAAGGGGATGAGTACCTTTTTTATATCCCAAGCGAATTGGCGTATGGCCAGAACCCGCGCCCGGGCGGAATTATCAAGCCCGGAGATGATCTTGTCTTCAAAATCAGCCTGATCGAAGTTGTCCAACCCAAAGTTGCTGACGCTGAGGCATGGAATACGTTTTTGCCATGGCCTTCTGACAATCCGAAAGTCGTAAAAACCGGCACGGGATTGGAATATGTTGTTTTGGCGAGCGGCGACACGGCAGGCGTATCCCCTGTCAGCAGTCAAATGGTGGCAGTCCACTATGAAGGCCGCTTTGCCGAAAGCGGCGAATTATTCGACAGCAGCTTTCAACGGCAGAAGCCTGCAGTATTTCCAGCGGATGGTGTCATTGCAGGCTGGGTTGAAGCCCTTCAACTGATGAAGCCCGGCGATCGCTGGTTGGTTTATGTTCCGTCTGATCTTGCCTATGGCGCAGCCGGGCGACCCGGCATTCCGCCAAACGCACCCTTGATGTTCGAGGTTGAGCTTCTGGACGTGATGTAGAGCCACTTTGCCCGTTTCTGATTAAAGCACCCCGATCTTCCGCGTAAGATTGGGGTGTTTCGCATGAAGGGTGTAGAGCTTGCATGACACCGCCGACGCTGACATGAAGCCAATTTGCCAAGAGACTGCCCGCCTATGCCACTTACTGCCGACACACTCGCCAAAATCGCGCTCGACGCCGGCGCGCTCATCATGGACATTTATGCCAAAGACTTCGACGTTAAATTAAAGGGGGACGCCTCTCCCGTTACTCAAGCCGACCAAATGGCTGAAGATCTCATTCTTGCGGCTTTAAAAATCGCAGATCCTGACCTGGACGTATTGGCCGAAGAAGCGGTCAGCGCCGGTCATATCCCAGAGCACGGGTCCCGATTTGCGTTGGTTGATCCACTAGATGGCACGCGTGAGTTTGTGAATCGCAATGGTGAGTTCACCGTTAATATTGCCATCATTGAACATGGACGCCCCACGATGGGCGTGGTTTACGCCCCCGCCAAGGATCGCTTGTTTGTTGCTGAGAAGCATAATTCGGCGTGGCAAGCCACAGCAACACCCGGCTCTGATGTGCCTAACGAGCGGACGCCTCTGAAAATCCGACCTCTTCCTGCCGCTGGGCCAACCGCGGTCGCTTCAAAATCCCATCGGTCACCTGAAACTGAAACGATACTCAAATCCTTTGGTGTCGCAGAAACCGTAGGTGCGGGCTCTTCGCTCAAGTTTTGTTTGATCGCTGCCGGTGAAGCTGACCTTTACCCCCGAATGGGGCGGACAATGGAGTGGGACACCGCCGCGGGCCATGCTGTTGTAGAAGCTGCAGGCGGACGTGTATTGACGGAAGACGGCGCGCCTCTACTTTATGGCAAAACAGAGCGCGGCTATGATAATCCGCATTTCATCGTTTATGGCGATATCACTCCAAAGTGATGCTCTAATTTCGCGTCTGACGCGAATTGGCAACCAATTTGCTTTACCGATAGGCGAAGCGGCGTTCCTGTATCGTACTGGTGCGTGTCGCGCGATGAAGCATTGGATGGCATGCAGGGACTACTCCTAACCTTGGCCGCGCTTGCGCTAGTTGCCGGACACTTGCTGCGATTGCCCAATCGTGGCGGTTGGTTAGGTAATTTCGCAGCCTTTTTGGTCGGATTACTTTTGGTTTGTGGGTTGGTTCGAGTTGGCGCAAATGCGGTTGGTGCTGGCCGGGTCACCCCATTCGATGGTTTCGTAAACAGAGCTGTTCTTATCGCTGAACAAACCGATGCCCCGCTTGTTGTTTTCAATGGAGCTAGTTTTTCCCGAAATGCGATAGATGACGAGCGACTAACCGCCGCCACGAGTGAGCGCGGATATCCGCACCAAATGATCAATATAAGCCTGGAAGCCGCGTCGCTCATGGAACGCGACCACTATTTGTCTGAGTTCCTCAAGCGCAGTCGACGCGCCCCTAATATCGTGTTCATCGAGATCGCCGAAATGACAGACAGGCGGCCGACCTTCATCTTTAACAATTCCAAATTTTCGACACGTGCAATCGCTCAATTCGACTTAGATGCTTCGCTATGGACAGCAACCGGCTTGGCCGGTGGCGGGTGTCTAGGGCTCACTGATTGCGTGAAAGAAAGCGGCCTGCTGGGCGTCCACTCTATGCTGAACGTCCTCAATGTTGGGCTTATCAGCCAAGGAAAAACGCTCAGAAATATTGCCCCCTCCTCGTCCTATGACGGCGCCATGGTGGCGCGGCAAGACATCCCGGTGAAAGAGCGCGAACAAAACCTTGCTACCATTCTCCCAACCGAGCCCAAAGAAGCCCTGAACTGGGCACGCAGCTTTCGAACCCTTCAGCGAGAACGGCTCCTAGACAATGGCGTTGAACGCGTCGCTTACTATTTCCCCCCTGTCTTATCTCCAACAGAGCGCCAGTATGCCGCCAATCTATGCGCAGGCGAACTGGCCGCTTATGTCTGTATCGCACCAGAAGACCCGGTACTATTGAGCGCGCTTACGGGTGAGGTTTGGCTAGATGACGCACATTTGCTGGACGCAGGCGCCGCAATCTATGTGAACTGGCTTGCGAACCAATTGGTTCAACGCGGCGTCTTAGATGATGAGGTCGCACTTCAATGATTTTCACCGAGGCAATCTTCTTTGTTTTTCTAGCGCTGACGTTTGCAGGGTATTGGGCCCTCAAAGGGCGCAGGGATTTCCAACTTGGTCTATTATTGCTGGCGTCTGCTGTCTTTTATGGATGGTGGGATTGGAGGTTCTTGGCGCTTATTGGAGGCGTGATTGCGGTTAGCTGGATCGCGGCGCAGCAAGTCGCGAAACGCCCTATTGGAGACCCGACGCGGCGGCTTTGGCTCGTCGGCAGTATTGGGATTTGCCTGTCTGTTTTGGGCGTGTTCAAATATTTCAACTTTTTTGCGGCGAGTTCGATCGCAATGCTGGAAGGTTTGGGACTTACGCCTGGATGGACAGCGGTCAACATATTGCTACCCGTTGGCATCTCATTCTACGTGTTTCAGGCCATCAGCTATATTGTCGATGTTGCGCGCGGTGATCTAGAGGCAGAAAACAGACTTGAACGTGTGGCGCTTTATATCGCGTTTTTCCCGCAATTGGTGGCCGGACCAATTGTTCGGGCGGCGAGTTTCTTTCCACAAATGGACCGCCAACCACGCCTTAGCCGCGGTTTAATTGCCGCGGGCTTACGGGCCTTTTTATTGGGATTTGCCTACAAGGCAGGCATTGCTGACAATTTGGCTCAGTTTGTTGATCCGGTCTTTGGCGACGCAATGACCCCGGGCGATTCTGATCTGGCGGCATGGTCAAACGCGGCCATTATTGGCGCGACATTGGCGTTTGCCGGACAGATTTATTTCGACTTTGCTGGCTACTCTTTGATGGCGATTGGAGTTGCGCGTTGGTTTGGGTTCTTTATTCCGAAAAACTTCGACTACCCTTATGCCGCTACTGACATCGCAGATTTCTGGCGCCGCTGGCATATTTCATTGTCTAGCTGGCTGCGTGACTACCTTTACATCCCGCTTGGCGGCAATCGGGGCAGCAAGCTCGCGACCTATCGTAATCTCATGATTACCATGGTGCTTGGCGGCTTGTGGCATGGCGCGGCTTGGACATTTGTGGCCTGGGGCGCGTTGCATGGTGTTGGACTGTCGCTGCATCGCTGGTTGTTTGGGAACAGCAAGACCCGGATTGGGTTTGGTGTGGGCCTTATCCTAACGCAGCTGTTCGTCTTGCTGACCTGGGTACCGTTCCGCGCCGATAGCTTTGCCGATACGCTCACCGCTTGGTCAGCCTTTACAGGCCTGCGCGATGGAGGCGGGGGGCACCTGCCCCTTGCTGTTTGGGGAATACCGGTCCTGATTGTGATTGATATTGTGCTGGGCAAGACTGATTTTTCAAGACTTTCAAAATCGACCCTTCTAAGACGACCAAGTCTATATTGGGCGGGGCTCGGCGGATTGGCGGGGCTGTTGCTGGCATTGTATCCGCTTGATGCTAAACCGTTTGTCTACTTCCAGTTTTAGAGCCGAATTGGCGGCAATAGACTGGCATTTGGCGCTCTCTGAACGCCGCTACGAGGATAATTTGCATGTCACGCAAGTATTTTGGCACTGATGGTATTCGCAGTGAGGCCAACACGCCGCCCATGACCGCAGAGATTGCCATGCGGTTTGCGCTCGCTGCCGGGCGACATTTTCGCCGCCCTGGCCCCGTTCAGCCACTCGTTGTGATTGGCCGGGACACTCGGCAATCTGGCGGAATGTTGGAATCTGCGCTTTTCGCCGGATTCACCAGCCTTGGCTATCACGTCAAACGTGCCGGTGTGATCCCAACCCCAGGCGTCGCCATGCTCACGAAGGACATTGGCGCGAGCCTGGGCGTGATGATTTCTGCGTCTCATAACTTGTATCAAGACAACGGGCTCAAACTGTTCGGGCCTGATGGCACAAAACTGTCAGACGCCGATGAGATGGCTATTGAGGCCCTAATGGACACAGCGTTTTCAGATGACTTGGTTCCCGCGGCTGAGATTGGGTTCATCACGCCGATGCCAGATGCGCATGCAAATTACGTCAACGCTCTTTTCAGCACGTTCAAAGGCACCAGCATGAAGAGCATGAAGATCGTGCTGGATTGCGCCAATGGGGCGGCCATAACGACCGCGCCTGGATTGCTCCGTATCTTCGACGTCGATCCGATCGTCATCGGGATTGAACCAGACGGCAAGAACATCAACAAGGATGTAGGATCGACAGCGACAGCAGCGTTAAAAGCTGCCGTTATTGAAAATGGCGCCGACATCGGGATTGCGCTGGACGGCGATGCCGACAGGCTGATCGTCATTGATGAAACGGGCGCCGAAGTTGACGGTGATCAGTTGATTGGCTTGATCGCGCAACATTTGCATACCCGCGGTGAGTTGAAGGGCGGCGGCGTGGTTTCAACCATCATGTCAAATATGGGGCTCGACCGTTATCTGGCCACTTTGGGCCTTTCGTTGGAGCGAACAGGCGTAGGTGACCGCTATGTCGCAGAACGGATGCGCGCCGGGGGGTTCAATGTCGGCGGCGAGCCCTCAGGGCACATCATTCTGTCTGATGTATCTACCACCGGTGACGGCACGCTGGCCGCTCTGAAAGTCTTGGAGGTTCTGCAGGCAAGCGGCAAGCCAATGTCAGAGCTCGGCAATGTGTTTCCCCCTGCCCCTCAAGAAATGGTCAATGTACGCTTTGCCGGTGCTGACCCGATGCAGGCCGCATCTGTGACAGCGGCGATTGAAGACGCCGAAACTTTGATGGGGGCCAGCGGGCGCATGGTCGTTCGTAAATCTGGGACCGAGCCGCTTGTTCGCGTCATGGCCGAAGCATTGGAGCCAGAACTCATGAAATCGGCGCTAGAGATTGTTGTCACCGCTGTGAAAGCGGCGGCAAATTAGCCGGGAGATGGCGCAGAATTGGAGCGAATTGATATGACTCTGACGGACATTCAACCGCTTCCGTCTGGAATCGCTGTGCTGACGGCGGGCGGGCCACATGCCTGGATCATGATCAATGCCCTGCGCGAGCGTTTTGGTGATGTGCATATCCTTCAGGAAGACGGGGAGGACCAAAGCACGTTCTGGGCGCGCCGAAAACGGATGCTGGGGCCTCTAAAAGTTGCCAGTATGCAGGCGGCGCGTATTCCGCTGAAACTTACCAAACGCGGTACACAAGCGCGCATTGACGATTTGATCGAGACACATGGCCTGAATCCTTCTCCGCCAATAGATCTACCCGTTCATCACATATCATCGGTCAATTCGGCAGACGCCCGCGCGGCCTTAAAAGCAACCGAGGCAAAGGCGGTCTTTGTCGTGTCGACCCGGATGATAAGCGCCAAGACGCTCGAAATTTTGGATGCGCCCTTTATCAACTACCATTCCGGCATCAACCCGGCATATCGAGGAATGTTCGGGGGATATTTCGCGCTGGCCAATGGCGAGCCTGAGCATTTTGGCGCGACGGTTCATTTGGTTGATACCGGTGTCGACACCGGCGACGTATTGTACCAATCGCAGGTCGATGTCGGCCCGGAAGACAATTTTCACACCTATATCTGGGTGATGGCGGCCGGCAGCCGGGACATCGTCATCCGCGCGATCGAAGACGCACTGGCAGGAACGATACAATCAAAGCAGGTTGATCTACCGTCCAAACAATATTTCGCACCAACGCTTGGAGGGTATGTATGGACCGGTCTCACAAAAGGCGTTTGGTAAAGCGGACAATGCCTTGATTCCATAGTGATAGGAGCAATTCGAACCCTCACGCATAAAGGCTTTGCTAGGATTTTGTCCTTATTCTGCCCAAGATTGTAGAGGAATTGGTCATGACGTTTGATGCGCGCACTGCACCAGGAGAGAAAAAAAGCGGTAATAGGGATGTGCTATTTGGCGCGGCTGTATTGTGCATTGTTGGCGGCGCTTTTTTTGTGTCCTTAATGATGTTTGACGACACAGAACCGCAGATGGCTGAGGTAGAATCTTCAAAAATCGTGGCCACCGCGCAGATCAGCACCCCATTGCCAAGCGCGCTGGATTCCCCCGAAGCGACAAGCTATTTCAAAGTTTTACGCCGTGTTGATGAGGACGCGCACGCGGGTCTCATGAAGAAGCTAAAGCGCGCCTCAAGAAAACCTGCGGCCGCGCAGTTCCAGATGGTTCAAGCCCACGCACAGAAAGTGTTGAAGGATCACGCTGTTGACCTCTCCAAGGCGCGCACGCGGAATGTCGACCGATTGTTGGTGTTGACGCAAAAGCGTTTGAAGGAAGCGGCCCGATCGAAAACGCCGTGGTGTTCCGGCGCGCAATATGCCGGTGTGATGTCCGGCGATATGTCGAAGGTTGAGGCATTGGGCGAACAGATGACGCAAGCAGAAGGCCCCTTACAGGCCTATTCGCTAGAGATGATGAGCTTACTGATGGAGGCCATTTTGGAGGGTCGCAGCGAACCGATGCAACATGGCCCTGTCACAACCATTGACGAGGCCGCCCTGCAGGGCGTGATGATGTCGTTGATCTCTGAGCCGCAAATTGTACCCATTCTGATGGCCGCCAACACAGGCGCCGACCCAGAACCGATGATCAAGGCACTGAATGTTTGTGATCTAGGGGCAACCGCGATTGTTGCGGTAAAGACTCTGCCGCAAGACACCAAAGGGCGAGTTTGGTCTCAGTTGGTAAAAGATGCAGAGTTGGGCGGGGCCGATCTGCGACAGTTGAACGGCGTGCCAGGCTTTTAGAATTGAAAGGGCCTAGTCCCCTGCCCTCTTTTTGATGCCGTCTTGCTCCAAACGCCATTCCAGCAATTCGATCCGGTCCTGACCGAAGAATGCTTCGCCCTGATACACCATTAAGGGCACGCCCCAATGATGTTTGTCTTGTTCAGCCTGATTGACTTCGATCTGTTGCGTTAGTCGCTCTTTCTCGCTGACTTGTTTTGTGTCCATTTCTGCCAAGTCAAACCCAGCCCGCACCGCCGCATCTGACAGAGCGGAGCCCTCTGCCCAAGCGCCGCCCGACCAGATCAGCGATGAAACTTCATCTAAGAAAGCCCACCCCTTCTCATTGCCGGCCTCACACGCCAGAATACCGAGACGCGTTAAGCGATGGATATGCGGTTGGTCAGGGCTGATCTCACGCGTGACCATATTTTGAACCACCGGATCAGGATTGAGCGGGCCGAACGGCAGGCCTTCAAACTGAGCGACGCGAACAATATCTCTCAGAAGATAGGGGATCCATTGCGGTCGGAGACCTGCAAAAAAATTATCATCACGGATGGCCAGTGGATATACGGGTCTTGGTCGAACATCGACGGCCCATGTTTGAGACAACGCGCGCAGGCGCTTGACCGAGAAGTAAGAATAGGGAGAGCGAAATGACCAATAAACATCAACTGTTTTCATGGATTCACCTTATGCGTCTGAGGGTCAGGGTCAATTTTTCCCTTTCCAATACCCCGCGCGCAGCCCATCTTCCTACGTATGACCAATGACAATCCCTTTCGAGCATTTTTTGAAAAGTTCACTCTACCGGAACTTCCGAACATGCCTGCTATGCCTGATCTTTCTAAGATCAAAGGGCCAGACTGGCGCGCGACCGCCGAAAATTTGCGTCGGAACTTTCTGTTAGCCACACGCTCTTTGGAGGCTGACAAGCCCGAAATGGCGGAGATATCACACCTGGTGGTGGACGGCGCCGATGGCCCGTTAAAGGCGCGGCTATATGTGCCCCTTGGCGCAGGCATTGGACCAAAACCGGGGATCGTTTTCTATCATGGCGGTGGCTTCGTTCTGGGCGACTTAGACACGCATGAAATGCTATGCATGCGGCTTGCAGATGCTGCGCGGTGCCGCGTCATCTCTGTCGATTATCGTCTCGCCCCCGAACATAGCTTTCCAGCCGCCCATGACGACGCAATTGCGTCTTGGAACTGGATCATTGAGCGCGCTGAAACATTAGGACTAGATGCTGACCGTTTGGCAATTGCTGGTGATAGCGCCGGCGGGAATCTTTCCGCCTTTGTTGCGCAGCACACAAACCGCAAGAAAATGCCGGGCCCAGCATTCCAACTGCTGCTCTATCCGCTGGTGCAGTTTGCAGATATTCGCACCAAGAAAATGACGTTTCAGGAGAGTGGATTTTTTGTGTCTGCGGGCGTGTTCGACTATTTCCGCGATAGTTATCTGATTAAAACCGAAGACCGCATGGACACACGCGTCTCTCCCCTCTTCAGCAAGGGTAAAGTCTTCCGGGGACTGCCGCCTGCACACTTTGTTCTATGCGGCTGGGATCCTCTGAAAGACGAAGGTCAGGCCTATGCCGATAAAATGGCGAGCTATGGCGTGCCGGTGACCGTTCGTGAACATAAGGGGATGGTGCACGGCTTTATGAATTTAACCGCCCTGTCAGACAAAGTGCGCGAGGCGATCCACGACGCCGGCGAAGTTGTGGGTCGCGCCTTAGGTGCAATCGAACCGCCAAGTTAAATCACCCCCACACATCGCGCAAAAAAACGGCCCCGCATTATGCGAGGCCGTTTCTGTTTTCGTATCTGAGGTTTGAGCCTAGTTGCCCAATCCGAACGCTTTGGTTGCGCTGAGCTTGAACGTACGACCGAACGGATTGTGTGTGTACGGGTCATAGTTCAGATCGAACGCTGCGAATGGCGGATCTTCATCAAACACATTGACGATACCGGCGCCAATATCGAGGCCCCAATCATCGAATGAGTAGTTGTAGAAAAGATCCAACGTGGTTTGAGAATCAATCGTTGCCGTATTCTTGGCAATCACGCCGCGCTCGTCCTTATAGTCTGAGATGTGACGGACAACAGCACGTGCATTGTGGCTTCCAAGAGCATAGTTGGCCGACAGGTTTGCCTTCCAACGCGGAAGCGACCGCGAGAAGTTAGAGCGGTTGAATTGGCCAACACGGTCTCCGCCTGGAATTGCGACGCCTTCGATTTCGAAGTCATCAACGTCGTATTCAAAGATATACGTTCCATCGACGGCGAACTCTAGATCGCCGGGGCCTTGCCCGAAGCCTGAGAACAGTTTCGCCGCACGAATATCAACACCAGACGTTTTGATATCAGGACCATTTGTAATGTTGGTCTCGATACGTGCGATCTGGTTGGCCGCTGGTACGGCTGTCGGATCATTGAAAGTGATCCGGTTGAGGATCGGGTTGGTGAAATCACCCGCGCCGATTGCTGCAACCGCAGCGGTCACGATTGCGCCCTGACCTTCAACAATGATCGGGTCTTCGAAGTCGAAATCGTAATAATCAACCGAGGCAGACAAGCCGTTTCCATCATCATACAGCGCGCCCAGGTTGAAGCTGGTTGCTGATTCTGGCTTCAGGTTTGGATCACCATTTTGGTCTACCGCTTTAAAGGCCGATGTTGGTGCAACGAACTGTAGCGACGTGGTGCGACCACTCAACTGGTTGAGTGTTGGACCCTTAAAGGAGGTTTGGAACGATCCGCGAAGTGCGAAGCTATCATTGAGCTGATACTTCGCCGCAACTTTCGGATCGAACGTATTGCCTGTCTCGCCACCATAATCTTCGAAACGCGCAGCAAGCTGAACGTTGAGCTTGTCGGAGACTGGAAGCTGGGCTTCCGCAAAGACCGCGTAGATTTCCTGCTCAAGATCAGCACTGTTTGTGCCAGCCAAGAAGGAGAATGGGCCATTGCCGTCCGGGCCAGGCGAAGTCGCCAGGTCGGTTACGTCATTAGGCTCAACTTCGTAGCCTTCACGACGCGCTTGCGCGCCAACCGCGAACCCGACATTGCCGCCGGCCAGTTGGAAGGACGTTTCGCCGGAGACAACCGCATCAAAGACCAACAGGTCAGTCGTGACTGTTGTGCCGACACCGTCGGTAATCCAATCCGCAAGCGCGAGGCTGTTTTCAAGACCCGGGACAAATCCTGGGTTCGCATCGCCGGTGATGGCGCTGGCCGGAATGGCGTTTGAGAATGGGTTGTAATATTCACAGGCCCCTGCTCCAGCCGTTAAAGCGCCTGTGTAACCCGCAGCATAGGGCTGGGTACCAGTGGCTGGATCATTGCCGGTGGCCGCGTCTGTACAGACACCAAAGCCGCGTAGCGCAGCTGTCAAACCAGCAATATAAGTATCATTGGTTTCACGCTCACCTTCCGTAGTGGAGTAGCTGAGCCCGACATTCCAATTCATGCCGTTCGCAAAGTCGCCTTCCAGATCGCCCGCGAGACGATAGCCGTCATAGGTCCGGAAGCCTTCTTGCGCGCCGCCCGTACCCGGGAAACCGCCATAACCGAATGTACGACCGATAAAGAGCGCGCCGATGCCAGGTGTTGTGGCCAGAGTAGAGGTTGGGTTGTCTGCGATGTACTGGACATACCCAGGTGAGTTGGCGGGTACGAACTGGCTGGTCAAGACTTGCGGCGGGTAAGACGGTGACGTCTTCCAGCTTGGCGTATCTGTGTGGCCATAGAGGCCTTCAAGGTGAAGTTTCACGCCGCCGAAATCATGATTAAATTCAGAGAAGATTTGATAGCGTTCTTGCTCTTCCTGCAAATTATCGAACTGTGTGAACTGGAAGCGGCAGGTACCGTCACCAGCAAACTGTCCGCCAAGCGGGCCACAGCCAACGTCAATTTCTTGTCCAACCACACCGGGGTTCAAAATCAAGAACCGGCCGGGATTGGAGAGAGAGGAAAAACCGCCAACAGGGTTTTCTGCCAGCGTTTGAATGGCAAAATCGCGCTCAAGAAGCGGGATTTCATTTTGAGCCTGATACCCAATTGAGGTGACCCAGCTAGAATTTGTGCCCTGCCAACCATAGGCGCCGTTGACCGTGTAGTCGCCATCTGTGCCTTCAGAGAATTTGATGTCGCCGCCGACTTCAAAACCTTCCAAATCATCACGCGTGATGAAGTTGACCACGCCCGCAATGGCATCAGAACCGTAGAGGGCGGCCGCGCCATCTTTCAGCACTTCGATGCGCCCAATCGCAGCCGATGGGATCATGTTTGTGTCGACGAACAGTTGGGCCTGCTCACCAACGCCATAAGGAGAGAACGTCTGGCGGCGGCCATTGATCAGGACCAATGTACGACCGGGGCCAAGGCCTCTGAGGTTGACGTTTGATGTGCCCTCAAGGCCATTCGAAGCAAACTGGTTCGTGTTGCCATCTGTACCTGACGAAACGCCCAGATTTTTGATCAACTCGGTGATCGAAGGGTTACCTTCGAGTTTCAGATCGTTCGCGGTCAGAACATCAACCGGGAGCGCAGCATCTTCAGGTGTGCCCTGAATAAACGAGCCCGTTACGGTGACGGATTCAAGCTTTCGCTCTCCGTCATCTTCCTGCGCAATCGCTACGCCGCCGGACATCAAAGCCACTGCAGATAGCGTATAAATAAACTTATTAGATAGTTTCATCGTGCGTCTCCCTAATTACACTGACCTAGCTGTGGATTTGCTCCATCGTTCAAGGTTCGCTTCTCACGTTAGTCTGGAATCACAACTTAGCAATGATTTCGCCACGTTAAGTGACCGTTTTTTGTCCAGCCGTGTCGTCCTTGCAATGTTTCAAATGAAACTAATGTGTCTGGCAGCGCCATGTTCCGGGGCGTTAGGGCTTGAAAACCGCGGGAGATTGACGCCTTTTGCGCTCAAGCGCAAACCAAGAGGAAACGTGTATGTCTGACGCCGCTGGCCCGCTTTCTGGTCTTACAATTATTGATATGTCTTCGGTCGTTTTGGGGCCGTTTGCGACGCTCATTTTTGGAGACCTCGGCGCGAATGTTATCAAGATTGAATCGGCGCAAGAGGGCAAAGCGGGCGACATGATGCGCTATGCTGGCGCGTCCCCTACTGGCGATCTTGGGCCGATCTACACGGCGCTGAATCGCAACAAGCAATCGGTGCAGCTGGACGTAAAAACCCCAGAAGGCAAAGCTGCGCTTACTGAATTGCTCAAAACTGCCGATGTGTTCTTTCACAATGTTCGTTTAGCCGGAATGGAACGGCTTGGGTTTGACTATGAAGCTGTGAAGGCGATCAATCCAGAGATTGTGTATCTGCATTGCGCCGGTTTTGGCTCAGGCGGAGCATATGAACATCGCCAAGCCTATGATGATTTGATTCAAGGCGCGTCTGGCTTTGCCAGCATGACACATCGGCGAGACGGCTCACCGCCCGCATATGCGCCTTCATTAGTAGCCGATAAAACGGTCGGGCTGTTTGCGGCTTATGCGACGCTGGCCGCAATCGTTCACAAAGAACGCACAGGGCGCGGCCAATTCGTGCAAGTGCCGATGATGGAGAGTTTTACCTTCTTCCACATGGTCGAAAACCTTTATGGCGAAACCTATCTGCCGGGGAATGGAAAACTGGCCTATACGCGCTCAATCAACAAAAACCGTAAGCCTTATCCAACGCTGGACGGCCATATCGGCCTGGTTCCCTATTCTGACGCACAATGGCGCACTTTCTTTGAACTGGGCGGCCGACCCGGCGTGTTCGATGATCCGCGGTTTTCCACCTATGCGGCCCGCACCGAAAATACGACAGAGCTCTACAGTATTATCGAAGAGGTCGCTTCAACCAAGACGACGGACGAATGGCTAGACCTGCTCGACGCCGCTAACATTCCGGCCATGAAATATAGCGAGATGGAAGATGTGCTGACCGACGAACACCTGACCAGCGTGGGGTTCTTTCAGGAGCGAGACCATCCAGACGCGGGGCGCTACCGTGCGATGAAACATCCTGTGTTCTTTTCAGACAGTCCAGCCGGAATTCGCATCGACCCGCGGCCGCTGGGCGCAGACACCGAAACCGTGTTGGAAAGCCTGGGACTTTAAGCGATGGACCACCGCCGCCGGGCGGATTGGCCGTGGTACCTCTGGCCGGAATCGGATAGGTGTCACAATGTTAATGTTTTCAAGGGCTTGCGTGAGCTTCGATTTCCCTGTGCAGCACAGTATGTGGCCCAATTTGTAGCACAGTTTTGGATTTCCAAAATGCGCTTAGACCCAAAGGAGTTGAAGGCCAAGACTGTAGGAATGTAGCATTCAGCGAGACACCTTGTGTGAACTCCCTTTGGGGGAAGAAAGGTGTTTTGAATGACTGGAGATCAACGCGAGATACGCCGCAAACTTAGAGTGCCTAAAGGTCCTGCTTAGCCATATCGAGAATGAGCACATTCTCGATTCCGGAAGAAACCACTGACTGCAAATTCATTAGCACGACACTGCGGATTGTTTCGTAACTTTCGGTATTGGTCGGATCTTCGAGTGTTCTCCCATCGGTACTCAGGCCCACCAAAGTTGTCATGACATTGTCACGAAGCTTAGGTTCCAGTGAAAACAATTTATCGATATGGCTGTCATCTACTTCAAGATTGAGGTTTAAAATGACAAGGGCTTTGACTTTGCCATCTTGCATGATTGGCACGACAAATTCCCGGCCAAATTTAAAGTAGGCCTTTTCAGACGATCCGAACCCTCCTTCTTTGATCTTTCCATGACCGCCTTTTTTGGAAGACTCGGCCATTTTGTCGCCATGCTTATTCTTTTTGGGCTTTTGATCTCCATGCTCGTCTTTGTCGGCATGCCCGCTCTCTTGAGCGTGCCCGCTCGGCTCTGATGAGCTTGATTTGAGCATTTTCCCGCCAAAGCTTCCGGCGAGAATGCAAAACACGACGACAACGGCTACAATGATATTCTTCATTATTGGTTCCTAACCTTAAAAATTTGACTGTCCAAAGATCCCGTACAGGGGTCAGGGCTGGCGCGGCCCCTGCCGTCTAACAATCGATTGTTTGATCATCATTTTGCTGAGGCCTACGGCCAGCAAACAGACTGCGATCAACGCGACAAAAATGAGATGCTTCAAATCCGAATCCTAGAACGGCAAGACTTTGTCGAGTAATCTTGGAACGGCCGCGCGTTGGACGCTGCCCGTTGCAACGCCTTCACTCACATAAGCCAATTGTGCATCTGCAATTTTTTCATACGTGACGGTGTTAGTCCGCGTTATATCCTGAGCTCGGATCACACCTGAGACCGTCAGATAGCGTACTTCATTGCTGACGCGCGTCTGCTGATACCCCTGGATGACAAGGTTCCCATTTGGCTCAACTCCTACGACGCGAGAGGCCAGCCGGAAGGTAATTTTTTCCGCGCGCCGCACTGCGCCGCTACCATTGAGATCAGAACTTCGGTTGATATCAACGCCGGGTGATAAGGATGCCCCGCCTGGCAGTACTCCGTTGGCCCACTCTGGCAGTCCAAGAAGCGCGTCTACGTTCAGGTCATCATTGGAATTTCGTGATCGCGAGAGAGAGTTTTGCAGACTTGCCTGATCGTTCATTTCAACGACGACGGTCAGTAAGTCACCGATTTCCTTCGCGCGACGCATACTCAAAAGCGTGTTTGGTGTTGTTGCCCAAAGCGAAGCTGTTGGTGTCGCTGGCGCAGGAGGCAATAATTTTGCGCCTTGGGGCGCCGGAACGGTGGGCCGATAAGGTGGGTGCTCCTGCAGCAAAGCTGTTGAGGAACATCCTGTCAAAAAACTGGCGGCGATGAACGCCGAGAAACAATATTTCATTGAGCAAGTATCCATCCATTTTCTGTGACGGTCCCTTGGACCAATTCACGTGATTTCGTGTTCATCACCGAAATGTTTTCACCCGCTACTCCATCCGCCATTGCGCGGCCCATCATTGTGATTTCCAACCCACCTGACACATAGCGAACGGTTACGGCTTGATTGCGCGACACCAGCCGCGGCGCTTTGGTGTTTGTTGCCCTTATTGTTTGACCGGCGTAAACTGTGCGGCGGACTTCTCGGCCAAACAGGGGTGTATCTTCATCAGCGACGACGCCATCTTTGGCTTCGACATTCGATTCTGAAATTTGATCCCCTGCCCGTATGACGTCGGTTGCGACAAGCGATGCGCCTGCGATTTTCAAGGAGAATATTCCAATACCTAAAGTGATTACGATGCTCATGGGCCTATCTCAACCGCGTTGTTGCAGCGAGCATCTCATCAGATGCTGTGATGACTTTGGAGTTGAGCTCATAGCCGCGCTGGGCTTCGATCAAGTCTGAAATTTCTTTGACAACATCGACCCCTGAATCTTCTAGAAAGCCCTGGCGTAGAGACCCGACCCCTTCTGTTTCTGGAACAAGTCGATTTGGCGTGCCCGATGCTTCTGTTTCTCGAAACATATTGTCGCCAATCGCTTCAAGACCTTTCTCATTGACGAAGCGAACCAGTGAAATTGTTCCGAGCGGCTGACCTTCTGGAGCATCGTCGAAATATGCTGCGACTTCACCATCGCGGCTAATTGATATGCGCAGCGCATCATTGGGTATGACAATGCCGTCAGCGAGCGCGAATCCGTCGCTGGTGACAACTTCGCCTTCAGGACTGCGATTGAGTTTACCGTCTCTAGTGTACGCGACCTCTCCAGACGGAAGAGTGACCTCCAAAAAGCCAGCACCGTCAATTGCGATATCGAGCTCTGCTCCTGTCTGGCGCAGGGATCCTTGGGTCACTTGCATGGAAACCGTAGAGGGACGCACGCCGGTTCCGATTTGAATCCCGCTCGGGACGACCGTTCCGGTTTGCGAAGTAATGGTCCCTGGGGTGAGAACTTGCTGATAGGCGAGATCAGCAAACTCAGCGACGCGAGGTCTGTAAGCAGCCGTACTCATATTAGCAATGTTGTTTGAAATCACGTCAACTCGGGTCTGTTGCGCAGCCATTCCGGTAGCAGCTATTTGTAATGACTTCATGTCTGTTTCCTCTTCACATTATCAGTAGGCCGCACGCTAAGTTTCGCGCACGGCGCTCAGCAATTGGCCAAGTCTTTGGTCTTCACGTTCAAGCATTGTTTGTCCGGCCTCATAGGCGCGTTGAACCGCTATCATTCTGGAGATTTCGAGCACCGGTGAGACATTTGATTGTTCGAGCGCTCCTTGCAGTACAGAAGGCGATTCCAGGTCCGTGAACCCGTCGGCTGCAGTAAACATTGTACCTGCATCCCGCAGCAGCTGACCGTCTGGAACCACGATGCGCAACTGGTCTATGAGTTCACCATCTGCCGAGATGCTGCCATCACCCGCAATTGCAATCCGTGTCGAACCGTCTGGGATCGAGATCGCATTACCGCCTCCTCCCATAACCAAATTGCCTCGGCTATCAATCAGTTCGCTCTCGGCGTTCAATTGAAAGTGCCCAGCCCTCGTCAACCGCTCTCCACGGTCTGTTTGGATGACAAAGTAGCCCTCCCCTTGAACGGCAACGTCAAATTGTCCTCCGGTGGTCTTTAGCCCGCCTTGGGTCAGCTCGAAGGAATGAGCCGCCAGTCCGCCCATTGAAATTGAATCGCCACCTGCTCCTCTTGGAACGATAAACTCAGCAAATACGGCGCGGTCCGCCTTAAACCCTGTCGTGCTGGAGTTTGCGAGATTGTTGGAAACGACTTGCATCTCCTGCATCAATCCGTGTTGACGACCCAGCGAAGCGTAGATTGAATGTGTCATGGCTGCATATCTCCAGGCTGCAAATCTCCGGCGAGGGCAGCAAGCGACCCAGCTGAAGACTCAAGAACATCGGACGCATGGCTTAGGCCTGCGGCCTTGCCGGTGGGATTACCAGTGTGTGCACTTCGTCTGAGGTCTAGTATTTTTTGGATTTTCTTACGATCGGCGTCCGACTGAAACTCTCCGGCTGCCAGATAGAAGGCGTAGGGCAAGACCCAGTTTCCACTGATGGCATCAGCTTCGATCAGGGGCACAATCGTATCGGCATCGAGAGGAAGGTCAGACTCAATTTTCGCAATGCGCGCGTGATCATCGTGTTCTATTGCGGCCAGTGCCGCAAGTTTAAGAATTTCGAGATTGTCTGAATGGCGTTCAGATAATTTGTAGAGCGCAGCTTTGTCTTTTGTTCGAAATGCAAGCGTGGCTGCCTGCAAAGCGACGTCATCACCGCGCCCTGATCGGCGTGCCAACTCGGTCGCAAGTGACTGGTAATCCTGCGCAATTGCAAAACTCAGGCCCGCTTCATACAGCCTATCAACTTCCGATCCCTCGCCTACAAGCGCCGGATAGCTCAGCAAGACTTCGATGACCGCGAGGGTACGAAGCGGCTCGCCGCTCGCAAGGTCGACCTTCAATGCAGATGCCAGGTGACGACGAAGCTCTGACAGGACTTGAGGCGATTGCAAGCCCGGCAAAGCGGTAAGCTCGGTTAGTTGAGAGTAATCTGAAAGCGCGCTCATTTGCTCAACGGCAAGTTTGATTTTTAGCGGTGCATCTTTGCCGCCATCACCTCGACTTAGATCACCAACTAATTCGTCGAGAAGAGCGTCTCGATGTGTTTTCGGAACGGGCTGACCGTAGCGAAGCATTGCAGCCGCTGCGGCGGCACGATACTCAGGACGACGCATATATTCATCGAGCAGCTCGCTGATCGGCGCGTGCCCCTCCCCTGCCTGCAGAAGCGACTGACTAAATTGCAGCCGCGAGGCGCCGGCCGCTTCCTCAACGCTAAACGACGCCAGCATTTTGTGAGCTAAATCACGTTCCCCCTCACGGTCTAGCTCGGGCACGCTAAGCGCGGTCACATCTGTTCTTAGTTGAAGGGGGAGATTTCTAAAATCCGTCAGGTGTTTTGCCATGAGCGCACTACCTTCTGGATCGCCGTCAGATAACAGCGCTGCTGCAAGCCATACCTGTGCATCTGGATAACAATCGGTATAGTTCCTAATATAGGAAATATCAGGCGCAGCGCGCCCTTCCAAAAAATCTGCAAGACGTATTAGAGGTTCGCTATCGCGGCGTTCTAGACGTTGAAGCAGCAAGCGGCTCTCAGCGTATAGCCCAAGCGCAAGGTAACCCTTTGCAATGGACAGGGCTGCCTCGCTTGATCCACCTTGCGTATCGGCTTCAAGCATCTCAGCATAGGCCATCAAGTCGCTATAGGAATTCAGCTCGGCCAGATCGGAAAAATCCAAAACATTCTCAGATCCGCATTTGACCGCCAGGCCCAACTTATCAAGGGCCTGCCTCTCAGCGGGCGCAAGCGAAGCCTCACGTGATCCTGCTGCTTGAAGAAGCCCGCCCTCAATTGCGTTGTTAAACAACGTATCAAGGCGTTCGGATAAGCCCTGCTCTACAGACGGATCAAGCTCGCCCGCAGATGGATTTTGTGGGTCGCCAAAAGCAATACCTTGCAGGAGAAGACCATGACAAATCACTGAAAGGAAAAGGACTTTTCTCATGCCGCTTGCTTTAGACCTCGAATAGCCTGGTCAATTTCATCAAACGACGGGCGCACACGCGAGGGCGCATGACGACGAGCAACTTCGACACATATATTGACTGGATTACGGTGGAGATTGGACACAAGAACCTCGCCAATCATGGAATAGAAGACGTGCTCTTCTTTGCGAGTGTGTTTGACCTTGCCAGCAAATGGTCCAACCACGCCATAGGCTAGGAACACACCTAGGAATGTTCCAACCAAAGCGCCTCCAATCATGCCGCCCAAAACTTCTGGTGGTTTGTCGATCGAGGCCATGGTCTTGATTACGCCCAACACTGCAGCAACAATCCCGAGGGCTGGAAGCGCGTCAGCCATGGTTTGCAATGCGTGTGATCCGTGAAGATGGTCCTCGAGCAAACTGTCGAGTTGTTTTTCCAGAAGCTCCTCGACCTGATGCACGTTGTCAAAGTTCATGATCATAGACCGAAACGTATCGCAGATCATTTCTATGGCGGCGTGGTCGTTTGAAATTTTTGGGTATCTGTTGAAAATTTCGGAGTCGTTAGGCGCTTCAATGTGGGCTTCGATGTCAACCGGGTTCTCTTTGTATATACAGAGCAATTCGTGCATCAGGCACAATAGGTCCTGATAATCTGCCTTTTTCCATTTTGGGCCTTTAAAAGCGGCAACCAGATCACCGCCAGTATGTTTGATCGTTGACATATCATTGGCTGCGACAAAGGCGCCAATCGCCGCACCGCCGATCATCATCATTTCGAACGGGAGGGCATGAGTAATGATACCCATCTTACCTCCTGCCAAAATATATCCGCCAAAAACCATAATGACAGTTACGGCCAATCCAATTGCAGCGTTCATAATCTAACTCCTCTAATTCGGGCGCCGTTTGTCCTGTTAAAGGTCGGCTACATTTCTGAGAAAACCGTCAGACACAGGGCCAGCCAGTTTGACAGCGCGGCAATCCTTCCAGACCCCCATTTCGCCATGTGTGATGTTGAGTGGTCCGGTGAGCGTTTCGGTGGAAAGGCGTAAATTTGATGAATCTGCGTTCTTCAATGGTAAGATTTGGCCAACATTGAGCCTAGAACATTCTCCAACCGTCATCATGAATTGATCGAGGACTGCGTTAATTGTCAGGGATGAGGCGCGCACTGATTTGCGTAAAATATCGTGGCTATGTTCGCCGTTACCGTCGCGCGCTTCAGTGAGCGCCTGCCAACGTTTTTGCACGGCGGTGTGAATAGCACCGATCGGAAACAACAGACCGATACTGGCCGGCACGGCCGCCAGTGAGATTTTGATGACAACGTGGAGGTATTCCCCGTCCCCGCCAAATCGGTTTTCCGCGCTGTGAAAGCCAATAGGCATTCCAAGCTTTAAAGGTTCTGATTGCATCAGCACCTTCAAGCAGATGGCATTGGCGAGATTTAGAGCCGCTGCCTCGCATGCTAGTTTCAAAAAAATCTTAGAGGCCGCCGAAATCGTTTCAACCTCTTCAGAAAATCTGTATGCGGCGCATTGGGCAACACAAGCTTGGTCCAAAATTATCGCGCTTGGGCCGGTCTCGGTCCCAGATGCAAACAGAAAGAAGACGTTTTCGCCAAGCAAATCACTGGCTTTGCAAGCCGACAAAACCTTTCGATCAGAAATGTCGCAGATAGCCTCTAGGCCTGTCGCGTCGTTGGCCCAAGCACCAGAAACGTTGCTTATCAGGTCCCAAAATGCCCGCACCTGCAGAATGCTGGGAGGCAAACCGCTATTGGTATCAATTTTCTTTCGGAGCACCGACATCTTTAAATCACCGAGGGGAGAAATTCGTTACTGGAGCGCTAACCTTTGAAGCCACGGAGTTGATAAAAGGTTACGAATTGCAAAAAATCTACGAGGTATTATTCGCAGAATATTCGCCATGTTTTGATAAGTTTCTCCCATCAAACCAAGGGAATGATTGATGGACATGGATGTAGAAACCGAGATTGCGCCAGTAATTATTATCAAGCGCAAGAAGGTCGTAAAGGGAGACGAGCATCACGGAGGAGCGTGGAAAGTCGCCTACGCCGACTTTGTGACAGCGATGATGGCGTTTTTCCTTCTCATGTGGCTTCTTAACGCTACGACCGAGGAACAGAGAAAAGGATTAGCTGACTATTTTAACCCAACCATTCCGATCAGCCGCATATCTGGTGGTGGTTCTGACGGGCTCAATGGATCTTCCGTTTTCACAGAACAGACATTGGCTAAGATGGGTCTGGGCGCGAGTCAGAAAAAGACAACATCTCATCCTGCAGATGAAGCGCGAGGCAATATGAACGCCGACACGATTGCTGAGAATTTGCAGGCCCTAAAGATCAAATTGAACGAGTCTGAGGGCCATTTATCTAAGCATATGTCGATCAAACTCTCGCCTGAAGGCATTGTTTTGGAATTGGCAGATTCTGACGAAATGCCACTTTTCCCAGTTGGACGCAGCGATCCTACTCCCCTCTTACGCAGTCTTCTGAATGTGGTGTCGGGATCGTTTGAGGCATTTGATAATGATATCAAGATTGTGGGACACACAGATAATCGAAGCTACCGCAGTGGCGCCATTTATAACAACTGGAACCTATCGAGCGACAGAGCCAATGCGGCCCGGATGCTTTTGGTCGCAAATGGCATCCCAGCTTATCGCATCCGCGAAGTTGCTGGGCGCGCTGACACCGAACCTCTAGACCCGGATCATCCCTCTGCCGCTCAAAATCGCCGGATCGCCATTGTTATCCTAACAGGCACAACACCCGCCCACCAACTCACACCTGACACCGGCATGTAAGCGCTGCGAGGAGGGGAGAAGAAGCTTAGTCAGTTATTAAGGTCTGTGGATCATTGTCTGCGTCGTCTAATGCAGGAGCATCCCAATGACCATTTCATCATCCCTTAATGCTGGCGTCGCAGGCCTTAACGCCAACGCCACTCGGTTGTCGACAATTTCGGACAACATCGCCAATTCAGCGACCTACGGGTACAAACGTAGTCAGGTGGATTTCTCCAGTATGGTGTTGCAGCAACGCTCATCAACATACTCCGCCGGTGGGGTGAGCGTGAATGCGTTCAAGAACATCGCAGCGACTGGGTCTCTAGTTTCCACGGGTAACGCGACCGATATTGCCGTGACGGGGCGAGGATTGCTTCCTGTAACCGATGGGACGGGCGCAATTTCATTGGCGTCAGATCGAAATTTGATGATGGTTCCGACCGGATCCTTTACCGCTGACCAGAACGGCAACCTGCGCACTCAAAGCGGGCTATTTCTACTCGGTTGGCCAGCAGATTCGAGCGGAGAAGTTGGAACGGTCAGCCGCAGCAGCGGAACAAACCTTGAGCCAATAAATATTTCTGCGTCGCAATTCACGGCGGCCGCGACGACCAATGTCGAAGTCGGCATCAACCTTCCCGCAGATGCGACCAATGCCGGCGAAGCCGGCGAAGCTTATACCTTGCCAGTTGAGTATTATGACACGCTCGGGCGAGCCCAAACGATGACGCTGAGCTTTACACCTGTTGTGCCGGGTACCGGCTCTTCCAATCAATGGCAAGTCGAGATATTTGATAGCGCTGGAGACCCAGCCGTAAGCATTGGGGATATGGCACTCGAATTCAGTGACGGTGTTGCAAATGGCGGACGTATTGCCACTGCGACTGCAGGTGGCGGCGCTACCTATGACCCGGCAACGGGTAAGGTAACTGTCTCGCTTGAACATGGAAACGTTGATGTATTTGTCGGTCGACCTGGTGAAGCTGAGGGCCTAACCCAGCTGGCAGCCCCCTTCTCTCCGACCGCCGTCAGCAAAGATGGGGCACCAATAGGTGACCTTCAATCAATCGAGGTTGATGATCGCGGTTTCCTTCAGGCCATATATGACACTGGCTTCCGGCGCACCCTTTATCAGATTCCTGTCGCCGACGTTCCGAATTTGAATGGATTGAACGCCGAGGACTCGCAAGCCTTCTCGATCTCTGCTGCCAGTGGAGATATTTATCTTTGGGATGCTGGCTCAGGCCCAGTTGGCGGTGTCGCCGGCTTTGCCTTGATGGAGTCGACCACCGACATCGCTTCAGAACTCACCGATCTAATCGAAACTCAGCGCGCCTACTCGTCAAATGCCAAAATCGTGCAGACAGTTGATGAGATGCTTCAGGAAACGACGAACCTGAAGCGATAGGTTACAAATAGGAGCCTCCTCTTCCCGATGAGTCTATCAAGCGCAATCAATTCAGCTCGGGCAGGCCTGCAGATATCTAGTCTGCGGGCCGAAACGGTTGCAACCAACGTTTCCAATGCGGCAACGCCTGGCTATGTTCGCCGTTCTGTTAGCGTGTCCGAGACCATTGCTGGGCGCCAAACCACCGGGGTTCATTCGGATGGGGTTGTACGATCGGGCAATGAAGCTCTCACAAGCGAACGCCGTCTTTTATCGAGCGACTTGGCCCAGTCCAGTGTTCTTTCCTCTTCCTGGCAATCGATCTCGACCCGCCTTGGCGACAGCTCCGATGGGCCAGGCCTATTTCAATCAGTATCGAGTTTCGAAAGCGCGCTAAGCGTAGCGGCTGCATCTCCAGAAAGCGTTTCGAGCGCTGCGGCCCTTCTGGAGTCTGCGCGCAGTGTCACTGATATGTTTAGTAGCCTATCGACGATGTCGGTAGATATGCGCCAGGAAGCGGATCGTGAGGTCGCCTCAGGCGTCGAAACTGTAAATACTGCACTGCTTCAAGTCCAAGACCTCAATTCTGAGCTTGCTGGGATTGATCGCACCAGCAGCCAGGCCGCCGCAATACGTGATGAGCGCGGCCGGGTCTTAGATCAAATCGCCGACTATTTACCCATTCAGACGGTCGAGCGGGACAGCGGTGTAATCGATGTGCTGACGGTAGAGGGCGTATATTTAGTAGCCGGGCGTGCTCGGCAGATCGAATTTGATCCTGCGTCTACCTTTCAACCCGGCCAAACACTGGGTTCAGGTGATTTGTCAGGCATTAGCGTAGATGGCACTGAAATTACGCCCGGCACGAATTCATTTGGCGCTGTTTCTAGCGGTATGTTTGGAGCTCTCTTTCAGCTCAGAGACGATGATCTGCCAAATTTCAGTGCCCAGCTCGACATGGTTGCGGGCGATTTGATGTCCAGGCTGTCTGATGATGCAATTGATGCAACCAAGCCACCGGGCGAGTATGGTCTATTTGTAGACCCTTCCCCTGCAACGGGGCCAGGCCTAGCCGGCCGGATGACCTTGAACGCTGCGATTGACACTGATCGGGGCGGCGAGGTGTTCAGACTGCGCGACGGGATCGGCGCTGCGGCGCCCGGTCTTGAGGGCAATGCATCTATTCTAAACGCCATGGTGGGCGCTGTTGCAGCGGTTGAGACGGTAAGTGATGGATCAATTGCCGGGGGTTATTCGGCTGCAGAACTTGCCGCGCATATTTCAACGATCACAGGACAGTCTCGCGTATCCCATGACGCGGTCAATTCCTCAACCTTGTTGCAGTTCGAAGCTTTGAACGAAGCAGAATATTCTCAAACGGGCGTCGATATCGACAGCCAGATGCAAGATCTATTGCTAATTGAGCAAGCCTACTCGGCCAATGCCCGGGTCATTGAAGTCGCCAGCCAAATGATCAATCGCTTGATGGAGCTATAGTCCAATGCGTATTCCAAACCTGACCAGTCTTATCACTCCATCTTTGAGTGGTCGTATTGCTGAAATTCGAGAGCAGCTTTCAGTCACTTCGCAAGAAGCTGTTACCGGGCGCGTAAGCGATGTTACAAAACATTTGGACGGCCAGATTGGCAAAGCCATGCTCAGCCAAAAAATGGTTGATGGGATCGCGCGCCAGCAAAGCGCCTTAGCGCTGCGCGAAACGCGTCTAGATCTAACCCAATCCAGTCTAACTCAGATTCAAACTGCAAGCAGCTCACTTGGCACACAATTGCAATCGGCCATTGGATTTGAGGATTCCACTAGTCTGGAGCTGGCCGGCAGGGACGCAGAATCCGCGCTACAACAGATCTTCAGCGCGCTTGGGACCCGTCATGGCGACCGCTATCTCTTTTCGGGTGACGCGACCTCCACGCCTCCTCTTCAGGCACCTGACGAAATGCTTTCTCAATTAAGGGTTATCGCGCAGGCGAGCCCTGATGCCGCAACCTATTCAGCTGCGCTTGAAACGTTTTTCAATGATCCAGCAGGCGCTTGGCAGCAGGGTATTTTTAGCGGGACACCAGATCCATCAGACTCAGACGCTGTGACCGCGATCGATCCCGCGATCACTCAACTTGTTAGCGGTTTGGCCACGCTCGCACTCGCAGGATCTAGGGAAGAGATCGCCGTCTTGGATGTAGGATCCAGCGCGTTAAAGGCAGCCGCAATAAACATAACTTCTGGAGAGACAGCCATTGTGCGACTTCGCGCTGATCGCGGCGTGGTCCAGGAACAGATCGCCCAGAAAGGTGAGTCCCTGGCCCGCGAAGAAATGATCTTCACAAATGCGTTTAACAACCTGACGGCGCGTGATCAGTATGAAGCTGCAACCGAGCTTCGCGATCTGGAGGCCTCTTTGGAGGCATCTTATCTGTTGACAACACGTCTCTCCAATCTCTCCCTTTTAAATTACTTGAGGTAACGTTATGAAATGGCCCCCCTTATTCTGCGCGGTGGCGCTGCTTGCGGTATTTTCGATCGCGCTACCGGCAGACGCCCAAACACGCCTACGCGATATAGTTGATGTCGAGGGTGTGCGTGAGAATGATCTGGTCGGGTATGGTATTGTCGTTGGCCTCAATGGTACCGGCGATTCAGTTCGCAATGCGCCATACACCGAAGACACGCTATCTCACATGCTCGAGCGTCTAGGTGTCAATGTGCAAGGGGAAGACATCAAGCCCAAAAACGTGGCCGCAGTTTTGGTAACGGCCACCCTGCCATCTTTTGCGCGCAGCGGTTCGACAATTGATGTCGCGGTTGCATCAATAGGTGATGCAAAGAGTCTCAAAGGTGGAACGCTGATACTTACGCCCTTAAAGGGCGCTGACAATTCGGTCTATGCAGTGGCGCAAGGCAGCGTTCTGGTCAGCGGCGTGGATGTACAGGCTCAGGCCGAACGGGTCACGCGTGGAACCCCCACCACCGGCGCCATTCCTGACGGCGCCCGCATCGAGCAAGAGATTATCTACGACTTTAACCAGCGCGATTCGATTGTCCTGGCGCTACGCACCCCAGATTTTACGACTGCTGCGCGGGTTGAAGACATAATCAATACAGCATTGGGAAACGGCTCCGCAATGATGCGAGACCCTGGCACAGTTGATCTTGACCTTAGACAGCATACTCAATCGCCAGCCCGAATTTTGGCTGAAATCGAAAATTTGCCGATCATGGTCGCCTCTCCCGCCAGGATCGTGATTGACGAAAAGTCTGGCACCATAGTTTTTGGCGAGGATGTGACGATTTCGAAAGTCGCAATCGCGCAAGGCAACATCTCGATCAAAGTTAGCGAGTCGACTGTTGTTTCACAGCCCAACCCATTCGCAGCCGGCGAGTCTATTGCCCTGCCCCGCTCGACCATTACCATCGACAAAACAGGCAGCGGACATATTGCTGTCCTTGAGCCGAATACGACCCTGTCGCAACTTGTCACTGGGCTAAATGCACTCGGCGTTGATCCTCAAGAGATGGCAGACATCATTCGCTCCATGAGCGCTGCTGGCGCCATCCACGCAGAGCTTGTCATCCCTTAAGGGCAGGGTCCTTTTTTGCTGACTGAACTCGTGCTGCCTGCTGGAGAGCCGCTACATTCCTACAGGTTGCATTTGAACTTCTGGCTTTTGCCTTATCGAAAATTGTAATTGCGCTCTGTGCTTGCGCAGCAAACGAGAGTTCAAGCACAGCGCAGGAGGAGTAACGGAGGTTTTTTACAGCGCACCTAGAGACCTTCTGAATGAACCCGGTTCCTTCCGGCGGTTTTGGCAGCATAAAGTTGCTTGTCTGCAAGCCTAATTATGTCAGAATCAGAGCGACCAGACCGATAGTTTGCGATCCCAAATGAAGCCGTTATCGCCCCGATTCGCTCATGTTCGGCGGTTGATAGAAGCTGCATTTTTTCAAGTTTGCGAGCGAGCGAAATCATCTGATTATGTGCATCGATGATCTTCGTATCATTGAGTATAACGGCAAACTCTTCGCCGCCATACCGTGCAATCAAGGTCTTGTCGGAGGTATGAGCCCTCAAAAAGTTCGCGAACCCTTTGAGTACCTTATCCCCTATTTGATGACCCAGAAGGTCATTAATGCGTTTGAAATGATCCAAGTCAATAAATGTAAGGCAAAGCGGCTTGTTCGCCTGGAAAGACTCTTCGACATCTTGTTTAAGTCGCACGTCGAAAGCTCGTCTGTTAGATACACCCGTCAATGGATCAAGCAAACTCAACGCCTGCAGTTGCTCCAGTTTGCGATTTAATTTCGCGATATGAGTTTGGCTCGCAATTAGTTCATGACTGAATGCCTCAACGGCAGATGCCATTTCAGAGTTTTGGGACTGGACTTCAGAAACGATAGCTTTCAAGCCATTGGAGTCTTTTACGCTGTCTAGCTTTACAGCGGTATTTTTGAGTTGCTCGCTAAAACCCCTACTCCGATTTACCGATCCAGAAACGAGATCGGATACGGACTTGAGGCTGTACTCCAGATCTAGCCCTAGGTTTTGACGAATGGCTTCGGCGTGGCTGTCCTGTATGTATGTCTCATACAACTGGACAATCTCATGCTTTGAAAGGTTCCCCGTACTTTTAAGCTGCAGATCGATCGCGCGCACGAGTTCGTGATTGCTTTTAGCCTCATATGCAAACCAAACCCAATATGCGATTGGATCTGGAGGTATAGAGCGCACATGCATGATATCTAGCGCCTTAAAGGCGATCGTATATACATGTTTTGGTGCCATGTATTGATAGGTTGCTGCTCCCCTCTCTGGAGCGTCGCACGATCCAATATTATCTAGCGCTTTAATGGGCATGCTCAACCACTCAGACCTCAGCGCGTAAGTGCCAAATTCTTGAATTCCTTTCCAATGGTTTTGAACGCGTTCAACATGCCATCGGCGTCGATCTCCTGATAGAATCTTTCCGGATCACCGGCGCAATCTTCCAAAAACTTTAATGTGTCGGCATCGGTCACGTTGAAGGCAATTGTGTAGACGATGATACCAGACTCTTCTGCTTCCTTGCAGGCCGCCACGGTTGCAGCATCAGCGTGCTTTTTGTTCGTCGACCAATGACCGCCGTTTTTGGGGTGACGAGACCGCGAGTTCTCACCGTCCGATAGGATCACCATGATTTTGTTTTGGTTCTCGCCTTTAACTGGCACTGCGCCCTGATCGAAAGGTGCAGAAGGCGACAAGACACGAATGCCCCAAGTGATGCCTGTTGCCATATATGTCTCTCCACGCGCGGTCAGAGCATTGATGTGATCATCGACCTTTGCAGCATCGTAGTTTAAAGGAAGGATAGCTGTTGGGCAGACTCCCTCCGATGTTGTCAGTTTTCCTGGGACCGGAGTTGTCGAAAATTCACTGTCTCTGATGTTGAGTGCGCCGGCCCGCGAGTTTACGCAGCCGTGCCATCTGTACCTCCTAGTCTTGTCCTCACAGGTTTCGATCGGTTTTTTATTGCTAGGGCACGACCAATACGAACATGACGATTTGACGCCGTCCTGGGCACAGGGTTTGGTTTTTTGCTTACACCCTTCGGCCAGTGTCGCCTTGCGATCGACAGAGCATTGCTGTTGGACCTCATTGTATTTTGGCGGAACGTCCATCCAAAACTGATCTCGGTACTGTTTTCCAACATTCACAAAGTTGGAAAACGGAACGATACCAATCTTTTTGGTCTTATCGCCCTCCTCCAAGACAATGTCTGCAAAAGTGAGCGCCGCTGTTTTCAGATCAGACAGTCGATCCCCTTTCATTGAAAGAGAATTATCCAATACCAGAACGGCTTCAATGTGTAAGGGACTACCAAAGCTTGCCTGTGACAAAGTTTTGATCCGCAATTTTGGAACACCAGCCAAAGCCATCAGGCTTGTTTCGACTTCATGGTCCACTTTGACCTCTATTATGGATTCGCCGGGAAACGTGATGATTGGCTCAACTTCGCCGCCGCGCATGTTTTTTGTTGCCAGATTTGCCAGAAAGGCATCTTCGATAACCTCTACGGCTATTTCTTTGTCGCCGCCCGTTTTCATCAAACTCGTAACACCTGCAATAACGGCAGCGTCTGACACTGCTTGAAGTTCTATTTGACTATTTTCACGCAGTCCAAAATCAATTGCGCCGGCAACAAGCATCAGAATTGGAATAACTGCGATAGCCCAAATCATTGCAGTCGCGCCAGACTTATCTGCCCCAAATTCCCTAACCCACATCGGTCCATTTCCCCAAAAATTGCACCCTGATTTCGACACCAGCAATATTGGGGAGAAATTCGTTTATTTTTCGTTGACCGGCCTACTGCCAGACCAAACGGAAAGGCTGAAAATCAACCTATCAAGCTGTTGGCTCTCGCCGAAAGTTTGGGATTTCAAAGTCTCGTTAGATGAGTTTTGGTTCGACGCCCACCGCCTGAGATCCCTCGATCACTAAGGAGAATTACTCTGATCATTAGCGGGCATTAGGAGTTTGGTGAGTTTCTATTCATAGCTCGATTTTTTACGAATATTCACACACTCATGTCGAAACGCGGCGAGAATGAATTTTTTGTGAAGACCCTTCATGTCCTAGGCTTTCTAGGTTGCATTTCTGCTAGCCTTTTGAAATTAGGAAGTGGTCTTGGTTTGGGCACGGCACGGCAAAACCGGACTCAACTGACAAATTCGCACGCGCACTTTGGGCCTCGAGCATGGGTAAGCAACCGTTATGGAAAGGGAGGTGTTTCTAACCTCCAGATTTCACACATACCGTATCATCTATCTCTATTGATCTTGGGTAGTCGGCTTGTCCAGTAAGGTTACAAGCCCTTTGCGCTTCATCGTCATCAGGCCCAATAGGAACTCTCTTTGCACTCGTTCAGTGTTTTCAGTGTCCAGCGGTTTCAACGCGTTCAATTCTTCGCGAATCTGATCAGAAAGCCTTGAAGATATATTGGTCAAGAGAAATTCAGAGACTGGAACCAGGGGCCCGGCCAGGGTTAATAATAGCTCGGTCATCTTTGGCGTCCCGTACTCTCTAAAGACAACAGACACGCCCGCACGTGGTAGCAATTCTGGCAGCGATTCGAGGGTAAACAGCGCTTTTTGAATACTCTCCAATTTGCTCTCATGCTCGGTCCTTAAAAATTCGACCAAACTATCTCTTTTGCTAGTCGGGATCAGGCTCAATATCTCTCCTATCCCCTCTAAATGCTCTCGGTTTTCTGCGTCATTTGTCTGATCTAAATTTAAAAATTCGAGTTCAACCATGCGCCCGATCACGGAAGTGATCTCAGGATCATCATTCTCTGGTTCAATCAGGCGTTCCATAATCGATTGCAGCATAGTTTCATCAATAAAGTTCAAAACCTCAGACGTCTGTGTCACGTCCAATCGCCGCAATACAAGCGATGCGAGATTTGGACTAAGGCCATTTAGATATGTTGCAATTTTCTCAGGCTCATGTTCGGCCAACCTGACCCAGACGGTCTTTGGATCGGAAACTGCGTCAGTTACTGGAGAGCCCGCCCCCTCTTCATTTTGTTTCTGCTCTAAGGCCACTGCAAGGCCATCCTTGCGATGTTCAAAAATATTGGTGATCATATCGCGGGTATGCAGCTTGCCGCCAAGCAATTCGCCCGATGTCTGTCGCAACTGGTTGAGAAAATCGACGACAATTTCAGTCAGTTCGTTGCGCGGAATTAGAGCAATCGTCTCGAGGGCTTCCTTAACGCGCGCGAGAGCGCCATCATCCAGCTTTTCCATAATCGGACGTGCAGTTGCTTCGCCGAGCATTGCAATCACAATAGCAGCGCGCTGGGCCGGCGTTGCCATTGAAGTCGGTCGGTTTTCGGGCTTTTTCTGCTCGTTCATCTGGGGGTCCTCTGGCGCCAAGGCGCAGGTTATGCGTATCCGCTCAGCAGCGCTGTCGTGATTTGCAGCCAACCATCTGCCAGAACGAAAAATCCGATCTTGAACGGCAGTGACACAACGGTCGGTGGTACCATCATCATGCCCACAGCCATCAAGACAGAGGCAACGACCAGATCGATCACCATGAATGGTAGGAATATCACGAACCCAATTTGAAACGCGTGCTTAATTTCCGACAACATAAAGGCCGTAGCGAGCAGCGAGAAGGAAGGTGCTTCGCTTTCAACAATGGGCCGGTTGACTGCCTCAGCCAAAACACTGAGGGTCTCAGGCTCGATCCGATTTGTCATGAAGACGCGGAAGGGATCGGTTGTCATCGTCCAGGCTTGCTGTTCTGTGATCGCACCGTCCATAAAAGGTGTAATGCCGGTGCTCCATGCCTCCATGAACACAGGCTCCATGACAAAAAAGGTCAGGAACATGGCGAGCGCCATGATCATCATGTTTGGTGGGGCTTGTTGGATACCGAGGGCCTGGCGCAGGATTGAGAAAACTATCACCATAAATGGCAAGCAAGTCACCATCATTGCGATGCCAGGGGCAAGGCTCAGAACGGTGACCACCATAAACATTTGAATAACGCTGTTACTCAAACCGTCCTGCCGTGAGTTGCCGAATAGTCCATCAAGATCAGGAAGCGGGACCGGTCCCGCATCTTGTGCAAACGCCGAAAAACCAAACGCTATCGCTGAAAGCGCAGCCAAAATAATGAAGCGCTGGCTGACACCGTTCCGGCAGACCTTAATCATCTTAGGCTTCTCCAATTTCTGTAATTTTAACCGCCAGTCCGCCTGCATCGGTTTCAATCAATTCACCTCTGGCGATCAACTTGTCGTCGACCATCAAATTGATTGGGTCTTCAATTTTTGAAGACAAAGAAACGACAGATCCTTCGGCAAGGGCGAGAAGCTCTGATACGCTCATACGTTGCTGACCGATTGACACCGTCACGATAACTGGGACGCCAAAGATAGATCGACGCCGGCTATTTTCTTCCGACCGACTTCGCCGCTCTTCAATGGGGGCTCGCTGCGTTTCTACATCAACTGGCATCCTGTTAGTCCTCTGGAGTTTGGGTTTCGGTATCTAAGTGGGCTAGGCAGTCGGTCAACAATGCATCGAAGTCGAAATCGTACCCGCCATTTGGCCAGACAATACGAATTGAATGTTCTGGTTCACCTTCATCGGCGTTAACAAATTGGCAATTTGGGGGAAGTGCGCCTGAGCGAGCAAGCGCAGCTTGAAGTCGAACTGACAGGCCGGCGGAGGAAGCTATTTCAACATTTGGCACCTGTTTGGGAATCAGGTTTGGAAGGTGATAGGCTAGCTCATCGGCGAGAAAAATGGCGGTCAATTTGGGAAATAGTTTCGAAGCGATGCTCTGAATGCCCGCGATCGTTTGGGCTTGGACATCCCCGCCAAGTTGAGCAATCGTATCTGCTAGAGTGAAATTGAACGCGTCGAACCCGTCAGCTGGGCTCTCTTCAACGACTTGACCGCCCCCTGAGTCGGCATCTTCAATCTCGGCTAAACCTATATCGCTTGGATTTGGCGCGTCGCCCGGGAGGTTAGCGTCCTTGGATGCAAGCGTTTGTTCATGTTGCGCCGCAAGGTCGCGGAGCCAAGACTGGCCGACAGGCAACTTTAACAGTTCGTTTGGATCATCAAAACGTGGGAGACTTTCAAATATTATTTTACTCATTGACCGCAAGTCCTCTGTCATCGTTTAGCCATTCCTGCAGGAGCGCAGCGGTCTCTTCTTCGCGTTCTCGCGCATAGTCTTTGAGGAAATCGAACGCGTCAGCCGGGGCGGTCTCATCGCCGGAGCCCTCGCCAAATGTTGCACCTGCCCCTACCTCAGCTGATGACCCACCCAATTTTGGTTTCAAGATTGGGCGGATGACCCCCATGCCGAGCGCCAGGGTGACCAGACCGAGCAATAGGGCCTGAATGGCCGACCACATATGCTGTTCAAGCAAGCGTTCCATCATGCTAGGCGCTGGCGTCATCTCACCTTCAACTGGGAGTGAGAACGGCATGGTCTCGACAGTGATGGCATCACCGCGGTCGACATTTAGTCCAGCGCCTGAAGCGATCAGGGTTTCAAATTCAGCGACCAGCGCTTCAGCGGCGGCGACGTCGGCTGGATCGATACCAAGAGCAAGCTCGTTTACAAGGACGGCGATCGACATACGCGTAACTTCGCCTGGCAACCGTTCTATCTCGGTGCGCACTTCATTGAGTTCATAAGCAATACTTTCGCTCGAATTCTTTGCTGTACTTTGTGTGCCGCCTGCGCCCTCACCGCCTTGCGGTAGATTGCTTGCAACCGTTACCGCTCCCCCGCTCCCAGCGCTTTGCTCGCTGACATCATTAGTGGTACGTTGGCGCACAACTTGTGACCCTGGATCAAACTCGATCTGCGAAATCAATTCACGCTCACGGCGCACATCAAGCGACACTGAAACTTGTGCGTTGCCGGGGCCTAACCGGGCCTCCAGCAATCTGAGTATTTTGGCTTCTAGAGCGCTTGCCTGATCGGCGGCAGCGACCAATGGCCGGGCTGTTTTGTCAACATTTGGACCGGCAAGGATGCCATATTGTGGATCGATGACGACCACGTCTTTCGGGTTCAGACCTGACACGGCCAGAGCCACCATATATTGGATCGCTTCAGCTTGCGAGGTCGAAAGATCGCGCGTGGTTGTTAGGGTTACCGAAGCAGTTTGGGCTGCTTTAGACCGGGAGAAGCCCGACCTCAGGCTGGCACCGATGTGGACACGCGCAGCGTCAACGCCTGAGATCGCCAATATCGTACGGGTTAACTCACCTTCTTTGGCCCGCCAATAAGAGGCATTGTACATCTCTGATGTGACGGAGAAGCCATTGACGTCATCGAGCAGCTCGTAGCCTTTAACAGCTTGTTTTGGAAGTCCTTTTTGGGCCAGATTGAAACGAATGCGGTCTCGGTCGCTCCGCGGGACAAAAATCGATTGCAGATCAATCTCATAATCAATCTTACTCTGGTCAAGCTCACTGATGATATCTCCAGCGTGCTGGGGGTCTAAGCCTGAATAAAGCAGCACCATCGGTTCGTTCATTGCGCCGCGGACCATAAACATCATTGCGACAGATACGCCGATCACTGCCCCCAGAAGGACGAGTTGGCGTTGCAGTGGCAATCCACGCAAAGTTTCTAAAAAATTCATCTGTCAACTGCCCATTCCGCTCGATCTTGGTAGGAAGGTTAACCATAGGGAGAAATTTATTAATACATCCTTTACCCAGCGCTGATCTTTTAGGGTCTCAACCTTTGAACGGATCAAAACTAATGAGCGAAAAAAAAACCACTCAAGACAGCGACGGCAATGAAGCAAAACCCGACGGCGGACGCATGGGCCTGATCATCCTAGCGGGCGCAGCGATCATGACATCATTTGGCGCCAGTTACTTCCTTTCCCCCGCAGAGAAGAAACCAGTTGAGGCTGCCTGTGTGGCTGAAGAGCCGGTGCAAGCAAGCGCGCCAAAGCGTATGGACCAATCATTTGTTCAAATGGAGGAAATTCTAATCACGATCGGGAGTGAGCCTGCAACCCGGTATCTAAAAATGGAAATTGCGGTGGTGACAGACAAATCGCATGTCGATGATGTGAAAAAGGACGTCCCCATTTTGATGGACGCCTTTGTCAATTATCTCAGATCGGTAGAAATCACCGACTTTGAAAACCCAGCCTATTTTGGCCAAATGCGGGAACAATTGTCTCGTCGGTCCGAATTGGTTCTCGGCGCATCTGTCTCTGAAGGCATTCTGGTAACCAGTTTCTTGTTGAGATAGGCCAATGAGTATCCAACCAACCGATATCGCGATCCTGCTGATTTCTGTCGCCGCGTGCATATATTGCTTTGTGCTCAATCGACGTTTGCGCGCGTTACAGGATACAAAGGATGGGCTGGGCGCGACAATTGTAGCCTTCTCTAAATCTGCCTCTGACATGACCGAAAGCACACAGCAGACCCGCTCCCATGCCGGTCAAATCGCTGCGCGGCTAACCGAATTGCTAACCGAGGCCAACACGGCCTCTGATCGATTGGAAACTTTGTCGCGCAGTTTTGACGCCGAGCATTGCAGCTTAATCGACGCTATAACCATTGAAGCCGATAAGGTTTGCGATCGCATACAAGTCTTGACGCGTGATTTAGAAACTCGCTCCGCCAGCCGCCTAGACGCCGTCAGCGCCGATGCTGAGACGGAGTTTCAGCGGATAAAATCGCGTTTTGAAGGCTTAACGAGCGCGCATGAACAGCGCTTAGATGACGCCCTCGAACTGGCCGATAATATGTGTGAGCATATAGAGGCTAAAACCCAGGATATCGAGTCTCGCAATGCGCAAACGCTTAGTGAGGTAAAAGCTGCGCAAGCCGAATTTAACGCAGAAATGCGGATTGTCTTTTCCGACTGCGCGGAGAAAGCAGTTGAAATGACAGCGCTCGCCGCTCAGATGCGTGATCTGAGTGGCCGCACAAAATTCGTAATCGAAGCGGCCCTCCAACGAACGGCCAATTCAATGCTTCTAGCCCCCAAAGATATGAGAGTTGAGCCATGAACCTTCCAGAAACTAAGCGCTCTCATGTTCTTCTGACACTTGGTATATTATTCACGATTGGCGGGTCAGCTCGCTTTATGCCGAGTCCGCTGGCGAGAGCCGAGGGGCCTGAGCCTGTCCCCAAAGAGGAGGTTCAAGTCGAAGCACTTGATACAATCGACGTAGATAATGTGGTTGAACCGGGCGCAAGTGGCCAAACGGAGTCTGCCAAAAAGGAGCCCCCCACCCTGCCTCAAGTCCAGATAGGTGAGGCATGTTTTTCTGGGGAAACGGCGGTTCAGCTCAGCAAAGACAAAGCTCTTGTAGATAAAGAAATGGCCGCTTTGCGTACAAAAGAGGTGGAGCTAAAGGACTGGGAGAACAAGCTCAAAGCAGAGACATCAGATCTTCAGGCTTTGCAAAAGTCATTGGACGCAAAGTGGGCCGAAATGCAGCAAGGTTCAACTGAAGACATCAAACACCTTGCCCAGATGTATGGGGCGATGAAACCGGATCAAGCCGCTCAGATCTTCAACAAAATGGACCCAGTCTTTGCGGCAGGATTTTTGCGCAAACTTTCGAGCGCTCAAGCCGGGCTTATCCTAGCCGGAATGGATACAGAAAAGGCCTATATTGTAAGTGTCCGGCTCGCGAGCATGAACGATGATGTCCGCTTGGCGGCGATCCAATAAGGCAAAAACAGCTTGCCGATCTGGTCTGCGCCGAACATCGCAGATGCTTGAGGTCAGAAACTCAGTTCTTGCCATGGCAGCGCGGTAGGAGTTCGTTACGGTTTCGTGGGATCATCGCAACGCTGTATAATTTTCGTTGAGAAATGAGTACGGGTCGGAAGGGACAGATCGAAAACCGCGAAAACCGTGGAGCTGGTCTCGCAGGCGGACACTGAACTGGACTTCATACGTCGCGTTGCAATTGCGAACAGCTTTGGCAACATCTTCTGGTAAACTCAATTGCTCAGCTGCTCGGTCAAACATCATGTTGACGCTATCCAAAAAGCCGATTGCACTGGGTAATATGCGCTGAAAGTTCATCCTATTTTCTCCCGTTCCATCACAAAGAAGTGGAGAATTTGTATGAAAGTCTTAACAATCGGCAGAAGCTTCGGGTCGCACAGGCAGGAGAAGCCGTAAGCCCAACTTGCGCGATTGGGACAAAGCCCATAAAAATCCAACAATTAGTGACAGCAATAGAACTGCTGCAAGCAGAGCTGACAACTGAAGTAGTCTGGATAGAATCACGCGTTTGGAACACAAATGCTTCGGATGGTTTGCAGGCTCACTCATGGCTTCAGTATGAGCGAATATAACTCAAATTGAGTGTATTCTAGTCGTCAAATTTAAAAGACGAGAGTAAATTCTCTCTCAGCTCGATTCATGAGAAATCTACTAAGACTCTGCCCCACTCTCCCCTCCTAGTGTTAGAATCGGGTGAGGTATTTGATCTGTTCAATCGAATTGCGCACAGAGGAAAAATACTCGAATTTGAATAATTTCTCTCTTTTTGTGTCAGCGAGGTTTCCGACGAATTTTCCGTGTTCATAAGGCGTTGAGTTTCAATTTTGTTGGTAGCTACAGTGTTGCTGTAATGCTGGTGAAGGTTAGAAAAAATCGAAAATCAAATTTGGGAACAATGAAGATGCAAACCAAAACTTCCAAAGAGATTGACGAGCGAGTCGGATCAAATGTTCGCGCGCTTCGTAAGAAGCTTGGACTTTCTTTGATTGAATTATCTGAAAAGCTAGAAATGTCCTATCAGCAGCTCCAAAAATACGAGATTGGAGCCAATCGAATCAGCACGGGAACCTTGGTACAATTGGCCCACACCATGAATGTTGCGCCCGGCTATTTGATCGAAATGCCAACCGATCATGGCAGCGATGAGTTTGAGCGCCGTCGAATCAAGAAACAATGCCTTGCAGATATCGAAGCGTTACACGACGGGCGCGCGCTTTTAGCGGCTTCCACTCTACTGGCCTCGCTCGTGGCAACACAAAATTCGCAGCAAGCCGAGCTGTCATGACGCCACCTGCAGATATCATAACTCGGAGCTGAGCTTCAATTTCAGATTCGCTTTGAGCATTAGGTTTGAGTGACCTTCGCACTACTAGTGACTGCCAAAAACGCCTCAAGATCTCCGATAGCACCTGAGATCAAACGTTCGGCGGGTGCAAGCCCCATATCACCGCTATATCCGGCAAAACTCATAGATTTCCAAAGCACGAGTTTACCTAGCACATCTTCAAGTGATATCGCGGGGGTATCCACTATCTGCTCAATCAGTGACAACTGTTTGGCTTCCAAAAATTGCAATTGGTTATCAAAATTGGCCCTCAAGGCCGGGTCTGAGTTTAACGAAACGGTACCGGCTGCCTCACGCTCAAAAATTCGCTCCATCGCCGATTCAGTTTCCTTCCAGGCAGACATCAATGGAGAAAGTGGATTCGGGACTATTTGATCCCTTTCAAATCCATTATGTGCCTGCGACCGTGCTACAGATTTTCTCACAAATTCTCCTGCTCATACATTCCATCAAAATTAGAAAATATACAAAAAATAGATATTTTATTAATCATGTATTAACACTGTTTGCAACCTTTACCGTAAACCACAAGTACAAAATTCGTGTTTTAGGAGAATAGAAAAAGCAAAATCGTGTCCAACTAAGCGAAAAGAACTATGCTCAAAAATTTGGACCTCATCGAAACTAGCCGACCGATCTTATCTACAGAAAAAGTGACACATCCCACAATATCCAAACAAACAAATACTTTAAAGGAGCGAAATTTTGATCGAAACCAATAAGCAGTCTACACTGCAAATCAATATTGAATAAAAAATTTTTGTCGATCATAAGACAGTCAACACAAGGTGGAAGAGGTACGAGATTATGACAGCAGTCAAATCAAGGCGCTCGAGCGCGCCAACAACTGTAGACAAAGAGGTCAGCGAACGCATCCGTTCAATCAGGTTGCAAAAAGGCAAAAGCCAAGCCGACGTCGCAGGCCACATTGGCATCGTCCATCAGCAATATCACAAATATGAATCTGGCCTAAACCGCGTGTCGGCTGGCATGCTGGTCAAGATCGCAGACTGTCTTGATTGCAAGGTTGAAGATCTGATCCCTCCTGCGCTGCGCGGTAGCACGTCACTGGAATCTGACTTCCGGATGGATGTCTTGAAACAAGAACTTATCACGTTGATTATGGACTCCCAATCCGAGTCTCAATTAATTGCATTTAGAACACTTTTTCAGGACTTGGCTCAGCGAACAATGCAAGCGGCGTAAACTGCTTGGGGCGGCTATGCTTTACACCATAGACTGTCAAAACTGTTGAATTTGACCCTCAGAATGCATCGCCTTTTTAAGGCGGTGGCGCGAGAGTGCTAGTTGCGGTCTCAAACGTTCGCGCCTTAGCTCTAAACGCTTGATCTGCGTGACCAGACTTTCAGCATACTTCTGTAAGGTTCCGAGCATCTGAGAATCCGATTCGGCCACCCCGCTCAAGCCATCAATTTGTTTGCGCCTTTTCGCAATTTCAGAATCGATCTGCGAAAATTTGCGTTTGATTGCCTCGTACTCCCCTTCCGCCTGCTGGCGCCTAAGAGTTGCAATTCGCACGAGGTCGAATACGTGATTAGCCACTACACAGTCTTCCTCATGGATTAAGGGTCTTGCGGACCCTGTCGACATATTGGATCGCCGCCGCGACAGCTGCGAAATGCTCAGGGTGTATTTCTTGGTCAACATCCACCAGCCGGTAGATCGAGCGCGTGCTGGGCGGGTCGCGGTAGATTGGAATATTGTTTTCGGTCGCAATTTCTCGGATCTTGGCAGCGATATGATCAACACCCTTTGCCATGCAAATTGGTGCTAGATCGCCATTCGGATCCCATTTGAGCGCAACGGCGTAATGCTCTGGATTGACCATGATCACCGTGGACGCTTTGACATTTTGAACCATTTTTCCGCTTGCAATCTCCGCCCCTTTTTGTCGGCGCATTTGTTTTAGATACGGATCGCCCTCGCTTTGCTTTGCTTCCTTTTTTAATTCCTCCAGCGTCATCTTCAATCGATTGGCATGGAGGCGACGCTGTATTGGAAAGTCAACGGCCGCCAGACAGAAATGAAAGATCGCAAATGCCAAGATTAAACGCATGACCTGACCAAAGGTGAACACAAAAATTTGACCAGTTTGAATGGCGCTGCTCGCATAATAATCTTGGGCAAACTGGAATAAGAAGACCGACGCAATCACACCAGCAAAAAGCATTTTTGCAGTGTCCTTGGCAAAATCGATCAAACCGCTACTGCCATATTTTTTCTTAACGTTTTCGGCCGGTGATATTTTTTTGAAATCGGGCTTTATTTTCTTGGCCGATACCGCCACAGACCGAGTGACGGTTAACATCAACGCCGCCAGCGCGGCCAGGATGAGTAAAAGCGGGGCCAAGACAAGCAATACACCCTTTAGCCAAGCAGATGTCTGGACCCCTCCGCCAAAAAATGAGTCATGAGCATAGTCTTCTGCGCGCAAGAGCAGACTAGAGAATTTCGAAAACACTTCATCACTAATTACCTGTTGAAACAGCATAGCGGCTATGATGATCCCGATAACAACAGCAAAACTGCCCGTCTCTTTCGATTGCGGGATATTGCCATCCTTGCGCGCCTGGTCTTGCTTTTGCTGCGAGGCTGCAAACTCCTTCTCGCCGCTGTCTTGTTGTTCCTCTGCCATTGTCTAACCTCACACCCACCCAATGAGTTGCGGGATGAGGCCTTTCCAAGCTACCAGAAGACTGATGATCGAGACCGACAACAGAAACAGCCCTGCCCCAACCATGAAGGGAGCGCCAACAAAGGCCACCATCATTTGAGGCAAGGCCCTGTTGATAAACCCAAGGCAAATATTATAAATCAGATTGACCGCAACAAATGGCCAAGCCAAAGCAATGGCAGTGTTAAAAGCGGTATAAATCCCCTCCATAAAGAAAGCCTGATCCATCGCAGCAACACGTCCTGCGGGGACCTCAGAATAGAGCGATATCAAGGACACAAATACAGCCACATGAAAGTTGGCCGACAATAAGATGACCGCTCCAGCCATCGACAAGAGATTTGCTGTGATCGTCTGAGCTTCATGCTCAAGTGCAACCCCCAGAAATTGAGCAAGACCAACCGATTGAGCAATCACAGACCCAACAATAGACAAAAGCCAGATCGTCAGACGAAGGCTGACGCCCAACATAAGACCGATAAACACCTCACCAAGCAGCGCAGCGAGGTATCCAGACAAGGGCTCAAAAGAGATGCCTAGCACCACGCCGCTACTCCGCAGCGCAAATGCAAGCCCAAGCAAAAGAACAAGTCTGACACGCGCCGGGATGACCTGCTCACCAATGCCTGGGATCAGAAAAACGATGAATGACAACCTGGCAATAACAAGAAGGAAGTCAGCTGCCCAAATTCCGAGAGGTAAGAACTCCGCAGGCGTGCTGGTCATTACACCACGCCAACGATATGGGGCCGAGTCTTGGGACTGATTTCTTCATAGGCGAGCACCGCATTGCGAATCCCCTTACTCGCAAGCACTGTCTGCATAAAACGTCGCCGTCTTGAAGAAGTCGCGATCACCGCGACAACTCCTTTTTGTGCAGATTCGTTGAGCTTGGTCTGAATATCGCTAACCAGTTCTCCAAACATCTCTGGCGGCAATGCGACATCGGAGCCGCCGCTATTATTTGCAACTTCATGTTCGCTAAATCGCTGCTCCCATAAAGGTGAGAGCTGAACCAGCGGCAGACGCCCTTCCTGATCCTGCAATCGGTCAACGATCTGGAATGCGAGGCGCTGGCGTACCAATTCCACAAGCCGAGGCAGTCCAAGGTTTTGCGGCTTGGCTTCTGCGACTGTTTCCACAATCAAGAATAAATTACGGATCGATACACGTTCATCCAACAAGGCTCTGAGAACTGATAGTAGAAGCTCGGGCGGAACTTTGCCCGGAATGTACTCGTCCAACAGGCGCTTATTTGCGCTCGCCCGTTCAGGATCGCTGACATTCGTCAACGCATCAAGCGTGTCGAGCATGACGAGCCGGGTAAAGATCAGTGAAAAACTGTTTTGAATGATTTCAAGCATGTGCGTGGCCAGCACTTCTATCGGCTCAACAATCGGAATAGCGGCGGCAGACAATTCCTGTTTCTTGTTGCCCTGTACCCAGCGAGCAGCAGCTTTGTAGACAGGCTCTCGAACACTTTCCCCGGTCAAATGTGGCAACTGATCTTTTTCCATCAGAGCCAGCACCGATCCCGGACGCAGCACACCTGAATCTAGTCGAACACCCTGAATGCGGAGGCAATAATTGTTTTTTTTCAAGGTCGGATTATCTGTGATGCGGATTGAAGGCAGCACAAACCCATACTCTTCAGCAATGTAACGGCGCATCTTATCAATGCGGCTTTCAACTCCCTGCTCCCCGTTCAGAACGACATTGATCAGATCAGGCGCGACCTCAAGATGAATTTCGTCAGAAAAGATCGAATCACCAATCTTCTCAGACACACTTCGCGTATCCTCCTCGACCTCGGCGACGTCAGTGCCTGCAGCCTCTTCCTTTTTGCGAATAGAAAATGCCAGAAAAGCCATTCCAACCGCAGCGAGCATGAACGGAACAAAAGGCAGGCCCGGAAACAAGGCGAACGTAAACAGGATGCCGGCGACAATCATCAACCCCGTCTTATTACTGGCGAGTTGGTCGGTCAGCGCGCGATCAATCGCGCCCTCATCGCGTCCCTTCGACAATAACATCGCTGCCGAAACAGAGACAATGATGGCCGGAATTTGAGACACAAGTCCGTCGCCGACCGTCAAAATTGAGTAATTGCTCAAAGCCTCAGAAAAACTAAGTCCATGCGCGGTCAACCCGAAGCCTACCCCAGCGACAAGATTGAGCACCGTGATGAGCAATCCAGCGACCGCGTCGCCTTTGACGAATTTTGACGCCCCATCCAGAGACCCAAGAAAAGCAGCCTCTTCTTGCTCGCGCTGACGGCGAAGCTTGGCCTCTTCATGGGTAATCGCGCCAACCGCAAGATCTGAGTCAATGGCGAGCTGTTTGCCAGGCATTGCATCAAGCGCAAACCGGGCCCCTACTTCTGCCATACGCCCGGCACCCTTGGTGATAACCATGAAATTAACGATCACCAGAACGCCAAACACGACCAGGCCAACAAAGAGGTTGCCGCCCATAATGAACATTGCAAAACCTTCGATTACCCCACCAGCCGCATCAGTGCCAGAATGACCATTGCTAATGATCAGCTTGGTTGAGGACACGTTTAGAGCAAGCCGCAAGATCAGCGATGCCAAAAGAACACTTGGAAATGACGAGAAATCGAGCGGCTTCTCAATAAATATTGCTGTGGTGAAGATCAAAATCGCAAACGCAAATGACAAGGTCAACCCAATATCCATCACCCAGGCCGGAACCGGCAACACCATAACAAGAATGACCAGCATGAGACCGATTGCAAGCAACGCAGTCGGCTTGGAAAGATCGAAGAATTTCGACGCGTCCATTGTCGCTAGCCTGCGATCATCGGAATGACCGAATTTCTAAACAGATCGAGACAAATCCGCGTCATGTAGCCAAGAGTTAGAAAAAACACGATGACGACCGCTAATACTTTGGGGATAAACGTCAACGTCATCTCCTGAACCGATGTTAGCGCCTGACCAAGACCGATGAGAAACCCCAAAACCAGCGTGACGCCAAGTATGGGCAAACCCATCATGACAGCTGCCCAGAGAGACGCTCTTAAAACTTCAAAAATGTCAGCTTCTGTCATGACATGTGTCCAAGCGGGCCACTAAACTGGCATCCGCAATAATTCTTGATAGGCTTCAACGACCTTGTCGCGAATGGTGACAGCCGTATCGAGCACCAGTTCTGCGTTGGCTAGCGCTTCAATCATGGCGTGGGGATCGGCCCCAGAAATAGCCGTTTGCATAGCCGTTGTCTCTGCCTGCTGCATCGCTGCTCTAAAATCGGCGACGCCTTCGGCGATGACATTCGGGTTTGCGTCTGGTTTTACGTCCGGTTTTGATGGCGCTGCGGGGCGCGCAGCCTGAAAAGCTGAATAAGGATTGAGACTTGGTCCGGCCATAATTTAGAATCCTTTATCGCCGCAGCACATCAAGCAAAGACCGATACATTGTACGGGCTTGCTGGAAGGAATTGAGATTGGCCTCATAACTACGATTGGCTTCGCGCATGTCAGCCATTTCAATCACCATTGAGACATTCGAATTGACGACATAACCGTCTTCATCGGCCAAAGGATGACTAGGGTCAAAGACGCGTTCGCCCTCCGTTTGATCGAGAATGACGACCGCGTCCTTAAACTGCTCAGCGCCAGTCTGGGGTACGAGAAGCTTACGCTTGTAACCGGGGGTGTCGGAGTTTGAGAGGTTCTCTGCAGTCACGCCGATCCGGCGAGATTGCAAACCCATCCCATTCACGGCCTGTTGCATGGTTGCTTTCAAAACGTCCATAATATTCTCCCTAGCCTCGGCGCCCAATTGCTGTGCGCATTAATTCCAGTGTCTTGGAATAAACCGTCAGGGCCATATCATGCTGAACCATGGCTTCGGAGGAGCGAAAAACCTCCCGCTCAAGGTTTACAGTATTACCATTGGGAGCTTGCGGGGTATTGGATATGGAGGTTCGAACCGTGGCCGCGCTCGCGGCGGTACCTCGTTCTTGTTGATATCGACCCAGAAAGTCAGCGAAGGGCTCGACATCTAGCGCTTTGAAACCGGGCTCGTTTGCATGGGCGATATTAGTCGCACTGACTTTCTGGGTCTCAGCCGCATGGCGCGCCATGGCGCCATACACCTGAAGGAGGGAAACATCGGAAATCATGATAAAACAGCCTAGTTAACTCTTTGACAAAGATGGGAGAATAAGCTGAACAAATCGTTAACGAATCGAGCCTAAAAATTAAGATGTCCAAACCTTCACAATCGAACACGCCGCACCTGTTCACCCTTTGGGGAACCGTTACCGCGCTTTCACCCGGAATGATTACCATCGCGGGCATCAGTGAATTTGCTGGAATTGGAAACGAAATTGCAATTCAGATTGGCGAGGAAACATATCATGGCGAAATCTTGACCGTAACGTCTCATAGCGCTGTGGCCTTGCTGTTTTCGGGCGGAGAAAATGTCCGGATCGGCAATCGTGTTACTGTTCACCCACAAGCGACAATAGAGGTTGGAGATCATTGGCTCGGAGAGGTCATCAACTATCGCGGCGAGGTGTCCAGCGGACAAAAATCCTCAACCAATGCGGTTACCCGCCTCCTCAAAGCCTCCCCTCCTCAAGCGCATATGCGCCGCCACCTGGGAGAGCGACTTGAAACCGGCTTAATGACAACCGATACGCTCCTGCCCATCTGTAAGGGACAGCGTTTAGGATTGTTCGCCGGGTCGGGGGTCGGAAAATCAACCCTACTCGGCGCGCTCGCCCAGGGCATCGGCGCCGATCGGATTGTGATTGGGCTGATCGGTGAACGAAGCCGAGAGGTGAACGAATTTTCCCACCGCATCCTAACGCCGCAAGCGGCGGCTCGAACTGTTATTGTCGCCGCCACAGCTAGTGAGCCACCGGGCGCAAAAAAACGCGCGGCCTATTGCGCCATGACAGCAGCTGAGCATTTCCGCGACCAAGGTCACTCAGTTTTACTGATCATGGATTCAATCACGCGGTTTGCCGAGGCTCATCGCGAAACAGCCCTTCTGGCCGGTGAGACCCCTGCTCTAAATGCATTCCCACCCTCAACCGTTCGCGTAATCTCAGAACTCGCCGAAAGGTCAGGCCCGGGGTCAGGCACAGACGGTGATATTACGGCCATTTTTTCAGTGCTCGTTGCCGGCTCAGACATGGAAGAACCGGTAGCCGATATGATCCGAGGAATTCTCGATGGCCACATTATCTTATCCCGCGATATTGCCGAGAGAGGGCGTTATCCAGCGATTGATGTCTTGCGCAGTGTATCAAGGAGCTTGCCGGCCGCCGCGACAGATAAACAGAACGAGCTGCTAATAGATTACCGCAGAACAATCGCACTTTATGATGAAGTCGCCCCCATGTTACGCGCTGATCTCTATGAATTTGGCAAAGACGCCGAAACGGACAGGGCGATTTTACTGTATCCGGCGCTTGATGCGTTCGCAGGATCGCAAAGCGAAGAAAATATAGAAGCGGCCTTTGATACGCTTCGTAGCATATTATCTAGAGAGCCAAGCCCAGCAAAGGAAGCTTAGAGGCAGTTACCCGAAATCATACTGAAAAGATGTTGCAGGGTGGAAAAGTCATCGTGCGTTCGGAGTTCACTCAAAAAGCTTAAACTGCATATGTCCCAGAGCAGCGCCCCAAGTTTCCCTCGTCGAAAGGAGAAATTGACCCAGACCCAATTTGGTCCGTTACAATAAGCTGTATGGTTTTGGTCGCCGCGGCGTTGAACTGTGGTCCGCGAGCGACTAGGCGCTAGAGCTTTAAAGTAACCCGCTCAGGAAGAGATTGCGGGATGCATTGCTACCGATACCTTGAAGTAAGGTCAGTGCCGTTGATCCTGGTGTTGAGGCAGATGGTCCTTGATTAATCGACTCGATGGCTTGGAATCGGAGGACCACCTTATCGATGAATTCAGGCTGTCTCAAATCCTGTAAGTCATTCACACCAAATTGTGATGATAGACGATCCTGAAGAAGTTCAGCTTGCTTTTCAAGCGTCAGGCTTCGAATATCCGTCGGCAATCCGGTCGCAGTTTCGAGTACAGTTCGGACCGGAACGCTGCCAAGCAAACGATAGAGGTTGGCCTCGTTACTCGAGTTTTCGCCAATCAATTCGGAAATGTCAGACTGAAAGTTGAGGGCGAGGCGCATGGAATTGTCAACATCGCCCACCGCAGTCTCAAATGTTTCGCGATTGAAATTCTGGCTAAGATTAACAAGTTGATCTGCCGAAAGCGAGATCATACCGTTAGTGGGTTTGAAGGCTTCAGCGAATTTTGTGTAGGCAGGATTGTTCAAACGCGCCAGAAACGTGCTGTCAGGATCGCTAGCTTCAGTCAGGACCTTGTCAATAAACCCCCGCTTCCACTCCTCCCCTTCCAGGTTGAAGGATGACAACACCGAGCCGAGCAAGCGACGATCATCGAGCAATGTTTCGATGTCAATTGGGTTCGATAACTTCTCCAGCATATTATTTCGGTCATTTTCAATCGAAGTGGAATTAGAATGACTTGCGAGTTGGCGATCATACGTCGACTGTAAGAAATTCCAGCCACTAAAGCCAGATGCGGGGATGACTGGGCGAAACATCTTGGACTAAGCAGCCGCAACTTGATCAGCTGATACACTGGCATCGCGACGGCTTAAAATTGCCGTCTCAAGCGCGATGACGCTACGCAAATGAACCAGCGCGGAATAGTAATTACCTCGGCGGACCATCGATCGTAACAGCGGTATCATGTCTGGATCGAACGCTTCGAATACGTCAGCCAGTTTCGAGCACTCCGTCTGGACGGAAGGCAAGACCCTATTGGCCTCAAGGTCTCCTGTGATCAGCAATTGAATCGCAAAGTAAATCTGTTTGACCGGTGTGTTAACGTCCTCAGGCTTGATCGCGTCTCTGCATCTGAGAACCCGTGCATCAGTATCAGAAATGCGTATGCGGGCAGGCTTATCGCCATTTTCCAGAAGCGCTCCATTGACCAGGAAACGTTCACCAGGCGCAACTTTTAAGACCAATCCAGACATCAGGCAGTTCCTCCGTTGGAAACGGCTGGTCGAGATTCCAGCCCTACGATAATTGTGTGATTGATATCAATAAGATCATGAATTTCTTCACTGCCGGCTAAGACGCGGAGGCTGGTTTTGCGAACGAACTCAGACAGGCCAATCAGGTTGTCTCGCGTTTCACTCGGTGTTGTATTTTCAGGGTTCATGAGGTCAGCAGCAAGGATTGACCAAAGAGCCATGTTGCGGCTCAAAGCATCTGCCCACGCGGTTGGCTCGGGGCGCTGAAATTCAGCAACCTCGGTTAGAGCGAGCGTTATTTGCCTAAACAGGGCGAGTTCTATTTCAGTATTTCCGGCGGTTCGGTTTCTCACCTCACCATATGCCCTGTATGCCAATGCCTGCAAGATGTACTCCTATGCGGAAAAAAGGGGGCCGGACATAAATGTCCGGCCCGGTTGGGGTGTAGTGGAGACTATCGGAAGAGCGACAGCAGGCTTTGTGGCGCCTGATTTGCAATCGACAGGGCCTGTGTGCCCAGTTGCTGCTGAACCTGAAGAGCCTGAAGCTTTGCAGAAGCTGCTTCCATATCCGCATCGACGAGACCGCCAATACCGGTATTCAATGAATCAACCAACGAGCTGACAAATGAGTCCTGATTTTCAATTCGCTTCTGATCTGAACCGAAAGACGCTGCTGCATCGATAGACTTGTCGAGCAGGCCTTCAATGGCTGTCAGGGCTGATGTTGCGCCTGCACCCGTTGTGACATCCAGCGTGTTAAGAGCGCCAAGGCCCCCAGCCGTTCCCGCTGTGCCGCCAGTTGCAGTTTCAGCTGTGACAGACAGGTCATCGCCTGAAGCATTCGTTACGCTAATTACATCATCAGTGACGGAGACTGTGTAGTTCGTCTCACCTGTAGCGGCCAAGAATGTAGACAGCTGCTCAGTTAGGTTTTCAGCGACAGATGCGGTGCTGTCATTGACGCCCGCAACATACTCAAATGTACGCGTGCCGATGGAATTGGCGCCTGCTGAATCGTCGAGTTCTAGACGGTAGCTGTTTCCACCTGCGACAGAAGCAATCGTGATCGCTTGAGTTGCGCCGGTAGCGACTGTTGCTGCTGTACCAGCAGCTGTACCACCATTGCTCATGATCGACACATCTGTCACGGCTGTGCCGCCAAACGTCGCGCCAGTACCATTGGTCAATGAGAGGTCTTGACGCTCAACATCAATGAAAGACGCTGAGACGGTGCCGTTTGAATCGCGGTCAAGCGATGACAAAATCTTCATATCATCGGTCGAACTGCCGTCGAGCAAGTTCATGCCGTTAAATTGTGCAGCGCCAACGATTGAACCAATTTGTTCGGACAATGCATCAATATCCGTTTGGATTTTTGTGCTGTCAACGTTCTCGCCTTGAGCTGAAACGATCAAGGATTTCATATCTTGCAACATCTCAGTCACTTGCTCAGATGCAGCGCGGGCAACGCCAACAGTGGAAGAACCGAGGTTCAATGAGTCTGAAATTTGTTCGAAGCTTTGGACATCTGTAGACATTACAGTCGAGATCGACCAAACGGCCGCATTGTCTTTCGCGTTTGATACAGTTTTTCCGGTTGAAATCTCGCTCGACACCATAGACAGGTCTTTGTTGATGTTGCGAAGTGTGTCGAGCGCAACCATTGCGCTGCTATTTGTAAGAATGCTGGACATTGTTAGTTCCTAATTTGCTGGAATCATGCAGCTCTTGGCTGCACATCCATTTTGATTTTGCCTGTCATCCTGACAATCGGGAAACCCGATGAAGCGCTCTTGGCTTCAGAAACATTATGGGAGAAAATCGTGTAAATTCCGTAAACCGCCTATACTTTCTTTAAATAGTTTCCTGTCGCCCCTCTAAATGGCATTTTATTTCCATACTGATTGTATGACCCAACATATTCGTCGTGATCAATATTCTCCATGCGAGTAATGATTGAGCGCATACCATTGCGGATCGCAAACAGGTGTCGATCACATTCGGATGCTTTCTTGACAATAGCGTCAATTATCCGGCGCGCAGATATTGATGCCCCCTCTTGCTCCAAGCTGACTTCAAAACTTCTAATCAGATTGGATTTTTCTTCCGAGAGCGCGACCACATCGGCAAGCTGTCCAGCTTTCAAAAGCGCTAATTCCCTATCTAATAGGACAAGGAGACCTTCCGACTGAGTTTTAAAGGAGTCCATTTATGTGTCTTCCGCTTGTGATTGGCTTAAAGGGGACGTCTGAACCGTCGACAGACCCAGTGGTTGCGTTTCGGCGATATCCTTTGCAATTGCTTCGACGACATAACGCGCAAAGGGAGACGCCGCTTCTCCGCCGTTTTTCGTCAATGCATCTTCAAGGCCCGATTGGCTGAGCATTTCCGCCCACAGCATTTGCTCAAATCGTTTCTGCATATCCCCCAATTCCGAATCTGAACCTGCGGGACGGTCTGATGTCATGGGTTGTAGCGGGCTGCTCATCTGCAGTCCTGAAGGCGAAACTAACATGGAGGTCTCCTTTTTCTTGCGATTAGTTAAGGGAGAACTTCGCCTATAAATCGTTAATAGAGTTTTTACTCAGCTCGGTCATTCTCACCTTTACAATCATAATTCAGCGGAAGATCTATGATCCATTTTTCTCTCCATCCTCCTGCCGGCTCTAACCAAGACACCACAAAAGACATCCCGTTTTCAGAGGCGCAGGAGGACTCCAAGGATCGCAGAGCGGACTTTGCTGACCTCGTTTTTACTGCCCCCCCCCCGCCCGCTGAAAAAAAGATAAAGACGCCGCTCCAAATTGATGCTCCCGCGAGTGCCTGGGTCGATGGGCCGCCTTTGCGAGCAGAGTCACCCATGCAAACGGAAGTTTCAGATCAAGGTCCGAATATGGCTAGATCTGCACGCGGAGAAGTTACGAGCCAATTTTCAATGCATGATAGAACGAGGCCTCACAAGCGGATGAGCGTGGCCTCACCGCTCCTGCGCGCCGTGGCCAACATCACAAACGCTCCAAGTGACACTCTAACCCAACACGCCGCCGTTTCCGATCGAGGCCAGACTTTAGAACAGACGGTCTCGGGCTCTGCAGGGCCTGCGACCGTGACAACCGCGCCAACCTCTCAGGGAATAAAACCTGACCAGACAAACGAAGCAGCTACCCCCAAAATCACAAATACCAATCCAGACCCTGATAACCCTGGGTCGGCCCGCGCCTTGTCTGAGACTGCCATACATCCATCTGAAACCCTGCAGAGCAATAGGCCTCCTTCGAAGGGCGAAGTTGCGCTAGAAGCAGATCGCACAGCGAAACAAGAGCAAGAGCGCCCAAACAAAACGCGGCCCGTGGTTAGCGAGACATTGGGTCACACATCCGTCGAACGAACGGATCCACTACGCCCGACCCAGCCGGAGCAAAAGATCGGTGAGGTTGAACTGGTTCTGGCTCAAATGGACCGTTCCGGCATAACGTCTGTATCTTCACTCTCGTCCCTGGACAAAAGCGATAGCGCGCTATTTTTGGCTCCTAGCCTCGGCGCATCCCCCTCCCCTCTCTCAAGCCCAGTTTTATCAGCGCCAAGCCTTGCGAATAGCGCACAAATTCCCGCGATGGCGCCGAGCGCCATCACTAGGGTCGTATCGGAAAAGCTTGTAAACAGTCCGGACACGCAGGACCGCATTGTTATCCAGCTCGATCCGCCGGAGCTTGGCCGGGTCGCGATTGACTTTAAATTTGACGCGCAAGGAGTGCCCGCCGTCACAATCACCAGCGAGTCTCCCGAAGCGCTGAAGCAATTGCGCCTAATGCATTTTGAATTGGTGCAGGCGCTCGAACAGAATGGTCTGTCCGGCCGCGATCTAACGTTTTCACAGGGAAATCCTGGCGAGGCTCAACACGGGCCCGAGCAAGTGAACGCAAACCCACAAGAAGATGAAACGATCGTGCCCTCTTCCAACGACCCGGTTTCACTTCAATCGCAGGATCAACTGAATAAAAACTCCGGTCTTGACCTAAAACTGTAGGAACCCTTAGCCATGTCAACGATTACACCTCTTCAAAACACGGTTGCAAGCAGTGCAACGACCCCGATTTCTTCTACGCCTACCCAAGCTGAAATCGGCAGCGAGTTTAATAGCTTCATCAAACTTTTGACGGCCCAAATCCGAAACCAGGACCCACTCGCACCGCTCGACTCTACGCAATTTGTTGAACAACTCGCCACCTTTTCGACCCTTGAGCAACAGGTTGGCTCGAATTCTCGCCTGGATGGTATCGCATCAATAATGAGCGATCTGCACGCCGTCCTCGCGAGCGACTGGTTAGGCGAACGCGTCACCGTCGAATCCTCGTGGGTCCCCTTCTCGGGAGATCCAGTATCTTATCAATTCGACCGCCCAGAAGATGTTGATCGGGCCGTTTTGACAATCCGCGGCCACGATGGAACCCCCACTTGGAGTGAAACACTTGATTTGAACGAACAGGACTTTAGCTGGGATGGCCGCAGATCAGACGGAACTCAAATCGAAGGTGATACGCTCAACCAGTTTAGCATCGACTTGTTTCGCTCCGGCGAATATCTCGGATCGGTCGCCCCCCACCTGCATACTACAGTCACAGATGTTGCAACCGAAAATGGTCAGCTCAGATTTGGAACCGACTTAAAAATTTCGACAAGCATGCAGTCTATCCGCAAGATTGACTCGAAAGAATAGATTCAAATGTTTTGGGAGTTGTGGGCATGTATGGCTCAATGCACGGTGAAATATGACGTTCAGGGGCCCGACCAAATGATGGTTCCTAGCTTACTTGTTCTTTCGATAACAATCACTTTTTTAAATGTGAAACAGATTTTGCCCTATTTGTGCCCTCGGTAACCCAGTAGTCAGAACCCTCTAAAGCCGAACACCATTCGCTCCAGGGTAAGGTTATCGTCCATGATAAGAATGTGTGTCATTTCAATTTTCTCGCGTATTGATTTGGTAGAGATTCGACTACCTCTTTAGCCTTGAATAGCGCACTGCTTTGATTCTTTCCAAAGCGAGCTTGACGGATAAGTGAGCGTCCGTACGACCGACTCCTATATGCGCCAGTTTATTTTGCATGCCTATTGCCACGGTCATACCATCTTCAATGAGAGAGTTATGCAGCGATCAGCTAGGTCTGGGTTGTTCAGCAATCGCTATTTCGATTGTGGCAAATTCGTTGCAATTTTTGCGTCCGCCGCAACGAGATTCTCTCGCAACCAGAATGACATCTGAAATCCACTCTTCACGAAATTGGCCTTTTCCGGCCATCCGAGTCCATATGGAACTCCCAGCTTAATCAAATCAAGACCAAACCCTCTGCGTTCAGTCGTTTCCAACACTGTGGACCATTGTGTCCAAACCACTCAATTTGAACACCGTGGTTTTTGCGGCTGACGTCTACGCCAATGAAACCTGTTGACGTGGACAAAGCACCATATTTCACACAATTGGAACAAGCTCCTGGTCTCCGGCTCAAACTTTCTGCCCCGTTTCACTTTCCAATGAAAACGCATCAGAACTTACAACCATCGACCAGTCATTTCGTTCGCAATACACTCTAAACTTATGGAAATTTTTTAACGATACCACACCACAAATTGTTATTTGGTGTGGGCAATAGACCTCGCAGGTTTTTGCTAAGCTTTGAAAAATATTCTCGACACCTAAGCATATAGGTTCGTCGGCTCGCGGCTCGCATCCGATTAGGGCCCTTGTGTGTTTTGGCCAGTCGGGAAACAAATGAATTACTGCCCCTGCGTCCCTTCGATACGCAGCGATCCTTTGAGCACATTTCTGAGATAAATCTACAAAGTAAGTTGGCACGAAATGACCTTCGCCGGGGCGACAGACAACGAGTATTCTCCTATCCATTTAAGCAGCTTCATCTCGAGATTGGGTCCGCTTCGCCGATTGATCAAGAATGCCTGACTCGTCCCAGGCCCCCTCAGGGCGTATGAGCAAATAAGGGTCTTCGTCCAAAGTAATGGCGCTCGGGTGAGGTGGCAATGGAATTTCAATTTCCGAATAGTCGAAATCCGAGAACGAGAACTCTGCCCGTCCGCGCCTTACGCAACATTCGAACGTGTTAGACCATAATGGCAAAAGGCGTGTTTGAATGTGCGCTAACATTGTCGAATAGCCTTTGCGCGCCCCAATCTCGAAACAATGCGCCATCATTAGCTTGATAATTGAACTTCCACGTCTAGAGGGCAGTACGCAGACTCGCTCGATTTTTGCAAACCCCGCAAACCATCGAATGCGAAGTGTTCCAACTGGCTCTTTGCCATCCCACCCGATCAGATGAGTTGCACTTAAATCGTTACCATCAAATTCCTCCTCAAAAGGACATTTTTGCTCCGCCATATAGGTTGCAGCGCGCAGGGCGGTCGCCCGCTGAAAGTCATCTAATGTTCGCGCCACACTGACACTAAATCGCGAAAGCGTATCTTCGCTAAGGGGTTTAACCAGGATGGACGCGCCTACAGTCGGAAAGCCCATCAGGCAACGCTCTTTTTAGAAGAGACCAACGCCTCTTGAACAAACAGATCTGGTAAGCCGCCATCCACAGGTTTGAATCCAAGGCGAAGCATTCCATTTGCACCTTCTTCCGTTGCGCCGCGTCCAAAACAAGGAAGGCAACCGACAACGCCAACTCTCAACATGGCGGACGCTTGCATGATCGATTTGCGAGCTTCCTTTGTCGCGCCCGCATAGACACCAATATAGATACCGAAGCACGGTTCCCCTCGCCTGGCGACGTGCGCGAGATCAGGATCGGAAGGAACAAGATTGCCAGATCGAATTGCCATCTCTCCCTGATTAGAGAGGGGTAAAACGATGTAGAAGCCGCTCACAGGGTCACCGAGAACCCAATTTGTAACCCCAGTGTAGGATTGCAATTCTTCTAACACCGTCAAATCGGCCAAAGGCGCACCAATCAGGTCTTCAGTAAGGGTTTTGCCAGCCACAAGCTCGTCTCCGAGCGCAGCTCTCAGGCCAAATTCATTCATGGCCTTAGTTGCTGATTCAATACCAATGACCATACTTGGGCGTGTATTCACTGGCGTTTTTTCTACAGTCATGTTCAATCTCCCGGTGCGAACGCACGATTAGCGTTATACTGCCCGGATTGGATCATCTTCGCTGTAACCAATAATGAACTGGGCCAGTTCAAACATGTAAGAGGCTAAGAATGGTTATGGATCGCTTAGATTGGGACAAAATGCGCGTTTTCAGAGTTGTTGCTGAGCTCGGGAGCATGAACGCCGCCGCCGCTAGACTTGGTGAGTCTCCGCCAACGATTGGACGCAAGATTGATGATTTGGAGGTGATGCTGAACACCCGCCTTTTGGATCGCTCAACCAGAGGCGTAACGGTCACCGAAGCCGGCAAGATTGCGCTACGGCACATACATGCGATGGCCGACGCAGCGGAAGCCGTACATTTGGAAGTCTCAGACCATGATCACCCCGTTGAAGGCCCGATAACGCTTTGTGCCGGCGACGGACTTGGCCCCTACTGGATTGCCCCCAAAATACCAAAATTTCACATGGCAAACCCCAAAGTCGAACTCAAATTAAATATCCATGATCGCGCACCAGACCTATTGGCTGGCGAAGCTGATATCGCAATTCAATTTGCTGAGCCGGTCCATCATGACATCATCGCCAGGCGCCTCGGCGTACTTCATTATATTTGCTACGCCTCCCGCGAATATCTCGACACTTACGGCACGCCAACAAGCCTATTCGAGTACCACAAACATCGATGCATCCTCCATGAAAGCTACATTCAGCAAGCGGAACGATGGGCCCCTAAAGTGCCAGAAATGAAAAAGCTAATCGACTTTGCATTAGTTACAAACTCAGGGACTGCAATCATCGAAGCGTGTGCGAATGGGGGCGGCATCGCAGTCTTACCCTCATACATACACGCCCTAGACCCACGCCTTGTCACCCTCGATTTGGCTGAGCTCGCACCGATCCAGTTCTGGATGACTTACACAGAACGAGTGCGTCGATTGCCGCGTGGTCAGGCCGTTATTGATTGGCTCCGCACGATCTTCGACAAAAAGAAACATGTCTGGTTTCGCAGCGCCTTTATTCACCCCAACCGATTAAACGATGATGAATTGCTTATTGCCGAACTTTCAAAAGAAAGGGAACCGTCATCCACACACAGTCTCTAACAATTGCATCAGTATACGGATGCCCTAAAAGCCTACGGAGGCACCCATGGACCAGCCGTAGCCGTCGCGCCTAAAGATACTAATCAAAAAAATCCCTGAGCGGATGAAAAAGCCACGCGAAACCCGCAAATAGTATTGACTCAACATACGAAGCTAGCGTTTCGATATCATCAAAGGCATACCGCCGCGAGGACGCAACGTTATCCGTGAAACAATTTCAGGTTGGTGCCCCTCAATTGGCGCAACAGAAACTTTCCGCAAGCATTCAGCCAAAATTACTTTAGCCTCCATCATAGCAAACCTCATTCCAATGCACACATGTGGCCCGCCAGAAAACGGCAAGAACTGAAACCGATGATGACTCTTGCGCTGCTCCGGGCTAAACCGATCAGGATCAAACATGTCCGGGGCCTCCCACAACGTCTCGTGTCGGTGCATTGGCATAATTGATAATAGCAGCACATCACCCCTGCGAACGTCGAGGGCATCCAATTTTAGGTCTTGAATTGCGACACGGCCAAGTGCCGGAGCGGGCGGGTACAAGCGCATAGCTTCATTGAGCACCCGGTCATGCAAGACAAGTTTGTCGATGTGATCGACTTCGATTGGCCCCCCACCACTTACAGACGCAATCTCGTCAGACAGGCGCGTCTGCCAATCAGGAAAATGAGCTAGCAAATATAGCGACCATGTTAATGCGAGTGAGGTCGTCTCGTGGCCAGCCCCGATGAATGTCACGATATTATCGCGTAGCTCATCATCGGTGAGGCCTTGTCCGGTGACAGGACTGCTCGCCGCAAGCATCATGCCGAGTAGATCATCTATGTTGTCTTTGCTGGCACGACGCGCCGAGATTGTTGCGGCCGCAGCTTCATGAATCCATTTGACAGCCTTACGGCCTTCGCGTCCCCAAGGACGCGGAACCCAAGCTGGCACACGCAATAGATCAAATATATCAGCACGGCCAATTGAATTGAGCAAGACTTCCACTTTCCGAAGCGTCTCAGCGCGGTCCAGACCAGCGTCCTGCCCAGAAAGAATGGTTGCCAATATAACGTCCAATGTTGCCAGGTTCATATCAGCCAAGACATCGTGAGCACTTGATCCGGCGCGCTCCAACAGTCGATTTGCAGCGCCTTCGCCAGCTGCAACCATAGCTGGAACCATAGCATCTAGGCGATCATGCCGAAAGGCTGGTGCCGCTGCTCTGCGCTGACGCTTCCACGGCTCACCCGTTAAAGTAAGAAGACTGCGACCGACAGCAGTCGTGAGAATGCGTTGCTGAATTGGAGACTTTTGAAAAAGAGGCTCATGTGTCAGGAGGATATCTTGAACCGTCTGGGGGTCGGCAACGTTAATCACGCGTTGGCCAGCAAAACGTCGTATTACGATACGCTCGGCATAGACCTTGTCGCTCCACATTTCCGCCGGATTGGACAGCATGGTCATCAACGCTTTTAACGCGGAAGCATCCTCTTCCAGCCGCGCTGGTGTGGCTAACCTAGGTTGTTCGGATCTTTCTTCCAAGGTCACCTCAAATAATGTTCAAAATTCCTACATAAGATAGCGAAAAAACAAAAACTGCTAATCCCGATTATGAAAAGGGACCCTTTCAATCAACACCACAACTTTCTTAAGTTGACTAGTCCTAGAGGATTCGAATGATTACAACGCCGCGATTCGTCGCTGGTGGTCTGGGGAGGAACACGCCAACCCTTTTGAGAAAATGGGTTTTCTGTCTAACCTCACTTTGTCGATTTCAAAATAATCACAGAGTTAGTATTTCGATGTGTCTGAAGTTCATCGAGCGGGTTCGCCGTCACTAGCTGCTCAAGGGGCGTGTAGATGAATCCTTTCGCCATCGCGCGATGTCTCGCACCCTGATATCGCGCCCGCGCCGTCGCTGACAATGACGGTTCACCTCCCACATCTGGCAGGCTTGCAGCTAGCGTCGCCCAATATTGATCGTCTGCTTCCGCCAATGCATCCCGGCGTGATTGAGCGACTTCTGTTGAACTTGTTTTTAGAGACGTTCGGATCGTTCCGCGCTTGTCCAAATCAGCGAAGGTTTT
>CAZXVJ010000011.1:0-3326 GCA_964644385.1 uncultured Hyphomonas sp. | reverse complement strand
CACCGCGCTGCTTCAGATACTGATCAACATGCTTCACCATCGCTTGGTTTGAGCCCCCGTGTAGCCCATTTTGTAGCACAGTTATGCGCCAACACGGTGGGCAAACTATAACGCATGTTTGAGAATATCGTGTATTTTCAGCGCAATGTTATATTTGGGAGGAAATCCCATGGTACCTCTGGCCGGAATCGAACCGGCACTCTGTTGCCAGAATCGGATTTTGAATCCGACGCGTCTACCAATTCCGCCACAGAGGCACTGGGCATGGGTCTTGCGTTGCTCTCTTGGCGTATCCTGAGGGCGGCGTCAATCATCCTCGACGCTGCCATAAAACCTCGCTACCTAGTCCCATTATGACCGATGCTGCTGTGCCCGAAAAATTGACCCTGCTGCAATCGATTGAAGCGATGGCGGACACGGCCCCTGAGGCGGGGTATTCGCTGCGCGATATTATGGATCAATTGGATGAAACAGCGTTCGGAGCGGGCCTGTTTTTGCTGGCAATTCCTTGCTGTTTGCCGTTCCTTTATGGCGTGCCCCAGATTGTGTCGCTGCCAATGATGGCTTTGGCCGGGCAAATGGCGGCTGGGAAAGACAAACCCTGGTTGCCCGACACGCTGGCCAAACGCGTGATTTCTAAGGATGGCCTGATGCGCATGGCGCGCGGGGGGCGAAAATGGCTCGGCTGGATTGAGAAAATCGTGCGGCCCCGCCTTAGCTTTATTACAGGTAAGCGGTCTGAGCGGATTGTTGGCGCGATTCTTTGCGTTTTTTGCGCGTCGATCCTGGTGCCATTGCCGATGACCAATACGATTCCTGGTTTTGCTGTTGCGATTGCAGCGTTCGGACTGATGTCCAAGGATGGTTTATTGATGCTGGGCGGACTGATTATTGGCTCCCTTTGGGTCGGCGGTTTGCTGGGCGCGGCGATCTTTTTCCCAGCCTGGATCATGGCCAAATTCGCTGCATCGTGACGGCCTGACGCATTGCGGCAATCTCAGAGGAGGCGCAGACACATAGGATGAAGTCTCTACTATCCCCGATCAACACGCATGTGTGGCCGTTTCTGGCACTGCTGATTGCTGCGGCGATGCTCGCAGCGGCGCATGCTTTTGAGACGTTTGGCGGATTGCCGCCCTGCCCGCTCTGTTTACGACAGCGCGAAGTTTACTGGGCGCTGATTGCGATGATTGTCACCGGCTTGGTTTTGCTCCGGCTAAAGCCAACGCGGCGGTTTCGATCTGCGCTGAATGTTTTAATCGGACTGGTGTTTGTAACGGGCGCGGTTGTGGCGAGTTATCATGCCGGTGTGGAATGGAAGATATTTCCGCCGCCAACCGGGTGTTCCGTTGGCCCGGGCTTTAATCCGCTGGAACAGGTGGACCTGAGCGCGCCGATGCAAATTGCCTCCTGCACCGATGCCCCCTTCTATATTCTTGGCCTGTCTATGGCGGGCTGGAATGTCGTCGCGTCTGTTGTGTTCGCAGTGCTCAGCTTTATCGCCGCCGGGCGGTCTGGCCAGCGCGGCTAGAGACCCAGCACGCGCTTGGCAATAATTGTGCGCTGAATTTCATTCGTGCCACCATAAATCGACTGCGCGCGCCCACCGAAATATGAAGCCAGATCGCGCGAGGCGTGAGCCGGGATGTTCGCTTCAGTCGCCCAGTTTGGCGGTGGGCCATCTTTGAGCTTTGGCTGCATATAAGCGCCGGCCACATCTAAAAACAGTTCGGTGATTTGCTGATGCGTTTCGGTGGCCAAAATCTTGACCGTCGAGGCCGCGTCGCCCGGCGTCTCACCGCCCTGCAAAGCTGACAGGATACGCAGCACCGTCATCTCCAGGCCATCGACGGCAATCTCTGCCTGACTGAGTTTGCGGGCAAATCCATCATCATCCATCAATCGCCGATTGCCGCCCCCCGGGGTTTCACTGGCGGCGCGGCGAACGTGGCGCAACATATCGCGCTTGCCGCCAATGCGGGCATAGGACGTGCGCTCAAAGCCGAGCAGATACTGACTATAGGTCCAGCCCTTGCCGGCCTCGCCGATGCGATAGTCTTCCGGCACCTCAACATCATCAAACAAGACTTCATTCAGCGCATGCTTGCCATCAATCGAGATGATCGGTTTGACCGTGACGCCCGGCGCATCAAGCGGGCAGCAGATGAAGGTGATGCCTTCCTGTTTCTTGCCGGAATTATCGGTGCGGGTGAGCAGGAAAATCCAATCGGCATGCTGGGCGGCGCTGGTCCAAATCTTATGGCCGTTGAGTTTGTACTTGCCGTCTTTGAGTTCAGCTTTGAACTGAAGAGAGGCAAGGTCTGAGCCTGACCCCGGCTCTGAATAGCCCTGCGCCCACCCGACAGAGCCATCGCGAATACCCGGCAACCATTTCTCTTTCTGCGCCTCTGACCCGAACGTGTAGATCACCGGGCCGACATAGACGACGCCCATTGGCGTGACGGTGGGTACGCCTGCGCGCTCTAATTCTTCATCAAAGACGTATTGTTCTTCGACCGACCAACCGGGGCCGCCATATTCCTCAGGCCAGGCGCTGGCGAGCCAGCCCTTTGCGCCGAGGGCCATTTCCGATTTGCGAACCTCAGCAGTCGTCAAACTGCCCCCTGCCCGGTTTTTGGCGATGATGTCTTTTGGAAAATCGGTTTCAAAGAACTGGCGCACTTTGGCGCGAAAGACGTCTGATTCAGGGCTGAAGGTGAGGTCCATGTGTGACTCCTGTGGATTGGGAGTGAACGTAAAGCGGGGCGCGCGATTGGCAAGGTGTGGGGGCTTCATTTGCGGGTGACGTGCTTTGCCGCGTCTTTCCGAGATGGATCCCCAGACACTGCGCGTCGGGGATGACGCGGAACTTTGGGTACAGCGCGTGCGGCCGCAGTTAAGCGGCTTGGGGTGGATTGAGTTTTCAAGTTTGATGGATCGCAGTCAGGGGATGGGGAGCAAGGCTTCGCTGATTTCGGCTGGGCGCAGGATTGCCTGTACGCCTGCTTCGCCTTCGCACAGAGGATGCGACAGCGTGCGCGCGACGGAATACATCCACGCAGGAAAGAAAGCCCAAGTCAGGCTTTGGAATGTCAGTGTGGTGTAAGTTTGCGGCAGGTCGTCTCTCAGATTGTCTGAGACGAAGCTCATCGTCAGCGTTCCGCGTGGCCCCATGTGCAGCATCACGGCGCAATGGTCTCCGCGTTCCACGCGCTGCGCCATCCAGCGGTCGAGCCGCCGGAATTGCAGCCATAGCCACGGCCAATACAAAATTGGGCACGCCATATAGTAGGGGATTTGCGAAGATTTCATTCCCACTAGAATAC
>CAZXVJ010000010.1:63735-75766 GCA_964644385.1 uncultured Hyphomonas sp. | reverse complement strand
CTTATACAACAAGCCCCTGAACACCGAGTGAATGAAGCAGTAGAATCTGTTCAGATTACAGTTAGGCCTGACAACCTCTCTCCACAACTCCTGTGAGAACTATCTTGATCAATCGCCTTCCATACTGCACTTTTAGCATCATTGACCAATGGTGCGACAAGCATTTGCAAAGCGCGACACATTTTGGGGGGATCATGCAAACACTTATCCGGATAATAGCAATCGCTCTGTTTGCGATCGCACTTGCAGCGAGCGCAGCTGCGGAGTTTCCTGGCGCATATGTCGGCAAAGCAGACGCCCGCGACGCGGCGATGTCTCCAAACGGAGAATCCGTTGTAATCCTCAAATCTGGCCACCAATACGGCATTCAGCAACGCGAAGGCTGGGACGAAATTGTCATAAAGTCGACGGCCAGTGGTGACATAACGCTCACCCGCGATGAAGAGAAATGGCTCTATGCGTGGGTTGATTGGCCGTTTGATGATCTGATCGTGGCAAACGGGATTTCGTATTCCATCAAAAACAGAGAGTGGGTCGCCAAAACCTCTCTCATCGGAATCAACCCTCAATCAGGTGAAGAGCGGGTTCTGTCATCTTCCCGACAGACCGCGTTGAAACACGATCGTGAACTGCCAAAACTCATCGGCGTTGATCGCGACAGGCGCGAAGTTATCCTAATGGTGCCGAAGAACGGACGGACCGAACTGACCTCCGTAAACGTTGATACGCTCGAAACCCGCATGCTTGATGTCGGTGATGATAGTACGCGGATCTGGTATTTGAATAAGAAACGGCAACCTGTCATCAAAGTCCAGAGCTCCAATTCTGGCGCGATCGACACCTATCTCCGTCGGTCCGAGGGACCCGAAAAATGGCAAACGATGTTTCGCCATGATCGGTTGGGAACGCCGTTTCGCCCAATCACATTTTTGCGCGACAAATTGGGATTTTCGGTCTTGGCCCGTCCGACTGGCGCAGAACGGGTTGGGCTATACGAATTTGATTTGAAGACGGGTCAGTTTGGCAGACTGATCAAAGAAAACTCAACGTTTGACCTGTCTAGCGCAGTCGTCGGGACGGCTGGAGATATATTATACACCGCTTACTGGGAAGACAATCTCAGAAAGGATTGGAATAATCCAAAGGATGCAGATCGCGGGCGGAAAATATCGAAGGCATTCGGCGCTCAAACAAATTGGTCACTGATAGACACCGATGATGACAGCAATAATTGGCTGCTATACGTCTCTTCACCTACTCGGCCCGGCGATTTCGTAGCCTTTCATGCGCCAACCAAAAAGCTGAGAAAAATGTCGGTCTCCCGGCCAGGGCTTTCATCTGACAGTGTGACCATGTCAGAAAAGTTCTCCTATTCGGCAGCAGATGGAACGCCTCTGTTTGGGTATTTTACACCAGCGATGAATTTCAACGGCCCAACCCCGCTCGTCGTCATCCCCCATGGCGGACCGGTCTCGCGCGATGTCATGGATTGGGAACCTTGGGCTCAATATCTGTCGTTCAGAGGCTACTCTGTTTTCCAGCCTCAGTTTCGGGGGTCCGGTGGCTTCGGAGTTGCTTTCGAACGCGCTGGACACAAACAGTGGGGTCGAAAAATGCAAACCGATATTTCTGATGGAGTGATAGCGCTCGAACGAGCTGGAAAAGTTAGCCCAACTCTTCCGCGGTCCATTTTGGGCGCGTCCTATGGCGGGTACGCCGCCTTAGCCGCCGCGACGCTGACCCCTGATCAGTTTCAATGCGCGATCAGTTTGAATGGCGTAAGTGACTTGCCTGCGATGTTGGAGACATACGACAGAACCGAGCCGATTGAGTCCTTCGCCTACGATATTTGGGTCGAGAGAATGGGAGATCCTGAAATCGATTTAGATGCCCTCAAAAACGTTTCCCCAATTCACAATGTTGAAGGCCTCACCGCGCAGGTGTTTTTAATCCATTCGGAACGCGACCGTATTGTCGACCTAAGTCAATCAAAGCGCATGTACGCCAGGATTCTAGATGAAAAAAAATTCGCAAAATTCATGATGCTGGAAAATGTCGGCCACTCGAACTTTGATGAAAAAACATCAACCGACCTATTGTTTGAAATCAATCAATTCTTGACCAGATGCATGCCTCCGCCTGTCCAATAGAATCCAAATTACAGTTTGGTTTCAGCGCTGCATGCCTCGCTCAAGTGCAGGTCTAAAAACGGCCAAACCGCATCGTAAAGCCCGTCCCGCACCAGTGTATTATGGTCCCCGCCCTCTATGCGGTGATACTGTTTCGGGCTGGTGACATGCTCAAACAGCCGCTCAGATTGCTTCATCGGGATCAATCTGTCCGCGGTGCCATGCGCGATCAGCACCGGCGCTTTCACCGCGCCAATCCGCGAATCATTGCGAAAATGATGCTTCAACAGCAATCCCGTTGGCAAAAACGGTATCTTCCGCCCCACTAAATCCTTCAGCGAATAGAACGGCGCCTCCAGTATCAGCGCCCCCACATCATGCTCACTCGCCAGTTTCACCGCCGCGCCAGAGCCGATCGAGTGGCCATGCAGCACAATATCCTGCTCCGTCAGCCCCTTCGCCATCAGCCAGTCCCACGCCGCGTCACCGTCCAGATAAAACCCCGCCTCAGACGGCTTGCCCGTAGACCCGGCATAGCCACGCCAGGACACTGCCAGCAGGCCCGCGCCCTGATCCAAAATCCGTTGATGACGCCAATTATCGTAATCAATCCGCCCGCCATTGCCATGAAACTGCAAGATCGTCGGGCACCCCGCCTCTGCCTCAGCGTAAAACGCCACCAGCTTTTCGCCGTCCGACGTCTCTAGCTCCACAACCTCAACGTCCACCTGCGGCACAGCCGGCTCAGGCGTCGGATAAAACAGCATCCCATCCTGAATGGCATACAAAGAGGCACATGCCGCCATAAAGCTCAGCGACCCCGCAATCGCTAAAACCTTCAACAGACCCATCAAAAATCCCGACATTCAAACATCTCCAAATCCGCCGCCTTCTTGAATGCCCCATGTGTCAATAAAACGACTGACGTATGACATTGGAATTACAGGCAAACGGTTTAACGACGTCAGCGCTTCTCCGCCCACTTCCTCAGGCCCGCATCTTTCGGGTCATCAAGCACAATTTCCAGCCGCGCATAGAGATGCCCCGGCGATTTGCCGCCCACGCCCTTGCCGCGTAGACGCAGCACGGCGCCCGTATTGCTTCCGCCCGGCACTTTCAGCGTCACCGTCCCGCCCGGCGTGCGCACCTCAACCGCGCCGCCCAGCAGCGCGGTCTTCAAATCTACTGGCACACTCATGCGCAGGTCGCGCCCGTCCCGCTCCCACACATCGCTCGGCCGCACATTCACCTCAAGCAAAGCATCGCCCGGCGCGCCGCCGTTAAAACTGTCCTGCCCCTGACTTTTCAGGCGCAGCGTCTGGCCCGTCTCAATCCCTGCCGGAATGTTCACGTCCAGCGCCTTGCCGTCGGCCATATCCATCCGCCGCCGCGCGCCCGTCACGGCGTCCTCAAACGCCACTTCGATACGATAGCGAATATCGCGCCCTTTTTGCGGGCCGGGCCGGCTTCGGCGTCTGCCGCCGCCAAACATACCGCCCAAAATATCTTCAAACGGATCACCATGCGACCCGCCAAACGGGCTGCCGCCGCGTTGAAATCCGCCTGCCGGGCCGTGCCGCGCGCGGGCATTGCCGTCGCCATCAATCTCACCGCGATCAAATTTGGCCTTCTTAGTCTTGTCGCCCAATATGTCGAACGCTGCCGAGACGCGCTTAAACTCCGCATTCTTCTTTTCGTCATTAGGGTGCAGATCAGGGTGCAAGGCCTTCGCCTTGCCGCGATACGCGGTCTTGATCTCCGCGGCGCTGGCCGTGCGCGGCACCCCAAGAACTTTGTAGGGATCAAGGCTCAAAACGCTTCTTCCTCAATAAATCTATCGTCTCACCACAGTTAAGGCGCGTTGAGCCCGATTGAAACCCATTGTCCCAGCCGTAAATCAGCCCCCCGCTCGGCCACGCGCACCGAAACAGCCCCCGCCGCAATCATCGCTTCGGGCACATCCACATCCATTGGCGCGCTAAATCCGCTCCCTGTGTCCACTTCGACGGCGAATCTGCCAGTGTTTTCAGCGTCCGGCAAAGCCCAGCTTGCGGCCACATCCGCCCCCCGGCGCACCCAACTGACACGCCAGCCGCCGGGCGCCGCCTCCGCCCGCAAATGCCCCACGGTCCACGGCGCTCCATCCCGGTCCTCAAACACCACCGGCATCGCCTCGCCCGCACCAGCCGCCCAGTCCAGCGCAATGCCAATCTCCTCCGGCAACACGTCCGCGCGCACCGCTGCGCCATTCAGCAACACCAGCCGCGCGCCCGCCTCTGCCGCACCAATCACGCTGCCCTGCTGACCGCGCAGCAATTGGCTCAGCCGCCATTGATCCGGCCCCACCAGCTCTGCCGACACAAACTGCACCAGTTCCCAGCCCGCATCTGTCTCCAGCAGCGCCGCATTCGCCCCGCCCAGCACCCGCGCCTCGCTCGCGCTTTCAAACTCCCCGCCCCGGCAATCCACCAAAATCTCATTGGCAAAGTCCCAGCGCCCCAGCGGCCCCGCGCCCATACCCGCCGCCAGCCGCCCGATCACCGCAGGCTCCGTCAGCGTCGCCCGCGCCCGCATCGCATCCCCGCTCAGCCCCGCGCGGACGCGCACAGGCCCCAGCCACGGCGCCCCATACGCTGCCACCAACGGCCCCGCCGCGCGGTCCTCACCCGGCAAGCGCGGCCCATCCATCACCACCAAGTCAACCTCAGCCCCAATCAGTGCGGGCGGCCCGGCCGTCCCAATATCAACCGCCCGCACCCGCGACAGCGCAGCGCTCTCTTCAACGACAGAGATCGCCCGCACCATGCCCTCATCCTTAATGTCTTCAATCCGCCAGATCGGCCCGTCATCCACGCGCAGCCCATCCCCCGGCTCCAGCGCCAGCCCCGCCAGTGACAGGCCCAGCTCCGCCGTCTCCCCGCTCGCCGCCTGCCCCAGCAAAGCCTCCGCCAGCTCCCCAGCCCGCGACGCGCTCATTACCAGCGGCACAGCCAAATCCAACGTCAGCTTCATATCCGCCCCCGCCCGGCGCGCTTCGGCCACCGCCGGCTGAAAGTCGCGTCCGCCATCCAGATAGGTCAGCCGCGCCCGTCCCGGCGCTTTATCCAGCAAGCCGCGCGTCGCCAGCAATCCGCCCTCCACCAGATCCCCGCTCGCCACATCCATCACAGGCCCATCGCCCGCCATCCGGAACACCAACGCCCCGCCCCGCTCAATCACCTCAAATCCGAATGCCGCTTTCAGCGCCGCCAGCGCCCCGCGCACATTCGTCACGCCCTCTAAGCCATAGCCCTCAACCACGCCGTCCAGCGCCCGTGCATCCACGTCAACGCCGCCGCGCGCGCAAATATCCGTGACGACAGCGCCCAAAGATGACAGCCCCGCCCGACCGTTCAGCCAATGCCCCCGCGCCCAATTCGGCCCATCGCTCCACACATTTTCGCGCGCAGGCCATGCCGGAAAGGGCCGCCCATCCCACGCCCAAACATAGGCCGCCTCTATCCCCGGCAAAGTGTCATAAAACGTCAGCGCCGCCGCCAAGGCCCGCGCCTGAAACACATCATCGCGCGCGCCGCTCGAAAACGGCGGCAGCGCGCTCTCGCTACTCTTCGGGTCATAAAAAACATTCGGCGCATTGCCCGCTTTATCCACCGCCGCAAAGCCAATCTCACTCAGCCGCACAGGCTTCATAAAAGGCGTCCACCCCGTCGGCGCAGAACCTCGCACCCCGCCCGGCCGTGCAAAGTGATACGCCCCCAGCCAATCCGCCAACCGCTTCGGCGCAAACACAAAATGCTCGCCATGCGCGCTGTCATTGATCGGCAGCCGCGTCTGCGCCTCCCGCGCCGCCTGATCGGCATAGTAGAAATCAAAGGCCTCCCCGCCCGTCAGTTGCGCGGTCAAATAATTCGCCTCGTCGCCCGCATTGAACCCCGCCAACGCATCCAAATGCGCGTCGCCATCCCGCCAATCGCCCATGGGCGGATACCAATCGATCCCCACAAAATCCAAGTTCGAATCCGCCCACAGATCATCCAGTGGAAACAACACATCACCAGACCCATCCCCCGGCACATACGCGCCATACTCGGTCCAGTCCGCCGCATAGGAAATCTTCGCTCCCGGTAAAATGGTCCGCACCTCTGCTGCCAAAGCCCGCAACGCCTCAACAAACGGAAACGCCCCCGCCTGATCGCGCACCCGCGTCAGCCCGCGCATCTCAGACCCAATCAGAAACGCCTCAACGCCGCCCGCCTCAGCCGCCAAATGCGCGTGGTGCAGAATAAATCGGCGATACCCCCAATCACTTGCCGTCCCCACAAAGGCGTCAATCTCGGTGCGCGCCGCCGCCGTCTTGTCTGCCGAAACGCCAATCCGCCCCCGCCAGGGAAACCCCGGCGCGTCCATCATCAAAAACGGCGTCAGCGTCACAGCAATCCCCCGCGCGGTCATCTCAGTAATCGCCTGCACGGTCGCCCTATCTGCGGGCGTCCCGCCATAATTGGCATTGCCGTCGCTATCCGCCGAAATCAGATACGCCGTCTCGCGCGTCTCACCATCCACGGTCCAGCTCCACGGCACCGTGCGCCGCTGCCGTGTCTCCACACCGGGCCGGATCGCGCAATTCCCCGCCGCAACATCATCCCCAAACCACGCCACCGTCAGCGCCGCCCGTTCCACCAATGGCAAGTCACGCTGCAACTGATCCAGCGACACCAGAAAGTCAGCCCGGCGCTCGCCCGTGTTCAGGTTCAGCGCCCGCTCTTCTCCCGGAAACTGCCGCTCGCGCACAATATCCGTCGCATACACAAACTCCCCAGACGCCGGAATAATATTCACCCCGCGCACCACATCGCGCACGCCAGCCGCCTCGCCGCCCAGCGCCCGGCTCACCTCAAAAGACAGCTGCGGCAATCGATTGCCAAACGCCTCCAGCGGCAAGTCCTCAAACACCACATACGCCGTCCCGCCATAGGCCGGGGCATTGCCCGCCCCCTCCACCATCTCAATCAGCGGGTCAGGCAGCTGATCCTCCGCTCCGGTCCAAACCCGGTGCGTCACGCCAGACAAGTCAAACGGCTCATTGTTCGCCCATGCCCGGCTCACCCCGGCAATCTCGCCCTCACACAGCGCCACGGCAAAGCTTACGGAGTAATCATACTCAGCCACGCTCGGCCCGCCCTTGCCGCCTGCGCTGCGCGTGGTGCGCCGCTCTTTGAACTGGCTCGCCCAGATCACCTGCCCGCCCACGCGCATACGCCCGTAAACATTAGGAATCCCCGCCCCCTCACGGCTCTCCATCACGTGCAGCGCCTTCACCCGCGGGCCTTCCACCGGGGCCGCTAGCGTCCCATCAATCGCCCGCCCGGCAAACGCGCCCACGGCGCGCCCAATCGCGGCCCCGCCAATCGTTCGCCCCAGCAAGCTAATCCCCTGCGGCAACAGCCGAGACCCAACCGCTGCGCCCACTTGGCTCAATACAATCTGCGCCATCTCTTAGTCCTCCACTCCGGGAAACCGGAACGCCGCCACCGCGCGCCGCGCCCACCATTTCACCAATCGCGTCTCCACAACGCTGCGTCCCCAATAGGCATGCACAATCTGCGCATCGCTGCTCACCACCGCGCAATGCTTGGCTGGCACACCCATCCCCATACGGAACACCAACACATCCCCCGGCAGCGCATCGGCCACCGTCACCTCATCCATCCATCGCCGCGCACCCAACAGCAGAGTCTCCTCGCCAAGCGCCTCAGCCCAATCGGCTGTATAGGGCGGCGCGGCCTCCGGCTCATCACCCACCACCTCACGCCACACCCCGCGCACCAGCCCCAGGCAATCGGCGCCCGCGCCCTTCAAACTCGCCTGATGACGATACGGCGTGCCAATCCAGCCCCGCGCCGCGCCTACAATTTCATCCCGCGTCATCGCTTGCCCCCATCGCTGCGCCCCGCCGCTGGTCCAGCCAGCAAAAAGTCCATCCCCGGCATGTGAGGAAACCCGCGAAACCGTGCGCCATTGGCAAACACATCCACACACGTCTCAAACCTCTGATCACAGGCATCGCCTTCACCCACGACCACCCCGCACCGCGCATCGCCCAACACCGCGTCACACAGCCGCGAATATATCCGCCCCACAGGCCGCTCCAAATCGGCCTTGAGAGACACCAGCTCCGCTTCAAACCCCAGCCGCCCGCGCGTCACCTCACTCAGCCGCCCGGCCCACACCTCGACAAAAAACTCTGGCCGCGCCCAATCCACGCGCAGCACGGACACCTCAGCGCCGTCCCACAGGCCCGCGGCTAAGTCGGCCTCCGTGATCGCCTCATGCCCCAGCGCGCCGCCCGCTGCCGCCTGCCCCGGCTTTAGCCCCGCAGACTGCGTAAACGCCCCGCCCGCCAGCGCCCCGCCCGGTAAATACGCCACTCCGTCCACCTCCAGCGCGCGGTCATGCTCGGTCACCGCCAGCACAAACTCGTCCACCCGCGTCAGCCGCCAACACAGGCACGTCGTCGTCGCCTCACCCGCCAGCCGCGTCGCAAACTCACTCTCAATCAGCCGCATGTGTCACCTCCACAATCGGCACACTGATGATGCGCCCCGCGCCAAACGCCTCGACACTCACCTCCAGCCGGTCCGTGTCGAACCGCGCCGCGCAATCAAATTTGAACCCAGCCGTCACCGCAGCGCCCAGCGCGGGCGGCGCGTCAAACACCACCGCGCCATCATTGACCGAGAACGCCCCCGTTGCCGCGCCGTCGACCGCAACCACAACACTGCCCTCAATCGGCCAGCGAATTCTCCGCCGAGCCCCACCATAATCCTTCATCAGCTCAAACCGCACAGTCGCACCATCCCCCATGCCCAACGCTTGATCCATCACCCCCGGTTCAACCCCCGGCGCGCAGCTACAGTCATCACTCACATCGGCAAACCGAAACCCGCGCAGCCGCCCGCCCCGCGCTTCAAAGAACGCCGTCAGCACCGCCAAATCCTCCAGCTTCGTCACCGCGCTGCCCACATCCCAGCGCCGCCGAGAGCCAGCCCAAACCGCGCCGCGTTGCTCTGCTCCGCTTGCCAGCGTCACCACCTCCACGCGCCGCTCCGGCCCGCCGCTCGCGCCCCGCGCCAGCCGCATCGGAAAGCGCACATCATCAAACCCCATCACAAGAACCGCCCTCCAGCCGCCGCCGCGCTCGCCAGCGCCGCACTCACCGCCCCGCGCGATTGCATCACAGATGACGCGTTCGCCCCGGCGCCAAAGCTCATATTCATATTCACCGTCTGCCCCGCTCCGGCGCCCGTGCCGCCCAGCCCAGACATCGCGACCACGGCCTCCGCCGCCACCCGCGCCAGATCCCGCAAAATCGCCTCAGCCATGCGCTCAAAGTCCAGCTCGCCCGTCCGCGCCGCTTGGCTCAGCGATTGTTCAATCCGCGCCCCCGCTTGCCCAAACGCCGCCTCCAACGCCTCCGCCGCCTGCACCCCCGGCCCCTCTGCCAAAGCGAGCAAAGCATCCCCCGCAGAGGCCATTTCAGTCTCAAACTCCGTCATCCATCTCTCCTGTATTGTCTGGAAACGCCGACATCAGCGCCGCCAACTCACCCTCGCCCATGCCTGCTGCGCCGCCGCCTGCCAGCCAGCGCCACTCGCGCAGACTCAGCCGCCAGAACGCCTCCGTCGGCACACCCGCGCTCAGCGCCGCGCGCAACATCGCGCCCCAGGGCAACACTATTCGCTCAGCCCCAGCCGAAACGCCTCGGCCACCGCCCGCGCCGCCGCTCCCGGTGCAACATCCTCTGCGTGAACCTCCGCCCCGTTCAGCATCGCGCGCAACACGATCAGCAGATCCGCCGCAGACAGCGCCCGCATCCGCGCATCAAGCTCACTCAGCTTTCTGCACCCAAACGCCGCCTCAATTTGCGCCAGCGCGCCCAGCGTCAAACAGATGCTGCGCACCTCACCGCCAATCTCCAGCGCCACCTCGCCGCGCGCTCTATTTGGCATTTCAGACGCGCCCATCACGCCGCCGCCTCAAATGTCACCTGCCCTGCGCTTTCCAGCGCCACAGAAAACGCCGCCTCGCCGTCATAGTCCCCACTCCATGTCAGCTCGGTGATCAGAAACGCGCCCACCATTACGCCAAATCCCGGCACCACCAGCCGCCACTCCGGCGTCTCGCCTGCAAAGAACACCGCCCGCATCCGCGCATCAGATGCCGCGTCCTTGAACACGCCGCGCCCGGTCACTTTCGCCGCCTTCACGCCAGCCCCCGCGACCAGCTCCCGCCATGCCTCCGGGCTATCCAGCGCCGTGCCGTCCACCGCCCCGGCGCTCAGCGCGATCCGGCTGGCGCGTATTCCGGCCAGCGTTACAAACCCGCTCGCCCCGTCATCAATTTTCAGCAGAACATCTCTGCCCTTTTGTCCCGCCATCAGATGGCCTCCTCTGCAATCACGCGAAACCGGATCAGCCCGCGATACGCCGTCCGGTCAGATCGGCGCATCGTGTCGGCATAGGTCACATGGCTCAGCACAATTCGCGCGCCGGGCACGGTCAGTTCCGCTGCCCCCAGCGCGTCGCGCACCACACGCAAAGCCTTGCGCGCGCCCACCAGCCCGTCATGCCGACTGGCCACCATCAGCGTAATTTTATGCTCTGCCCCATGGACCAGCGCCGCCCCGGCATCATTCACCTCATGGCGCTCCACCCGCGCATAGGGGAACGCCGGGGCGTCTGTCTCATCGTCGAAAATACGCGCCGGGTCTCCGAACACGTCTTGCACGGCCAAATCAGCGCGCAACACATTCAGCATCGCGCTCACCACCGCTTCTCCTGAATAACTCACAGCCGCGCCCCCCGCCGCCGCGCCAGCATGGCCGACACATCCTGCGGCAAACGCCCCCGCTCACTGCCTCGCTCATAAGCGTCCTGCACCAGCCGTTTCAGGCACAATCGCAAATCTTCCGGCACAGCCTCCGGCGCGCCAAAGCCCGCCTCGAACACCACCTCAATCTGCTCCACGCCATACCGCACAGGCGGCAATCTGCTCGCCGGGCGCAGCACCAGCCGCCCGCAATCCAGCGCAAAATGCGCCGTCAAATCTTCGCTGCCCGCGCTCGTCACCCGCGCAACTGACACAACACCCCGCACAGGCCCCGGCCTAAGCGGCGCGCCGCGCCCGCCCATCTCTGCGGGCCATTCGCGCCAGGTCTGCTTCAGCGTCCGCGCCACCAGAGCTCGCCCGCTCTCGGCCTCCAGCCGCGCCCGCGCGCTCTCGATCAGGCCCGTGACAAGCGAATCCTCGCCCTCATGCCCAATCCGTAAAAAATCCTTCGCCTCAGCCAGAGACAAAGCCTCCCCGGCTGGCGGCGAAATCACCGTCAGATCTGTCATTTTGTTTTTCCAATTTGTTCTTGAAATCGCCTGCGCCGATAGGGCAGAGCCCCGAGCGCAGGCGACGAGCCAAGCAAGCCGCGTCTAGCGGCGAACAGCACCCAGCATTAAGAATTACCCGCCGACACGAGCGCCCAGTGCATTGATAATCTGCGCGCCCATCGGCAACAGCACTTCACGCACCAGCACATCATCAATCTGCGTCTCCGTCTCCCGGATCAGCACAGCCACCGCATCGGCGGCCTTGGTCACAAACTCGTCCTGCTGCGGACGGGTCAAATTCGCGGCCTGTTTCAATACAGCCACAATCACACTCTCAAACATGGAGCGTCTCCTTCTCTCTTTGGTTTTTGAAAAATACTTAGGTCTAGTTACGCAATGGACCGGAGGCCCGAGCGCAGGCGTCTAGCCAAGCGAGCCGCAACCAGCGGCAAACGGCCAAAGGCCCGGCGCAGCGGCCTGAGCGCAGCGAAGAACAGCCGCGAGCAAAACAATAATGCTAAA
>CAZXVJ010000010.1:58501-63635 GCA_964644385.1 uncultured Hyphomonas sp. | reverse complement strand
CTAAAACGCCATCACTTTGATCGCATCAAAGTTCTGCACCCCGCCGCCCACACGCTTCGTCGTATAGAACAACACGTAAGGCTTGGCAGAAAACGGATCGCGCAACACCCGCGCGCCCTGGCGGTCCACAATCAGATAGCCGCGCTTGAAATCCCCAAACGCAATCGCCGCATTGCCCGCGCCAATGTCCGGCATGTCCTCAATCTCAGTCACACCATAGCCCATCACAGTGGCCGCCTCGCCGCCCTGGCCCGGCTGCCACAGATAGCGTCCATCACTATCCTTCAGCTTACGGATGGCAGATACTGTGCGCCGATTCATCACGAAACCTGCGCCTGAGCGAAACTGAGACTTCGGCGCATAGATCAGATCAATCAGCTGATCGGCCGCGTCCACCGCCGCAAAGTCCCCCGGCACAGAGCCAATCTTGCCCCAGGCATGCACGCCGTCATCCACGATGTCATGGTCCAGCAAGCCCTTCGGCTTGCCGACACCATCCCCATTGATAAACGCCGCAGACTCCTGCGCCGCAAACGCCGCTTCCACCTCATCGGCCAACCATGCGTCAATATCGGCGTAGCTATCCTCCAGCAGAGTCTGCGTCGCCGCCGGCATGGCATAAAGCTCCCCGGCCGGAAACTCGATCAAGCTCAAATCCGGCGCCGCTGTCTCTGGCCGCGCCTCTGTCTCCCCGGCCCAGGCCGCCGCCGCGCCAAGGCTCACCGGCTTCTTAAACACGCCCGCACTTGTTTGCCGCACACTCGCAATCTGGCGCATCGGGCTTGCCGCCGTCAGCCGCGCTTCGATCAGGCGGTCCAGCTCCGGCGGCGCAACATAGCCGCCCTGACTGTCGGTGCCCGTATTCAGCGCCTTCACGTCCAGCTTCGTCAGCCCGCTTTCATCGCCCATGCGCAGGTAACGCCCCCACGCCACGTCTCGCTCTGATGCCGCCGTCTCAACAGGCCCGCCCCGCTCCGGCGCCGCCATTTTCAGGCTCAACGCCTCCAGCCGTCGGTCAATGCGCTGCAAGCGTTCATCGGTCAGCGGGTCGGCCGCCCCTTTCGCCTCAATCTCGCTCAAGCGCGCCTCATTGGCTTGCTTAAAACCCTCAAAGGCCGCCATCAGTTCTGCCGTTTCGGCCTTCGCGCCGCTCGACATTTTGGTTTCTTTCTTCATGCTTTCTCCTTGTTAAACTTGTATATTTCTACGCCGCGCGCCGCACGCCGCCGCTCAGAACGGTAAACCGCGCCGCCTCCAGCATCGGCGTCGCCACCAGCGACACCTCCACCAAATCCACATCCAATAATTCGCGGCCCTGAATGGCCCGCCTGCGCCACATGCGCGGGCGAAACCCAATCGACAGGCCGTCTAGCCCGCGCTCTGCCAGTGCGCGCGCCGCGCCTGTCTCGACCAGTCCGCGCACGTATAATCCGCGGCCATCCTCCACCATGCGGGTCCAGCGCCCGGCCACCGCGCCCTGGCGATGCATCAGCAGCATGGGCGGCCCCGCGCCTGCCCTTAATGCCCGCGAAAATGCCCCGGCCCGCACAATGTCTCCGCCCGCATCGGCCACGCCAAACAGGCTGGCATAGCCCTCAATCAACAGCGCTTCGGTCACCGCGCGCCTCCACTTTTCGCTCGATCCGGTCCAGCTGCTCGCGCGCCAGTTTCAGCTCCACTTCCACCCGCACCATCCGGTCCATCACGCTGCGCCTCAGCGCCAGTTCTGTCTCAATCGTGTTGATCCGTTCCGCCGCGCCGCCGGCCCACATCAACGCCCCGCCGCTCTGCACCAGCACAGCCAGCACAAACGCCGCCGTTATCTTCTTGTCCCAACTCATGTGCTCAGCCCTGCCAGCGCACGCTTCTCTTCCGTCGTTGCAAAACTCGCCTGCTCCAGCCGTTGCCACAGCGCATCGCGTTCCGCTGACAGCGCCGACACGCGCTCCAGATCACACCGCACACACACATCCTCGCCAAACCGACCGGCCAGCCATGTCGCCAGCGCGTCACCCGTGCGTTGCACCATCGGCAACACCGTCATCCGCCAGAACGCCAGATTGGCCTCTTTATAATTGGCATACGTATTATCCCCCGGAATCCCCAGCAGCATTGGCGGCACGCCCAGCACCAGCGCAATCTCCCGCGCCGCCGCATTGCGCGCCTGCAAAAAGTCCATCTCAGTCGGCGACAGTGACATCGGCTTCCAGTCCAACCCGCCATCCAGCACAAGTGGCCGCCCCGCATTCACCGCGCCGGAATACTGCGCCTCTAACTCAGCCTTCAGCGCGTCAAACGTCTCATCCGGCATCGCCCCTTCGCCGCCATACACCAGCGCGCCAGAGGGTTTTGCCGAATTGTCCAGCAAGGCTTTCGCCCAATCGGCGCTGGCATTGTGCAGGTCCAGCGCCCGGCGCGCCGCGCCCATCGGTGCCAGGCCATACACGTCATCCACCGGGTTATAGGTTTTCAGGTGCAGCACCGGGCTCCACCCATCGGCCTCGCGCGGGATCATTCGGTCGCCGCGCCGCTCGCGCACCGCATACCCGCTCACCCAACCGCGCGCATCGCTCACCACGCGCACGCTCTCGCCGCGCAGTTGGAACAGCCCGCTTGGCCGCGCCTCGCCGTCCAGCACCGCCGCTTCGATAAACGCCTGCCCGCTCAGCAATAGCTGCGCATACACCGCCTCCAGCAACTGCCCACCGCTCGTCTCTGGCCCCGGCCGCGCCAGCAACGCCGCCACGCCGCCGTCCTCACACACCAGCGGCACAGACGCCGCCGCCTCCGCCACCATCCGTACACAGCGATACGCCACCGCGTTCTGCAAATACCCGTCCCGCGTGAGAGACGCGCCATCGCGCCCGCCCCATTGCGCCCGGCCCATCTGACTGAGCGCCAACACCGCCCCGCCAGATTTACGCTCCCGCCTGCCCCCAAAGGGCCACCTAAAATCCATACATCCTCTCCATAAAAAAACCCGCCACAGCGGGCGGGTTAAAGTCCATCCTCAAAGTTCTGCGTCATCCCCGACGCGAAGCGTCTGGGGACCCATCTCGGAAAGACACAGCAAAGAACGTCACGTGCAATGATGCCCACCGACGGATCGTTCAGAGATGGATACCCAGATGAGCGTTGCTCATCGGGCATGACGCAACCAGTTGAAACGCTTCAATCAAATCACCCGCACCCGTGGCCGCGCTGTGCCGCGCAGCATCAGCGCAGACAGCCCCCACACCAGCGCATCCACGCGGTCTGGAGAGCCGCCAAACCCTTCCGCGCCGAACCGGCACATCTCATCTTCCAGCGCGTCCAGCCGCCCGATATGGCTCACGCGTCCGGCCTCATACAGCGCCGCGACAGGCGCCGCCCGCGCGCGCTTACTCAGCCGCGCATGCACCCGCCGCACGGGGATCACCACCCCGCCCGTTTTCAGCGTCTGCTCCACCATTTCGCCGCCCATATTGGCTTCCACAATTATCTCGTCCGCGCCCACATCCTCGGCCAGTCTCGCCGCCTGCATCGCCCAGCCCAGCGGCGTCAGCCCATGCGCAGAGGCATCGCCCAGCACATAACCGCGCCGCGTCTCACTCGGCCCCGCGCCAAGGCCCACCGCTACAATTCCGCACGCATCGGCCCCGGCCCGGCTGCTGCCACACGGGTCCACCGCCACCACAATGCGCGACAGCCCCACGGGCCACACAACACTTCGGTGCAAGTCAATTACGCTGCGCTTAAACTGCGCGCCTTTCGGGTCATCAATCAGTTCGCCGTCTATCTCTTGGCGTGCCAACTCGCTTGATCCGTATGCGGCGCGCAAATGCGAGACGAACCCCGGCGCCAGATTGATTTCATTGTCGGCCGTTCCAGCCCGCGTCACGGCCGTATGCGGCTCAGCGGCCAAGCCTTTGATCCAGCTCAGCGCCCGCGGCGTGGTCGTCGCCACCGCAATCGGCGCAGCCCCGGCGCGCAAGCCCATTTGCAGCGTGTCCCATGTTTTTCGGCCATACGCCCAGCTCGCAATCTCATCACCCCAGGCCAAATCAAACTCAGGCCCGCGCAGGCTTTCCGGGTCTTCGGCGGAATACACATGCGCCACAGCTTGGCTGTCATCCCACACCAGCCGCCGCCGCGTTACTTCATATCGGGGCCGCTCGCCGCACCCGTTCAGATGGCGCAAACCGCTCGGCCCTTCGATCATCACTTCGCGCGCATCCGCGATAGACTGCCCCACCAGCGCGATGCTGCCCGCTTGGCGCGCCGACACCATCAGGCGAATAAATTCGGCCCCGGCCCGTGTCTTGCCCGCGCCGCGCCCGCCCATGAACAACCAGTTCCGCCAGGGGCCAGCATCCATGCTCGGCGGCAACTGCGCGTCCGCCACTGATCTGTAAAAAGGAGAGGTCTCCAGTAGCGCACGCGACGTCCCCTCCGGCCCGTACACCTCCGGCGCTTTTGCATTCATGGCGGTCGCCCACACGGTTTTCAGAAAGTCCGGCAGGCTCATCACGTTCGGGCGCACCTACAGGCTTCCACCCCAGCGGCACGGGCAAGCACAACCCGGTCGTTTCATCGGTATACATCTCATAATCTTTCTCCCCCTTCGCTTCGATGGGCGCAGTGTCTGCAACGCGCACCCCGGCGCGGCCCTGCGTATCAGCCGCGCGCGTCAGTTGGCGCAGCTCACAAGACAGCCGCGTCACCCGCTCCATCGCTCTGAATGTCTGATCGGCAGACAACGCCCCGCTCAGGATCGCTTCGCCCAATTCTTCAATCATGCGCTCAAACATGATGATGTTGCGCTCAAACGGCTGCTCCGGCCCGTCCAGCCCATGCTTTCGAACAAAGCTTCGTGCCCAACCATTGGACGCCTCAAAAATGCGATCAATGCCCCTCAGGCTCTCGCCATCCAAACGCATCAGCCGCACCCGCCCCCGCAAAACGCGAAGGCTCAATTTCTTGTCGGTATTTTTCATGATGCAGTATTTATACGTCCGGTATGACCCCCACTGAATATCTTCCCGGATCTAATTTTGAACGCCAGCATCCACAGGCCATCGCGCGGTGCCCCGTGTGGGACACCCGAACATCTATCCCCCAAAAACAAACCCCGAACCGCCAAAGCGTCCGGGGT
>CAZXVJ010000010.1:0-58401 GCA_964644385.1 uncultured Hyphomonas sp. | reverse complement strand
ATCTAGCCATGAGCCCGCGAAGCGGCAGATCCATCGCGTAGCGTTTCTTTGAAACGCCCAGCGGGCGATCAAACACGAAATGCCGCGACCAGCGGCAAACGCGCAAAGCGCGGGCGCAGGTGCCCTGAGCGATCGCGAAGGATTAGCGCCGAGCAGCAAGCCCGGAGGGCGCGTCAGCCAATTAAGCCGCCAGGGGCCAAATCTCGGCAACGTCCACTTGCGCGCCATCTGTACTAGCCGATTTCAACTGCTCCAGAATGCTTTCCGGCAAAATCGTCAACCGTGGTTTCGCAAGCCCCGTCTCATCTTTTGGAAACAGCGCCGCGTTCGCGCCGGTCTTCGCAATAATCAGCGCCGCCAGGTCTTCGACCAGTTTCGGCTCCATCAAGGTCTCGCTTGCCAAATGCTTGTTCACAACCCCGGCGGCAAAATCCAAGGCTTCACTGGCACGCATCCCATACGGGTCATCGCAGCCTAGGCCCTTCCAACGCATGGACAGGTGCGCTTCAGGAACCGCGATGTCGACAATTTGATCGTTCAGTAGAAACAGCATTTCAAGCGCCTCATTGGGTTGATGACACCAAGCTGACGCGCGAATCTTAACAGGGAGTTTACTATAAGCGCCTTTTGAAAACATCGCTGTGATCGGGCTGCATTTCCTTTGCGTCACCCTCAACGACCTCAGTAATAAAGTGCCGCCCCGCCGGGTCTTCTATCTCAATCACCCACAAATCCGAATCGCGCGCTCTCGCCCGCGCAATATAGGCGTCGACGCTGGCTTCATCCGGGCCAATGCCCTGCGCTTCAAGATCCATGAACACCGACGTGCCGTCCATGCCCATGCCGCGCGTCAGCACACGCGCCGTCCCGTTCAGCCGCGACACCTTCACCAGCCGGTCGCCGCGCGCGTCATCCCCGGCTTGAACAATGAATGCGGCCGCGCCTGCCACCTGCGCCCGGCGCACCAGTGCTTCAACCCAAATTCGGCTCGGCAAGCGTGCATCTGTATTGTCCATTGACGTTTCCCTTCAGTCTCACGCGCCGTTAACGCGCTCGGCACAGCCATTGCATTGCTCTGCTCAGGTTTAACACCTCGCAAACCATAAACAGGGGCGCCCGCAATGATCACTCTGCTTTTCCTTCTGCCAGATCTCACACCATCGGCAGACTCAGCGGCGTGGACCAATCTGGCCATGCTGGCCGCGGCCCTATTTGCATTCAGCTCCGTTTGCCTCGTTGCGCGCGAATTAGACATTGAAACAAAGTTCAGCGCCGTCAAAGCGGAAACCGACGCTCCCAAACAGCGCTAGCGCGTTTATTGCGCGGCTTCATCTAAAGGCTGCACATCGCTCATATCCGCTTTCGGCAGGCTCACCTCAACCCGCGCGCCCTCGCCCAGCTTTGTCTGTATCTCCAGCGAGCCATCATGCAATTCGGCAAAGCGCTTCACCACCGCTAGGCCCAGCCCCGTTCCGGCCCGCCCTGCGGCATTGCTGCCCTGCTGAAACGGCTCGGTCGCCCGCGCTAAATCATCCTCGCTCATGCCCGCGCCGGTATCGGTCACGGTCAGCACGGCGTGCTCGGCTGTGTTGCGTGCGTCCAGCACAACTTCGCCGCCGCGTTCAGAATACTTGATCGCGTTGGACACAAGGTTCTGCCAAATCTGGCGGATCGCCCGCGCATCGGCCTCGGCCCACACTTCTTCTTCCCCGGTCAGCGACAGCGTCACCTCGGCCCGTTCGGCTTGATTGGCCAATTGGCGCATCACCGATTGGCCAGACGCCGATAAATCGACCGGCTCAATCTCCAGGCGGTGACTGTCAGCCTCGGCCTTGGCAAGGTCCAGAATGTCCTCGACCAGCAATAATAAGTCCTGCCCGCTCTCATGGATGATGCCCGGATAATCGGCATAAGGCTCTGGCAACGGCCCGCGTATCTCGGCGCGCATCATGTCTGAATACCCAAGGATCGCATTCAGCGGCGTCTTTAGATCATGCCCCAATGAGGCAAAAAACGCGGTGCGCGCTTTCAACTGGTCTCTCGCCGCTTCCAGCGCATGCCCCGCATCCTCGCGCTCGCTCAGATCACGCATCAGGATTTGCGTCCCCTGCGCGCTTGGCGCCGCGCTCAGCGCCACGCGGCGGCCATGCGCCAGTTCCGCCTCGCCAGACCATCCCGCCGCAGAGGTCAGCGCCGTTACATCCCATCCGCCGGCAAACACCGCCGCCAGCGCTTTACCGGGCTTGAGCAGTTTCATCCCCAACACATCCCCGGAATAGCTGCGAATACGTCCCTCCGGCGTGACATCCAGAAGTAAAACGCCAGCGCGATCCGGCAACGCGATTAAGGCCGCGCCATTCGACGCCTTGGACGGCTCTATCTTCGGCGCGCTCATCTCGGCCCGGCCCTCAGCGGTCGCGGCGGCCCGTATCCGCCCCATCGCGCCTTCAACAGACTGAAACAGCGTCCACACCAAAAGCGCCGTCAGGATCAGCCCGGCAAAGGCAAACCCCGGCCCAATCATCCGGCCCAATGCCAGATCGCTAAAGCTGATGCCGCCCGCATCCATCAGCGCCGCGCCAAAATAGGCGAGCACAGCAAATACCGCCGCTTCCCCGGCCAGGCCCCGGCGTCCGAGGCCGAACGCCACCATCGGGCCAATCGCAAACAGAATGGTCAAAGCAGACCCGGCCCCGCCCGTCACCGCCAGGCCCAGCGCCGCCAGTAAGGTCCACGCCAAAACGATCAGCCGGTCCGTAAATTGGCGCGCCTGTGGATCGACAGAATCACCACTCAGAAAGATCATGCCCAGCAGGCCGGGCAGTCCGGCCACGAACAGTATGGTTAATAATTGTCCAGCTTGAACACCGCGCATCACGCTCATCCACCCGGCTGCCAAAACAAGGCCGAGCCACACGATGTGAATAAAACGTAATCGTTTCAGTGTTGCGGGAGGCGTTTCGTTAACCCCCCATAGAGATTCATTAGGCATTCTACCCCTCTAAGGCCAATCAACCTTGCTGTAATTGTAATACTTATTTCAGCATAGGTAAGGTTTGCAGCGGGCGAAAGATAGGGCAATAGTATCGCGTAGAGCGCGAGGGAGTATCATCAGAATGAAGACCATCAAATTTTTAGCAGCAATCGGCTTGGCCACAGGGCTAGCTATGGGCGCTTCCGCCCAATCCGGAGACACCATCTCCAAATCAGCCGCCGTTTACGCCACCTATCAGGCAGACGTAACCGACGCGAAGTCCAAAAACTTAGCATCCGCTGGCGACATTGATACTGCGCTGAACAATTTGGGCGGGCATAACTCAGACCAGCTCACCAAAGGCTGGATCGCTTATTCCGCTTTGATCGCGTCCCAAGATCCAGAATTCCGCGCCGCCGTGAAAGACTCTGAGCGCCACTATGGCCGTCAACGCGTCATCACCGGCCTGCAAAATGATCCCCGCTTTGCTTACCGCGATCTGCGCGGCATCAACGGCGTTTCCTCTGCCCTCTCAGCAACAGACGCTGACAGTCGCCGCCTGAAATCAGCTGCCGTCTCTATGAAAGAGCAAGGCTTCACCCTTCAGAGCCATGGCTGGGCCAAAGCCAAAATCGGCAACTCTAAGGGCAAAGCGCAATCGCTCGACAGCGCTCAGAAACGTGGCCGCGCCGCAAAAGGCAATCTCGTCTCCGCGCTGGGCGCATCTGACATTGACACAATCCTTCGCGGTGCAGGGGCCTCTGGCGCCCCATCGCTTTGGGATAATGTCTCCGGCGCCGCCAGCGCCATTCGCGTGCCGCCGGCTGTGCGCTCAGGCTTCTCCAGCCGCAAGCGCATCAAAAGCGGCAAGCAACCTGTGGCCGACCAGATCGCCACACTCGCTGCTTACCGCGTGCTCGGCGCATCTGCCCAAACCGGCAGCCAGGTCCACACGGCCATGGCGCAGCGTGAAACCTCCGGCTGCATCAAGATGGCTCAGCTAGAACTGCAGTCCTGTGTCGCTGGCGCCTATCAGCAATACGAAGTGCCGTTCTGCATCTCAGAGCATGCTCTGTCAGATGTTGGCCAGTGCATTGGCGGCGTGTCTCAGTAACGCCTGCCCCAAAGATACCCTCTCAAAAAGCCCTCGGTGCCGCGCGCCGGGGGCTTTTTTCATGGCCCGGTCAAACACCGCCCATCCCTTCCTTTTCTCCCTAAATAGCCCCATATCACCCGCATGAGTATTGAAACGAACGCTGCAGAGATCCGCGAAGAGTTTGCCTGGCTCGATGATTGGGAAGCCCGCTACGCCCACATCATCGACCTCGGCAAAGCCAATCCCGGCCTTGAAGACGCTGAGAAGACAGACGCCACCCTCGTGCGCGGCTGCGCCAGTCAGGTCTGGATGGTGACGGGCGAAGACGGCGGCCACCTCACCCTGCGCGCTGAGTCCGATGCCATGATCGTCTCCGGCCTCATCGCGCTGCTGATCCGCCTCTATCACGGGGCCAGCTTCAAAGACGCTGAAGCCTTTGACGCCAAGGCGCTGCTGGAAGACATCGGCGTTGCCGGCGCCCTCACCGCCCAACGCTCCAACGGCCTCGCCTCCATGCTCACCCGCATCCAAACCGACGCGAAAGCTGCTGCTTAAAAGGAACCAGCCATGGCCGCATCTCCCGAAGATCAACTCAAAACCATGCTCGCCAACATCCCCGAAAAGACGGGAAAGTCGCTGGACGCATGGAAAAAACTCATCGCGAAGAACAAGCTCGAAAAACACGGCGACATTCTCAAATTCCTCAAGGGCGAGCACGGCGTCACCCACGGGTTTGCCAATCTCATCTCCGCCAAAGCGCGCGAAACCGGAGAAGACATTGATCTGATCGCCGCTCAATATGATGGCCCGAAAGCCACCCTCAAACCGCTTCACGATGCCATCGTAAAATACGCCCAATCCCTCGGCAAAGACGTCGAGCTTGCGCCAAAGAAGACCTCCCACAGCCTGCGCCGTAAAAAGCAATTCGCGCTGATCACCCCGGCCACCAAAACCCGCATTGATCTCGGCCTCGCCCTAAAAGGCACCGCCCCCACAGCCCGCCTCGAAACCTACAACGCCATGTGCTCCCACCGCGTCCGCCTCGAAACCCTCAAAGACTTCGACGCCCCCGTAAAAGCCTGGATGAAACAAGCCTACACAAACGCAGGCTAAACACCCCGCACCGCCAAGTCATACGCCTGCGCCAGCGCCGTGAGCGCGCCATACGCGGCCTCCACGGCGCCCGCCGCGTCACAGCCCAGCAATCGCCCTAGCCCCGCCGCGCTTGCCCCGCGCACCAGCGTCTCGTCCAGCACGCGCATATTCATCTCGCCCACCGCAGCGCTCACCGCGTCCAGCCTTGCCGACGCCGCCATCGCGCGCCCACCCGGCCCAAACGCGCCGCCATCGGCGCGTCCGCCCTGCACAGGTGCCGCGTCCCAGCGCATCGTAATCGGCTGCGGCGTCGCGGCTTGTTCAATGTCTGCTGCATAGCGCCCGGCGGCGGCCGCCAGTCTGATCTTCGTGCCCCGGTCCCCCGCTTTGGTCAGCGCCCGTGTCAGCAGCGCCCGCTTGCCCGCGCGTGGCCCGGCGCCCGGCACAGCTGGCGGCGGCGGCAAAGCCACATCTTGGGCCCCGGCCCTCTGCGCGCCCGCCGCCCACACCAGTCGCTGAGGCGCATCATCCGCCGCGCTGCTCCGCGCATGGCGTCTCACCTGCCCGGTTTGCAGCAAGCGCTCCATCACATGATCCAGCGCTCGCCCAATCGCCCGCCCGCGCGCATCCCGGCTGCGAAACACACGCCAGCCCCCGTCAGCGCTAAGGCGCGCCATGCCCCCGCCAGACAATGCCCGCACCACCCGGTCTTCTGTCAGCAAGCGCTGCGCCCTTCGCCGCATTATGCCGCCTCCGTTTCGGCAGCCTTCACCGGCGATTGGGCCGACGCCTTCAACCCCACCACAGAGCGCAGCCCCACTTCCAACTGGTCACACCAGACATCGAAATCGACATCCTCGCGCCGGTCCTCCACTACATGACAGGCATACGCCACGGTGGATCTATCCCGGCCAAAGGCCCGCGACACCCGCGCCAAGGACATGCCGAGCCCGGCATGAGTCAGGTAAATCGCAATGTGGCGCGCCTGCACCGCCGCGCGGCTGCCTCGCCCGGATGAGAAGACGGCCGAGAACACATCCTCCGTCTTCAGCCCCAAAGCATAGGCCACCAGCGCCGTGGCCAGATACGCGCCGTCTTCGTCTTTGTGTGGGTCAAATGGCTCCACGTCGTCCTCCATGTGTTTGATCTGGCCATAACCATACATCAAGCAGGAGGGTTGTAGGAAAACTTTCCTAGTTCTGTTTGTGGAAATCTTGCGCTATGCGAAACAATGCGCTGCAATCATTGGATATTTCGTTTCAACCGCGCAGCCAAGCCCGCGCGAAAAGTGCGGGGTTCACGCCGTCAGTCCAACTATTTCAGTGTTTAGAGAGTAGATTTACGCCGCTGCTGACAACCGCACAACATTCGTGGCGATCGGGGCATCGTCCAGAATATAGCTCTCATGCGGCAGAACCACATCATGGCACAGCACCTGTGAGAACGTGCCAGACTTGCCCACCATCGGAATCCGCAGCCAGCTAATCAACTCGCCTTCATGCTCAATCACGCCGCCCACGGGGCGTCCGGCTTCCAAAGCGGTGACAATCGACAGGGCATAGACGTCAGAAAAATCATTCATCACATCGTTCACGCGGCGCCCGCGCGCATCCACGCCCAGCGCATTGCGCAACTGTGATCCGGCCAGCCGAAACCGGCACTCGCCACTGTCTTTTATTTCAACAATCGAGATATTCGCCAATTGGCTGCGCAACAAGCCCGCGTTCACCGCAGACCGACGCATCCGCCCATCGGCGGCCTTATTCTCTTTCCAATACTCTACAATCGACTTTTGGGCATTGGTAACGCCCTGGAACATATGCCGAGTTGTCATGGACATTACTCCCCCGAGTTAACTTACCATGATTGATTCTCCCCCAATCCGGCCCTGATAATCAAGAGTCTCGGCCGAGAAAAGTTCCATATGTTACCAAATAATTTCGTTGCACAAATGAAACGACCGGCCCCCGACTCCTGCAACAACTACAGTAGGCGGCGGACCCGGCCATGGTCGCAATTTTAACAGTAATTAACCCTTGCCCAGCCCCATATCCTTGGCGAGCTGTGAGCGTTGGCGGCTATAGCCCGGCGCCACCATCGGATAATCGGCGGGCAGGCCCCATTTGGCCCGGTAATCTTCCGGCGACATATTGTATTTAGATCGCAAATGACGCTTCAAAGATTTGAACTTTTTTCCGTCTTCCAGACAGATAATGAACTCGTCCGTAAGAGACTTCTTGATCGAAACCGCCGGCTTAGACCGCGCCGTTATCGCGTTCGCATTATTGAGTGATTGCAGAGACGTGTGAACATTTCGGATCAGGTCCGGCAAATCGCCACGCTCAACCTCGTTATTTCCGACATAGGCTGACACAATATCTGTCGCCAATTTGATGTAGATCCCTTGGTCACCATTCTCACGAGGTGCTTCATTCATTTTATACTGTCCCCATTATTCAACTAGTGACTACATGGATAATAGAAATGTATGCAGTGTAAACACTGTAAAAGCAGCGATTCTTATGAAATTCTCTGTAGACTTTGAAACATTCCCGATAAACTTGAGAATATAGACCACGCTTAGCGTGCTTTATGCAGCGTTACGAAAAGCCAACAGCAAAACAACCCCCAGCAAGACAGCCGTCCAAATCGCCATGCCACCCGTCAGCGGGCCGCGAGACAGCTCTCCGCGCGGACTGAACGCCCGTTCAATTTGGCGATAGACCCGGCTGCTCACGCCAAGGAAAACCGCCGTCATCGCCGGGCCTGCTTTGCGCCAAACCGTACCGGCCCAGTTGGCCAGCCCAAACCCGGCTTTGCGATACACCCAATCACTGTCCAAAATCACGCCGGGCTTCTCTGGCGGGTATAGTCCAAACCGCTTCAGCAGGATGAAGGCAAAGATCGCCAGCACCAGCAATTGCATCTGCGTCAGAATATGATCCAGCGTGAACAGCTTCTTGGCGCCGTAACTCATCGCCTCCTCGCGATATGGTAGCAGATTATACAGCCACTCATAGCCAAGGCCCGGCACCACCGCCGGCAAGCCAATAAAGATACAGATCGCCGCGGCAATCCCCATCGCGAGCAGCATATTAAACGGCGCTTCCTTCACCCGCTTGCCGCTATCATGGGCAAAGAAGGCAAAGTACGGGATCTTGATGCCCGAATGTTCCAGCACACCCGCCGACGCAAACAGCAACATGCCCCAAATGATAATCAGGCCCTCACCGCCCACCGCGCTCATCGTCATGGATTTCGCAGCAAAGCCTGAGAATAGCGGGAACGCCGAAATCGACATTGCACCAATCAGGCAGAACACCGTCGTCCACGGCATAGACTTATACAGCCCGCCCAGCTCGCTCGCCTTGGTCGTGCCCGTTCGGTACAACACAGCGCCCATGCTCATAAACAGCAGCGATTTATAGATGATGTGGCTAAACGCATGCGCCGTCGCCCCGTTCAGCGCCAGCGCATTGCCCACGCCCGCCGCGCCAAGGCCAATCGCGCAAATCATAAACCCAACCTGGTTGTTCAGGCTGTAGGCCAGCACTTTGCGCAGATCATTCTCCAGCACCGCAAAGAAAACCGGGAAGCAGGTCATAATCGCGCCAATCCAGATCAGCGCGTCTTGGCCGGGGAACATGCGCGCAAACGCATACACCGCCAGCTTCGTCGTAAACGCTGACAGGATCACCGCGCCCGTCACGCTGGCCTTGGAATAGCTGTCCTGCAGCCAGTTATGCATGAACGGGAACGCCGCCTTAATACCAAAGGCGAGGAAGATAAACATCGCCCCCGGCTCAGACAGGCTGGTAAACGCCTCCAGCGATAGATCGCCCGTCTTCTTGTAAACATAGGCAATGCCGTCCAGCAGCAACACGCCCGATAAAACCTGTATCACCAGATACCGCATCGACGCGAAATAAGCCGCCCGCGTGCCCGCCTTCAAAATCATGAAGACAGACGTCACCGCCGTCAGTTCCCAGAAAATGAACAGGCTCATCAGATCGCCCACCAGAGACGCCGCCACAGCAGAGCCGGCATAGGCAATCGCCATCCCGTCCATCACCCGGTCATCGGTGTGCCAGGCATAGATCACGTTCAAAATCGCCGCGAGTAAGAACGCCAGCGCAAAGATAAAGTTCAGCCCGTCCACCTGATACAGGTTCAGATGCAGCCCCACGATATCCGCCGACATCAGCTCTTGGCCCTGCGTGGCTTGGCCCAGCAACACAATCGCCAGAATGGGCGCGGCGAGCACAAGAGAATGGCGCACAATCTTGACCGGGATCGCCATGGCGGCAAAGCCCACAAGGATCAGCAAAATGCCCGGATTGATGTTGAAGATGGCGTCCATTACTCACCCACCTCCGCTTCAGCAAGCAGGGCCGGGTCGATATCTGGGTCAATGTCATCCGGCGGCCCACTGGCATCGCCGTAATAGTCCTCATCCCGGCGCAGCAAACGCCCCAATGGCCAGCCCATCAACACGACAAAGGCAAAGGCGATAAAGCCCCACACCCCATAAAATCCCGTCATATTGGCAAAGCCAAAATAGTCATGGCGATCCACCAACAGATCAATCGCAATCAATAACACCGACAGCACCAGCATCGTCCAAAAGATGATCGTGCCCATGCCTTTCATCTCGGTCCAGCCGAACAGGATTTTCGCCAGCGGATGCACCTTGTCATCGCCCGGCGTATTTAGATCATGCACCGACTGGGTCGCCCGCTTCACGAACTTGCCACTCTTATCATCGCGCCCGACGCCGCCTGAATCGCTCATGGCCGAACTCCATTGATCAAAGCGGTTGTGCCATCAGCGAGGCGCTCCCCGGTGGCAGGGGCCAGAAACTCTGCCAGCCACCCAGCAGTGAAGAACAGCACAAAGCACAGGAACGCCGTGAACACAGGCGCCGCTACGGTCAGCGCAGGCGCCCCGCCCGGCCGTCTAAACTCAGGCGGCACCGTTGGAATCCCCGTCTTCGTCGGCGGCGGCATCAGCGCCAAAATCGGGATCGGCAACAGGTAGGCAATGTTCAGCATGGATGACACGATCAGCACGATTGGCAGGTAATTATTGCCCCGGTCCACCGCGCCTTGCATCAGCTCATATTTCGGCCAATCCCCGGCCAGCGGCGGAATGCCAATGATCGACAGCGACGCAATAAAGAACGCGATAAACACCCAAGGCATTTTCCGCCCAAGGCCCCGCATATCCGAAATATTGGTCAGCCCCGTCGCCACATAAATCGCGCCCGCGCACATAAACAGCGTGATCTTGCCAGACGCATGCGCCGCAATCTGCATCGCCCCGCCCAGATAGCCCGCCGCATCGGCCAGCATCGCGCCCGCTGTCACATAAGACAGCTGCGCCACCGTTGAATAGGCCAGCCGCGCTTTCAGATTATCTTTGGTAATCGCAATCAAGGAGGCGACAATCATCGTAAAGCACGCCGTCCAAAGGATAAATTCGCGCGCCGGCGTCTCGTTTAGCAGATCGGTCCCGAAGATATAGATCGAGACCTTCAACACGGTGAACACACCCGCCTTCACCACCGCCACCGCATGTAGCAAGGCCGAGACAGGCGTCGGCGCAACCATCGCATTGGGCAGCCAGAAGTGGAACGGCATCAAAGCCGCTTTGCCAATCCCGAAGGCAAACAGAACCAGCAAAAGGCTAGACATCATCGGCGATATATCAACGCCTGCCAGCAAGCCGCCCTGCACGAAATCAAGGTTCTGCCCGGCCAGTCCCCACGTCCACACAACCGCCGTCAGGAACAGGCCAATGGATGTGCCCAGCAAGGTCAGCAAATAGATCCGCCCGCCCCGGCGCGCGGCCGCGTCTTCCTTGTGCGCCACCAGCGGATAGGTCGACAGGGTCAGCACTTCATAGAACACAAACAGGGTGAACAAATTGGCTGAGAACGCGACGCCCAAAGCGCCGAAAATCGCAATCGCAAAACAGATATAGAACCGGGTCTGATTGCGCTCTCGCGCGCCGCGCATGTAGCCGATCGAATAGAAAGAATTGACGATCCACAACCCACTCGCCACCAGCGCAAACAGCATGCCCAGCGGCTCAATCTTAAAGGCAAAATCCAGCCCCGGCGCCGCCGCGCCAACATAAAGCTCTGGCTGCCCGCCAGCCGCAACCTTCATGGCCAGCATCACAACGACCGCGAACAAAATCCCCGCCCCGCCGATCGTCACCGTCTCGCGGGCATTCGGAAAACGGTTCAGAACAGCAATGCCCAACGCGATGATCAGCGGGATCACCATTGCGGCAATAATCAAAGTCTCAGGCGCAAAATTCATCAGAACGCCCCTCCGCCAAAGGCCGCCGCCGCCGCTTCACGCGCCAGCCCCAGCGGTACATCGGTATCAATGCCAAACCAGATATTCGCCAGCGCCAACACCCATAGCGGCACCAATAATAGGAATGGCGCTTCTTTGCGCGTTTTGCGCGGATTGGCAGGCGGCTGAAAGAACACCGCCTCCAAAATTCGGCCCATATAGATAAACGCCAAAACGCTAGAGAACACGACCAGCAACACCGCCCACGCCATGCCGCTTTCAAACAGCGCCGACATCAACGCCCATTTCGATTGGAAGCCCGCTGTCAGCGGCACCCCGATCAGGCTCAGCGCGGCAATCGTAAAGCCCGCCATCGTAAACGGCGCAGAGCGTCCCAGCCCCGCAAAGTCGCGCACATGCGTGCCCTGATAGGTCAACACAACACCGGCCACCGCCATGAACAGCGCGCCTTTAATCATCGCATGGTTGAGCATGTGGAACAGGCCAGCAGACAGGCCCGCCGCCGTGCCGAGCGATACGCCGAGCAGCATATACCCCACCTGCGCGACAGATGAATACGCCAGGACGCGCCGCACATCGGTCTGAAACACCGCCTGGAAACTACAAATCACCATCGCCGCAATCCCCAGCGGCATAAAGATCGTCCCAAAACTTGCCGCCTCAAACGAGAAGTCTGGCTCAAACACTGTGAACAGGAACCGGATCAGGGCATAGAGCGCCACCTTGGTCGCCGTCGCAGATAAGAACACCGTCACAAAGCTCGGCGAATAGGCGTAAGCGTTCGGCAGCCATTGGTGCAGCGGCCACATCGCCGCCTTCAGGCCAAGGCCCACCACGATGAATGCAAACCCCGCCTGCACCGCGCGGCTATCGGTCAGCTCCGGCAATTTCGAGGCAATGTCAGCCATATTCAGCGTGCCGGTCGCGGCATACAAACACCCGACGCCAATCACAAAGAACGTCGCGCCGATTGTGCCCATGATCAAATAATTGAATGCCGCCGGAAGCGCCCGTCTGTCTCGTCCCGCGCCCAGCGCCACCAGCACATAGGTCGAGATTGAGCTGATCTCCAGGAACACAAAAAGGTTGAACGCATCGCCTGTAATCGCAACGCCCGCCAACCCAGAAAAACACACCAGATAAGCTGAATAAAACAAGGCCCGCTTGCGCTGCGGTATCTCTGCCTCAACCGTCGGCCATGAGAAAATCGACGCCAGCACCCCAATCGCAGACACCAGTAGCAGCACCATCGCGTTGAGCGCATCGACCCGAAACTCAATCCCCAGCGGCGGTCGCCATCCGCCCAGCGCATAAGAGACAATCCCCGTCGGCGTGGTCTGCACCAATCCCAGCAAAATCAGCGACAAGATCAGCGACAAAACCGTCGCCACAATGCTCACCAGCCAGGCAAATCGCCCACTCGGCACCAGCGCGATAAATGGCGCCAGCATAAACGGCACCACCACCAGCAAAGCCGGCGCGTGCTCAAGCGCCCAGTTCGGCGCTAAGGTCAGCACAGCCTCCATCATGCGGGCGCCTCGCCCGGAATATCAGGCACATCAGCCTCTTGCGCCGCGGCCGTTTCAATATCAATCGCGCGCACCTCGTCGGCCTCAATCGTGCCATAGGCTTCGCGGATGCGCACAATAATGGCGAGGCCCACAGACAACGTCGCAACGCCCACCACAATCGCCGTCAAGATCAAAACGTGCGGCAAAGGATTGGAATAGGTGTGCACCAGTTCGGCGTAACGCTCGCCGGTGCCCCCGCCCGCTGCCAGCATCACGTCAGCGGCCGCCTCTGCCGCGCTATGGCCGGCTGCGTCCCCGCCCGAATGGCTGTCCTTGGCGCCGTAACCGCCGCCCAAATCGTCGCCAATCAGAATAGGCGCGCTGCCGCCCGCCACTTTGCTCAGTGAAATATAGAACAAGAAAACAGAGGTCTGAAAAATCGACAGACCGATCATCCGCTTGATCATATTGACGGCCGCAAACGTGATGTAGAGGCCAATCATCATCAACATGATGATGATCCAATAATTCACGCGCTCAAGGATGAACTCCAACATGGGCTACCAATCCTCGTCACGAATTTCGGCCACACGGCCCGCAAACGCATAGAAAATCGTCAGCATTGCGCCAGACACCCCAAACAAAACGCCCAGCTCGATCAGGATAATCCCAACATGCTGGCCAAGGTGGCCACCCGGCTCCTCTTGGAACAGCGCTTTATACTCAAGGAAATTGCCGCCCTGAATCAGCGCCCAGACGCCGACGCCGCCATACAGCAACACGCCGACCGCCGCTAAGCCGCGCGTAAACACAGGCGGCACCGCGCGCATGGCGGCTGGCACGCCGAAAATCAGCGCATACAGCACAACAGCAACGGCCAAAATCACCCCAGCCTGAAACCCGCCGCCGGGGCTATATTCGCCGTGAAAATGAACATAAAACCCGTAAATGACGATCACAGGGATCAGCCATTTCGATACGACTCGCAGGATGACGTGATGGTCAGGCTTCACGGCGTGCCCTCCCCGTCATCTTCTTCTCGCGCGGCGGCTTCAGCGGCGCGTTTGCTCGGTTTGCGCTTATCATCATTGCGAATGGATTCAGCCAGTGACCGCTCGCCAAAGCCCAACAAAAGCGCGACCGCGATCCCGGCGACAAACACAACACCTGTCTCGCCCAGCGTATCAAAGCCCCGATAGCTCGCCAGCACAGACGTCACAACATTCGGAAAGCCCATATCGTAATAATGCACTTGCAAATATTCCATGCCGACCCCCGTATTGGCCGGAGAGGTCGCATCCCCCAGCGCCGGGAAATCAACGCTGGCATAAATCAACATCGCCCCGGTCGCGACCACCACAATAAACGGCGCGACGCGCGCAGACTTCTTCTCAGGCTTGGCCGTACGCGCCGTCAGCAACATCGCGCCCAGCAACACAACCGTCGACATGCCAGCGCCCACAGCGGCCTCTGTGAATGCCACATCCACGGCGTCCAGCGCGACGAACCAAGTCGCCGACACAAGCGAATAGACGCTCGACAACATGACCATTGCAAACAGGCTACGCATCCGCGCAATCGCCACGCTCACCACGAACAATATGGCCAGCAATAGAAAGCTAATCAGCTCTGTGCCCGACATGGTTAGAAAGACTTCGTTGATCACAAAATATCTCCCTCATCGCGCTCAGGCCCAAACCGCCCGGTCAGCGGCTGTAGACCCGCCACATAAGCGGCATTGGCCACAGCGTGAGACGCCGTGGGGCTGGTGATAAACAGGAACAGCCACATCACGCCCAACTTCAACAAAATCGTCCAATGCGGCGCTAGAAAAGCCATTCCCAGCAATAAAACCGTCACGCCAGACGTTTCGGTCACACTGGCCCCATGCAAGCGCGTATAAAAATCAGGAAAGCGGATCACCCCCACCGCCCCAATCATTGCTAACACCGCGCCGATTAAACACAGCGCCGCGCCCAGCGGAAACCGAACGGTGTGGAAGATCGCTTCAGCTTGGCTAACAAACTCCATCATTGGCCCGGCCCGCCTGTTTTGGGCGGCGGCGATGGCCGCGACAATGGAACTTGGAAAGAGCGATAGCGGAAGAACTTCAAAATCGCGATCGTCGCCACAAAATTGATCAACGCATACAAGATCGCAATGTCGAGAAACTCTGGGCGCCCCATCAAAAAGCCCAGCAATGACAATAGCAAAACTGTCTTTGTGCCAAACGTATTCACCGCCAGCACCCTGTCGTAAAGGGTCGGTCCGGCAATCGCGCGGATCAGCAACAGGCCCATGCCCACAAGCAATGCGATCAGCGCAGCAATAATCATGTTTCAGGCCCGCTTTTTGGATCGCCCACGCGATGAGACCGCCGGTCCATTTCATCAAATGCGCCGGGGCCGGCCTCATCTTCATACAGGGCGTGGACCAGTAATTTATCTCCCTCAATCGACATCGTCACCGTTCCCGGTGTCAAAGTGATTGAATTGGCAAACGTCACCTTGGCGAGATCACTGCCGCAGCGCGTCTTCACTTTCACCAGCGCCGGTGCAATATCCAAATCCGCCTTCACGCAGGCTTTAATGACAATCCAGTTGGCTTTGACGATCTCTTTCATCAGCCACGGCAGATACCAAATGAACGAAAACAGCCGCACATAGGGTGCGCCTTCACGGTCAATAATATCCAGCCGGAATGCCAGGATCATGGTCAAAAGAATTGAGCTCGCCCCAAGGCCAAGCATCAGCGGCTTGTAAACGCCCGACATGCCCAGCCAGAAGGCTATAATTGCAAAAAGAAGCCCCAAAAAATACGGCAAAGAGTACGCGCTCCGCTCAGACTCAACCAAGTGCCATGACCTATTAGGCTATGACGCACTTGGGAAGGGGTCTGAGGGCGATTTTCGGTGCTTAGTTACCAAAAACCAAGTTTGCCGTCCGTTGAGCTGTGGAATATTCGGCGTTTTCGTTCGCCACCTCTTCACCCTCAGGCACACCTTTCATGGCGCGCGGAGAGAAAGCTGATGACAAAGACCAGTTCCAATACCGCAAGGTCGTTTGCGCTTTGGCGACCGATAGAATCTCATAGGTCTCGGAAACAATATCGAACTGCGGGTGGACTTTACCCGGCTCAATTTCAAACGGACGTTTTAGCGCGGCCCAAAGAACTTTCAGAAAATCACGGTGCAGACCGGTCGCTTTGCACAAGACCGCCAGCCCTTCCCCGCCCTTATCTGACATGAGCTTCGCAATGGTCACAGGCTTTACGCCTGCCAGATACCCAATTTCCTGCGCCATGAAGGAAGACATTCCCTCAATCGCCGAGGCATTGATCGCGCCTTCCAAACTATCAAACGGGCTGCGTTCAATCGCGGCTCGGTTGCGTTGACGTCTCTCAATCAGTTGCAGGGCTTTACGGGTGACTGGATCTGCCCAGTCTTCGTCCGCGGCCATCTCGAACACATCGCTGCACATCTCAATGACTTCCAGCCGGTCCGCAGAGTGACGTTGCAAAATCTTGCGCCGCGCTGCCCCGTCAGACCACCAAAACATTGCCATGGCCTGTGACGGTTTCAATTCAAGGCGCTCTACCATCGGCCCACAAAAGTTCTCTTCTTCCCGAGATCGCGCCACGATCAGATCGACCGCTTGCTCTGGCAAAACGGCGCCGTCATTCTCGATCAAGGCTTTGACAATGTGCGGCTCAGCATGCTCGGCTAACCATTCCGAAACCGTTGCTGGCACTGTTTTGCGTTGGGCGATGACCAAACGGTGCTCTGGGGTCGTGCATTCCGCCAATTCGCGCAGGTCGCAAGCATCATATGCGGGGCTATTTTCTAGCAAAGGTCTGGCAATCTCGATCGCGCATTGCCCCAAATATCTTAGCAGGCGGCGCGGCGGCTCCCGGCTCTCGCTCAACCGCATGGCGCACATTTTGCGCGCGTTTTCATCGGCATGAAACAGCATATCCAGCAGGATATCGGATACCATATGCCTGTCTTGGTGCGGCAGTCGATTAGATGGCATCGACACCACGTCCAGCAATCGCCGGAACAATGCGTCGCGCGCTTTGCCGATTTTGGGCGTAAGTACAGGGGTCAATATATCTGTCATGCGTCAGCCTATTCTTCGGCTGCCACTGTGACAGGAAACTCTTAACGAGGCGTAGAGACGCCAAACAGGCCGCAACGCTTACGATCTAGGATCGCAAATCACGCCCAGGATGCACCACCAGCAGCAATAAGCTGCACACCAGCATGATCACTGCCAATGTAAATAAGATCCCGCCATCTCCGCCCGCATCGACGTCGGTGAGTGACACAGGCACTTCCCGGCCAAGCCAGGGCGACATATGCATTGCGACCGCGCCGCCGAGGATCAGCGATGACAAAACAGCGCCTAACCGGCGGGTAAATGGTAGCAATAGGAAAAACGCTGCCACAAGCTCCAGAAAGCCCGTCACCACGCGCCCTGTCGGCTCAAAGATGGCATAGCCGGATTTCATCGCCAGCGTCTGAAACACAATGTTTTCACCCGGCAAATCAAAGAATTTCACAGACCCTTCCGGCGGATTCGGCAAGGGATGGATTGTCGCTTGCAAAAATAGAAAAATCAAAGCCAGCGCAATGACCCAACTCACCAAATGTCTGAACGTCCGCATTATACTCCACCCGTATCTATTACACTTTCAGATTAGACCAATCTATCTACGTCTTACAAGTTCCACCGAACAGAGCTTGCTGGGCGTGCCTGCGCGCGTCAGCGCTCTGGTATTGACGCGCAACGCTGCGTAGGGTCCGGCGAATAACAAAGCGGGGAGCTTGTAAGGCGATTGACGGACGACACCAAAGATCCACTGGCCAACGCGTCAGAAGACAGCAGTGACGCGATTGCGTCACCGGTCAGCGGTGTGTCGCATGCCATGGGCGCTGGCGCGTCCCTGCTCGCCACGGCGCGTCATCTAAGGGCAAGAAAACTTCGACGCGGCGTGAAGATCGAGCTGCCAGCCTATCTGCTCGTACAGTGCAGTTGGTTTATGGCGTTCGGCCTGCAAATGGTGCTGTTTCCCTACCTAATCACCAGCCAGAGCCATCTTCACATGGACGGGCTAGCGCTTGGGCTCGCCAATATGGCGCTTTCGGCGCCTTCGGTTATTTTTCTTCTGCTGGGCGGCGTTGTGGCTGAGCGGGCGGATGGACGCAAATTGTTGATCTTGTTGCACATCGCCGCCGCAATTCCTGCGCTGGGGCTTGGATTCGCGCTCAGCACGGGGGCTTTGTCTTATAGTTGGATGATTGTTTACGGGCTAACGATCGGCACCGTTGGCGCCTTTATGATGCCGGCCCGTGACTCGATTGTGAATGAAGTGGTTGAGCGCCGCGCGCGTGTTGGCAGCGGCGTGACGCTGCAACTGGGCGTCACACTCGCAACGATGGCACAGTTTGTCGCGCAAATCCTTGGCCTCACACTGGCGGGCTACGCCGATAAGATGACCCGCATGCCCGATTGGCTTGGGGGGTTTGGCGTTGGCCCGATTGCGTCTCAGCGATTGCTCTATGCCCAGGGCGTGATTTTGGCGCTCGGCGCGCTGTTTGCGTTGTTCATGGCCAAAGGTCGCCGGATCAAGACAGGTCGAAAAGGCGTCACCGCTGCCTTTGGAGACATTGCCGAAGGCTTCCGAGCCGTGCGCGAAGATGGCAAGCTATGGGGCATGACCATCCTGATGTTCGGGGTCGGCGTGTTCGTCATTGGGGCGTTTCTCGTCGTGCTGCCAATCGTAAACCGTGATGTCTATGGCTTCGGATCGGATGGCATCCGCGATATGTTTGTTACGTTCTGGCTCGGCGCTTTTGTGTCATCTGTCGTGCTGGCCATCTTCAAGCGCATTAAACGGCAAGGCCGTCTGCTACTCATCGCTCAACTGCTCGGCTGTTTATCAATCCTGTTCATGCTGTGGGACATCCCTCATGCGGGCTTTTTGGCGATCGTTTTCGCATGGGGGCTGGCGTCCGGTATATCCATTGCCATGAGCCGGGCGATTGTTCAGGACGCCGCGCCAAAAGAAAAATTAGCTAGAGTGTTGTCTATTTACCAGCTTGGTTTCATGGCAGGCGCGCCGGTGGGGGCCTTTATGATGGGCGCCCTCGTAGATCTGTTCGGGCCACAGCGAATCGCAATCGTACCTGCAGGGGGCATGACTTTGCTGATCCTCTGGATGGTGTTCTTTACGCCGGTTTGGAACATGAAGGGTTCGGCGTGGCTGGAACACCGCGGCGAAACTTAATTCGATTTCATTCACTGACATTTCAATGTGTTCACTTGACCATCAGACCCTCCCGGCGCACGAGGCTCCCACACTTTTACGCGGGTGAATTCGTTCCCGATTCGCCACTCGCCCGCTTCGACTGACTGTATGGCGATACGCGTTGAGTAAATGTGACAGGGCCAATCGCCTAAACAAGGCGATGAGTTCTGACTGAGACATAATTTCAGCGACAGAAAATGTTGCGACGATGGTGATGAAGAGGAAATCAGAATGACTTTCAACAAAGCGGCTCTAAACCGCGCCGTATCGCTGGGGGCGCTCATGATGGTTGCGCCCATCATGACTGCAGCAGCAGCGCCGCCCGCAGGCCAAAACTGGCAGCCGACGCTTTGCGAGAAATTCGACAAACCGTTCTCTGAAAGCCTGTTCCAACATCATCCAGAACAGCCCTGGAAAACCTTCCCCGGCAGCCGCACCTCTAACAATGGCTCAGCCGTAACGATCAAAAACAAGAACGCTTACACACGCCCAGGGGCGGATGGGTCAGGCGAACTCGTATTGGAAGTAAACCGCGCTGGCACCGTCAACGGTATCAAGCAGTACGACATGGCCTATGTGCGCACCCGCCAAGGCAGCAATTACACGTTCAGCCAGAAGTACGGTTACTTCGAAGCTCGTATTAAGGCGTCATTTACATCGGGCCAGTGGACCGGTTTTTGGATGATGCCAGACCCGAACGCGAACATTTTTATCAAGAATGGCAATTCCAGCCTCGGCGCGGAAATTGACATCATCGAACTGCCAAATCCTGACAAGCCTCACACCGCGATCCATTATGGTCTCGGCGGCGGATATGACGGCAACTATGATAAAAGCTTCAACCGCAATGTCCGCGGGTGGCACACCTATGGCATCGAATGGACGCCCACGAAGTACACATGGTTCATTGATGGTGAGGCGGTTGCAACGCTGAGAGATCCAAAATTTATCTCTCAAAACGCAGAATACCTTATCCTAACCGCAGAAGCTGTAGATGGCGGGTTTGCCGGACGTCTTGATGACAGCAATCTGCCATCGCGCACGCTGGTCGATTGGGTTAAGGCCTATCGCCCTATCAGTGGCACCCCGACCAGCACGTGCGAGGAGAATGATGGCGGCGGCGTATCACCGCCTCCACCTCCACCGCCACCGCCTCCACCAGGACCACCACCTCCGCCACCGCCGCCTCCTCCGCCACCACCGCCTCCGAGTGGCGGCGTTGAAGGCGAAAGCATGTCCTTGAACCGTCTTACCAGCACACCTTTCTCTGGCGCGTCTGGCGGAAGAGTGGTTTCAGTGACGGGGTCGAACACGCTCGGCATTGCCACCACGCAATACACAGGCAATGGCGGCAATATCGCTGTTTCAGCCGTGCTGCACGATGCGCCCGGCGCACAAGTGGCGAAGCTTTACGTCAATAATCGACTGGTCAAAAACTGGCCACTGCAGGGCACAAATGGACTGATCACAGTCAGTCATACGACAGCGCTGTCGCGCAATGACCGCGTCTCCATCAAAGTGTTCGCGCCCGGCAAGCTGGATCGCGTCATATTTGGCGATGGCGGCGGCGTCACACCCCCTCCGACCGGAACAGGCAACGTTGTTGAAGCCGAAGCCATGTCGCTAAACCGCCTCGTCACGGTTGACCGTTCGGGTGCTTCAGGCGGCAAGATTGTTCAGGTGTCGCGCAATAATAATATTGGAATTGCCACGACGCGCTTCACGGGTACTTCAGGTAATAAGCGTATCACAGCCACGCTAACTTCTGGAACGGGAACAGCCGTTGCGAAGCTGTACAAGAACGGCGCTTTATTGAAGACATGGGATTTGAAGCCAGGGGACAACTCAACCCGAACTGTGACTCATGATGTCAATCTGTCGACCGGCGATTCCGTTAGCGTGAAGATTTTCGAAAACGGAACGCTTGATAAAATCGAAATAGCTGCAAACTAAAGCAGCGACCAACCCTAAGATTGACCCCAGCAGATTCGCTCTGCTGGGGTTTTTCATTTTGCGCAGTCCCGCCCTAGGAGAATCCAAGATAAAGCACTGCTAAAATCTTACCCCTTACAGTTGTAAGGCTTGGACAAATTTTTTATCCCCACCTACAAACCAAAGGAATACAAGCCCCGTAAAGAGGGGGTCGCATGGCATACAGATTGAATGGCACGGCGTAGAGGATCATAGAAAATGACATTACAGAACTTACTAAATTCGCGGGCTGCTCGGCTCGTTTTGCTCGCGGCGGCCGCGCCAGCGATGACGGCGTTTGCCGATCCACCAGCCGGCCAAAATTGGGAGTCGACATTTTGCGAAAAGTTTGACCGCCCATTGTCCGAGAGCCCCTTCATGCACCACCCTGAGGGCCCATGGAAAACATTTGTTGGTAGCCCGACCCACACCAACAACTCCCGCGTCAGAATTGATAACGACAATGCCTACACCCAAGATGGGGAAGATGGCTCTGGCGAGTTGGTCCTGAAGGTCACCAATGAAGGTGAGGTCGATGGCATCACCAATTACAATATGGCCTACCTGCGCACGCGTCTGGGTAGTAATTATACGTTCAGCCAAAAGTACGGATACTTTGAAGCCCGCATAAACGCAGCTGCTGTGCCCGGTCAGTGGGCTGGTTTCTGGATGATGCCAGCGCCAAATGGCAACATTTACATCCGCCAAGGAAACGCCAGCCAAGGCGCAGAAATCGACATTGTTGAGATCCCTGACCGCTATAAACCCCACTTCGCCCTCCATTATGGATTGGGCGGGCCTTATCAGGGCAACTATGATCAGGACGTCGCATTCGACACCGATGGCTGGCATGTCTACGGCATCGAATGGACCCCAACCTCCTTCACCTGGTATCTGGACGGTGTTCCACAGCAGACGCTGACCAGCGAAGAATTTGAAGTCCACCAGGAAGAATACCTCATTCTAACCGCTGAGGCGGTTGATGGCGGATTTGCCGGAGAAATGGACGACAGCCGACTGCCAGCCGTGACACTGGTTGACTGGGTTAAGGCCTGGTCGCCAATAACGGGCACGCCAACAGGCACCTGCGAGGAGCTCGACACTGGCGGCGGCGCGACATCGACCGGCACGCCAAGTGAATATGAAGTTGAAGCCGAGGACATGATCCTAGATCGCGCTCAAATAGAGACCGTTCCCTCTGCGTCTGGCGGGGAAATGGTTGGTGTTCAAACAGGAAAACCGATCGGATTCGCTCAGATCGGATACACCGACGCGCCCGGCCGCGTGCGTGTTACAGCTATTCTAACCGATGAGCCCGGCTCTAGCGTTGCAAAACTTTATCATAACAATGCATTGGTGAAGAACTGGTCGCTCGCTGACAATGACGGCTCGGTCAAGACGGTGACGCACGATCTGGATTTGCTGCCCGGTCACCAGTTAAGGGTGAAGCTGTTTGGCGCTGGTAAGCTTGATAAGCTAATGTTTGGGCCTGCATCTGATGAGCCGGTGGATCCAGTTGATCCGGTGGACCCAGTTGACCCTGTTGACCCTGTCGACCCAGTTGATCCGGTTGATCCTGTCGACCCAGTTGATCCGAATGGTAATTTCGAAGCCGAGAATATGGACCTGATCCGTATGGAAGTGGTCGATCTGGCGGGTGCTTCAGGTGACCAGGTGCTCGGTGTCAAAGCTCCCAACACCATCGGTCTCGGCAAGTTGACCTATAGCGGCGACGCGGGCAGCCAGGTGATCACCGTTACGATCAATGGCGGCGAACAATCGAACGTCGCGAAGTTGTATAAGAACGGTGCGCTTGTGCGGAACTGGCCAATGCAAATGGGCGACACGTCGACCCAAACCTTCAATCACACGCTCGATCTGGAGACAGGCGACGTCCTCGCGGTGAAAATCTTCCTCGATGCGACGCTTGATGTTGTGAATATTACGCCAGCTGAATAGGCAGCGCGTTTGATCATTTTGGTCCCCCGGCTGAGGCGTCTCGGCCGGGGGATTTTTTTATGCTAACGCAGCGCTCTTCATCTCAAATGGCCCACCGGGATGACACGCTGCGTGAACCTGTTTAACTCCAATAGCTATGCAATCGCGCCCCACCGCCACCATTCATCTCTCCAATATCGTCCAGAATTGGAAATCGCTCTGCGCCCGCGCCCCAGGGGGCAAAACCGCTGCGGTGGTCAAAGCCAACGCCTATGGGCATGGCGCGGCTGAGGTCGGCGAAGCGCTGCATGATGCGGGGTGCGATATCTTCTTTGTCGCCTATGCGTTTGAAGGCGAACAACTCCGCAAAGCCCTGGGGCCGCACGCCCTCATCTTCGTGCTGAACGGCCCTGCCCCCGATGACGCCGACCTCTATCGAAGCGCCGCGCTGAGCGCTGTGATCAATTCACCCAAACAGTATCACACCCTGCACAATTGGCTCCAGAACGGCTCCAAAATATCCTACGCATTGCACTTTGACACGGGCATGAACCGCTTGGGTTTGCGCCCCAGCGACGCTGCCAAACTGGCAGATGTCACAAAGGCGCACCCGCCCGCCTTCATCATGAGCCATCTCGCCTGTAGCGACGATACGGATAACCCGATGAACACTGCCCAGCACTCTGAAATGACCAAGGTCGCGCTGGCCTTTCCCGGCGTTCCCGTCAGTTTCGCTAATTCTGGTGGGGTGATGCTGGGCGACGGTTTTGTCGAGGCACTTCCCCGCCCCGGCATTGCGCTGTACGGCGGCGGCGCGCCCGTTGAAGGCTTGACGTTGCACCCCGGCTTGACCCTCACCGCGCCAATCTTGGCCGTCCATATCGCGAAGGCCGGCGACACCGTTGGGTACGGCGCCGCTCACACACTTAAAGCGGACACGCCGCTGGCCACCGTAGCGCTCGGATACGCAGACGGAATGCTGCGATCGGGCGCAAACAGGCTGATTGGATATATCGCCGAAACGCCTTGCCCGGTCGTGGGTCGCATCTCAATGGACCTGATCACGATTGATGTTTCAAAAGCACAAACGCGTGCAAAAGCGGGAACAGGCGTTGAATTCATCGGGAAAACCGCGACAGTAGAGGCTCAGGCTGCGCGGTGCGGCACGATTGGATACGAGTTACTGACAGGGTTGAGCGAACGTGTTGAACGCATCTACGAAAGCTAAATCTGGATTTCCTAATCCACTTCAGCTGATTGGGCGCAGCATGCTTGGCTTTTTCGCTGAGATTGGCCGCCAGTCGATTTTTACCCTCAAAACACTGTTTGCCGCGCTGACGCCGCGCTGGTTCGGGGGTCAGATTTGGCGCCAGATTGTTCAGATTGGTTTTTATTCTTTGCCTGTGGTGGGTCTGTCTGCTGTGTTTATTGGCGCAGCGCTTGCGCTCAATATCTATGAGGGCGGCAGCCGATATGGGGCTGAACAATTTGTCCCCAACATTGTTGTTCTTGGCATAACACGCGAACTCGGCGTTGTGATTACAGGGCTAATGCTGGCGGGGCGCGTGTCTGCGGGTATTTCCGCTGAAATTGGCGCGATGCGCGTCACCGAGCAGATCGACGCGCTGGAAACATTGTCTGCTTCCCCTTTCCGTTATCTATATGCCCCCCGTTTTTTGGCCGCCATCATCAGCTTGCCGTTACTGGTTCTGGTCGCAGATGTGATCGGTGTGATGGGCGGCTGGCTGGTATCTGTGTATGGGCTAGGTTTCGACTCTACGACCTATCTGCGCAACACGATGGATTTTGTCACCCGCAATGATGTTATCGTTGGCCTCGTCAAAGCGGTCGTGTTTGGCGGCGTCATTGCCATTATGGGCTGTTATCAGGGCGATCGCTCTGAGGCAGGCGCAACGGGCGTTGGCCGCGCCGCGACGCTGGCCATGGTTGGCGCAGCGGTGCTCGTATTGGCCTTCAACTATCTCCTGTCCACGATTTTCGTAGGGATCGGAATATGAGCCCCTCAATGACCGCTGGCGAATATTACGGCACGGACAGTCTGCCGATCCTGACCTTGAAAGGTGTCGAAAAATCTTTCGGCGCCAATCACGTGTTGCGCGGTGTTGATATTGATGTCGCACCGGGGCGCAGCCTTGTTGTGATTGGTGGCTCAGGGTCCGGCAAATCCGTTATGCTCAAAAACGCGCTCGGCCTGATGACGCCGGACGCCGGAAGAGTGCTGTTTGACGGTAAAGATGTCACCAACGCTCGCGGAGGTAGCCGGGCCAAGATGCGCGCCCGCATCGGCATGTTGTTCCAGTCAGGCGCCTTATTTGACAGTCTGACGGTGTGGGAAAACGTTGCCTTCCGCCTGATCAACGCGGATGGCGTTCGGCGCAAAGACGCCAAAGACCGCGCGATTGAAACCCTCAAAAAAGTTCGCCTCGGCGCAGATATTGCGGGGCTTTACCCAGCTGAAATCTCCGGCGGCATGCAGAAACGCGTCTCGCTTGCCCGCTCTATCATCGCCAAGCCGGATGTCATCTTCTTCGACGAACCGACAACGGGCCTTGATCCCATCACCGCTGACGCCATCAATGATCTCATCGTTGAGCAAGTCAAAGATCTTGGCGCGGCGGCCGTATCAATCACGCATGATATGGCCTCGGCCCGAAAAATCGCCGACGACATTGCCATGCTATACGAAGGCAAGATCATCTGGCGCGGCAAAGCAGAGGACGTCGACAATAGCGGCAATGAATATGTCGATCAGTTTGTTACCGGGCGCGCTGACGGGCCGATCCAGCCTGCGCTTTAACGCGCCACCTCACCCTTAGATTAAAGTGACCGTCTCTGCCGGTCTTGGGGGAACCCCGACAGAGACGGCCGCATCAGGCGTGCGGGCGAAATGAAACGCACGCCCAAAGGGTTAGCCGCGTGCGCGGTCTCGCTGCTGGGCCAAAGCAAGTTGGCGCGACCCAACCGCTTCAACGGCGCGGTCTACTGCGCGCGTCATGCAGGCTTTCGCGGCCAGCCTATGGCGTACAGGCGCAGCCCCGCGCGGCATGTCGCACACCTGGCGCGCGGCCTGCTTGATCCGCACATAAGCGATCTCTGCGCCTTTCTGCTGTGTCAGGTCGAGCCCCGAAATATCAATCTCGGTTGTGGCGGCCTGCTCGGCGGGTTCTGCCCATGCGAGCGATGCAGCCGCACCGAAGAATGCCAAGGCGGCGAGCGTTGATTTAGTCGGGAAAGTCATAATATGCGTCCTCTGCTGAAACGTGTTTGCCGAGTCCCCACCCAGCAATTACGACATTAGTCGTTTATTATAACGACACAAGTCGTTATATTGCAAATCGGATTAAACATTGGACATGAAGTGATGTCGGCCAAATATCGACAAATCAAATTGTTCCTGTTATGTTCTATGCTCGTTGAGGTGTAATTCGGCGAATCGTGTCAGGCGCTTAGCCTTCCCAATAAGAGACTTATCTATGGCTAAAACCGCGACCTCGTCCTTCACCTGCCAGACCTGCGGCGAAGTCCATTCTAAATGGGCCGGGAAGTGCGCCGGGTGTGGGGAATGGAACACGCTGGTCGAAGAGGCCGTGTCGTCAGCGCCCGGCGGGCTGAAGGCGGCAAAGCCCGGCGCTCGCAAGCGCGGCAACAAAATCGAATTCGTAGCCTTGAATGACAATGCAGAGGCCCCGCCACGTATTGTCATTGGGGTAGAAGAACTCGACCGTGTCTTCGGGGGCGGCCTTGTCGCCTCCTCCGCCACACTGATTGGCGGCGACCCTGGCATCGGCAAATCAACGCTGCTTCTGCAAGTTGCCGCGCGCCTCGCTCGCAATGGCGCAAAAACGATTTATGTGTCTGGAGAAGAAGCCCCGGCGCAAATACAGGAGCGCGCCGCCCGGCTAAAGGTGGAGGACAGTCCGGTGCAACTGGCCACTGAAACCGATCTTCGCAAAATCCTCTCCGCCTTGAAGACGTCAAAGCCAGATTTTGTGGTGATCGATTCCATTCAAACCATGTGGTCTGACAATTTGGAGGCCGCGCCTGGCAGCGTCAGCCAAGTCCGCGCCTGCGCTCAGGAATTGACCCGCTGGGCCAAAAAGTCAGGCGCGGCATTGGTGATTGTCGGACACGTCACGAAGGATGGGCAAATCGCAGGCCCGCGCGTTGTGGAACACATGGTTGATACTGTGTTTTATTTTGAAGGCGAGCGCGGCCACCAATTCAGAATCCTTCGCGCTGTCAAAAACCGCTTCGGCCCGACCGACGAGATTGGCATCTTCGAGATGCATCAATACGGCCTCGCGCCCGCAAAAGAGCCGAGCGCTCTATTTTTGTCTTCCGATGGAGACGGCGCAGGCGGCGCAGCTGTGTTTGCCGCCATGGAAGGCAGCCGCCCTGTTTTGGCAGAAGTTCAGGCCCTCGTCGCAAAGTCAGCCTATGGCACGCCTCGCCGTAGCGTTGTGGGCTGGGATAGCGGGCGCCTCGCCATGGTGCTCGCTGTGCTAGAGGCCCGCTGCGGGGTTAGCTTGGCCGGTATGGATGTCTACCTTACCGTTGCAGGTGGGTATAAGATCACTGAACCTGCGGGCGATTTGGCCGCAGCGGCGGCCTTACTTACCTCTCTGGCAGACACGCCTGCCCCCGGCAAAGCTGTGTTTTTTGGAGAGGTCGCTTTATCAGGCGCACTACGCCCAGTTGCACGAATGGAGCAGCGGTTGAAGGAAGCCGCTCGCCTTGGATTTGAATCTGCATACGTCCCGGACGGAAGTCCAACTACAATCGACGGGTTGACGATACACCCGATTAAACGGCTTATCGATTTAGTTGATTTTCTCGCCCCGGACGCCAGACATGCTTGAAGCCTTTACAGCTTTTGACGCCATTGCCCTCGCAGTTGTAATTATTTCCGCCATTATGGCGTTTGCGCGCGGCTTTATGCGAGAGATCGCCACGCTTGGCGCGTTCATTGCGGCGGCCGCAGCAGCGTATTTTGCTCAAAAATTCTTTACAGAATCGGTTCGCGCCATGATGCCAGAAGGCACCGCTGACTGGCTTGCGCCCATTATACTGGTCGGCGCGGCGTTTCTAATTGTTTACATCATCGTCGCATGGCTGGGTCAGCGGGTGTCTAAGAACATTCATGGCCTTGATGGCATTGGCATTATTGATCACATTGCAGGGCTCGCCTTCGGGACACTTCGCGGTGTTGCAGCGTTGGTGTTCTTCGCGCTGGTGCTCAATTTGGGCATGGAAGAAAATAAGGTTCCAGGCTTTATTCAAGAGGCCAGTGTGTATCCATATCTGCAGTCCGCCGCCCAATCGATCAGCCGAAACGGCGAAAAGGTTGCAAAAGATATGGTCGAAGCCCTTCCCTCGGACGCGGAAACAGGCCAATAAGCCTCCACCGACACCGACACGCATAAGGAGCGCGGTCTCTATGGTCTACTTCGATCATGATGACGATAAGCCCCACGAAGAATGCGGAGTCTTCGGAATTTACGGACATCCAGAAGCTGCATTGCTTACCGCGCTTGGCCTACACGCTTTGCAACATCGCGGTCAGGAGGCCTGCGGCATTGCCACCTATGACAGCGAATCCAAGCGGTTTTCCAGTGAACGCCATGAGGGGCTGGTTGGCGATGGCTTTGGCGGAGATGTGTCAGCTCGCCTGCCCGGTCAATTCGCCATCGGCCATAATCGCTATTCGACGCAAGGCAAACCGGCGCTGAGAAACATTCAGCCAATTTTCGCAGATCTCGCCTCCGGCGGCTTTGCGATCGCCCATAATGGGAATTTGACCAATGCGCGCCATTTGCGACACGAATTGGTCCGCCGCGGCTCCATTTTCCAGTCGACAATGGATACCGAGGTCATCTTGCAACTGGTCGCACGCAGCCCCAAACCCCGCGTGATTGAGCGCTTGGTTGAAGCCATGAAGCGCATCGAAGGCGGTTATGCCTTGGTGGGACTCACCGGCAAGAAACTGATCGGTGCCAGAGACCCCATTGGCCTGAGGCCTTTGGTGCTGGGCAAGCTGGGTAAAAGCTACGTACTGGCGAGTGAAACCTGCGCTCTGGACATTATCGGCGCGGAGTTTGTCCGCGAAGTTGAAAATGGAGAGATCGTTATCATCTCTGAGGAAGGCGTTGAATCAGTACGCCCGTTCACGCCGCGCCCCGCCAGCCCGTGTGTGTTTGAATATGTCTACTTTGCCCGTCCAGACAGCATTGTGCAGGGCCGCTCCATTTACGAGGTCCGTGAGCGAATGGGGCGCCAACTGGCGGCGGAGACCCCAGCCGAGGCGGATGTCATCGTTCCAGTACCCGATAGCGGCGTTCCGGCGGCGCTTGGATTCTCTGAAGCCTCCGGTATTCCGTTCGGTATGGGCATTATTCGCAACCATTATGTCGGGCGAACTTTCATTCAACCAACCCAGATTGGCCGGCAAACCGCGATCTCGAAAAAGCATTCTCCCAACCGCGCCGTCATAGAGGACAAGCGAGTTATCCTCGTGGATGACTCAATCGTGCGCGGCAATACATCGAAAAAGATTGTTCAAATGGTACGCGATGCAGGCGCGCGTGAAGTTCATTTCCGGTCCGCCTCTCCGCCAATCGTCAATCCAGATTTTTACGGCATCGACATGGCCGCGAAATCAGAACTCTTTGCCGCCACTCACACGCATCAGGAAATGGTTGATGAATTGAACGTTGATAGTCTGGGTTTCTTATCGGTTCCAGGTCTCTACAAAGCGATTGGCGGATTGGAGCGAAACACGATGCAGCCGCAATTTTCCGATCATTGCTTCACCGGAGACTATCCAACCAACCTGCTAGACTTCCAACAAAGCGAGTCCGACAAAGAGCGCCAGCTATCGCTGCTCGATGATGTCTAACACCCTCAAAAGCCTCCAATTATGACCAACAATACGCCCCCACGATTGACGTTAGTCACCGGCGCATCGCGCGGGATAGGGCGCGAAACTGCACTTCATCTGGCCCGGCGCGGGGACATTGTGATTGCGGCAGCGCGATCCAAAGCAGCCCTCGAAAAACTCGACGATGAAATTCGCGGGATGGGCAATGAGGCCATCTTAGTTCCGCTGGATATGAAAGATGCCAAGGGCATTGATACGCTGGGAAACGTCATCGCCGACAAGTTCGGCCGTCTCGACGGATTGGTGGCCAATGCTGGCGTGTTGGGCACGCTTGGCCCACTGGAAACGTGCGGCCCTCGCAGTTTTGAAGAGACAATCGAAGTGAACCTAACCTCAAACTGGCGTCTCATTCGCGCCTTGGGTCCGCTCTTACATAAGGCGGAATCACCGCGCGCCGTCTTCGTAACATCTGGCGTTGTGCCGCGACCGCGCGCCTTTTGGGGGCCTTATCAAGCCTCTAAGGCGGGGCTTGAAGCGCTGATCGCTGCCTGGGTCGACGAGTCTGAGCAAAAGAAACTACGGATCAATCTGTTTGATCCCGGCGCGGTTCGCACTGGTATGCGCGCTGAGGCCGTTCCCGGTGAAGACCCCATGACTTTACCCTCGCCTGAGGAGGTCTCCAAACAGCTGGCAGACCTTGTGAGCGCGGATGAAACCCGTCATGGGCAGCGCGTCGTTTTTAAGCGCGCCTGACCTCAACAGCTTGCCCTTTGACGCGGACGCGTTAAACCCCGGCGCATGTTGACGATTTCCAATCTCGATTATCGCGTTGAGGCGCGGCCCCTGTTTGAGTCCGCCTCAGCGCAAATAGCTGCGGGCTGGAAGGTTGGCCTTGTTGGGCGCAACGGTACTGGAAAGTCGACTTTGCTGCGTCTTATTCGTGAAGATGTGTTGACGCCCGGCAGCAGCGACGGAGCGATCCGCTTGAACAGCGGCGCACGCCTCGGCTGGGTCGCGCAGGAAGTCGCGGCATCAGATGACACCATTCTGGACGTCGTACTTGCCGCTGATACCGAGCGCCATGAATTGATGCTGGAGGCCGACACAGCAACAGACCCAATGCGCATCGCAGACATTCACGCTCGGCTTGTTGACATTGATGCCTGGTCCGCTGAATCACGCGCCGCCGAGGTTTTGATGGGACTTGGGTTCACCAATGATGATCTGAGCCGCGCCACTAAAGAGTTTTCGGGTGGGTGGCGGATGCGCGCCGCAATTGCCGGTGTTTTGTTTTCACAGCCCGATATGCTCTTGCTGGACGAGCCAACAAACTATCTGGATTTGGAAGGCGCGGCGTGGCTGGAACGATACATCCAGCGGTATCCAAACACTGTCTTGATGGTTAGCCATGACCGCGAAATGCTAAACCGTTGCGTGACGCACACAATGGCTTTGGAACACAAGAAACTGTCAATTTGCCCGGGCGGGTATGATGATTGGCTGAAACTGCGCGCCGCAAAACATGCGCAACTCGAAAGCCAGAAGGCCAAGCAGGACGCAGACCGCGCGCATCTTCAAGCCTTCGTCGATCGCTTCCGCGCAAAGGCCAGCAAAGCCCGCCAAGCCCAATCTCGCGTAAAAATGCTGGAGCGGATGCAAGAGGTCACCGTCCCGATCGCGGAGCGCACAACGCCGTTCAATTTTCCGTCTCCCGGTGAAAAACTGGCCCCGCCCCTATTGGAGTTGGAGGGCGCGGAGCTGGGTTATGGCGCGGACGCATCTATCCTGCGTGATGTTGACTTGCGTCTTGATCCCGATGACCGGATTGCGATTGTCGGCACGAACGGTCAGGGCAAAACGACGCTCGTGAAGTCAATTGCAGAGCGTTTGCCGCTGATGCAAGGCAAACGCAAAGTGCCCAAAGCCGTCCGGATCGGGTATTTCAGCCAAGACCAACTCGACGAACTAACGGCTGGGCAAACAGTTCTGGAGCACGTCATGCACGCATTGCCAACTGGCACGCCGATCGCGAAGCAACGCGCGATTGCAGCGGCCATGGGCTTTAGTCATGAAAAGGTTGAGACGAAGGTTGAGAAACTATCGGGCGGCGAAAAAGTTCGCTTGCTTTTGGGCCTGATGGCAATGGAAAAGCCGCATATTTTGATCCTGGATGAGCCGACGTCCCACCTTGATATCGATAGTCGCGAGGCTTTGATTTATGCGCTCAACGATTTTCCGGGCGCCGTTCTACTCATCACCCACGATGTTTATTTGGCAGAAGGCACCGCCGACCAGCTTTGGCTCGTGAAAGATGGTGCGGCCACATCTTATGATGGCGATCTGAATGATTATCGCCAATTGGTTCTTCAGGCTGATCGGGGCGCAGATACAACCCCAAAAACAAAAACGAAGACAAAAGCAGAAAAGCCAAGCGCGGCACCAAAGGTGGATAAAGCCGAAGCCAGAAAGCTGGCATCGGACGCACGCAAAGCTGCGCAACCCTTGAAAAAATCGGCCGATGCAGCTGAAAAGCGGCTGGAGCGCGCAAATGTCCGGATCAAAGAAATCGATGAAGATTTGGCGAGGCCCGGACAATCCTCCGATGCGCTGCAAGATATGATGCGCGACCGGGCGGCGTTGGTCACTGATGCCGAGCAGGCCGAAACAGATTGGCTACAAGCGATTGAAGCCTATGAGGCGGCGACAGACATTTAAGCGCGTCTGCGGCGGATCAAGCTGATCAAACCCCAAACCAAAGCGGCTAAGCCGATCACCCCCGCGACTTGAAATAAGCCAAATTTCAAAGGTGTCAGCACGTCCTTCAAGCCAATCGTATCAAAGCCTTTGAGGGCCATCGCCTGCGCCGTATTTTCTGCCAGATCTACAAAAATCGTTGCGAATGCGGGCAAGCAAAGCCATTTACCCGCGCCCCTAAAAAACCGCAGAGCGAGTCCCGCTAAGAATGGCCCATAGGTTAGCGGGTATGCGGTATCGAGGAGGACCGTCATCCAGAAATGTGAATTGCGCTCCGCTGCCGACAGACCAGCGATATGGGCGGCGGCTTCATCTCCCGTGCGGATCATATCGAGCAGCGGAGGCGCGCCCGCACTCGGCCCCCAAAGTAAGAATCCAGCGCCCGTCAGCATCATTGCTATGCCTGTTATAATCAGACCGCGCGTGGATTTGATCCAATCGATCATTTGTTGTCTCCAAAATGCTTCGACAATCGCAAGCCCTGCCCCTGATAGTTTGAGCCCTTGCCGCCATACAACCCCTTGGGCTCGTCGGACATGGTTTCATAAATGAGTTTGGCAACGGGCTGACCGTGCTCCAAAATAAACGGAACGTCACGAGAACGCACTTCAAGAACGGCGCGGCTGCCGCCTTTATTTGTTCCAAACCCCGGATCAAAGAAGCCTGCATAGTGAGCTCTAAATTCTCCAAGTTCCGGCGCGATGGGCGCCATCTCCGCCGCCTCACCTGCCGCAACTGTGACCCGCTCCTGACTGACTAGGATGTAAAACTCTTCCGGATTTAGGACGATACGTCCATTGCGCGGAAAGATAGGTTCCCAAAACGCGCCCGATGGATGCTGACCGATGCCTTGCAAATCCACAACACCTGCGTGATGTTTTGCCCGGTAACCGGCGGGCAGATCACCTCTGGGTTCCAAATCTATTGAGACGGTTTCTTCCTTCAGCGCCTCTTTGCGGCCCCGTTTAAAACGAATTTGCGCCAGCCGATCACCCGGCCGGGCCTTTATTGGGAACGTGCGCGGTGACACTTCCAGAAACAATTGGCCTTCATAGCCGGACGGGACGTCATCAAAGGCGCGTCCACGTTGCGTGACGAGCCGCGTGAACACATCTATGCGCCCTGTACTGCTTTTCGGATTGGCTCTGGCTGAAACGGACTTCGGCAATGCCAGTTGTTCTTGCAGTGGCACAAGGTAAACGCATCCGGTTTCGAGCACGGCTCCATCATCTGTGAGGTCTATTCGGTGCATCTGCACGTCTGGCTCGCTGAGCACCTCTTCGACCGTTCGGTCGCTGCCCGGCAGAAAGCTGGCCCGAATACGGTAGGCCACGCTCGAGAGGCGAAGATCAAGACTAGCAGGCTGCACCTGCCCCTGCGCAAAGGGCGCGCTGGCGCTGATCTGCCCGGCATCAAACATTGCCTCTATCTGGTGGTCCGGCAGGACACCGATTTCTTCCGCCATCACTTGCACCCCTTACCGTGTCAGGCATAAGACCCCTTACAGGAAAAACAAGGACTTTGGACCATGGCGGACGCTCCCGGCGACGACCCCAAAAACAAGTGGAACCCCGCGACAAAGGCTGTTCGCGGCGGGTTACAACGGTCCCAGCACGGCGAAATCGCTGAAGCACTCTACCTTACGTCCGGTTATGCCTATGACAGCGCAGAACAAGCCGCCGCGCGCATGCGGGGGGACGAACCAGGATTTGTCTATTCCCGATATGGCAGCCCGACCGTGGAAATGCTGCAGCAGCGTCTGGCATTGATTGAGGGCGCGGAGGCCTGTCGCATCACTGGCAGCGGTATGGGGGCCATTTCAAGCGCGCTGATGGCACCGCTTGAATCCGGCGACCGCGTTGTTGCTGCGACCGCTCTGTTTGGCTCATGCCGCTGGATTATCGCCAACCAAATGCCGAAGTTTGGCGTCGAAACGGTGTTTGTCGATGGCGCTGATATGGAGGCTTGGGAACGAGAATTGGCGAAAGGCTGTAAGCTGGTTCTGATTGAAAGCCCGGCAAATCCATTGCTGGACGGTGTCGACATCGCTGCCGTGGCAAAATTGTGCAAACAGGCGGGCGCATTGCTCATCGTGGACAATGTGTTTGCGACCCCTGTTCTGCAAAAGCCATTAGAACTCGGCGCTGACGTGGTGGTGTATTCGGCGACCAAACATATGGATGGTCAAGGCCGCGTTATGGCTGGCGCAATTCTTTGCGACGACGCGCGCATGACCGAATTGTATGACCCGTGGCTGCGCCATATGGGGCCTGCCGCCTCGCCGTTTAATGCCTGGGTTATATTAAAGGGTTTGGAGACGCTTGAACTCCGCGTTTCGGCGCAAAGCCGGAATGCCGCGCGCTTAGCCGACGTGATCGCGTTGCAAAAGTCGATTGCAGCCGTGCGGTATCCTCACCGGAGCGATCACCCACATTATGACGTTCACAAAAAACAAATGTCATCGGGCGGCACGATGTTGGCGCTATCTCTCAAAGGCGGCCAAGCGGCGGCGTTTAACTTCCTGAATTCGCTGAATATTGTGGACATTTGCAACAATCTAGGCGACACGAAATCGCTGGCATGTCACCCATCTACGACAACGCACAGAGCCCTGTCAGATGCAGAACAAGCCGCGATGGGATTGGATGCCAGTTGGGTAAGATTCTCGGTTGGATTGGAGGATATCGGAGACTTAGAGCGTGATGTTTTGGAGGCTCTTAACCACGCATGAACCTAACCTGTTCCAAATGGTGTTGAATGGCGCGTCGTCCTCCCCCTCCGCAGTATGAAGCTGTCACTGACGGTATCCGCGTACGGGTGCGTCCGAAGTTTATGCATGACGAATCTGAGCCGGCCAAAAACCGCTATTTTTGGTCCTACACCGTCGAAGTTATCAATGAGAGCGACACAACGTGGACCCTTATGCGGCGCTTTTGGCGCATTGTAGACGCGAAGGGCCGCGAGCAAATCGTCGAGGGTGAAGGCGTTGTCGGGCAGACGCCGACCCTGACGCCAAGCGAACGGTTCGGTTACACATCCGGCACGCCGCTCGCCGCGCCGTCTGGCTTTATGAGCGGGGCCTATTTTCTTGTAAATGACACGGGAACGGAGCTCAAAATAGCGGTTCCTGCCTTTTCGCTGGACTCGCCCTACGACACCTCAAAACCCAGCTAAAACGCATACCGTCGTTAAAAACGCGGGCCCTTCAATGAAAAGGCCCGCGCATTGAAACGATTGGAACTTGTTTACGCGTAGTCGATCCACTGATCGAGTTCGACCATCCAATCATCATTGGTGTTAAAGGCATCGAATTCCCCACCAAGGTTGCCAGTAGCAGCATCCGCGCGGTCAATAACGGCGTTAGACGCGCCGAAGCTTTGCTCTGCAAGGAACAAATCGGTGCCGCCCAATTGGACGTTCGCCAAGCCGGTAAAGTCAAACGCATCTGAGGCAAACGCCGCCTCATTCGTAGGTTGCGGTTCCATGATTGGCGTGGCTGGCGCCTTGGTGACATCCGCCGATTGGACCTCCATTACCGGCGCAGTCTTCGCTGGAGCATTGATTTGTACCCCTGGTACGACGCTGCTATCCGGCGCTGTGATCGCGTTCGCTAACGGACCATCCATATCCGATAGGCTGGACATCCAAGAGCCGAACCCATCTGAACCGCCAATTTCCTGAATTGGCAGGACGAATGGCGCTGGAAGGTTGCTGTTAAACTCAATCGGTTGATCTTCCATGATCGGCACTTCGACGTTCTTGGAAATCTCAGCCGGTTGATCTTCCATGATTGGTATGACCGCGTCCTTCTGGAACTCGACCGGTTGGTCTTCCATGATTGGACTGGATTTACCAAACACAGACGATTCAGCGGCTTGTGGGACGTCAGCGTAGACAACGGAATCGAGCACTTGCTGCACGGTTAAGCCATCATCGAGGTCTATTCGAAGTTGGAAGTCACCGGATCCAAACCCTTCAATCAGCTTGAGCGTTTGGCCGCCGCTGACAACCCGGGCCTCAAGGTCACCTGGCTGAATCCCAAGTGCACTCACGTCGATGATGTCATCTGGGTCGTACCCTTCAATCACATCGATACTGCCAGTAACGGACGTTCCCGCTTCAAACACGTACACATCGGTATCATCGGTTGACACAAAGGTCTCTTTACCAACTCCGGCATTCACAACGTTAAGGCTGCCGGCTTCATCCACGGAAACCGTGACGGTCGCTTGATCTGTGAGCCCTCCCGTATCGCTAACCGTGTAAGTAAATGTATCGGTTCCAACGAAGTTAGCATTTGGCGTGTAGACGAGATTTCCCGAAGCATCTTGCGAGACCACACCGTTTTGGCCTTGTGAGAACACATCGATTGTTAATGCGTCGTTCTCAGGGTCGGTATCGTTTTCAATGACGTCAATTATCACTGATTGCTCTTCAATCGTCGACGCTGCGTCTGCAACGGCTGTCGGCGCAGTATTCACACCTTGCTCATTGACCGTAATCGTTACGATTTCAGTATCGGTCAGCCCGTCCGGGTCAGACACAGTGTAGGAGAATGTGTCCTGTCCGAAGAAGTCAGGATTAGGCGTGTATTGAAGGGTGCCATCCGGCAGCTCAATAACCGCGCCATTGGTGCCTTGAGTGAAGGCGCTGACGCTCAACGTATCATTTTGCGCATCGGTATCATTGTCCAACACGTCAACCACGACCGATTGATTTTCGATTGTGGTCGCCGCGTCTGCAACAGCATTCGGCGCGGTATTTACGCCAGCATCATAGATGATTGAATCGAGCACTTCTTGGACCGACAGCCCATTCAGTTCGACTTTCAGTTGGAAGTCGTTTGAACCGAACCCTTCGATGAGCTTGAGAATATTGCCTCCGCCCACAAGGCGAACCTCAAGGTCTCCCGCCTCGAGGCCTAATGCTGACAGATCAATCTGATCGTCTGCGCCATAGCCTTGGACGATATCCAGCGCCGCAGTCGTAGATGTACCTGGCTCGAAGACGATAATGTCAGGGTCAGACGTCGCAAACAGTGTTTCCGTCGGCCCGGTAGCATTGATGATGTTCACGCCGCCGCCCACTGGGTTGACCGTCACGGTTGCGGTGGCGGCGGCCGTAAGGCCATCCGCGTCGCTGATGACGTAGTCAAATGACGCCGTACCCACAAAGCCCGCATCCGGTGTGAATTGGACAAAGGCCGGGTTGATCCCATCATCGACAATGACGGCCTGCCCACCTGCCACATTGCTCACAGAATCGAGCGTGATGGCGTCAAGGTCTGGGTCGCTATCATTGTTCAGGACGAAGACTTGAACCGCGGTGTCTTGCTCGGTTGTCGCCGTGTCGTCGACAGCAACCGGCGCTAGGTTTGCGCCTTCCTCGGTCACATTGATCGTGACCGTAGCCGTATCGGTCAGACCTTCGGTATCGGCCACGGTGTAGTCAAACGTGTCCTGGCCGATGAAGCCTGCATTTGGTGTGTATTGGAGGTTCCCATTTCCCAAATCGACGACCGTACCATTGGCACCTTGAGTGAATTCATCGACCCCCAGCACGTCATTATTTGGATCGGTATCATTGTCGAGCACGTTGACAACTACGGACGTCTCTTCTTCCGTCGAAGAGGCGTCATCAATCGCATTTGGCGCTTCGTTGACTTGATTGGCGTAGATGATCGCGTCGAGCACCTGCTGAGCGGTTAAGCCATTGAGTTCAACTTTCAGCTGGAACTGATCCGCACCGAAACCTTGGATCAGTTTGATCGTCGATCCACCGCTAATGGTTCGTACTTCCAGAGTGCCTTCCTCAACGCCGGTCCGAGACAGATCAATCAGATCATCCGGGCCAATATTTTTGATCACATCAATCGCAGCGGTATCGGATGTCCCAGCCGGGAAGATGAAGATATCTGCCGCATCCGTGCCCGTCAGAATATCGAACGGCTCTGTCGCAACAATGGAGTTGAACCCTGGCACGAAGAACTCATTGAACTCGACGGTCAGCGTATCAGAGAACGGACCTTCATCGCCATTCTCATCCAGCAGGGCAACGGCGATCGCATTGATGCCTATATTGTTTCCATCCTCAGCCGTGTTTTGATTGTCTGTTCGCGTGATCGGCAGCGTTCCAGTGTACTGACCGTTCGCATCAAGCACGATATCAATGGCGGTTGTGAAGGCGTTCAAATTGTTGCCGACATAGGCTTCCGGAGCCGCGCTGCCATCTGGCGTGTAATACGCTGTATCTTGGATAAACACGCGCACAGTTGCACCCGCATTTTCAATGCCAGCATCGATGATGACGGGAAGATCCGGATCGGTCGACGTGAACGGATCGGTTGTTCCATCCGCAAATGTGAGGGTTGGGGTCGCCAGATCTTGACCGGCCTGTGCCACGGCAACGGCCCCATTTGTCCCATCAGCTTCAGGCGCAACTGTACCGGTTGCTGTGGTGCCGTCAGAATAGGTGACGGTAAACGTCGCTCCTGCCAACTCCTGCCCAGATACCGCGCCGCCGCCAAGCGGGCTGTAAGCGCTATCTGGATCAATATCGATGCCGAATGACAATAGGTCTCCAACCTCGAAGCTTCCGGCGGCAAACTCTAGCGTAATCTGGTTAAATCCTGGGTTCTGTCCGTCCCCATAAGTGACGGTCACATCGTCTTCGGTTAGCCCGAGCGAGGCGAGACCAAACTCAAAGTCTTTGTTCACGGAGTCGCCAGCTGGCGGCAAAAGTTCACCCGTCTCAGGGTCAAACTTAGGATCGAAGACCGTGTTCGGGATCAATGTATTCGCCAGATCAATGGTCACGCTGACAATATCAGTGTCACCCGTCGACGTATTCGTGATTTGCATACTATCGGCGAAGAATGTGCTGGCGCCGTAGAGGTCTGTGTTGCCAATATTGATCGCAAGCTCAGCGCGGCCAGCGTTCAAGACAGTTACCGGGTCATGCTCAACGGTCAGCGTGTTAGAGAACGGCCCCTCGTCGCCATTCTCGTCTAGCAAGGCAACGGCAATCGCATTTATTCCAATATTGGTGCCGTCTTGATCGGTGCCCAAATTATCAGTGCGTGTAATTGGGAGAGTTCCTGTGAACTGCCCATTTTCATCTAGAACGATATCAATGGCTGTGGTGTTGGCGTTGAGATTATTGCCGACATAAGGCTCAGGCGCGTCGCTGCCATCGGGCGTGTAATAGGCCGTATCTTGAATGAACACGCGCGCAGTTGCGCCCGCATTTTCAATACCGGCATCGATGATGACGGGAAGATCAGGATCAGCAGATGTGATCGCATCCGTCGTTCCATCTGCCAATGTAAGGGTGGGAGCCGTGAGATTTTGACCCGCTTGCGCCACTGCGGTTGCGCCGCTGGTGCCGTCTGCTTCGGGTGCGACTGTGCCAGTTGCTGTCGTACCATCAGCGTAAGTAACGGTGAACGTCGCCCCAGCCAATTCCTGACCTGATACCGCGCCGCCGCCAAGCGGACTGTAAGCGCTGCCAGGATCAATATCGATCCCGAAGGATAACAAGTCTCCGACTTCAAAACTACCGCGGGCAAATTCCAGCACAATCTGATTGAAACCCGGGCTTTGACCATCGCCATAACTGACGGTGACATCGTCTTCTGTAAGACCCAGAGAGTTTAAGCCAAATTCAAAGTCCTTGTTCACGCTATCACCAGCAGGTGGCAGAAGCTCACCCGTTTCCGGGTCGAACTTAGGGTCGAACACAATGTCCGGGATCAATGTATTGGCCAGATCTATCGTAACACTGACAATGTCATTGTCGCTGGCAGATGTATTGGTGATCTGCATGCTATTGGGGAAGAAAGTGCTGTCGCCGAAGAGATCGCTGGACCCGATGTTGATCCCAAATTCAGCGCGTCCACCATTCACCACATGGGCTGGATCATGCTCAACGGTGAGCGGGGTGGAAAACGGACCTTCATCCCCGTTCGCATCCAACACGGCAACGGCAAGCGTATTGATGCCGATATTTGTTCCATCCTGATCGGTGCCGAGATTGTCTGTGCGGGTCACTGGAATGGTTCCGGAGAATTGACCATTCGCATCCAACACCAGATCAATCGCGATGGCGTTCGCATTCAAATTATTACCAACGAAATCAACCGGCAGGTCGTTGCCATCTGGATCGTAGAACGCGCTTTCCAACACGAAGACACGCACCGTCGCGCCAGCATTTTCGATGCCTGCATCAATCACAATCGGCAGATCCGGGTCTGGCGTAATGAATGGGTCGGCGGAACCGTCCGCGAACGTGACCGTTGGGGCTTCGAGTGTTTGCGTTGTATCGGCAACCGCTACGGCGCCAGACGTTGCGTCGGCTTCTGGAGCAACTGTGCCCGTGGCCGTTGAGCCATCGGAATAGGTAACGGTGAACGTCGCCCCGGCCAGTTCTTGGCCCGACACGGCGCCGCCGCCGAGCGGGCTGTAGGCGCTGTCAGGATCAATGTCGATTGAGAAGGATAGCAGGTCACCTGTGGTGAAGCTTCCCGCTTCAAATGTCAGAAGCATCTGATTGAACCCAGGGCTTTGGCCATCGCCGTAATTGACCGTCACATCCCCTTCAATAAGGCCGATTGAGGCCCCGCCAAAGTCAAAGTCTTTATTCGCGGTGTCGCCTGCTGGTGGCAGCGGCTCACCCGTTACAGGGTCAGTGCTTGGGTCAAAGACGATTTGAGGGATCAACGTTGAACCAAGGTCGATCGTAATGCTAACGACCTCCAACTGTCCGACATTTGAAATCTGGATTGAATTGGCCCCAAAGGTGCTATCGCCAAACAAGTCAGCACTGCCAATATTAACGGCAAGCTCCGTGCGTCCTTCCTGATCGGCAGGGTCAAACAGTTCCACGATTGATCCTGCCGCAGCATTGCCCAGCCCAGCCAGATCCACAACGCCATCTTGAACAAAGGTCAGATCATAGGCTTCGGCTTGTACGCCTTCCGGGAACCCGCCAGCGGGCGGGACAAATGTGGCGGTGCCAGAAAGCCCGTCAGCGGCCAGGACCACCGAGTCCGGTTGGGCTGAGTAGTTCTGGTTGGCGAGCAATAGATCCGTGACGTCCAAGCCCTCGATAGGCTCGCTAAAGGTCAACTCAACAACTAGAGGCTCATCTGTCGTGGTCTGCTCAAACGTCATCGTGACGGTTGGTGGTGTGAAGTCGAACGTAACCGGCGCATCCGTCGTTGCGGCTGCGTTGCCGTTCGCGGCCGCGTCCTGAACGGCGCCGGCAACAATAGCCGCAGAATATTCACCGTCCGTGAACCCCTCGGCAGGCGCTGCAAACGTGACCGTTGCAGAGAGGCCATCAGCCGCCATGTCCAGAACGCCATCTGCTCGATCACCGTCTGGTCCGCTGAGCGTCACTTCGCTGGCGTCCAAATCGGTAACGGGCTCATCAAACGTAACCGCAACAACCACCGGGCTGAGCGCATCCGCCGCCGGCGTAATGTCTAGCGTTGCAATAGGCGCAGTCACATCACCGAGGTCCTCAACCGCCTCAAAAACTGTGATCCCAGATACAGTGCCGCGGTCTGAGATGCCGTCGAAGGAAATATCCAGCGTGCCATTGGCGCCAACATCAACTGGGTTCGGCAGTGAAATCACTAAACCTTCGTTCAGCGCAGCCGTAACGGCCGCCGGGTCATTTTGATCCACGCCTTCCATCAGTGCGGCGTAGATATCAAAATCGTCGAGCACCAATTCGCCCTCGACATACACGTCCATAATCCGAACGCCTTCAGCCGACTGGAACAGTTCCGCCAGATAGAGATCGACAAAAACCTGTTGAGACGTCACCGGCAGCGCAAAGGTGAAATCCCCATCCGAATTTCCGTTCCGCTCTGTTTCGAACACGGTTCCATCCAGGCCGGGCTGGTTGCCATTGCCGCCACCGCCATCAGAGAATATCACGCTGCCTTCAAACGGCGCTTCAACGGCGGTATTGGCTTCAAACAGAATGCCATCCTGGGTCAAAGACGGGCCGCCCGCATTGATCGCGGTGAGCAAATCACCGCGCACAAGGTCAACAGTCTCATCCACATCCGCTACGTCGACAGAGACATTGATCAGATCGCTCTGTCCGCCTGCCGTTGCGACAATATCGATATCATAGACATTGTCCTCGTCAGCATCGGTTGGCGCTTCAAAGTCAGGGGCAGCTACAAATTGCAATTCCCCTGTCGTTTCATCAATCGTGAACGCTGCGGCGTCTGTTCCTGTGACAGAATACGTGATTGCGTCTCCGTCAGGGTCGGTCGCGTCAAAGTCAGCCAGAATACCGGCTTCGTTTTCATCTGTGTTAATAGATGTTGGCGCTCCCGCGTCGAACGTTGGCGGGCTGTCCTGCACCTCTTCGATAGCTTCAAAAACTGTGATCCCAGATACAGTGCCGCGGTCTGAGATGCCGTCGAAGGAAATATCCAGCGTGCCATTGGCGCCAACATCAACTGGGTTCGGCAGTGAAATCACTAAACCTTCGTTCAGCGCAGCCGTAACGGCCGCCGGGTCATTTTGATCCACGCCTTCCATCAGTGCGGCGTAGATATCAAAATCGTCGAGCACCAATTCGCCCTCGACATACACGTCCATAATCCGAACGCCTTCAGCCGACTGGAACAGTTCCGCCAGATAGAGATCGACAAAAACCTGTTGAGACGTCACCGGCAGCGCAAAGGTGAAATCCCCATCCGAATTTCCGTTCCGCTCTGTTTCGAACACGGTTCCATCCAGGCCGGGCTGGTTGCCATTGCCGCCACCGCCATCAGAGAATATCACGCTGCCTTCAAACGGCGCTTCAACGGCGGTATTGGCTTCAAACAGAATGCCATCCTGGGTCAAAGACGGGCCGCCCGCATTGATCGCGGTGAGCAAATCACCGCGCACGAGTTCGACTTGAACCTCTTCAATCACAAAGTCGAGCGAGAGCGTGGAGGTGGACACATTTTGGTTTAGCCAGAACGTGTAAGTTCCTGCAGGCAGGGGACCGGAGAAGCCCGATCCGGAGAATCCGCCACCGAGCAATTGTAGAATGTCAGCGCCTTCTTGACTGTCGCCGACCAGCGTTCCGCCAATCAGATTTGAATCGGTTGGTTCTTCTGTCGCGGCAGGATCCACATTGATCGTGTCCTCATCCGACAGTGCCAGATAGGCCAAATTCCCGGCAAAGCCGCCCGCAGCGTAATTGTTCAAGACGACCTGCGACAGTTCATGCCCTTCAGGCACTTCGATCGTGAAATAATCCCGGTCGCTGCCAGTTGAGGCGTCATCGCCATTCGCGTCGGTCGAGGCGAGCGTCACAATGTTTGAGCCGACCATGAGAGGCGCCAAGTCGGTCGGGTTCAACCCATCATCTGATAGATCGCCATTGACGTTCTCGTCGTACACTTCGTTTATGTCGAGTGCGAGGGTGAGCGTCGCCGCGCCAGAATTGGTCGCCGCTACATCATTGCCCGCCAGATCGACGACGCCGCCTGCAGATAGAGCCACACTATAGTCGCCGTTCGCAAACCCTTCGATTGGCGCGGTAAATGTAACCGTCGCAGAGAGACCATCAGCCGCCATATCAACAACACCATCGGCGCGGTCGCCGAGCGTGGGTGAGGTGAGCGTTACGTCAGCAGACTCAAGCCCAATCACAGGCTCGTCAAAGGTAACAGTTGCAACAAGATCATCTGTGTCGACCTCTGGGAGCGCCACTTCAATCGTTGCCACTGGCGCCGCACTGTCATTGCCGTCGACCTCGCGGATCACGATGCCGCTAATCTTGGCGTTATCCACAATGCCGTCGAGGTCAATCGTCAGAACGCCATCCAGACCCGGTGTAAAGATTTGCGGCAGTAGCTGCACAATCGTGCCGTTAATATCGCCGCCATTGGCCTCAAGAATATTCAGATCATCAATGACAAGCTCGCCCTCAACGGACACATCAAAGATGCGCGTATCCGCGCCATTGCCTGGATTAGGCAAGAATATCTCAGCGAAATAAAGCTCAACAGTGTACTCGCCCGGCGCAAGATCAGTTTCGAAGGAGAGAACAGACGCGCCGGCGCCGCCGAACACTTCCGTCTCAAACACGGTTCCATCAAACGCTGCCTGTTCGCCATTGCCAGCGCCGCCATCACTGAAGTTGGTGCCGCCAGTAAAGAAGTTCGCCGCGCTGCCCGCAATGAAGTCGATGCCATCTTGGGTCAAGGCCGGACCGCCCGCATTAATCGCCAGAACGATGTCACCTGCTGGACCATCATTGTCTTCAATCGTGACGGTAGCAGACGCATTGCCAATCTCGGCATTCCCGCTCGTGCCTGTAATCGTGAAAGTGAATGCTTCGTCCATCTCGCTGACGAGGTCGTCGAGGATATCAACCGACAATTGGACGTCAGAAGAGCCGCCTGCAATCGTCAAAGTGCCCGTGTACACGCCATTGGTCAGCGTCACGCCTGGCAGATCTATTGAGAAGTCCTCTCCTGCGGTCGCGCTTCCAGAGGCAAGCTCAAATGTTACAGTCACGGCCTCGCCTACCGGCACAGTTTCACTGGTCAGTAAGGAAATGAGAGCCGGACCAGCCGCGTCTTCTGCAACTATTTGCGTTCCGCTCACAACATCTACGGTTATCGCTTCCTCGCCGCCTATGCGGGCAATCTCGATACCGAACGGATTTGGATTCTCAACGCCGTGCAGGAACTCGATGTTCAGCGCGCCATCAATCACCTCAACATAGGTGGTCAGTGCGCCGCCCGTATCGTTACCGAACAAGGCCACAGGATCAATATCGTCAAATTCGGTTGGAACGCTGCCTTCAAGGCTGACATCAAAAATCCGCGCGCCAACAGCGCTGGCTGGCCCATAACCATTGCCAAGGAACAGGGTCACCTCATAGGTGCCATCTTCCAGATCCGGGAATATGTACTGCAAACTACCACCACCGCTTTGGTCAAAGCGTCCGATTTCATAAATTTCGTCTGGCGTTGTCGCGGGAACGCTCGCGCCCGGCGTGACGCCGAAACCATCTGTGCTATTGCTGGCGCCGTTGTCGGTCACGCGGAAGACGCTGGGGTTCGCATTGGTATCAGCGGTCCAGTTTGGCCCGCCATCAATCGCCGCAACTTCCTCCCCACCTGTGTTGACCCGGTGCAGCACGACCCGTGAGGCATCGCCATCACTGGTCAATGAGATTTCGTCGAAGATCGCCTGGAACGCATCGGCTTCCGGCGCGGTGCCATTGGTCGACCAGAGGCCGAGTGCCAGCCCGCTGGATTCGCCTTGAATCATGTGATCGCCTTCAATGGCTGTCATCACATTTGACCCTGCCAGAGACATCGCCGTACCTGTCAGCGTGACTGATTCACCTGCTGCCGTTTCATATGTAATCGTTGGCGTCGCTGTCTCGGCCTCAATATCAACCTCGATGCTGAGTTCAATTTGGTTTTGCCCAACAGGCTGTCCCGCGAAAAGATCAGCCGCTGCAATGAACTGGGACGCCAAAACGACATCGCCATTCTCCAGCTCGAACAAGAAGCCCGGGCCCTCCACGCTGTCTTCCGTTGCTACCAATTTCAGGAAATTGCTCTGATCGCCCGTGCCTAGAAAGCCGCCAATCTCTTGATCAGCGCCTTCTGTGAACCCACCGCCATTGATATCACCCGGCCCGGCAAAGCCGCCCAGCCCTGGGTTAAACACAGACCAGCTCGCCACAAATGTTTCTACGGTCGGCGCAATCGTGACGCCTGTTTGGAACAAGAATTCCCCATCATTGGCAGTGCCCGACGCATTCCCATTTGACACAAACTCGATGACATTTGTGCCGCCGCCTGCAGCGGTCTGGAATTTCACATTGTCCGCCTGAATGTCTTGACCCGGCCGCGTTGACTCCGTCAGCAAGAAATCTTCATAATCCGTCACGCCGTTCACCGCCATGCCGGTGAGGCCCGCAGCGATGCCGTTCGGCCCCGGCAGATTGCCATCCGCATTGGCATCAAAGTCAAACACCAGCGTTCCACCCGGTTGAGCAAACACGGAGGCGCCGTTCGTCGCATCGCGGCTGAAGGCGTCGTCAATATTGTCTATGTCATCATTGTCGAAATCTGGATCGTCTGGAAGCACGAGGTCAGAAGGCGCAAACACTGTTATTCCGCCGCCCACATTCGCAACAAAAATCGTACCATCCGGCCCCATCGTGACGTCGAGCGGGAAGGCTTGACCCGACGCAATTGTGAACACGCCGGAGGATGAAATCTCGACATCATCGGCGGTGCCAAGGATCCCGTCATCGCCGGGACCAAACAATGGCGCCAATGCCGTGCCGTCTGCATTCAAATTGACGAACGTCACCGTGCCGTTTTGAGACACCGTGACCAGTCCGCCCGCCAGCGCGCTATCAAACGCCGAGCCCGTGTATTCTGTGATCCCGTTCGTAGACGAGCCAATCGTATGAATTGCAGTCGAGTTTGCGTCATTTGACGTCACCCGCGTTCCGCTTTGAATGAGGCGTGCATCAATCTCGGCAGGTGTCAGCCCATCCAACGCCGCAAAGCGTGACGGGTCGATCAAATAGCCATCCGCGATCGCTAACGCATCCGAGACTCCGTCCGACAAGTCAGACACGCTGTCGATCAGGCGCGACCCATTCTCGTCTACCGTGGTCAACGACCCATCTTGGTTGGACCGCGTTGGGTTGGCATGTCCGTAATAGCCGCCCTCAACAATTAACGAGAGAGAGTCACCATCGCCCGAACCGCCATTCACAATCGCATTCGTCGCTTCGCCGTCCACAAATAGCGGGTCGCCTCCAAGGTTGCCATTGCTGCCATTATCAAAGCTGTAAAAACGACCATTTTCCGTCAGCACAACATCGTAGGGATTGCGGAAACCATCGGCAAAGATGCGGATCGGCGCATCGGCTGGCAGAACGGCTTGGTTCAAACCATCATTGCCGCCCCATGGGCCATTGGTGTCCAATCCCTGAAAGTTCTCCTGAAAGCCCAGCGCCAGCGCCAGATCATTGGTCAGCGTATCGCCGAGCTGGCTTTGGTCTAGACCCAGCTCATTGATGTGTTCTTGCGTGATAAACTCAGGTGCATTTTCACGGTTGGGGTCGTCTAGGGTTGGCAGATCATAGACGTATTGACGCGCTGATTGGATGCCGTTTGGGCCGTTATTTCCAGGTAAGGGCTGCCCTCCATTTGGATCAATCAAGATCGGCATCGCATCCAGCGCCACCAGATCAACTTCCAGCATCGCGCCAGACAGCGTGTACTCAGTGGTATTGCCAAAGAAGTTGCTGGGCGCGCCATTGTTGGTATGCCCCCCCACCATCACATAAAGGCTGTTGCCGTCAGCGCTGAGCTGCAAACCATTATTGGAATGGTTTTCCTCTGACCGGGGCAGTCCGCGGATCAGGTCAACCGCGTCCCACTCGCCCGTCACCGGGTCGAGCGTCACGCGCGTCAGAACACCGGAGTTTGTGTCCAGATTCGACTCATTACTCCCTGAAGAAATGCGGGGGTCGCTTGATGTAATATACAAAACGGGCGCATCTGCCGTGCCCGCAACAACCAGTCCTGTCACTTGGCGGTTGCTAAACTGCCAGGCATTGGATCCATCTTCGCTATTGGTGAACCCATTATCATTATGGTTTTCAATATGAGTAATGACGCCAAACCCGTTTGGCAGTTGAATTTCCTCATGGGCCGTCGCGACATACTCGCCATCAATCAGTTCGATCGTAAACGCGTTGATCGTTCCATTCTGCTCTGACACGTAGAGCCGCCCGTCCGGGCCAAACTGAAGAGAGGTCGGCGCGCTCAAGACGCCAGCTTCGCCGTCAACGCCGCTAAAAGAACCAATTTGAGTGAATGAAACGTCCATGAGTATGCGTCCTGTTTAAGCGGTTAATCTACAAGTTGAGTTGGGAAGTTGGCGGTCGAGGGCCGGATCTAAGGATCGGCTGGGCGCGCGCAGTGCGGATAAAAATCGCTCGGCGCAGTCGCGAAGAAACGAAACAGTCTGTGAGGGTCGGTCACAAAAAAAGCCCGTGCCAAAAGATTGGCGTGGGCGCGGTTCTGAAACGAAAATTTGAATTGGTCGCAAAGCTGAGTTCGCCCGCGTACCTTCGGATGCGACCCCTAAGATTCGGAGTCTCGACTTATGCTCTTTCTGAGATCCCACCACCAAGCTTCCTGCTTTGATTTACAAGTACTCGTGGTGAATCGAATTAAATTTAGAAGCGCCCCCCCACGAGGTCTATGCCTTTTCATTGCTCATAATTAACCGTGTTGCAACACCCGAATATGAACAAATGTAAATATTTCTCAAATTCTACCATGACGCGAGTATTCGTTCGCATTCATATAGAGTGATAGGCCAAGTTTGGCGTAACACGACAAGTCCATCTGTTGGCAGGCACCGCCCGCTACCTTCGATTGTGCTTGCCTTTGGCCCGACTGGTCGACTTGCTATGAGGTGTTGCTTTGTGTGCAAAAGGGTTTTTGCCTTGCCGCACAAACAGACGGATCGGCACGCCATCTAAGTCAAACGCCTCGCGTACACCATTGATAAGATAGCGTTTATACTGCTCTGGCATCTGATCACCGCGCGATGCAATCAACACAAAGGTCGGTGGCCGCGCTTTCATCTGCGCCATGTATCGCGGCTTGATACGCTTACCGTGAACCGACGGCGGCGGATGGCGCTCAACCGAGTGGCGCAACCAACGGTTTAGATCACCCGTCTTAACCCGCGCAGTCCAGTTCTCGTAAACGCCCGTCACAGTCGGCATCAACTTGTCGACATGCTTGCCCGTAAGGCCGGACAGGAACACAACAGGCGCCCCGCCCGCATTTGGCAATAGGCGGTTGGCTTTGTCTCGCATCGCTTTGGCAAATGCGTGGTGATCTTTCACCTGATCCCATTTAGACACGACCAACACCAAACCGCGGCCTTCACGCAGCGCCAAATCTGCAATCTGCAAATCCTGCTTCTCCAGCGCATCGTCGCCGTCCATAATCAGCGCGACAATGTCAGCATACTTTAGCGACCTGATGGTCTCCCCCGTGCTCATGCGCTCCAGCTTTTCCTGAACCTTGGCACGCTTGCGCAATCCGGCTGTATCGACCAACCGAATGCGCCGCCCTTCCCACTCCCAGTCCACCGTCACGCTATCGCGCGTAATCCCGGCTTCCGGGCCGGTGAGCAGCCGGTCAGACTCCAGCAACGTGTTGATTAAGGTCGATTTGCCAGCATTCGGTCGCCCAACAATGGCGAGGCGAATGGGTTTGTCCGGGCGCTTGGGCTCCGGCGTATCATGATCGCCAAGATCAACCGCCTCAATCGCTGCGACCAGTTGATCATCAGACAGGCTGGCATCCTCAATGTTGATGTGCGCAAGTTTTTCCAAAACGTCTTCGCCGCCGCTTCCGGAAAAATCGTCTTCATCATCCTCCATCGCGCGCTCGAACGCTTCCTCGCCCAGCGCCTCGCGTATCGCGTTGAACAGATCAACCATGCCCTCACCATGCTCGGCGGACAGCGCGACAGGTTCCCCAAAGCCTAGCGCATAGGCTTCCATGAAGCCCGCCTCCCCGGCCCGGCCTTCGGCTTTGTTCGCCGCCAGCACCACCGGCATATCAGCCTTGCGCAGCAGCGCCGCAAAAGTCTGATCTTCTGATGTCACGCCAACGCGCGCATCTACCAGAAACAATGCCAGTTCCGCATCAGCAATCGCGATCTCTGTTTGCTCCCGCATCCGCGATTCTAAGCTGTCGTCTCGCACATCCTCATAGCCAGCTGTATCGACCAGCAAGAGCGGCAATCCAGCCAAGCGCCCTTCGGCTTCTTTTCGGTCACGCGTGACGCCCGGCTGATCATCGACCAGCGCGAGTTTCTTGCCAACCAAACGGTTAAACAGGGTGGACTTGCCCACATTGGGGCGCCCGACAATGGCGAGTTTCAACGGCATGCGATCGTCCGATCATGGATAGAGACCAGAGTCCATAGGATATGGCCCGGATACAGACAGGATACAGACAGGATATGGACATCAAATCTGTCCGTTTAGAGGTGGCTAGCGAATGGCGACCAAGGTGCCTTTATCGGTTAATGCCAACAGCTTGTCTTGCACCACAATCGGCTCGATATATGTCACATCGCCAAGTTTGACGGCACCAACCCGCTCTCCAGTCTGCGGTGAGAACGCCAATAGCTCCCCGGTGGACGCAATCAGCAGGATGCGACCAGACGCAACAACAGGCCCGGAATAGCTAATCCGCTTCTTTTTCTTTTCGGCATTTTCATAGGTTGGCAATTGAACCACCCAATAGGCTTCCCCCGTGCCGGGTTTCAAAGCTGCCAACGTGCCGTCGATGCCCGCCACGAACATGTAAGGCCCGGCAAGTGCTGGCGCCTGTGTTGATCCAATCGGCTGAGACCACACGCGGTTTCCGCTGCGCCCGTCGATTGCAACCGTGACACCAGATTGGCTGGCCGCAAAGACAAGCCCGCCGCTCAAAACAGGGCGTGAGCCGATGTCATTGATCTCAGAAATCGGCGTGAAGCGCCCAGCCTGAGAAATCGCATCCGTCCATAGTCGACGTCCATTTGAAGCGCGGTAAGCGATCACCTCACCAGAAGAATAGGGTGCAATTACAAAGTCTTCGACGGCCGCAGGGCTTGGGCTAGAGAGCACACGCGCGGTCTCTGCGATGGCCTGATCGCTCCATTCGGTCTCGCCCGTCTCAAAGTTTAGCGCGAAGATTTCATTATTGTTCGAACCAACGAAAATACGCCCCTGCCGGATCGTCGGAGACCCCGTCATTGGCGCGCCCATCTTACGCTGCCACTTTTCGCTTCCATCTGCAGCATTCAGGGCGGAAACGAAGCCGAAACCGCTGGCCACGATCAACGTATCGCCTTCCACAGCAAGGCCGCCGCCAATGCCAATTTTGTCTCGCGCGGTCAGGCCCTTCAGCTTCTTCGACCAGCGCCGAGCGCCTGTGGCGAGGTCTGTTGCAACGATTTTTTGCTCAGAATCCAAGGTATAAACGGTTGTTTCATTGGCGACAGGCGGGGCTGTTAGAGCCGATTTTTTTCCCGACCCTTCACCAATATTGGCGCGCCAGGCGACGGAAAGTTCAGACGCGGCGTTTGAATGTCCAATCACCTTGTCCGAACTAGAGCCCGCTTGGCCCCACGTCGCAATGAGTTCCGGCGTCGGCAGCGCGATCGCTTCGGTTGCAAGCTCAGGGCTCGCCACCAAGGCTTCTTCGCTGAGCACCATTGTGATGCGCCCAGCCTTCTCCTCGGCAGTTGCAGCGGCTTTTTCCTTGTTTCCGGATAGGCTCGGCAGGCTTGAACACCCCACCAAAGCAAAGGTGGATGTCACCAAGGCTGCGGTCAGCATTGGGCGTGTCTTCAAACGGGATCGGCTCATGGGCTGGTTTCCTCGGTCTCTTGGGTCGGGGCCGCGGGCTCAGCGGGCGGTTCTGTGGGCATTTCGCCCGTATCTTGGGCGACAACCGGCATAGCGGCTAAGGCCAAATCAGCACGCCGAATAACACCTTCCGGCGCCGATGGGTCAAATTTAAGGCGGTTAAACTCCGTCCGCGCCCGCGAAATATCACCATCGGCGTAGGCTTTAGCAGCAACCAATTCGCGCGCCATTGCCCCAACAGTGCCTTCATCGGCAAGCAAACCGCCGAGCGCCGCTTCAAGTTCGGTCAGGGATAGGGTGTCGGCCCGGAAGTAAGCCGTTTTAAGCAGAGCGAGTTTTTGATATGGGTCGCCATCAAATTGGCTGGCCGACGACAGCGTATTGGCCGCCGCAACGGCGTCGCCATTGCCCGCAAACCGCGTTTGCGCCAAATAATGTGCCGCCAAAGGGCTCAATTTGGTGTCTGCATCCACCAGAACCTGCAACGCCGATTCGGCTTCAGCGTATTTGCCCGCCTCCAAAGATTCGATCGCGACTTCCAAGGCGGCGCTGCGCTCTTGCGCGGCAATGCCAGCATTGTGTTCCATAAACTTAAAAAGCGCCACACCGCCAATAAGCAGTGCAGCTGCCAGCCAAACCAGCAGGCCGTACTTCTTCCATAGTTCGGTAACCCGGTCCTGTCTGACACTCTGGTCAACTTCTTCAAAAATATCGCTCAAAGCGTGGCTCCGATGGCTCTTTGGTGATTCAGGCGAGAACTTAAACGCGCACGCCGTGCGCTGCAACGCATGTAACGGTTATTTGGTGGGTTTTCGCAGGGTGTAGGTTTCCGCATCACTGGGAAAGGTGCGATCCCTCACATCAGCGGCGTAGGCCTCAAATGCACGCGTCATGTCTGTTCTGAGGTCGCCATACTTTCTGACAAACTTCGGCACCCAATCAAAAACACCCAACAGATCGGGCGTCACCAGGATTTGCCCATCACACGCCGCAGACGCGCCAATGCCAATCGTTGGGCAGTTCACCATCCCTGTTATCTCGGTCGCCAGATCCTCTGCAACCCCTTCAATAACAATCGCGAACGCGCCCGCTTCATCGGCGGCTATAGCTTCGGCAATCACCCGTTCGCGGCCTGCAATCGTTCGCCCCTTCGCCCGAAACCCGCCGTCAACATTGACCGCCTGAGGGCGCAAGCCGACATGGCCCATCACCGGCACACCGCGCTCAACCAAATGCGAAATTTGCTCCGCCGCATATGCGCCACTCTCAATCTTGACGGCCTGACACCCGGTTTCTTTCATCAGGCGCGCTGCGTTCAAAAACGCCTGATTGGCGCTCGTTTCATACGACCCAAACGGCATATCCACGACGACAAAGGCTTGTTTAGATCCCCGCATCACCGCCTGACCATGCAGGATCATCATCTCCATCGTGACGCCCACGGTAGAGGTCATTCCATGCACCACCATGCCCACACTATCGCCAACCAATAGAAGGTCTGTGTGAGGGTCGAGCAGTTCCGCCGTTGGCGCATCATACGCGGTCAAGCACACCAAAGGAGTCGCGCCTTTCGCAGCTGCAATATCTTTGACCGTTTTGCGGCGTAATTGGGTTTGCTTTGACATTTAGGAAATGGTCCTCGAACGGCTTTCTCTGGCCCCTAGCAGACCCCGTCGATGAGAGGAAGGTTGGCCTCCACCAAGTCTTCGCTGACTAGGCTATAACGGGCACGCCGATTAGCCATTCATGTAGCCATAGAACGAAGCCGACATACACTGCGCTGCCAATCAGAACGGCGGCAATGTCTGCGCCAACAGACGTCGTTGCATCTGGGCCCGGCCCAAAATCTCCGCGTCGTTTGACCATGATCCGGTCAAATACTGCGTAAGCCAGAAAACAGAGGAATAGGATGAGAGACGCAAGGTCCCCATTGGCTAGCAAATGCCCGACGGCCCAAATCTTCACACCCACAAGCATTGGGTGCCTCACCGCCTTTTTCATGTGGCCGGTTGGCAGTTGCGCGGCAACCAATAGGATCAGCGCTGGCAACATAAGCACCAAATTGACATGCGCGCCCCAGCTCGGCGGCGTATACAAGATTGTCGCGGGGCGGGCGGCGCCATAGCCATAGGCGATCATGCCAAAGCCTACCAGCGAGATGAGGCTGTAGATCCCCATGTACGGACCAACGCCAAGTTTTTGACGCAGATCGCGATCCGGCGCGCGACTGCGCACAGCGCTAAACAGATGAACGACGAAGAACACGACTATGCCTGCAATGAGTATCGCCATGCCAGTCTCCCTTTTCTTCTTAGAGGCTTAGGCGGATTCTGCGGTCACGTCATGTTTGAAGATATAGGCGTTGCGTCCCTGCACCCATCGTGGCGCAACTTTAGCTGCCAGCCACATCGGCCCATAAGTCCCGACTTGAGTCAGCCAAAGGCGACGGTGAAACAGCGTCATGTTGGCGCGTGCACCGGCTTGAATTTTTGCTGTTCGAGCTCGCCGCGCGGTTTGATAAGTTTCTAGTTGCTGCGACAGAGGCCCCTCTTGGCTGAGCGCTTCGGCCAACACCCACGCATCCTCGATAGACTGCACCGCCCCCTGAGCCAAGAATGGCAGCATTGGGTGCGCAGCGTCACCCAGCAAAGCCACGCGGGGACCCGTCCAGGTGGGCAGCGGCTCTCGGTCAAACAGCGCCCAGCGGTACATTGCATCCGACTTTTTGATGAGGGTTTGGACAACGGGGTGAAAATCAGAAAAGTCTGCGAGTGCTCGCTCGGCACTGCCCCGCTCTGTCCACGACTCGTTGGTCCAGTCTTTTTGTTCCACCACGCCCACGAAATTGCACAGGGTTCCGCCGCGCAATCGGTAGGTCACAGCGTGGCGCCCCGGGCCGACCCATATGCAAGCTGTCGGCGGCGGAGCGTTTTCGCCGAGAGCATCTGTTGGGACAACGGCCCGCCAAGCAACATTGCCCGTAAACGCTGGGGCTTCCGGCCCGAACAATTGATCACGAACCACCGAATGGATGCCATCAGCGCCAACCAATAAATCAGCTTTCAGCCTTTCCCCACGCTCTAGGACAGCGTCAATCCAGTTCACGTCAGACTGAAAACCAATCACAGCCTCACCCATCCGAACCGAGATGTTTGATTGGGCCAACACGGCGTTTTTCAAGACATCCAAAAGATCGGCGCGATGTGAATGAATATAGGGTGCACCCCAGTGCTTTAGGGCGTAATCGCGGAGCGGCAATTGGAAGACCCGCCTCCCACTATGCCCCATTCTCATCTCGATTGATTCAGGTAAAAAACCCGCTTGAACCACAGCCTTTTCGAGCTCCAGTGCGCGAAAAACCTTCATACCATTTGGGCTGATCTGTATGCCTGCGCCGACCTCAGAAAACGCGTCGGCTTGCTCTAAAACGGTAACATCGTGTCCGAATTTTTGCAGGCAAAGTGCAGCTGTCAGACCGCCAATTCCACCTCCGGCAATGATAACCTTCATGAGGGCTCCGATGAGTGAGCGGAGATAATCAAGAGCGCTATTCCCACTCGATAATTAACGCCGAACTATTTCCTTATATTTTCAATGCATTAAAGGTCGCTATCGCAAAAACACCGTCAACCATAACTACATCCAATACAAACTGTGGATAAGAGTGCTTTACGACAATATTTTCCGCCGAAATTGCTCATAGACATATGATGGCCGAAGTCCCAGGCTCGATACAACATAAAAGTATCTTAGCAATTCTACATCTGGAGAGAAATCGCATGAATTGATTGAGTAATAACGTCCACCATCAGTCCGGCTTGCACCTCGACATCGTCAAAAATCAACACATCGCTTACGCAAAGTGCGGGCTTTCATCAGAGTAACAAACTGAAAAGTGAACCCCCGCCAGCGCGGCACCCTGAGGGTCTGATACACGGAGACCAGATTCTCCAAAATCCACGAGTGACCCTAGACTACTCAAATACCAGATCGCCAGTCTCGTTACACATAGCGGGATCACAATATTATTGACACCCCACCTGCCATTACTTACGTCTCAACGTGGAGAAAATGATATGGCAACTACCAACCGGATTGAACTTACAGGGGCAGCAGGGTCTCCCTATACGCGGAAGATGTTGGGCGTATTACGATACAGGCACCTGCCCTATTCTGTGTTTTGGGGAAACGGGAACATTCCGGAAGGCTATCCTGAGCCAAAAGTTCGCCTGCTCCCGACTTTCTTTTTTCCCGATGGCGAAGACGACGCATTGGTGCCCGCAACTGACTCGACGCCAATTATCCGCCGTCTGGAAACCGAATATCCCGGAAGGTCAGTCATACCCCAGGATCCAACGCTGAAATTCATCAACGCGCTGATCGAGGATTATGCTGACGAATGGCTCACCAAAGCGATGTTTCATTTTCGTTGGGCGCACGAGGCTGACTGGAGGAATGCGGCGCCGCTATTGGTTTACTGGGGAATGAATACAGCGCCTAACGACATGGCAGACAAGTTCGCGGCAGACTTCGCCAAACGTCAGATCGATCGGCTTTATGTCGTGGGTTCGAATGACGTGACTGCTGAAACGATTGAGTCATCCTATGTCAGACTTGTTGAAATTCTCGATAAGCTGATTGCTCGCAAAGGATTTGTGCTCGGCGCGCGGCCTGCCTCAGCTGATTTCGCGCTTTTTGGGCAGCTGACGCAGCTCGCCGTGGTTGAGCCGACTTCAGCTAAGCTGACGTCTGAGGCATCTCAACGTGTGCGAGCGTGGGTCGATATTATGGAAGATTTATCTGGTCTCAATCCATCAGATGACGATTGGTTCAGCGCCGATGAAGCAAGCGAAGCGCTAGGACCGCTACTGACAGAATTCGGTCGCACGTATGCCCCCGTCATGATTGCCAATGCAAAGGCAGCGATGAATGGGGACACTGGATTCGAAACAACAATTGATGGTCGCCCCTGGACGCAGCCGACATTCAAATATCAGGCAAAATGTTTGAGCTGGCTGCGCGAAGACCATGAACGTCTATCGGACAATGAGCGCGGCGCAGTCGACTCGATGCTTAGTGGCTCAGGCTGCGACGCATTGTTTGCATAGTTGGGAGAGAGAAAATGCAATTTACAAACGAAGTGACGCCAAGCGATCCGAAACAAATTGAAGAGATGATGGCTGAAGGCCCTGAAGGCCCGATCTTTATGGTCAATCTGCTTAAATTTAAGGACAAAGCCGAGTACGCTGACGGTCGCGAGACCAGTCTGACGGGGCGTGAGGCCTACAATATTTACGCTAAAGAAGTCTCCAAACTCCTGAAGACATTTGGCGGTGAGGCGATCTTCTGGGGCGACACGACGTCTATACTGCTTGGACAGGTCGACGAACTCTGGGACGAAGTTGCCATTGCACGCTACCCATCGCGAGGGCATTTGTGGAAGATGTCGACCTCCCCTGAATGGCAGGCGATCAGCGTACATCGTGAGGCAGGGCTGAAAGGCCAGCTAAACATCGAAACGGTCCAGCCAAAGGTCTAAACCATGTTGAATAGACTTGGCTCTGAATATTGAAGAAGCGTAGCGCCTCTCACAAATGCATGTGGCTCATCGCGGCTGTGGTGATGTCTACTTCGGCCTGCTCGCAAGCATCGCTCCCTAACACTCCCGCGAATAAAGAATGTGCCCTGCCCCAAGACCAAATGGGCCGTTTCGCCAAAATACCAGATGGCAGTTTCATGAAGGGTGCGTCTCCACTCTATCAGGAAGAGGCGCCGAGCCTTCGCCTGCAGGTGAAGGGCTTTCTCATACAGACGCATGAAGTCACAAACGCACAGTTTGCAACCTTTGTGCAAGCGACCGGGTATATCACCGATGCTGAGCGTAGCGTGCGTGAGGGGCGTGAAGGAGCAGGGTCCGCCGTCTTTCTCCACCGGGGCGACGGCGCGGCGATGCCCAAGCCAGCATGGTCGCTCATGCAATATGCAAATTGGCGCTCGCCGGAAGGTCAGAGAAGCTCAATCACAGGCCGCGAAAATGAGCCTGTCGTCCACGTTTCCAAGCGCGACGCGGAAGC
>CAZXVJ010000009.1:76013-80886 GCA_964644385.1 uncultured Hyphomonas sp. | reverse complement strand
AGGGCCTACGCTTCGCCATCCGCGAAGGCGGCCGCACCGTCGGCGCCGGCGTCGTGTCTGCGATCAAAAAGTAAGCGTAGGCTTGCACACCTAAATTCAAAGGCCGCTCTTCACAGAGCGGCCTTTTTCTATGGATCGTCGGTCGGCTAAAGGATTGCCATGTCCGCCTCAAACTCAGAAATCAACATTGATTTCATCCCGGCCGCTCGCGGCCCTTCAACGTCCGCCCGTGGCGTGTCACCCGTAAAGAGTATGCGTCCCGCATCCAACTTGAGCGCCTCAATCACCCGGCCGTAAATCTCCGGCTCAGGCTTTATGTGACCGGTCTCGTAAGACATAACCGAAACGTCGGGTGTCCTCGGCAAAACATGCTTAAGCGGTGCCCCGTAAGGCTGAGCCAGATTGGAGCAAATCGCAATCTTCACGCCGTTGGCCCGCAATTTGGACCAAATCGAAGCCGATTGGGGACGCAAGGTTATCGAAGCTAGTTCTGCGTCTAAATCCGCTCGGATATCGGTTATATCTAAGAACTCAGGACGATCGCCTAAAGCCGTCACGCAATCTTCGAGGGTTAGCGGCTCGCGCATCAACCTGTCTTGCAGCATCTGTCGCTCCGCCTCGGTGATACGTTGCAACAGAGTCAAATATGGGCGGCGCTTATCCAAAATCTCGACGAGCGTTCCGAATGCATCAAAACAAACAGCATCAATTCCATTCAGCATGTTGGAGGTTCCGTCTTGGCAAATTTACCCTCCGTCACCACGGCAAGACACATACGGACAGTTCGCCAGTGATACAGACGGGATAAAGAGTGGATATGGACAGGATATGGACACTTATAAACGCTAAGCATCCACAGGCACACCTTGCGCGCCACCCTCTTCGATTTCCACGCCAAACGTCTCCAAATATCGGCAAACCATCATGTAGTAGCCGATTAGAAGGGTCAGTTCCTGCACCCCCTCAGGACCAAAGTGATGAAGCGTTGGCATCAGCCGCGTTTGCGTGGGTTTCGCCATTTCCAGCAAGCAATCGGTGAACATGATCGCGAGCCTTTGTTCTGCGGTCAAAATCCCCGCGCCGGGGCCTCTTTTGACCGCTTCGATCAACGCGTCCGACATGCCGACGTCTCGGCCTATCTTCTCGTGTTGCGCTGTCTCGTAAGCAGCACCGCTCAGATACCCCACGCGCAGGATGACACATTCGCGTGTCACCGCGTCCAACTTGCCGTTCAGCAGAAAAGCTGTGCCTAGCCCGGCAAAGGGGCGGATCAGGTGCGGCGCGTGGCCCATCATCTTGAAAATGTTGAGGGGTGGCAGTTTGCCTAACAACTCGGTTGTGTCCGCTGAATGGCTCTCAGCATTTGGGTATGGAATTCGCGGCATTGGTGGGCTCTTTCTATTTCTGACGCTATTATCTTGCGGCAAAGCGACATTTGAGGCAAACCAGCCTCTCGCCTGAAGGGGTATAGCTCAGCTGGTAGAGCATCGGTCTCCAAAACCGAGGGTCCCGGGTTCAAATCCTGGTGCCCCTGCCAGGCGAAATCTTTGTTTTGGTAGATTCCTTGCCGTCGCGGCGCCCGCGCGGCGTGGATGATTTCCTCCACGTAAACGCCGTCTTTAGCGTCCGATTGATGCTTGCTGGCTCTCTAAGTTTACCGATAGGATAAAGATCGGAATGCGCCTGAGCGCGGCAGATTCTGCCACCTCTTTGTCAGAAGGCGACCACATTAGGGGCAACGTGCATGAGTAAGCCGAACTCAAATGAGCTGAATGAATTTGCAAAAGATGCCGACAAATGGTTTGCGGAAAATACTCCAAAACATCCGGGGTTTATGCTGCCGTTGACCTTTATGGAGGTTGGCACGGATGAGCAGTTTGATTTTCTCTGTGCCTGGCAAAAGTCTATTTACGATGCAGGCTTCTTAGGCGCGGCGTGGCCGTCTGAGTATGGGGGAGGCGGTCTTACCCAAGACTTCCAAACCGCCGCAACTAAGGCCATGCGGGCTCATGGCGGCCCGATTTTGCTGAACGCGATCGGCCTGAACTGGGCTGGGCCGCTGATCCTCGACAGAGGCACCGAAGCGCACAAGAAGGCATATATCAAAGGCATCCTGAACGCTGATGACATTTGGTGCCAGGGCTTCTCAGAGCCTGAGAACGGGTCTGATCTCGGCAATGCTCAGACCAAAGCTGTCAAAGATGGCGACGAGTACATTGTAAATGGATCAAAAATTTGGACGACCCACGGCCACTACGCCAAGCACATGATCTTGCTTGCGCGGACGGATAGCGCCGCGAAGAACAAGTATGCGGGGCTGAGCTTCTTCCTGGCGCCCATGAACGCGCCCGGAATTGAAACGACGAAGATCAAAAAGCTCACGGGAGAGCATGGGTTTACGCAAACCTTTTTCACCGACGCCCGCATCCCAGCAGATGGCCTCATCGGCAAGGAAGGCGAAGGCTGGCTGGTGGCGATGCAAACCCTCGAATATGAGCGCGGGGCGCGTGTGGGGCAGGCAGGCGGATATGTGGCCGCCGATGTTGATCCGTTTGCGGTCGCGGATCTCGCGAAAACGCTGGAACGCGGCGGTAAGCCGGTAATGGACGACCCTGTTCTAAGGGCGCGCATGGTCGAGTTTGTAATCGAGGCGCAGAGCATAACTCTCAATGCTCAAAGACGAAAATTAGCGCCCCTGAACGAGGATTATCCCAACGGACTGCCCCTGATCAGCAAACTGGTGTCAACCGAGTTCCGCCGCGAGGTCAGCGCGTTTGCCATCCAGCTTCAGGGGCCGAAAGGCGTTTATTATCAGGGGGATGACAACGCGGTCGATGCCGGGCTGTGGCAGCGCAGCTATTACAATGCGTTTTCTGCCACCATCGGGGGCGGCACCTCTCAAATTCAACGCAACATTATCGGCGAGCATGTCCTTGGCTTGCCAAAAACCCGCTAAATCGGAAATCACATGACAAAAATGCGAAATCGTCTCGGCGGCATCGGCCTCTACGAAGAACACGCTGAATTGGCGAATGTTGCGTCGACGTTCTGTGCAAACGAATCTCCAATATCGACGGTTCGAGAACTCATCGCGGCTGGCAAAAGCTACAAAGACAGCACGTGGGATAAAATGTGCGAGTTAGGCTGGTTGGGTATCGCCATACCCGAAGAATACGGCGGCCTGGGCTTATCATTGGGCCACGTCGTTCCAATTGTCGAACAAATGGGCCGATCCCTAATGTCCGGCCCTTACATCTCAACCACTCTAGCTGCCCAAATCATCAATCATGGCGGAACAGAGGCACAAAAAGCAAACTGGCTCCCAAAACTAACCTCGGGCACTAAGGCGGCGATAGCGCTTACAGAGATAGGCGACAACATCGAGCCAGAAAACACTAAGACAACTGCCACAATTCGCGGTGAGTCGATCGAACTTTCAGGTTCCAAGATTCTGGTGACCGACCTTGATACCTGCGATATCGTTGTTTGCAGCGCTCTATTGGACGGCGATTTGATTTTCCTCATCCTCCAAGTGGACATGATCCGCAGCGCGGGTCAGCGACGAGAAAAAGTTATCGACGAAACGCGCGCATCATACGAATTGTCTTTAGAAAAGTTGGTAGTTCCAGCAGAGCATATGTTAGTGCGGGAACGCTCTGAGAAAACCTTCAAGCATCTTCATTTGGCAACCAACCTGCTTCTATCTGCAGAGATGTGTGGCGGCACCCAAAGCTGCCTCGAATACACAGTCGAGTATCTGCGAACTCGGAAACAATTCGGAAAACAAATTGGAGCCTTTCAAGCGCTGAAACATACGATCGTAGACGCCTATTGCGAATATGAGAAAGCGCGTTCTCACCTGTATTCGGCGGCGTGGTGTTTCGAAAAGCCGGACAAAGGCGAAATGGCCATACGGATGGCCAAGATCCAAGCGGATAAAGCCTTTAAACTAACCGCTGACCGAAGCATCCAGTTTCACGGTGGATTTGGTTTCACATATGACTGTGACGCACAGCTTTACCGCCGTCGCGCTATGTGGTGTGCCGCCTTGCAGGGTGATAGCGAATATCACGCACATATTCTGGGGACGCTACTGTTTTCTAACGAAAAGTAATTCAATCTTCGTCACAATAAATATCAGACTCAATTATGGCCCTATTTTCTTGTCCGCTAAGCTCGAATATTTTCCACCATGGTACAAAAGTGGCATCGAATCGTGATCTGCGACCAGCGCAAGAACTTCTCCAAGGAAGATAATATGATCTCCTCCATCGATGCGATTGAACGTTTCGCATTCGAGACGCGCAGCACAATCCGGAAGCATGGGCACACCACCAATACCTCGCTCAAGTGTCATGCCCTCGAATTTGTCGATTCCCGAGGTAGCGAAACGTGTCGCAAGTTCTGTTTGATCCTCACGTAGAATGTGCACACAAAAATGAGACGCTTCTATAAATGCCGCGATAGATTTTGATGATCGGCCCAGTGACCACAAGATTAGGGGCGGGGTCATTGAGACAGAATTGAAACTATTCGCAGTTACCCCCACGAAATCGTCAGAATCGGAACGAGCGGTAATCACCGTGACCCCTGTAACAAACAAGCCAAGGGCATCACGCAGCGTTCGGGCATCAAAACTCATTCAATCGACTTAAAGTGATCTGTCAAAATGCGAAACAGCGTTTGCGAATTTTATTGCAGACACCGTGACGCCTCGCCGCAGTTAGGCCTCTGTAAACGCAGCGCCAGTCACGTTAAAAAAATAGGTAACAGATATATGACGGTTCGGCGTTGCACCAAAGGCAAAACCGTCCTAATCGAACGCCAGAGCGAACGTCAGGAGCGAAAGCATGACAGAGATCGAAAAACTCGC
>CAZXVJ010000009.1:0-75913 GCA_964644385.1 uncultured Hyphomonas sp. | reverse complement strand
CGAACGCCAGAGCGAACGTCAGGAGCGAAAGCATGACAGAGATCGAAAAACTCGCGCTGGATTACCTTCCGGTCGTGATATTCCTTGTGATTGGAGCGGTAATTTCGTCTCTCTTCATTATTGGATCGACACTACTGGCGCCTTCGAAGCCTGATCCAGAAAAAAATTCTGCTTACGAGTGCGGTTTTAATGCGTTTGATGATGCTCGTATGAAGTTTGACGTACGGTTTTATCTTGTCGCTATATTGTTCATTATTTTCGACCTCGAGGTGGCGTTTCTGTTCCCGTGGGCCGTAAGTCTCGGAACGATCGGGCTCGTGGGATTCTGGTCAATGGTCGGCTTCCTGGGAATATTGACCATTGGATTTATTTACGAGTGGCGGCGCGGTGCGCTGGAGTGGGAATAATGGCGAGTGACACAAAGTCCTACGCCCTTGGGGCTAGCCGATCCGGTGTAGACGGTGGTTTTGCACCCAGCGAGCAAGATCCGTTCTTTACGGGCCTCTCAGACGAGTTGGCAGACAAAGGCTATATGACGGCCCGCGCGGACGACTTGATCACATGGGCACGAACCGGTTCACTTATGTGGATGACGTTTGGGTTGGCTTGTTGCGCCGTAGAGATGATGCATGCTGGCAATCCTCGCTATGATCTTGAGCGTTTTGGCATGGCGCCGCGGGGGAGCCCTCGTCAATCTGACGTAATGATTGTTGCTGGAACGCTTACAAACAAAATGGCGCCCGCACTCCGCAAAGTTTACGACCAGATGCCAGAACCTCGTTATGTAATCTCAATGGGGAGCTGCGCTAACGGAGGAGGCTACTATCACTACAGTTACTCCGTCGTGCGAGGGTGCGACCGAATCGTGCCGGTCGACATTTACATCCCAGGCTGCCCTCCGACTGCAGAGGCCTTGGTCTATGGATTTTTACAGCTTCAGAAAAAAATCCGCCGGGAAGGTTCGATTGAGCGTTAAGCCTTATGAAAAATACGCTTACCCTCCATGAACTCGCCGCGCATATCGCCGAGACCAATCCTGACATTGTTCGCGATACAGTCGTATCAGTCGGCGAACTGACCGTACTTGCAGAACGCGACAAGATCGTTTCTTTGCTTCAGTTTTTGAAAACTGATCAGCAGTGCAAGTTCGAAACTTTGATTGATATTTGCGGTGTAGATTACCCGCAAAGAGTGAACCGGTTTGAAGTAGTCTACCATCTTTTATCGATGAGAATGAACCAGCGCGTGCGCGTAAGAATTCGGACGGATGAAGCCACAGCCGTTCAATCGGTTGTTGCTGTTTGGCCTGCCGCGAATTGGTTTGAGCGCGAAGCCTTCGATATGTACGGAATATTGTTTTCGGATCATCCCGATTTGCGCAGAATTCTGACCGATTACGGGTTTGAAGGCTATCCATTACGAAAGGATTTCCCGCTCACCGGGCACACCGAAGTCCGATACGATGACCTTGAAAAACGGGTGATTTATGAACCTGTCGCGCTGACACAAGAGTATCGCAACTTCGACTTTCTATCTCCATGGGAGGGAATGACGAGTGACCTGCCTGGTGACGAAAACGCTGACGCAGAAGAGGGCGTTGACTAATGGCCGATTCGATTCACGCTTCGATTTCAGACGAACGCAAGTTCACTTTGAATTTTGGTCCGCAGCACCCTGCTGCGCACGGCGTGCTGCGGATGATCATGGACTTAGATGGCGAACTAGTTACGCGAATAGACAGCCATATCGGGCTTCTCCATAGGGGCACTGAAAAGTTGCTCGAACATAAGACTTACTTGCAGGGCCTGCCATACTTTGACCGTCTAGATTACTGTTCACCCATGAACCAAGAACACGCTTGGTGTCTGTCTATTGAACGATTGTTGGGCGTGGAGGTCCCGCGCCGCGCCAGCATCATCCGCGTCATGTATTCCGAAATCGGACGGATCATGAATCATCTCTTGAATGTCACGACCCAAATACTTGATTGCGGCGCACTTACACCAATCACTTGGGCGTTCGAGGAGCGTGAAAAGCTATGTGTGTTTTATGAACGCGCGTCTGGAAGCCGAATGCACGCGGCGTATTTCCGTCCCGGCGGCGTGCATCAAGACTTGCCGCAAGCCTTGATCGACGATATTTTTCAGTGGTGCCAAGAATTCCCAACCGCCATGCAGCGCATGGAGCGCCTGATTACGGAGAACCGCATCTTTAAACAACGTAACGTCGATATCGGCGTTGTTGATGAGAAGATGATTATGGATTGGGGCTTCTCCGGCGTGATGGTGCGCGGCTCTGGTCTGGCATGGGATCTGCGGCGCTCTCAGCCCTACGAAATTTACAACGAGCTCGACTTTAAGATTCCGGTTGGCACCAGCGGCGATAATTATGATCGCTATGTCTGCCGGATGGAGGAAATGTACGAAAGCACTAAAATTATTTTGCAGTGCATTGAAAAGTTGGAGCCCGGGCCGGTCCTTCTGGCTGGATCTAAAATTTCGCCGCCTCGGCGTGCAGAAATGAAGAATTCAATGGAAGCGCTTATTCACCACTTCAAATTATACACAGAAGGCTTTCATGTTCCGGAAGGCGAGGCTTACGTGCCAATCGAAGCTCCTAAGGGCGAGTTTGGTGTTTATTTAGTCTCGGACGGATCAAACAAGCCTTATCGCGCCAAGATTCGCGCGCCAGGGTTTCCGCATCTGCAAGTCATGGATCACCTATGCAAAAATCATATGCTGGCGGATGTGTCTGCTGTCCTAGGATCGCTAGATATCGTGTTTGGGGAGATTGATCGATAATGTCTGTTTTCCCCGACTCTCGCCTCTCCATCATCACGCTTGGCGTGAAAGACCGCAAAAAGGTGACTGCGTTCTACGAAGACGTCATCGGCTTTAAGAATATAGGTCCTGAAGCCATGAGCATGTTCGATATGGGCGGTTTTGTGCTGGGCTTGTGGGAAGAAGACAAACTAGCTGAAGATGCAGGCCTCGCCCACGATAGATCAGGTTCGTTCAAAGGGATTGCTTTGGCGTACAATGCTCGTAGCCGCGACGAAGTCGACGGCATCTTTAAGCGCCTTGACGCAGCCGGTGCAAAAATTACGACACCTGTTCACGAGTCATTTTGGGGCGGCTATTCTGGATATTTTGTAGATCCGGAAGGCAACGCTTGGGAAGTCGCTCATAATCCTCATTGGGCTTTAGACGATAATGGCCGTGTTGTGCTTCCGAACAAGGAGAACAGCTAGGTCATGGCTATTCGTAGATTTGACATCGATGCGGGCGGCGACACATTCGCCTTTAAAGCTGAAACAGAAGACAAGATCGCATTTTGGCGCGGCAAATATCCGCAGGACCGGCAGCGTTCAGCGGTAATCCCGATGCTGTGGCTCGCCCAGAAAGATAATCAGGGTTGGCTATCTGAGCCAGCGATGCGCGAAGTCGCCGATCGCTTGAGCATGCCGTATATTAGGGTCTACGAGGTCGCTACGTTCTATACGATGTTTAGGTTGCAACCGGTGGGCAAGCACCACATCCAGTTGTGCGGAACGACACCCTGCATGTTGCGCGGCGCCAATGACCTCAAAGAGGTTTGTGAGACTGAAATTGGCTCGGCAATGTTTGTTACCGATGATAATCGTCTCTCTTGGGAGGAAGTTGAATGCCTCGGTGCATGTGTCAACGCCCCCATGGTGCAGATAAACGATGACTATTTTGAAGATCTCACGCCAGAGTCCTTTGCGCGCATCATCGGAAAATTGAAGAATGGCGCTGACGTGGAGGCAGGGCCTCAGATAGACCGCGTAAACAGCGCGCCAGAGGGCGGCACCGACGTGTTAAGTGAGCCGGAATTGTTTGATGGGTCTCGAAATGAAGTCGCGTCGCTTCCAAATCTCTCGTCCGAAACAGACGCTGCAGAGCCCCCTGCAAAGAAGACCGCAAAAGCACTGCCAAGACAAGGCGCCGCAACCAACACTAAGAGGGAGGCTCCCTCTAAATCGGTTGTAAAAAGCGCGGTGGCGGGCGAGAAGCCGCAACTATTGGTCGGCGCTGACGCGGAACCCGATGATTTGAAGCGCATCAAGGGTATCGGCCCAAAAAACGAGTCCGCGCTCAACGGCTTGGGGATATTTACCTACAGACAAATTGCAGACTGGACACCCACCAACATCGATTGGGTCGAAGGGTCTCTGAGCTTTCCGGGCCGGATCGGCCGGGAAGACTGGGTCGAGCAAGCTCGCACTCTAGCGGCCGGGCAAAATACGTCATTTTCAAAGCGCGTTGATTCCGGCGCTGTTGCTTCCAGCAAGGATGTTGATTGATGACCAATCCGCTTGAGCAGGAAGAGACGGCAACGCAGGTCCTCGTGAATACAGCGATGATGGAGGCCCCACTGCTGATCGGGGGTGTTGCGGCATATTTCATAACCGGAAGTTGGATATGGCTTGTTGTAGGCATTGCACTGGGCGGATTGCTTTGGATTCCGGCATTTTCGAAACTCAAACGAATTCAGGAGCGCGATGATGCTTCAAGATAAAGATCGTATCTTTACAAACTTATATGGACTTCATTCGCCGGGGTTGGAGGCCGCCAAGAAACGCGGCGCGTGGCACCTGGTCAAAGACATGCTAGATCAAGGCCCCGAATGGATCTGCGACCAAATAAAAGCCAGCGGCCTCAGAGGTCGAGGTGGTGCGGGATTTCCCACTGGCCTCAAATGGACCTTTATGCCCAAGGATGTGGGGGAACGCCCGCACTATTTGGTCGTCAACGCGGATGAGTCAGAACCTGGCACCTGTAAAGATCGGGAGATCATGCGCCATGATCCTCACTTGCTAATCGAAGGCTGTATGGTTGCTAGCCGCGCCATGCGCGCGCATGAATGCTACGTTTACATTCGCGGAGAGTACATAGCGGAGCGCCATGCTTTGGAGGCCGCAATCAAAGAGGCATATGAGGCCAATTTGATTGGCAATGACAATCTTAATGGATGGGACTTCGACATCTATGTCCATCACGGCGCCGGCGCCTATATATGCGGCGAAGAGACTGCTCTGCTGGAGAGCCTTGAAGGCAAAAAGGGTCAACCGAGATTGAAGCCTCCATTTCCCGCAAATGCCGGTCTTTATGGCATGCCCACCACCGTCAATAATGTTGAGTCTATTGCCGTTGTCCCGACTATTTTACGCCGTGGAGCCGAATGGTTCGCTGGTTTTGGCCGACCGAATAACACAGGCACGAAGCTGTTTTGTATTTCTGGGCACGTCAATAAGCCGTGTAACGTCGAGGAGGAAATGTCGATTACTTTCCGCGACCTAATCGACACACATTGCGGTGGTATTCGTGGAGGCTGGGAAAATCTAAAGGCAGTTATCCCCGGCGGTTCGTCGGTACCAATGGTGCCTGCGGAACAGATCATGGACGCGTACATGGATTTTGATACGCTTAGAGACCTTCAGTCGGGTCTCGGAACGGCGGCGGTCATCGTAATGGACAAGGAAACCGACCTAATCGCTGCGATCGCACGTTTGGCATACTTCTATAAGCATGAAAGCTGTGGTCAGTGCACGCCGTGTCGTGAGGGCACGGGTTGGATGTGGCGTGTCTTAGAGCGCATGGTCAAAGGTGAAGCTGACCATGATGAAATCGACATCCTTTTGGAGGTAACAAAACAAGTCGAAGGTCACACGATCTGCGCACTCGGCGATGCTGCGGCTTGGCCAATCCAGGGTCTCATACGTCATTTCCGCCCGGAAATTGAAGCTCGCATAAATGACTACCGTTTGCCGCGCACTGTTGTGCAGGGCGCAACGGTGGCGGCGGAGTAGCCATGACTGACACGTTTAAACTCACCATCGATGACCAAGAAATCGAAGTTCCACGAAGCTACACACTAATGCAGGCATGCGAGGAAGCAGGAGCGGAGATACCTCGGTTTTGTTACCATGAGCGGCTCAGTGTAGCTGGCAACTGCCGCATGTGCCTCGTTGAATGGGAAGGCGCGCCTAAACCGATAGCATCTTGCGCACAAACCGTCGGCGAAATGCGCCCTAACCGAGATGGAAGCGCCCCGGTCATCCGCACCAAGGGTGACTATGTTGAGAAAGCCCGCAATGGCGTTATGGAGTTCCTGCTAATCAATCATCCGTTGGATTGCCCAATATGCGATCAGGGCGGTGAATGCGATTTACAGGATCAGGCCGTGGCCTATGGCCGATCAGGCAGCCGGTATGAAGAAAATAAGCGCGCCGTTGAAGACAAAAATATGGGCCCCCTCGTCAAAACAATAATGACGCGCTGCATCCAGTGTACTCGCTGCGTTCGATTCGCCGCTGAGGTGGCTGGTGTGGAGGAAATTGGGATGATTTCTCGCGGAGAAAACGCGGAGATTACGACTTATCTGGAGCAGTCTTTATCATCTGAATTATCTGGCAACGTCATCGATCTATGTCCTGTAGGCGCCCTTACATCCAAGCCGTACGCTTTCAACGCGCGCCCTTGGGAGTTGCGCAAAACTTCGTCTGTGGACGTCATGGATGCGATGGGCGCCGCAATCCGTGTGGATGCCAAAGGCGACGGTGTCTTGCGGATCATGCCCGAGACGAATGAAGAGGTGAATGAGGAATGGATTTCGGACAAAACGAGATTTGTCTGGGACGGCTTGTCGCGCCAACGCCTTGATCGCCCATATGTTCGAGAAAATGGAAAGTTAAAACCTGTGAGTTGGGGCGAGGCCTTCGCTGCAACAAATGACGCGCTGTCTGGCCCAGCGGAGAAAATAGGCGTTGTTGGGGGCGATTTGATCGATGTTGAGCAAGCCAAAGCCGCGCTGGATTTGTTCCGTGCTTTGGGCGTTAAAAACACCGATTGCAGACCTGCCGGCGCTCAATATGGAATCACTGGCGCTCGCGAACACTATATTCTTAACCCAACATTGTTAGGCGTTGAAGAGGCGGACGCTTTGCTGCTGATTGGCGTCAACCCAAGACTAGAAGCCGCCGTTTGGAATGCGCGTATTCGCAAGGCTTGGCTGTGGAACAATCTAAAAGTTGGCCTCATCGGAGCGCCCGTTGATCTTACCTATGATTATGAGCATCTCGGTTCTGGTCCTGAAGCGTTGAATGAACTCAGCGGAGAGTTTGCTCAAACTTTGGCCAAAGCAAAACGACCGATGATCGTCATTGGAGAAGGCGCACTTTGCCGACCAGACGGCGCGGCAATTCTGGCAGCCGCGCAAGCTTTGGCAGTGGATTTGGGCGCTGTTACGAATGATTGGGCCGGGTTTGGTGTGCTGCACAATGCGGCAGGCCGCGTTGGCGCGTTAGATGTTGGCTTCGTGCCGGGCGAGGATGGACTAGCCACTGAGGACATGTTGGATGGCGGGCTGGAGACACTGGTATTGCTGGCTGCGGATGAGTTGGATCTATCAGGCATTGGCCGCGCAAAAGTTATTTATGTCGGGCATCATGGCGACGCGGGTGCGGCGCGCGCGGACATCATCCTCCCCTGCGCAGCGTATACCGAACAAAGCGCAACTTACGTGAACACCGAAGGACGGGTTCAAATGACGTCACGCGCTGTGCAACCGAAAGGCGAAGCGCGTGAGGGTTGGGCCATTTTCAGAGCCTTGTCAGACGTTGTTGGAAAGACGCTGCCGTATGATACAGCAGAAGAATTACGAAAAGCACTGCGAGCTAGCGAAGGCTCGCCGTTTGGAGGGCTGGGATATGCCCCAGGGGCATCGGGCGCGAAGGTCCTTCTGGACTTACTGCCATCCGGCTCTTTGGAGAGGACTCCACTCGAACCTGTTTTGAGCGATTTTTACCTCACAAACCCAATTGCGAGAGCTTCCAAAACCCTCGCAGAGTGTTCCGCTTTGGCCGAGGCTCTAGACACTCCGGCAGCAGCGGAGTAGGGCGGTCTGATGAGCGGAAGTATCGAGTCTCTTGGAGTGTTTTGGGGCACTTTGCTGATCTTAGGGCAGATCGGCTTGTTTACGCTCGTGTTGCTGTTGAGCATTGCGTTTTTACTGCTGTTTGACCGAAAGGTTTGGGCCGCCGTCATGATGCGGAAAGGCCCAAATGTAGTGGGTCCATTCGGGTTGCTTCAATCATTTGCGGATTTCGGCAAATTTCTGATCAAAGAAATTGTCATTCCATCGGGTGCCAACAAGGCCGTGTTCATTATCGCCCCGATTTTGACGTGCACGCTCGCTTTTGTTGCATGGGCTGCCATTCCGGTTGCTCCAGGTACGTCGGTTGAGGGCAGCTGGGTTATTTCAGACCTCAATGTTGGTGTAATGTATCTTTTCGCGATCAGTTCGCTGGGTGTTTACGGCATCATTATGGGCGGATGGGCGTCTAACTCTAAGTATCCATTTTTGGGAGCGCTGCGTTCAGCTGCGCAAATGATCTCTTACGAAGTTTCGATCGGCTTTGTGATTGTCACCGTCATCCTACTGGTCGGTTCGATGAACCTGTCAGAAATCGTTAACAATCAAGCGGGCGGCTTTTGGAACTGGCATGCGTTTAGCTTCCAGTATTTCCCGATGGTTTTGATCATGTTTCCGATGTTCGTGATTTTCTTTATCTCCGCGCTGGCGGAAACGAATCGCCCGCCATTTGACCTTCCAGAGGCAGAGTCTGAATTGGTTGCGGGGTATCAGGTTGAATATGGGTCGACACCCTATTTGCTGTTCATGCTGGGTGAGTATCTGAATATCGTTTTGATGTGCGCATTGATGACGTTGTTGTTTTTAGGAGGATGGCATTCTCCATTCCCAATTGGCGAAGATTTTGTCGAAAACTTTCCACCACTATTGGTCAGTCTGACCGGCCTATTTTGGTTCATGTTCAAGATTTTCTTGTGTTTCTTCATGTTCGCAATGGTGAAGGTGATTGTACCCCGCTATCGCTACGATCAATTGATGAGACTTGGATGGAAGATTTTCCTTCCGACCTCTCTGGCCGCTGTTTTGATTGTTGGCGGTTACGTTGTTTACACAGGAGTTCAAGCAGCATGAATATCGCCCAAACCATTCGTGGGTTTTTGCTTACCGACTTCGTCAGCGCATTCTTCCTGGGTTTGGGAGAAATGTTTCGTCGCAAGCCCACCGTGAACTATCCGTTTGAGAAAAATCCGCTTAGCCCACGTTTTCGGGGAGAGCACGCCTTGCGCCGATATCCAAGCGGTGAAGAACGCTGCATTGCATGCAAATTGTGCGAAGCGATTTGTCCTGCGCAGGCCATTACGATTGAGGCTGAACCCCGCGATGACGGCGCACGACGTACAACGCGTTATGACATTGACATGGTGAAATGCATTTATTGTGGATTTTGCCAAGAAGCGTGCCCTGTGGATGCAATAGTTGAAGGGCCAAACTTCGAGTTTGCGACTGAGACACGAGAAGAACTTTACTATGACAAAGAGCGATTGCTGGCCAACGGAGACCGTTGGGAGCGACTACTCGCCAAGAATTTGGAACTCGACGCGCCGTATCGCTGAGCGGCGTCACGATTAAACTCAAGGGGCTTGAGGGCTTTGGCACTTATTGCATTCTGGACACTCGCCACCATCGTCGTGGCATCGGCGGTTTGTGTAATCGCTGCCCGAAATCCGGTGCATTCTGTGCTGTGGTTGATATTGGCGTTTTTCACATCAGCAGGGCTACTTGTTTTGCTCGGCGCAGAATTTCTCGCCATGATCTTGGTGGTTGTGTACGTCGGCGCTGTGATGGTGTTGTTCTTGTTTGTTGTGATGATGCTCGACGTTGATTTTGTGGAGTTGAAGAAGGGCTTTTTGGACTACCTCCCGTTCGGTTTGTTGGTGGGGGTTATCTTCTTGGCCGAAATTGTACTCGCGTCCCTTGCGGCCGAAGATGGTGGCTCTGCGACCTTCGACGCCTCTCCCGGCGCAGAGACGAACACAGAAGCCATCGGCGCGGTAATGTATACCGAATATATGCTGCTGTTTCAGATGGCTGGCATTATTTTGTTGGTGGCCATGATTGGTGCGATTGTTCTGACACTGCGGCATCGCCCAGAAGTTAAACGTCAGTCTATCGCCAAGCAAAATGCGCGTCGTCGCTCTGACGCTGTAGAATTGAAAGACCCGGCGCCCGGGGAAGGGATTTAGTCATGGAATTGGGGCTGAACCACTTTTTGGGTTTATCTGCCGCGCTGTTCACCATTGGCGTCGTGGGTATTTTCGTAAACCGAAAGAACATTATCGTTATTCTGATGGCGATTGAATTGATCCTATTATCGGTCAACCTGAACCTGATTGCATTCTCGGTCTATTCAGGAACGATTGAGGGACAAATATTTGCCATGCTTGTGCTAACCGTCGCAGCCGCTGAGGCGGCTGTGGGCCTGGCTATCCTTGTGGTCTACTTCCGCAATCGCGGAGACATCTCGGTCGAAAACGTCGACCTGATGAAAGGGTAGAGAGCATGTTGCCGGATATCTTCATTCTTTTCATTGTTCTGGCGCCCGGTTTGGTCGCTTTAACAGGGCTGATACATAAGCAAATCGGTGATTTGCCTGTGATGGCGTTGACAACCGGTGTCGTGTTGACGGCCGGCGCGCTGTCGCTTGTGCAATTGTTTATGTATGCGAGCGGTATTGTTGGCGGTGACGCTGCCGGGCATGGCGAAGCGGCAGGTCACGCGGCTGAAGCGGCGGCCCATCACGGCGCACATATTATTCACTTGATGAACTGGATTGATGTCGGCGGATTTAAAGCCGACTGGGCCATACGCGTCGACGCCATGTCCATGGTGATGATGGCCGTAATCACGGGCGTGTCTGGCCTCGTTCACCTATATTCTTGGGGATATATGAGCGAGGATCCGCACCGGTCTCGGTTCTTTGCGTATCTATCCTTGTTCACCTTCATGATGTTGATGCTGGTTGTTGCGGACAATTTCGTACAGCTATTCTTTGGTTGGGAAGGGGTGGGCCTCGCGTCCTATTTGCTGATCGGGTTTTGGTACACCAAGGAAGCTCCCAATGACGCATCAATAAAGGCGTTTGTGACCAATCGGGTTGGCGATTTTGGCCTAGTTCTTGGGGTCGCCGCGATCTTCTTTGTGTTCGGTTCGGTGGAGTTTGATACCGTGTTGAGTGCCGTTCGTGACAATGCGGCGATTGTTCCAGTTGGGTTTGAGGCCGCCGTGCCGGCACGCGAAGTCGCCATCGATTTTCTTGGATATTCGATCAATGCGCTCGAACTGATCGGCGTACTTTTATTCATCGGCGCAATGGGCAAATCGGCCCAGCTGTTCCTGCACGTTTGGCTGCCAGATGCGATGGAAGGGCCGACGCCTGTGTCGGCGCTCATCCACGCTGCGACGATGGTCACGGCAGGGGTTTATCTCGTTTGCCTGATGTCTCCCATTTATGAGAATACGATCTTTGCCGCGGGCATGGTCACGTTGGTTGGCGCAGTCACTGCATTGTATGCTGCGACAGTGGGATTGGCGCAGAATGATATTAAGCGCGTCATTGCATACTCAACATGCTCACAGCTTGGCTACATGTTCTTTGCGGCAGGCGTCGGCGCGTATCAGGCCGCGATGTTCCACTTGTTTACGCATGCCTTCTTCAAAGCGCTTCTGTTCCTTGGCGCAGGCTCAGTGATCCATGGCGTTCATCATGAACAGGATATGCGCCGAATGGGCGGGCTCGCGCGTTTCATGCCGCTGACCTATGCCTCGATGATGATTGGGACGATTGCCATTATCGGCCTGGGTCTTCCGCATTCTAAACTTGGCTTCTCCGGTTTCTTTTCCAAAGATGCGATTATCGAATCCGCTTTCGCGGCCGGAACGAGCGGCGTTCCGGTCGGCATGATGGCATTCTGGTTTGGGATTCTGGCGGCGCTGCTGACGAGCTTCTACTCATGGCGCCTGATCTATATGACCTTCCATGGCCCCTACACAGGCAAGCACCATCTCCACGCCAACGATCATAGCCATGACGCATCTGACCCGCATGAAAGCCCGATGACCATGCTGATACCGCTGGGCTTGCTTAGCCTCGGCGCTGTGTTTGCGGGCGTGTATTTCTATGAATGGTTTATCGGAGACAAAGAAGTCGCGTTCTGGGCTGGTTCGATCTTCACTGAAAGCGCAAACCATGTGCTGCACGATCGCCACTATGTCCCGGAGTGGGTGCTTTGGGCGCCACTTGTCGTGACGGTGACAGGGTTTGTGATTGCGACCTTCACCTATTTCTTTAATCGCGGCATTGGCAAAAAAGTCGCCGACCATGGCGGGCCGCTGCACTCACTGTTTTATAATAAGTGGTACTTTGACGAAATCTACAACGCGACCATCGTCAAAGGCTCGGCCATGCTGGGTAACTTCTTTTGGAAGACGGGTGACAAGACAATCATCGACGGAATCGGTCCAGATGGCGTGACATCAGCGACGAAGGCGGTGGCGCGGCGATTGTCCAAGATGCACACAGGGTTTCTGTATCACTATGCGTTCCTCATCATCGTAGCAGCTATTGTCTTCGGCGCTGTGCTTTGGTCGCAAATCGGGGGAAGTCGCTGATGAATATGGGCGGCTTTCCAATTCTATCAGCGGTGACGTTCCTCCCGTTGATCGGCGCACTTATCATCATGTTTGTGCAGATGGCGACGGGCGGCAACGCGTCTGACACAAAGTCAGAGGGCGGGCCGGTCTTTATGGCTGGCATTATCATTACGGGCGCCACGTTCTTCGCTTCACTCGCTGCGTTCTTTTCATTCGACGCTAGCCAGAGCGGGTATCAACTCATCGAAGAGATGACGTGGTATGGCAATGTTCAGTACAAACTGGGCGTAGATGGCCTGTCTATGCCGCTGATTTTGCTGACGACGTTCCTGACCCCAATCTGTATTCTGGCCAGCTGGGGCTCCATCAAAACACGCGTAACCGAGTATGTGGTGGCGTTTCTGGTGCTTGAGACGTTCATGATTGGCGTGTTTGCGGCACTTGATATCGTGCTGTTCTACATCTTCTTTGAAGCTGGCCTTATTCCGATGTTCCTGATGATCGGTATTTGGGGCGGGGCGGACCGTGTTTATGCCTCTTTCAAGTTCTTCCTCTACACGTTGCTTGGCTCTCTCTTCATGCTGGTTGCGGTTGTCTACATGTTCCAGACCGCAGGCAGCTCTGATATCGAAGTATTAGAGACTTATGCGTTTGCCCCTGGCGTTCAGACGTGGCTGTGGCTCGCATTTGCAGCGTCTTTCGCGGTGAAACTGCCAATGTGGCCGGTTCATACGTGGCTGCCCGACGCGCACGTTCAGGCACCAACGGCGGGCTCTGTCGTGCTGGCGGGAATCCTGTTGAAAATGGGCGGATATGGATTCCTGAGATTCTCTCTGCCGATGTTTCCAGATGCAAGTATGCTGTTCCAGCCCGCAATGTTTGCACTTGCGGTTATCGCGATCATTTACACGTCGCTTGTCGCCTGGCGACAAACCGACATGAAAAAGCTGATCGCGTACTCATCTGTTGCACATATGGGGTTCGTCACCCTCGGCATATTTGCGTTTAACGAGGCGGGCATACAGGGCGCAGTCTTTCAGATGGTCTCTCATGGCCTGATTTCCGCTGCGTTGTTCTTGATCGTTGGGGTTGTTTACGACCGCATGCACACGCGTGAAATTGCTGCCTATGGCGGATTAGTGGGGCGGATGCCTGTCTTCGCGGTGTTGTTCATGTTGTTCACGATGGCCAACGTTGGCTTGCCGGGAACAAGTGGGTTCGTCGGCGAAATTTTGACGATGGTTGGCGCGTTTCAGGTGAAAACCTGGGCGGCGTTTGGCGCGGCCTTCGGTGTCATATTCTCAGCCGTGTACATGTTGACCTTGTATCGGCGGACCGTCTTCGGAGAGATAACGAACGACAAATTGCTGACCATAAAGGACGTCAACGCCAAGGAACTCATCTGTATCGTTCCGCTAGCGCTATTGACGTTGCTGTTCGGTATTGCGCCGCAACTCCTACTCAATATGACAGAGGGGGCCACTCTGCGCATCATCTCTTTAATGGCGGGGGGCTGATCGCCGATGCTTGATTACGTTGCCATGTTCCAAGCGATTGGTCCGGAGCTTTGGCTCGCCGGAGCAGGGTTGATCAGCGTGCTTATTGGCGCGATCTTAAAGGATGCGTTCAACCGGATTTCATTCACCTACGGCGCATTCGTATTGTTTGGCGCGGCGGGGTTGGCGCTTGTCACGCTGGAAGGCGGGGAGGCCTTTGGCGGCCTCGTAAAGACAAATACCTTTGTAAACGCAGCGAAATTTATCAGCTACACGCTGGCGGGCATCACGCTAATGATGTCGGAAGGCTTTCTGCGTCGCCACCAGACGGCGCGGTATGAGTATGTACTACTGATGATTTTTGCCTGTTTGGGCATGGGCATCTTCTTGTCTGCGGCTGACTTAATGACGCTATATATGGGCATCGAGACACTGAGTCTTTCGTCATATGTCATGGCCGCATTCCACCGCGACTCGCCGCGCTCTGCTGAGGCAGGATTGAAATATTTCGTACTGGGCGCTTTGGCGTCAGGGATGTTGTTGTATGGCGGTTCGCTGGTTTACGGCTTCTCAGGCACGACTAATTTCGAAGAGATACTGGCCTCAGAGAAATCAATCGGAATGTTGTTCGGCATGGTTCTGATGATTGTCGGCCTCGGCTTCAAGATCTCCGCTGCGCCGATGCATGTTTGGACGCCCGATGTTTACGAGGGTGCGCCGACACCTGTGGTGGCTTTCTTTGCCTCAGCGTCAAAAATGGCGACGGTCATCGTTTTTGCCAATGTCCTGTTTACAATGTTTGGAGACGTGGAGGATCAGTGGAGGATCATTGTCGCCATCATGGCGGGGCTGTCGATGCTGATTGGCTCGTTCGGCGCCCTGACGCAGACAAATATCAAACGACTGCTCGGCTATTCATCGATCGCGAATATCGGCTACGCACTTGTTCCAATTGCGGCGGGGCAGGAGCTTGGCGCAAACGCACTGATGTTGTTTATGACGATTTATGCGATTTCGTCGCTGGGGCTGTTCGCAGGTGTTTTGGCCATGCGTCGCAGAGGCGGCATGGTCGAGAATATCGACGAATTAGGCGGCCTTATACGCACCCACCCGTGGTTGGCCGTTTCACTATCGGTATTAATTTGGTCCGTAGCAGGCCTGCCGCCATTTGGTGGGTTTTGGGGCAAGTGGGAAGTGGTCCGCGCGGGTCTTAGTTCAGGAAACCTGCCGATTGTCATCGTGCTGGTCATCGCGTCAGTTGTCTCGCTTGGATACTATCTGCGCCTGATCAAAATCATGTGGGCGGACGAGCCAAAAGCGGCTTTCGAGCCCATTGATAAATCCGTGATCCTGACTGTGGTCGTTTCTGCGCTCTTGGCGGGGGTTGCATTCCTGTTCTTCATCGCACGTCTGGGTGAATGGACGGGGCAAGCGGCAGCGGGTCTGACGCCTTGAAATTAGCGTCTCCTGTTTTCAGATTTGAAGATCTCGACAGTACAAATTCTGAGGCAAAGCGCCGGGCGCAAACAGGTGACATAAGTTCGTGCTGGATTGTTTCGGAACGCCAGTCGTCGGGACGTGGTCGCTTGCAGCGCGCTTGGACGTCTCCGCGGGGAAATTTGTATGCAACGGCCTTATTTGAAGAACCCGGCGGATTTCAAGTGGCAACGCGCCTCCCGTTTGCACTCGCGCTGTCCGTACGACAGACATGCGCTAGGTTCACGCCCGATGCGCATTATCGTTTGAAATGGCCAAACGATGTCCGCGTGGAAGGACAGAAAATTTCCGGGATCCTTATTGAGACAGGAACACTGGAAGGACGGCTATGGATCGCCGCTGGTATCGGCATCAACATCGCGTCTTCTCCTAACAACCCAGACAAACCCGCGACATCCCTTAGCGCGCTAGGCGCAGGGCCGGGCGCGACTGTGCAATCGGTGTTCGATGCGCTGGCGAACGCCTTTGTCTCTCGGTTGAACCAAGCGAGAGATGGGTTTGGCTCTGTTCGAACGGATTGGCTGCAACATGCAGAGGGCTTGGGACGGACGGTCTCTGTCAAATTGGGCGGTGAGCCCGTTCAAGGTGTGCTGGAAGATATGGACGATACCGGCGGACTGGTGCTGCGTTTGCCCGATGGGTCGGTAAAGACCATAAGGGCCGGAGATGTCAGCTTGATTGGAAGGGTTTAACTGAACATGCTGCTAGCAATTGACGTTGGGAACACGAACACAGTGTTTGCTGTGCACGATGGAGCCTCATGGACACACCAGTGGCGGAGCGCGACCGACCCTGCAAAAACCGCTGACGATCACGCCGCCTGGTTGTGGCGATTATCCGATATGAGCGACGTGGACCTGAAGGCGATAGAGGGATGTGTCATCTCTACGGTTGTCCCTCAAGCTCAATTTAATTTCCGCAATCTGGCGCGCAGATATTTGGAGATCGAACCTCTATTCGTGGGCGATCCATCAGTAAAACTTGGCATGCCGATACGCGTTAAAAGACCAGAACAAGTCGGCGCGGACAGGATTGTCAGTTCGCTTGGCGCTCACAAAACCTATGACGGCAATCTGATTGTAATCGACAGTGGCACGGCGACGACCTTCGATATCGTCGGTGCAGATGGTGGGTTTGATGGCGGGATTATTGCCCCCGGCATAAACCTATCGATGCGGGCCTTGCATGACGCCGCCGCTCAACTGCCAAGGATTGCCATACAGCGCCCCGAGCAAGTCATCGGCCAGGACACCGTGAGCGCTATGGAATCGGGCGTTTTTTGGGGATACATTGATCTGATTGACGGTCTGGTGCGGCGTATCAAAACAGAGTACGGCAAAGAGATGAGTGTTGTTGCAACCGGCGGCGTCGCTTCTCTATTCGAGGGTGCCAGCGAAACTATCGACCACTATGATCAGGATGTGACCATTCGCGGCCTGCTTGAAATCTACAAACGGAACAGTTGATCGATATGGCAGACACAATGGCGCCCAACGAAGAATTGGTTTTTCTGCCTTTAGGTGGGTGCGAAGAAATTGGCATGAACTTGAATGCCTATGGCTATGGACCGGCCCATGATCGGCGGTGGATCCTCGCCGATATTGGCGTGACGTTTGGATCTTTGGAAACGCCGGGTGTGGACTTGATCTGCGCCGATCCGGAATATTTGGTCGGCGAGACAATCGACGCAATCTTTCTAACCCACGCGCATGAAGACCATATTGGCGCAGTCGGTCTACTCTATCCCAGGCTTCAGACCGATGCGCCCATCTACGCGACGCCGTTCACCAGCGAACTCGTTAAATCTAAGATGAAAGAACGCGGCGTTGACATGCGGTGGCTAAAGCCTGTGGCTTTGGGCGGCACCGTCAAGGCAGGGCCATTTTCTGTTCGCTATGTAACGCTGACACACTCCATACCAGAACCAAATGCGCTCGCAATCACGACGCCCGCCGGAACGATCTTGCACACCGGCGATTGGAAGATCGACCCAAACCCACAGATTGGCGAGCAAACCGATATTGAGGGCCTGACAGCGCTCGGCGATGAGGGCGTTCTGGCGATGGTTTGCGACTCAACCAATGTGTTCGAAGAGGGGGAGGCGGGGTCTGAGGAAACCGTTCGCAAGGGCCTGTATGAGTTGGTTTCGGAGCAAACAGGCCGCGTTGCTGTCACAACGTTTGCGTCTAACGTTGCTCGGGTCAAAACGATTATAGGCGCAGCGGAAAATGCAGGGCGCAGCGTCTGTCTGGTGGGGCGAAGCATGCATCGCATCACGACGGCGGCAAAAGCGGTTGGGATTCTGCCCAAAGACCTAGAGTTCGTCGATGAAGCGGATGCCAGCCAATTGCCCGCCGAAAACATTTTGTATCTGTGCACAGGCAGCCAAGGAGAATCCCGCGCGGCGCTCTCTCGAATTGCCCGCAAGGATCACCGCAATGTTTCGCTTGGGAAAGGTGATACCGTCATTTTCTCGTGCCGCATCATTCCGGGAAACGAGACCGGCATTTTTGCAATGCAGAATATGTTGGCGGACGAAGGCGTTCGCGTCATCACGCCGCGTATGCTTACAGATCCAATCCACGTTTCAGGGCATCCTTGCCGCGACGAACTGCGCAAGATGTATCAATGGGTGCGCCCGAAAATCTCGGTGCCTGTCCACGGTGAGCGGCGGCACATAATGGAGCATGCGGCCTTTGCGAAATCACTGCAGGTGCCGGAGGCGATCACGGCAAGAAACGGCTCGCTGGTCCGTCTAGCGCCCGGCAAAGCCGAGATTATCGACGATGTTCCGGCTGGGCGGTTATACTTGGATGGCAACACGCTGGTCCCATCCGGCGCGCAGGGCATTGGAGAGCGTCGTAAACTGTCCGAAAATGGTGTCATCACTGCCAGTGTCGCGATTGATGAAGATGGAAACGTTTTAGACGGACCTGTCGTTATGGTGCGTGGGTTTTCAGAAGCTGATGGCCGCCTGGCAGACGAATCACTCGACGCCTTAGATGAAGCCGCAGAAGAAGCCGTCGACCGATTGAAACGCAAGGCCATGATGGATGATGATGCGGTTGAGCGCGCTGTTGGTCGCAGTCTTCGCCGCGCATCTGAAGCTACGTTTGGGCGTCGCCCAATAATCGATGTTATCGTTCTAAGGAGTTAAATTATGTCTGAATTTAAAATTGGACCGCTCAATCATGTCGGCGTCGCTGTTCCAGACATAGAAGCGGCGTGCGAGACCTATCGCAGCCTCTATGGCGCGACGGATATTACGACGCCCTTCGATATGCCAGAGCAGGGCGTGAAGGTTTGTTTTGTGAATCTTCCCAATAGTCAGATCGAACTGATCGAGCCGCTAAATGACGAATCACCCATTGCGAACTTCATCACAAAGAATCCCAAGGGCGGGCAGCACCATGTCTGCTTTGAGGTCGACTGCATCAATGAGGCCGTTACTGAAATGGAAGGGCGCGGCGCGACCGTTTTGGGCAAACCAAGAATCGGCGCGCACGGCACGATGATTATCTTTATTCATCCGAAGAATTCAAACGGAGTTTTGATTGAACTCATGGAAACGCCAAAAGTGGCTCATGCATGACAATAACGGGCGCAATCGTTGTATTTATCATTGGTTGGTGGCTTAGCTTTTTTGTGGTTTTGCCCTTTGGCGTGCGCGGCCAACATGAAGACGGTCAGATTGTGCCAGGCACTGAGAGCGGAGCACCGAACGACCCCATGATTGCAAAAAAGGCGATCTGGGCGACGATCGGCGCTGTTGTTATAACGGCGATCGCTGCCCTAATTGTGCCGCAACTGCTTGCAGGGTAAGACAATCAACGGCAGGTGATGGCAGATCACGCTGTAAGGGGCTTTCATGCGACTTTCCAATTACTTTCTTCCCGTCACCAAAGAAGCGCCCGCTGAAGCCTCAATCATATCCCATCAACTAATGTTGCGAGCAGGGATGATCAAACAGAGCGGCGCGGGGATCTATTCCTGGTTGCCGTTGGGCTTTCGCGTGTTGAAAAAAATCGAACAGATTGTGCGCGAAGAGATGGACCGTGCGGGGGCTGTGGAAATGCTCATGCCTACGCTTCAACAGGCCGATTTGTGGCGGGAGTCCGGGCGCTACGACGCTTATGGCGATGAAATGTTACGGATTACCGATCGGCATGACCGTGACATGCTGTTCGGGCCAACAAATGAAGAGCTCATCACGGACATCTTTCGCGCCAATGTAAAAAGCTACAAGCAGTTGCCGCTCAACCTCTATCACCAGCAATGGAAGTTCCGGGACGAGATCAGGCCTCGGTTCGGCGTGATGCGCGGGCGTGAGTTTTTAATGAAAGACGCTTATAGTTTTGACGTGGATGAGGCCTCTGCGCGGGTATCGTACCAGCGTATGTTTGCGGCCTATCTAAACACCTTTGACCGCCTCGGCCTGACAGCGATTCCCATGCAAGCAGATCCCGGACCAATTGGCGGCGACCTTAGCCATGAGTTCATTCTGCTCGCGCAAACCGGTGAGAGCGCCGTTTTCTGTGACCGCGCTTTGCTGGATGTACCGCCGCCCGGCCTTGATTTCGACTTTACAGATCAAGCCGCGTTAAAGGCTGAGATGGAACGGCGAACCCAGTATTACGCCGCAACTGAGGAAAAGCATGACGAAGCCGCGTTTGACGCGATCGCAGAAGATCAACGCATCGCAGCGCGCGGCATCGAAGTGGGTCATATTTTCTACTTCGGCACCAAATACTCCGACCCCATGAATGCAGCGGTTCAAACGCAAGATGGGGAATTGGTGGAAATACATGGCGGCAGCTATGGCATTGGCGTGTCCCGATTGGTTGGAGCCATTATCGAAGCGTCACATGACGAGCATGGCATTATTTGGCCGGCCTCTGTCAGCCCTTATCATGTTGGAATTATCAATATGCGCGCAGGAGACGAGGCCTGTGACGCTGCAAGCGGCCAAGCATACGCTGCCCTGAAGGCTCAAGGATTGGACGTTCTGCTTGATGACACAGATGATCGGGCAGGGGCCAAGTTTGCGCGGATGGATTTGATTGGCCTGCCTTGGCAGATCGTGATTGGTCCACGCGGTGTCAAAAATGGTGTGGTGGAGCTGAAAAACCGAGGGACTGGCGAGAAGACCGAAGTGCCGCTTGAAGCCGCCATCACAACGGTGACGGGCGCATGAGTGAGCGCGCATCTGCCCTTCCGTTCGGAAAACTCGAACGTACGCTCGCCTGGCGCTACCTGCGCGCCAAGCGTGAGCATGGCGGCGCGTCATTGATCTCCATCATCTCTTTCGTGGGGATTTTCTTTGCCGTCGCCGCCCTGATTATAACCATGTCCGTTATGAGTGGGTTCCGCGCGACTTTGCTGAACGCCTTTACCGGTGGACAACCCCATATCGCCGCAAATGTCTCCGCCTACTCAGACGTTGAAGCCCAAGAGATTGCCAACATTTTGAAAGACGTTGACGGCGTAACAACTGTGTTTCCAATCATTGAGGAGTTTGTCCTTGTTACCGCCAACGGTCGAAAAAACGGAGCGGTGGTACGGGGGGTGATGCCGGAAAATCTGGCGACAATGAAGTTCCTTGAGGATGGAGGGCAATCGGCCGTCGACGCTGGCTTTGGTAAGGGCTCCAAAGGCGGTAACGTGATCATGATGGGGGAATATCTGGCGAGCGGCGCAGAGGGCCTTCGCATTCGTATTGGTGACGCGGTCGAGGTGGTCACAACTCAGGTAACCGCTAGCCCGATGGGCGGCGCTCCGCGAAAAAAGGGGTATGTGGTCGGCGGCGTGTTCCAAACAGGCAGCGTTGAACTGGACTATTTGTACATCTTTATGCCCATGGCTCAGGCGCAAATCCTGTTCAACTCCAAAGGCAAATACGAAAGCCTCGATATCCGCATAGACAATCCAGACGACACGGGCATTGTCATGCAACGCATCCATGAGGCGACTGGGTATAGCCTCGCTCTGCAAGACTGGCAGTCTCAACGCGCGAGCTACCTGAATGCGCTTCAGATCGAACGGACAATGGTGCGCCTGCTGGTGATGGTGATTATGGCGATTGCAACGTTAAACATCATTGTTGGCGTTGTGATGCTGGTAAAAAACAAGACCCGCGATGTTGCGATACTGCGGACGATGGGGCTCAGCCAAGGCGGGGTTCTGCGCGTATTTTTGATGATCGGCACAGTTCTCGGAACACTTGGAGCACTGCTTGGTATTCTTGTTGGTGTAGCCGTGGTGAAGAACATTGGCGCGGTTGAAGCCTTCATCAATCTGTTTGTGCCCGGAAATGTGTTCGATGCGGACACCTACGGAATAAGCGGCTTACCGGCGATCCTGGATTGGGGCGAAGTTGTCCGCACGGGCCTGTATGCGCTGTTCATGTCGATGTTCGTATCCCTCATCCCGGCCTGGTGGGCGTCGCGCCAAGACCCTGTTGATGCACTGAGGTTTGAGTGATGACGGACACGGTACTTGAACTTCGCGGGATTGACCGCGTTTACCATACCAAGGCGGGCGACCTTCAAGTCTTAAAAGCGTTGGATCTAACGCTGAAAGCTGGCGAGTTGGTTGGCCTTGTTGGCCCGTCTGGATCTGGAAAATCGACACTTCTTCACTCAGCCGGCCTATTGGAGAGGCCCGATTCAGGAGACGTTATTCTAGAAGGCGAGGATTGCTACATTTTTGATGATAGCAGCCAAGCCTCATCGCTCGGGAAAATTTACGACTTTCTTGATGCCATCCCAAGGATCTTTGGTTTTCTTAAACTACCGATGCCGTTCCTTGAGTGGGTGCTGGGGAAAGGCGAACGCCGCCGCACACATCTGAGACGCAACAAGATTGGCTTTGTTTATCAATTCCATCATCTACTTCCTGAGTTCAATGCCGCCAATAATATAGCGATGCCATTGATGATCGCGGGTGTTTCAAAGTCTGAAGCCAGCGCAAAAGCGATGGAACTGCTCGCTGAAATGGGTCTGGCGGACCGTGGCAGTCATCAGCCCGCCCAAATGTCAGGGGGAGAGCAACAACGTGTTGCGATTGCACGCGCGCTGGCCAACAGCCCGCGCCTTATCATCGCAGACGAGCCAACCGGCAATTTGGACCCAGCAACCACTGAGCGCGTGTTCGCAACGCTTATCCGCATGGCCAAGGATGAAGGCGTGGCAGTCCTGATTGCGACCCACAATATGTCCCTGATCCGGCACATGGATCGGGTGTTCACTTTGGACAATGGAAAACTGATCGACTATCAGGCAGATTAGTTGTGAATCTTGCGCCGAGAGCCTTGGTCATTTCCGCATTCACGTCATTATGCGAGTAGACTGAAAGGCCTGCAAATTGACCGACACTCCATTTGTTCATCTCGCGATCCGCTCTAGCTATTCTTTGCTGGAAAGTATGATCACGCCGAAAAAGCTTGTGCCATGGTTGGTCGAACAGAGCATGCCGGCCGTCGCTGTAACGGACCGAAACAATCTATTTGGCGCTCTGGAGATCGCGCTGGCGACATCTGGGGCAGGCATTCAGCCGATCATGGCCTGCTGCTTTGATGTGACGGATGGAACCCCGCGCAGCGACCCAACGCGCGCATCCATCTATGCTCAAAATGACGTTGGATATCAACGCCTTATGCTGCTGTCATCGCTGGCGTATTTGGAAAGCACGGACGGCGTGCCCCAGCTTCATCGCAATCATCTGCTTGAGAAGACAGATGGACTGATCCTGCTGACAGGTGGGGAAAGCGGATCTGTCGCTGCGCATTTGAAAAAGGACAGGCTCGCCGACGCTCGGACAGAACTGGCAACACTGGCAAGTGCCTATCCGAGCCGTTGCTACGTTGAGATTACGCGTCATGGCACACCCGGCGAACTCAAGTGCGAAGCCGGGCTGGTTGATTTAGCCTATGAATTAGATCTGCCGCTGGTCGCGACCCACGATACAAGGTTCCTCAAACCAGCGGATGCTCAAGCCCACGACGCGCTGATGTGTATCGCGAATGGAGAGTATTTGGGACAGGAGGACCGATCACGTGTCGCGTCCAGCCAGTACCTTAAAACCTCCGCCGAAATGAAGGCGTTGTTTGAAGATCTTCCGGAGGCCATTGGCAATACGTCAGAAATCGCAAATCGCTGCGCCGTAAAGGCAGAAACGCACGATCCCATTTTGCCGGGTTTTGCGAGCGAAGGCACGACAGAGATTGATGAATTACGTCGCCAGTCTCAAGAGGGTTTAGACGCTCGTTTGGAAGCTGCTGCAAAATTGTATGCAGATCGTGAAGCCTACACCAAACGGCTCGAATATGAGTTAAGCGTGATCGAGCGCATGGGCTTTCCGGGCTATTTCCTGATCGTGTCCGATTTTATCAAATGGGCCAAAGAGCAAGACATTCCAGTGGGGCCGGGTCGTGGGTCTGGCGCTGGGTCTCTGGTTGCATGGTCATTGCTGATCACCGATCTTGATCCGCTGAGGTTCGACTTACTTTTTGAGCGGTTCCTGAACCCTGCGCGTGTCTCGATGCCGGACTTTGATATCGACTTTTGTCAGGAACGAAGAGGCGAAGTGATCCGCTACGTTCGGGACAAATATGGCGCGGACTCTGTTGCTATGATTATCACCTTTGGCACGTTGCAGGCCAAAGCTGTGGTCCGCGACGTCGGCCGGGTCATGCAAATGCCGTATATGCAAGTTGACCGGCTGGCAAAGCTGATCCCGTTCAACCCGGCTAAGCCACCGAAATTGCAAGAGGCGATAGACGACGAACCAAAGTTTGACGATGAAATTTCTGCAGACCCTAGGGTGAAGGAATTGCTGGACACGGCGCTGGCGCTGGAAGGCCTTTATCGCAACGCCGGAACACACGCCGCGGGTGTCGTGATTGGAGATCGCCCGCTGACTGAGATTTCGCCGCTTTATAGTGACCCGCGCGCTGACCTGCCGGCAACGCAGTTCAATATGAAATATGCCGAGATGGGCGGCTTGGTGAAGTTTGACTTCCTTGGCCTTAAAACGCTCACGGTGATTGACCGAGCGCTCAAACTGATGCGCCGCGACGGCAAGGATGTGGGGCCAGAGTGGGAAAGTTTGGACGACGTGGCCACCTTTGACTTAATGGCCAGCGGGGACACTCTCGGCGTGTTCCAACTTGAAGGCGCTGGTATGCGGGACACGCTGCGCAAAGTTCGACCAAACAATATCGAGGACGTCATTGCGATCATATCACTTTATCGCCCAGGGCCGATGGAGAACATTCCCGTCTATGTGCAAGGCAAAGACGACCCTGCAACCGTCAGATATCAACACCCAGACTTGAAGCCGATATTGGAGGCAACCTATGGCGTGCCGGTGTATCAGGAGCAAGTCATGCGGATGGCGCAGGAGATCGCTGGTTACTCACTGGGGGAAGCGGACCTGTTGCGCCGGGCCATGGGTAAGAAGAAGATTGAAGAGATGGTCGCGCAACGCAACCGTTTCGTTGAAGGCGCCAAAGACGGCAAAGACATCGACGCACCGCTTGCAAATGATATCTTCGATACGATGGAAAAGTTCGCGGGGTACGGCTTCAATAAGTCCCACGCTGCGGCCTATGCGCTCATTGGGTATCAAACGGCCTATTTGAAATGCCATTTTCCAGTCGAATTCATGGCCGCCTCTATGAGTCTTGATTTGGGCAACACTGATAAATTGGCCGCCTTCTTTCAGGAAACGAAACGGCTTTCAATTCCAGTCGTTGCGCCGGATGTGAACGACTCGACGGCTGACTTTGATGCCCGAGACGGTCGCATCGTTTACGCATTGGGCGCGTTGAAGGGGGTCGGGTTGGAGGCCATGAAGCATCTCGTGGCAACGCGCACGTCATCTGGCCCCTTCAAAGACGTATTTGACCTCGCCGAACGCATTGACCCTCGCCACCTCAACAAGAAGGCTTTCGAATCTCTCTCACGCGCCGGGGCCTTTGATAGCCTTGAACCCAATCGCGCCAGAGCCTTGTCTGCGGCGCCTCTGCTGGCGCAACTTGCCTCCAGCGCCGCTGAAGACCGCGAAGGCGGGCAGGGGGGGCTTTTTGGTGAGGCTGAACCTGCGCTACGACCCGACCTGCCGAGAACGCCGCCTTGGAATGGTCAGATGAAACTCGATCATGAGTTTAAATCGATTGGGTTTTACTTCTCCGGACATCCGCTCGATGACGTACTGGCTGGCATTGACCGCGACCGGGTCACCTTAGCTATGGAAATTCATGACCGCGCAATGGACGGTAAGCCGTTGGAACTGATCGGCGTTGTGCGCATGCGTAACGAAAAACCAGCCAAACGCGGTGGAAAATTCGCCTTTTTGACGTTGTCTGATCCCTCCGGGGAAGTCGAGATGATGGTGTTTCCAGAAACGCTTCAAGACAATCGAGATTTGCTGACGGTCGGCAATGCCGTTGCGATCACAACGGCGGTGAAGCGCAGCGGCGATGAAATCAAACTAAACGCTGAACGCATCCTGCCCCTAGAAACCGCGCGGATTGCAAAATCTGCAGGTGCGCTGAAAGTTCGGCTCGCGCCTGGCGCTGCTGCGAAAGACATCGCTGAAATTATTGAACATTTATCGAGCCTCAAGGACAATGAACGCGGCGATATACTGGTCGAGATGCCCTTGGGAGATGGGCGGACGGTGGTGCTGAAACTGCCTGAGACCTACACCATTGGTCTGGGGGCGCAGCGCGCCTTGAAAGATGCCCCCGGCGTTGAGCGCGTTGACCTACAAGCCGCTTAGCGGGCCTACGCTTGCCCCTACGGCGAAAACCTGTATAGACGGCGGTTCCTAAAACCAGTTCTCGGGTGCATCCGGTGCTGAAAGTTACCTTAGGGTAGCGGCCAGTTCCACCCGAGACGGCTAACCGGATGGAGAAAACAAATGGCACTACCTGATTTTACGATGCGTCAGCTGCTTGAAGCGGGCGTTCACTTTGGTCACCAGACACATCGCTGGAACCCTCGTATGAAGCCGTACATCTACGGCGAGCGCTCCGGCATTCACATTCTTGACCTGTCCAAATCTGTCCCAGCTTTGCACCAAGCGCTCGTGTTCGTGCGTGATACGGTATCAAAGGGCGGGCGCGTATTGTTCGTCGGCACAAAACGACAGGCCTCAGAGCCGATCGCTGAAGCGGCTCAACGATGCGCTCAATACTACATGAATCATCGCTGGCTAGGTGGCACGCTGACCAACTGGTCAACTGTGTCGAACTCAATCAAACAACTCAAAGAGTTGAATGCCATGTTCGAATCAGGTGGCGGTGAAGGCCTCACCAAGAAGGAACTTCTCGACCTGTCGCGCCGCCGTGAGAAACTGCAGCGCGCATTGGGCGGTATCTCAGAGATGGGCGGTCTGCCTGCGGCAATGATCGTTATCGATACGAACAAAGAAGCGATTGCCGTCCAAGAGGCGCGGAAACTGGGCATTCCAGTCATCGCCGTTTTGGATACAAACTGTGATCCTAATGATGCCGACTACGGCTTTGCGGGAAATGATGATGCGGCGCGTGCCATCTCACTTTACTGCAACCTGTTTGCAGACGCGGTACTGGATGGATTGGCTGAATCAACAACTGATCTTGGCATCGATCTCGGTGCCCTCGAGGATGTCGATGCAATGGCCGACGCAGATGTTGCGATCGCTGATGCAGCAGAAACGCCCGAACCTGCTGCTGCGTCTGCTGAAGCAGAACCGGCGGAAGCAAAGCCTGCAGATACCCCACCTGCCACTTAGATACATTTGGTGAAACGATTTATTGAAGGAACCGAACGATGGCTCAGATTACAGCTGCGCTCGTAAAACAACTGCGTGAGAAAACCGGCGCTGGAATGATGGACGCGAAAAAAGCGTTGGTCGAAAGCGATGGAGATGAAGAAGCGGCAACCGAATGGCTGCGCGCAAAAGGGCTATCCAAGGCCGCTAAGAAATCCGGCCGTACGGCGGCAGATGGATTGGTCGCAGTGTCTGTTTCAGACGACGGAAAGACCGGCACGGTCGTCGAATTGAACTCTGAAACCGATTTTGTTGCCCGCAATGAAACCTTCCAACAGGCACTCGCTGGCATCGCATCGGCTGCCATGGCGACCGACGGCACAATAGACGCCGTCAAAGCTGCTCCTGCGCCGCAAGGCGACGGGACAGTTGATGACATGATCAAACGACTTGTTGGCACCATCGGAGAAAACATGACGCTTCGCCGGTCAGCTAAGTTGACGGCTGAGGGCGCTGTGGCCTCTTACGTCCACAATGCTGAAACCGCCGGAATGGGCAAGGTTGGCGTGCTGGTCGCGCTGAATGGCTCTGGTGATCTGGCAGAAGTAGGGCGCAAAGTCGCCATGCACATCGCTGCGACGTCGCCAGCCGCGGCAACGACCGAAGAACTTGATCCTGAGCTGGTTGAGAAAGAAAAGCGCTTTCTGACCGAGCAAGCCCGCGAGAGCGGAAAGCCCGAGAACATTATTGAAAACATGATCAAAGGCCGGATCAAAAAGTTCTACAAAGAAGTTGTTCTTGTTGAGCAACAATTTGTCATGAACCCTGATCAAACGGTCGCTCAGTTCCTCGAAGAAAGCAAAGCGGAGCTCAAAGGCTTCGTAAGTTTCACCCTTGGTCAAGGCATCGAAAAAGCGGACGACAACTTCGCAGACGAAGTCGCCTCGATGACAAAAGGCAGCTAAATTTGCTGCAAGGTCAGCATTTAGACGACAAAAGCATCCCGGCCACCCATGACAGGTGGCCGGGAATCTTTTAGGAGCAATCCTAACAATACAAAGGAATACGACATGACGGACCCTGGCGAAGCACGCGGCCCTCTACGTTATAAGCGTATTCTTCTCAAACTGTCTGGCGAAGCGCTTATGGGGCCGGGCCAGTTCGGGATTGATATCCCAACTTGTGAAGCTTTTGCTCGGTCGATTGCAGAGGCACGCGAAGCGGGCGCTGAGGTTTGCCTCGTCATCGGTGGTGGCAACATTTTCCGGGGAATGGCGGGCGCCGCGAAAGGCATGGAGCGCGCACAGGCCGACAGTATGGGCATGTTGGCAACAATAATGAATGCACTGGCGATGCAAAGTGTTCTGGAAGGGGTCGGCGTTCCGACGCGCGTGCAGTCTGCCATTCGAATGGAAGCCATCTGCGAGCCGTATATTCGCCGCCGCGCACAAAGGCACATGGAAAAGGGACGCGTGGTGATTTTTGCGGCGGGCATTGGCAACCCATTCTTTACCACCGACACAGGCGCGGCGCTTCGCGCCATCGAAATGGACTGCGATGCTTTGTTGAAAGGGACGCAAGTTGATGGCGTCTATACGGCTGACCCAAAGCTGGACGCAAATGCAACGCGCTATGATCGACTCGCCTATCAGGAAATCCTGTCGAAGAACCTACGCGTGATGGATGCTTCAGCTGTGAGTCTGATGCGTGACAACGACATCCCGATTGTGGTTTTCTCACTGAAAGACAAAGGTTCCCTGCTGGACGTGCTACACGGTCAGGGAACATCGACGACAATCTCTAAAGACGGAGCAAAAGACGCATGAGTTACGACAAAAAGGATCTCGAGCGACGTATGGATGGCGCGTTGTCGGCACTCGCCACAGAGTTCAGTGGACTTCGGACTGGCCGCGCATCCGTAAACCTTCTCGATAGCGTTCAAGTGATGGCGTACGGCTCTATGGTGCCATTGTCGCAAGTTGGCTCCGTATCCGTAACGGACAACCGAATGCTATCCGTCAACATTTGGGACAACACAGTGGTTGGCGCAGCGGACAAGGCCATTCGTGAGGCTGGCTTGGGACTTAACCCGGTGATGGATGGCCAGAACCTTCGTATTCCAATTCCACCGCTCAACGAGGAGCGCCGGGTGGAACTCTCGAAAGTTGCCGGAAAATATGCAGAATCTGCTCGCATTGCGGTCAGAAACATCCGACGTGACGGCATGGATACGCTCAAAAAGATGGAGAAAGACGGCGACATTGGTGAAGACAAGCAGAGGAGTTTGTCGGACGAAGTGCAAAAGCTGACCGACGTTTATGTTTCTAAAGTGGACGAAGCGTTGAAAGGCAAGGAAGCGGAGATCATGCAGGTCTGATGACCGAACCGGCTTCTTCCGACACATCACATTCTATCGGCTCGGGCGGGCCAGGTCTCTCGCACGTTGCGATCATTATGGATGGAAACGGTCGGTGGGCCAATGCGAGGGGGATGCCAAGAGCGGCCGGGCACGAGCGGGGGGTTGAGGCGTTGCGCCGGACCGTTGAAGCAGCGCGAGATATTGGCCTTAAATATTTGACGGTTTTCTCATTCTCAACTGAAAATTGGAGGCGTCCGCCGACTGAGGTGAATGCCCTCTTTGCTTTGCTGAAAGCCTATGTGAAGCGGGATTTGGAACGTCTCAAAAACGAAGGCGTTTGCATCCGCATTTTGGGCAATAAGACTGGCGTCCCCGATGATGTCGCTGTGTTGATTGAGCGGGCCGAACGAGAAACTATTTCAAACACCAACTGCTTTCTCAATATCGCTTTCAATTATGGCGGCAGAGAAGAAATGGTGCGGGGCATCCGATCAGCGGTCAACGACGTAAAGGCGGGCAATATTGCCGTAGAAGATATCAACGAAGATCTATTTGCCAACTATCTTGATACAGCGGGCCAACCCGATCCAGATCTCGTCATTCGGACGAGCGGGGAGTATCGATTGAGTAACTTCCTCCTATGGCAAGCGGCATACGCGGAACTCGTATTCGCCGATGTCTTGTGGCCTGACTTTGGGCGTGAGCATCTTTTAAGCGCCATCGAGCAGTACAAGATACGCGAACGACGTTTTGGCGCGGTGACGCCGGAGGCAAGTTGATGGACGAAGCGACGTCTCCAAAAAAGCGTTTCTCTGAACTCGGCCTTCGTATGGCCTCTGCGGCGGTACTGATACCGCTTAGTCTCGCAATGGTTTGGTATGGCGGTTGGTGGTTGGCGATCGGATGCTCAGTTGCTGCAGCAGTCATGGCGTACGAATGGAGCCAAATGAGCGGGTATCCGCATTGGATTGGGTTCTTGGTATCAACCTGCCTTGTTTGTCTTTCACTGCCACTAAACAGGCCTGAAATCTCATTAGGTATCCTCGCAGCCGGGCTTGTGTTTACTTTCGTGACAGCAAATGGAACCGCGCGAAACCGCGGTGTCGTCAGCTTTGGATTACTCTATGTCACGGCCATGACTGCGAGCTTGTATCTGTTGCGGGATGGACCGTGGAACGGGCTCGCGGCCGCACTCTTGTTTATGTCCTTTGTATGGGCGTCGGATGCCGCCGCATACTTCTCAGGGCGCACGATTGGCGGACCACGTCTGGCACCTAGTGAGAGTCCCAATAAAACATGGGCAGGAGCCATTGGCGCTGTGGTGGCCTGTTGTGTTTGCGGTGCAGCCGCTTCGCACATACTGAGTGCATCGCTTCCATTATGGGTTTTGGCAGGGTTCATCGTGTCAGTGACCGCTCAAATTGGCGATCTATTCGAAAGCGGGTTGAAAAGACGCTTCGGCGTGAAGGATGCTGGCGCCATTTTACCAGGGCATGGCGGCGTGCTGGACCGGGTGGATGGGTTGGGCGCTGTATGTTTGCTCGCAACGATCCTGCTTTACGCTGTTCCAGCCATCCGAACCGGGCTCGGCCTACAGTCAGTCGTCGGTTAGCATGATGCAGTCCAAACGCATCTCAATAATGGGCTCAACCGGCTCCATCGGAACATCGGCGCTGGATGTCGTGCGCCAAGCCAATGCTCGCGACGCCGGAACATTCCACATACAGGCACTTTGCGCTGGGTCAGATGCCGAAACACTTGCAAAACAAGCCATTGAGTTCGGCGCCAAAGCAGCCATCATCGCGGATGAGACACAGTACGAAACCTTGAAAGACTTGCTAAACGGACACCCGGTCGAGGTGGCCGCAGGAACATCGGCCGTGACCGAAGCGGCCACACGCCCGTCTGATTTAGTTGTCGCTGCGATTGTGGGGGCAGCCGGACTAGAGTCGACGCTGGCGGCCGTTTCTGAAGGCATCGACGTCGCCATCGCGAACAAAGAGAGTGTCGTCTGCGGCGGACAGCTCATTCTGTCGCGGGCGCGCCAAACGGGCGCCAAAATCCTCCCAGTCGACTCCGAACATAACGCCATTTTCCAACTGATTCAGTCAGATCAACAGCCTGAAAAACTCACTATAACGGCATCGGGTGGCCCGTTTTTGCGATCATCAAAAGAGCAAATGTCTGTCGCAACCCCAGCAGAAGCCGCTGCGCACCCCAACTGGGACATGGGGATCAAAAATTCAATCGACAGTGCGACCCTAATGAACAAAGCGCTGGAGTACATCGAAGCCGCTTTCTTATTCGATATGCCCGCTTCAAAGCTCGACGTGCTGGTTCATCCGCAATCAATTGTTCATGGTATGGCGCATTTCAACGATGGATCTGTGCTGGCGCAACTCAGCTCGCCCGATATGCGCGCACCAATATCCTATGCACTGGGCTGGCCAGACCGCATCGAAACGAATGTTCCGCGGCTGGATCTGGCCGAACTCGGCCGTTTGGATTTTGAACCTGTTGATGAGCAACGATTTCCGGCCATCCGACTCGCTCAGGAGGCGATACGAGTGGGCAATTCGGCAACAACAGTATTAAATTGCTCTAATGAAGCGGCTGTTTCTGCATTTATTGCGGGCCAATGCGGCTTTCTGGACATAAGTTGGGTCGTAGAAAAGGTACTGAGTCGATTTGATGCGGAGAACATGACAGCGATGACGTGTGACTCTGTTGAGGAAATTGCCTATCTGGACCGCTACGGACGCCGAATGGCGGAAGAACTGTTACAAGACGCCCCAAGTCGGGCGGGAGGGTAGAGCGCTTTGGGCGAGATTCTAAGCCAAGGACCATTGTTCATTGTTTGCCTCGTCTTCATGATGGGCATCGTCGTGATCGTGCACGAATACGGGCATTATTGGATGGGACGGCGGTTTGGCGCTGCCGTTGAGTCATTCTCGGTTGGTTTTGGTCGCTCCATCTGGGAACGCACCGATCGAAAAGGGACGCGGTGGCGAATCAACTGGATACCACTGGGTGGCTTTGTAAAATTCGTCGGCGAAGCACAACTGGCAAATGACATTGGCGTCGTGAAGACAGGCCCCCAGGGAAAAGCTTATCCTGAATTAGGCGTTGGCGCACGCTCCCTCGTGTCTTTGGCAGGCCCAATCGCAAATTTTATTCTCGCTAGCCTCATCTTCGCACTGGGTCTTTGGGTTCACGGTGTTCAACCGCAATCGGTAACCATACAAGGCGTCAATGAAGGATCACCTGCTGAGCAGGCTGGATTTCAGTCGGGTGACGTCTTCCAAAGCACAAATGGTAAGACGCTAAAACGATCAACAGATGTTCAAACAGCAATTGCACTCAGCCCCAACGTCCCCATTACGTTTGAAATGGACCGCGGCGGTGAGATCATCTCAATAACCGTCACACCGGATGAGGTTATTCGAGAGAATATGGTTGGTCAGAAAGTTGCGCAAAGCACGATCGGCGTTGGCCTCGTCACCGCCGCTTATGGTGACCGGGTGCACTACAACCCGATCCAGGCGCTTGGTGGTGGCATTATTGAAACGGGCCGGACATTGGACCAGACCGTCACGATGCTAGGCCGCATCATTACCGGCAATATGTCTGTTCATACGATGAGTGGACCGGTGGGTATTGGAGATATTTCCCGCCGCGTCGTGAACCGCGTCATGGAACAAGAGCAAACGACGATGGGTCAGAAAATCAATCAGTTGTTCTGGATTCAACTCGGCATTTGCGCCGCGATTTCAGTTGGAATCGGGTTCTTTAACCTGCTGCCACTCCCAGTGCTTGATGGTGGCCATTTGGTTTTCAACGCATATGAAGCTGTGACCGGAAAGACAATGCCAGAAAAAGTTCAGGAAGCGAGCCTGACATTCGGGCTGATCCTGCTATTGGGAATGGTAGTAGTAATAACTTGGGGTGACATCATCGAAACCGGTGTGTTTGGTGCGAGCGGTGGTTAAACGAAACCACCCTTCGAGAGATTAGAGAGTATTTGACGATGCGTAACATCATTGCAGCAACTATGCTGGTCACAGCAGTCTTCGGTTTGGGCGGATTAGTGTCGCCGGCGAACATAGCCACCGCCCAGGAAGATTCACGCTACGATGGGACCATTCGCTCCATCATCGTTGAAGGCAATCAGCGTATCGAGCCGAGAACAGTCCAATCATATCTCTTGCTCGAGCCGGGAGATGGATTTGACCCTGAGCGCATTGATCTGTCGCTGAAAACACTCTTTGCCACCAATTTGTTTGCAGATGTGTCAATTGACCGCCAAAATAATGATTTGGTTGTGCGGGTCGTTGAAAATCCCATCATCAACCGCGTTATCTTTGAAGGAAACCGCGCCCTTGACGATGACAAGCTCAAAGAAGATGTTCAGGCGGCGCCGCGGGGCATCTTCACCGCCGCACGCGTTCAAGCGGACGTTCAGCGTATTTTGGAACTCTATCGCCAATCTGGTCGGTTCGCCGCTAAAGTCGAGCCGCAATACAAGCCGTTAGAGCAAAACCGCGTCGATCTCGTGTTTGAAATCACTGAAGGCCCAATCACTGGCGTTCGCGCCATTAACTTCATCGGCAATGAGGCCTATTCGGACAGTCGGTTGAGAAGCGAAGTGGTCACACGCCAATCACGCCTTTGGCGCTTCTTCAGTTCGAATGATAATTACGATCCTGGACGTCTGGAATATGACCGGGAATTGCTGCGCCAATTCTATCAGAACAATGGGTATTATGACTTCAGAGTCACCTCTGCTGTGGCGGAGCTGACGCCAGACCAAAAAGACTTTTACATCACCTTCACCATTGATGAGGGACGCCAATACGATTTCGGTGTCGTCAAAGTTGAAACGGCGCTTGAGAAATTGGATGGGAACGCCCTACGCCGCGCAGTCAACATTGAGGAAGGCGCCCTGTTTCGCGGCGATCAAATTGAAAATTCAATCGACACGCTCACCTACGCGGCTGGCATTGCGGGCTATGCGTTTGTGGATATTCGACCACAATTGGATGTAAATCCTGACACGGGCCGTATCGACGTTACGTTTGCAGTCGACGAAGGGCCGCGCGTCTATATTGAGCGTATCAATATTGTGGGCAATACGCAGACATTAGACCGGGTGATCCGCCGCGAGCTTCGTATTTCGGAGGGCGATGCCTTCAACCGAATTTTGCTGGACCGGTCCAAAAACCGTGTTCGCGCGCTGGGCTTCTTCAAAGAAGTCGAGGTGACTGAAACTGCTGGTACTGATGCCGACAAAACGATTGTGGACATTGCCGTACAAGAACAACCGACCGGTGAATTCTCATTCGCCGCGGGTTTCTCATCGGTCGATAGCTTTTTGCTCGACTTATCCGTCTCACAGAGAAACCTGAGAGGTCGCGGACAATCGGCCGTTGCTCGCGTTTCCGCGTCGAGCCGCCAGCAAATCGTAGATATTCGCTTTACCGAACCACGCTTCCTGGATCGCAATTTGTCAGCAGGTATCGATCTGTACGCGACCAAGTCCGACTTTTTGGACGTCTCGAACTTCGAAACTCAGACAATCGGGGCAGGGGTACGCGTTGGCTTCCCATTGACCGACCGCATGCAACTTGGGTTGAGCTATCGGCTACAAACCGACGAGATCAATGTGCGGGATCGAAACATTTTGATCGACAATCAAGGCTTGCTGAGCCGGTTTTCGATACAAACCGCTGGCGCAAACACACCTAATGACTTTACAGATGATGTGTTCCGACTTCCGGAAGCTGGCGACGCGATGATGGGAGAACGCCTGGTCGATGTTTGCGCCGTTGAGTACGTTGTACGCGACAGTATTTGTCGGTCTGAGCGCAACGATTTGTCGTCAATTCTTGGCTACAATTTCTTTTGGGATCGCCGCAATGACCCGATCCGCCCAACGGGTGGCTTTGACTTCAACTTCCGTCAAGACATCGCTGGTCTTGGCGGTGACGTGAAGTATATGCGCTCTGAAGGCGGCGCCGGCTTATACAAAGGCGTCTGGAGAGACATGGTCGCCAGTGCAAGATTCTCAGGCGGTTACGTCTTCCCACTAGATGATGATCAGGGCATTCGAATTAATAATCGCTTCTTCCGGGGCGGCAGCACATTCCGCGGCTTTGATGTGGCCGGACTTGGACCACGCGTTGTTCAGCGCGTTGTCAATCCTGCGACGGGTGAAGAAGTGGCGTTGCGTCGCTTGAACGCTCAGGGCGGCAATGCCTACTATCAAGGCACATTTGAACTTAGTCTCCCAACATTCCTGCCAGAAGAATATGGCGTTAGAGGAGCCTTGTTCACCGATGTGGGATCACTCGGAACCCTCAGAGGAAGCGATGTTGATCAACCCGTCTTCCTGACCGACGGCATTACGGGTCTTCCGGCCGTACGTTTGACCAAGGACGCTGCGTCGCTTCGCGCATCTGCAGGTCTTAGTGTGTTCTGGGACTCGCCGTTCGGCCCAATCCGGTTCGACTTCTCACAAATTCTCCGCAAGGAAGACTATGACAGAACTGAAACATTCCGGTTCTCAACCTCTACACAATTCTAATTTTCCAGCCCCCTAGAAAGGAGACACACAATGTCCCCCGTTAAATTATTTTTCACCGCCTGTGCGTTGCTGTTCAGTAGCGTGGCCATTGCGGCCCCCATTGCAGTCGCCCAAGCCAGTAACATCATCACAATTGACGAACGCAAAGTTCTTCGTGATAGCCGCGCCGGTAAAGACCTTGCCAGCAAATTGAAGAACATCGAATCGCAGATGAAAAACGAGCTGGATCCAACGCGCCGTTCGCTAGAATCGGAAGGCAAATCTCTGCAAACAAAAACGCAAGGTAAGACGCGCGAAGCAATCGCAGCCGATTCTGGCCTCATGTCACAGCTTCAAAACTACCAAAAGAAAGCCAATGATTTTGGGCAGAAGCGCGGTAAAGCCTCGCAAGAATTGCAGCTAACAGAGCGTAAGGCACTCGCCGATTTCAACAAGGCGCTCGAGCCGGTTTTGCAGGAAGTCGTAAGAGAAAAGAACGCAGATCTGGTTTTATCTCGTAGCCAAGTCGTCTTCGCCAGCGATAAGACGGACGTAACGTCGACCATCATCAGCAAACTTGATGCGCGCACCCCGTCTATCAGTGTGGTGCGTCAGCGCGTTCCAACGCAAGCCGCCCAATAGGAAAGAGGCAGCCATGCCGGTCGATACGAGGTTTTTTGCGCCATTGGGGGCTTTGTCGCTAAAGACCATCGCCGAATTGACCGGCTCTGAACTTACAGGTTCGCCTGACATAATGATTACCGGCCTTTCCAGCGCGTCGAACGGACGCGAAGGGGAGGCCGTTTTTATACAAGGTGATGCCAAAGGCGACGTGCTTGTTCAAGCCGGTGCCAGTGTATGCTTCGTGAGCAAAGATCATCTTGAACGGGTGCCGGACGGCATGCCAACTTTGGTGACAGATAAACCAAGATGGGCGCACGCCTCTCTCGCTCAGGCGTTATTTCAACCTCGGCAACACGCTTGGACGGGGGATGCGGTCTCCAGCGAAGCAACGATCCATGAGTCTGCTATTTTGAATCCAGGGTGTATCATTGGCCCCGGTGTAAACATTGGGTCTGATACGGTCATTGGCGCAAACACAGTCATTGGACCCGGCGTTCAAATCGGAAAATCATGCCAAATTGGCGCCAATGTGAGCGTATTTTGTGCGCTTATCGGCGATGATGTGACGCTATCGTCAGGCGCCCGGATTGGAGAGTCAGGGTTTGGCGTTTTGTCAGGCCCAGACGGAATGGCAGACGCCCCACATTATGGACGCGTCATTCTTCAGGACGGCGTTTCGATCGGCGCCAACTCATGCGTCGACCGAGGCGCGTTTGACGATACAATTTTGGGCGAACGGACGAAGATCGATAATCTCTGTCAGGTTGCGCACAATGTGCAGTTTGGACGAGATGTCTTGATGGCCGCATTTGGTGGTATCTCAGGGTCGGTAGAGGTTGGCGACGGGTCAATGCTAGGCGGCCGCGTCGGCATAGCAGACCATGTAAAAGTCGGCAAAGGCGTCAGCTTAGCAGCGTCGTCTGGTCTTTTCAGAGACATCGAGGATGGTGACACATGGGGTGGAACGCCCGCAAAACCGATCCGGCAGTGGATGCGCGAACTGGCCTGGTTGCAGAAACAGGCATCGAACAAAAAGAAAAAAGGCGACGCCTAGGTGTCGCGGCTTATCCATCCAACAGCAATCGTTGAAGACGGCGCCCAGATTGGTCAGCGTGTAGAAATTGGAGCCTATTGCCATATTGGCGGAAACGTTTCGTTAGGCGACGACTGCCGCATCCACCCTCACGCTATCGTCATGGGTGACACCTCGCTCGACAACACCTGCGCAGTTCATTCCCATGCGGTGCTAGGTGGGCAGGCGCAAATGTTGGGCGATCTCGGAGACGGCCCCCAAAAACTCGAGATTGGCCCACGGGGCGTATTCAGAGAACACGTCACCGTACATACCGGTGTCCCCAAATCGGGCGGGCTAACGCGTATTGGTTCAGATTGTTTTATGATGGTCGGATCCCACATCGGTCATGATGGAAAATTTGGCGACAATGTTGTTATTGCGAATGCCGTCGCCATTGCCGGTCACGTCACGGCTGGCGACCATGTGTGGTTTGGCGGCGCGGCGGCGGTGCACCAGAACGTAAGAATTGGACGTAACGCGTTCATCGGAGGCGGTGCCATCTTGGTGGAGGATGTCATTCCGTTTGGCTCCGTCATTGGCAATCGCGCAAAATTGGCTGGCCTGAATGTCGTAGGCTTGAAACGCAGGGGCTTCACAAAGGCTGACATTCAACAAATACGCAGGGCCTATAAGGCAGTGTTCGAGGCTGACAAAACGTTCGCAGAAAATCTCAGCGCTGCGGCCACCGAATTTGCAGATCAACCGCTTGCGATGGAAGTCATCGACTTTATTGGCGCGAGTGGTTCGCGCACGCTCTGCAAGCCATGAGGACTCACTGATGGCGCCTCTGGGACTTATCGCGGGCCTGGGTGACTTGCCAGTCACCATCGCGGAGAACGCGGTTGAATCAGGGCAGGGCGTGTTCGTATTGCGTCTGAAAGGCTTCGAGGAACCTAAACTTGAGAGTTATCCCGGCACGATCGTGGGCTTGGGTGAATTCGGAGGTCTATTGAAACATCTGAAAGCAGCAAATTGCCAACAAGTGACGTTTGCAGGCATCGTGAAGCGGCCGGACTTCAAAAACCTAAAACTAGATATGAGAGGCGCGTCGCTATTGCCCAAGGTGATCAAGGCAGCTCGGCGGGGAGACGATTCCCTTTTACGCGTATTGGTTGACGAAATTGAAAAACACGGTTTCGAAGTTGTAGGGTCGGACACTGTCAACGCAGACCTCATAACCCCGTCCGGTACAATTGCAGGCTGCGCCCCATCCGCCAACATCATGGAGGATATCGCTCTGGCCGCGCGTGTGGCAAGCGCCACAGGCGCGCTCGACATCGGGCAGGGGTGTGTGGTGTGCGATGGGCTTGTTCTTGCTGTAGAGGCTCAGGAGGGCACAGACGCAATGCTGAAGCGTTGCGCAGAGTTGCCGGCCGAAATACGCGGAACATCATCAGACCGGCGCGGCGTGCTGGTCAAACGGCCTAAGCCAGAGCAGGAGCGCCGGATCGATCTACCCACAGCAGGCATATCAACCATCGAACACGTTGCTGCCGCCGGCCTGTCCGGACTGGCTCTAGAGGCAGGAGGCACACTCATGCTTGATCGCGCAGCCATGATTGAGGCTGCAGAACGCGCCGGGATCTTCATCTATGGTTTTGCACCCGAGTTGGGCAAGTGACACCGCCGAAACTTTTCTTTGTTGCCGCAGAACCCTCGGGCGATTTACTCGCCAGAGAAGTTATAGACGCCCTTCATAAGCACACGCCAGACGTTCAGATTAACGGCATTGGCGGCACTGAAATGGCATCAGTGGGGGTGTCCTCATCTATCGATACGTCGCCTCTTTCTATTTTTGGGCTTTTCGAAGGGCTCAAAGTCTATCCCACGGTCGTACGTCTTGCCGATCAAGCCGCAGCCGCAATTGTCGACGCTAAGCCAGACGCCGTTGTTTTGGTCGATTCATGGGGATTTATGCTCCGGGTCGCGCAGCGGGTTCGAAAACTAGCACCACAGATAAAGCTCATAAAGCTTATCGGACCACAGGTTTGGGCGACGCGCCCGGGCCGTGCAAGAACGCTCGCCAGTTGCGTTGACCTCTTGCTTTGTATGCACGAGATGGAAGTTCCATTTTATGAACCGTTTGACCTTGAGACTGTCGTAATTGGAAACCCTGCATTGTCACGTCAAATGGATGGAGACGGCGCCGCTTTTCGGCGCAAGCATAAGATTGATCATGATACGCCGATCATTCTCGTTCTTCCCGGTAGTCGCCGCAGCGAGATTGAGCGCGTCGCACCAGAATTGATGCAAGCGGCGCTTGCTCTGAAACAGGCAGACCCCCGCCGCATCGTCGTAGCAGCTCCCGCGCCGAGCGTTGCTGACCACTTTCACACGGTATTTCCCGACGCCCATATCAACATGATTGTCGAACCGAATGCTGACGAACGGTACAACGCAATGGCCGCTGCCGATATTGCACTCGCATGCTCAGGCACAGTGACAAGCGAATTGGCCGTAATGGGAACGCCAATGCTCGTTGGCTACCGCACAGGCACGATTACGTGGACGATTGCGCGCGGCTTTCTTTACAAAAAGACCCACGTCACACTTCTAAACATCGTCAGCGATGACCAAGAAATTGTACCCGAATTCCTCCAGTTTGAACTCGACGCCAACGCGCTCGCGTCAAAGGCCGAAACATGGCTCAAGGATCCAAACGCGCTTGCACAACAACGAGATCAGCAACGCGAAGCGCTTGATCGCATGACGCATGGCGAGTTGAAAACAGCAGAAATAGCCGCCAAAACCATCATAGATTCAATTGGCTAGCGATTTTTGATAGGCACATAATCCCGCATCGGTGCGCCGGTGTAGAGCTGACGCGGACGACCGATGCGCTGGGATGGATCTGTGTGCAGTTCATTCAGCTGCGCGATCCACCCAACGGCACGCCCAAGAGAGAACAACACGGTAAACATTTCTGTTGGGAAACCAATGACATCCATCGCAATGCCGGAATAGAAGTCGACATTTGGATACAATTTTTTCTCAACGAAATATGGGTCGTCCAAAGCGATCTTCTCGAGCTCCATCGCAACTTGAAGCACCGGTGAAGACCGAATGTTCATCTCGTCAAGCAGTTCATGCACCGTCTGTTGCATCACGCGCGCGCGTGGGTCGTAATTTTTGTATACGCGGTGCCCAAATCCCATCAGGCGAAACGGGTCTTTCTTGTCTTTTGCACGGGCAATGTACTCAGGTATGCGATCGGGCGTTCCAATCTCTCTGAGCATTCTGAGACAGGCCTCATTAGCGCCGCCATGACTTGGCCCCCACAAACAGGCAACACCAGCCGCAACTGCCGCAAATGGGTGAGCGCCAGATGAACCAGCCAAACGAACCGTGGAGGTAGAGGCGTTTTGCTCATGGTCAGCTTGCAAGATCAACAATCGATCCATTGCACGCGTAACAACGGGATTGGGCACATAATTTTCAGCCGTGACCGAGAAACACATGCGAAGGAAGTTCTCTGCAAAGGAGTACTCATTGCGTGGATCGACGAACCTTTGCCCGCACGCGTATTTATGGATGCGAGCGGCAAGAGTTGGCATCTTGGCGATCAAGCGGATGGAACTGAGATGTCGCTGCTCTGGGTCTTCGGAATCCATCGCATCGGGGTAGAACGCAGCCATCGCGCCAACAGCTCCCGTCAACATCGCCATTGGATGGCTGTCGCGCCGGAACCCGTCAAAGAAACGGTCCTGTTGCGTGTGAAGAAGGGTGTGTTCTCGCACTTGAGACGAGAAGTCCTCATATTCAGGTCGCGTTGGCAGTTCGCCGTTTAGCAGCAGGTAACACACCTCTAAATAGCTCGACTGTTCTGCCAATTGGTCGATGGGGTAGCCGCGGTGAAGCAGAATGCCCTTTTCGCCGTCAATAAAGGTAATTTGGCTTTCGCAGCTGCCCGTCGAGGTGAAGCCCGGGTCCAACGTGAAGTGTCCTGATTGCTTATACAATGTGCGCACATCGATCACGTTTGGACCGTCAGTGCCGCTATAAACAGGCAGCTCTATTGTTTTTCCATCGACTTCGATTTTTGCTTTGCCAGCATCCTTGATCTTACTTTCCATCAGCTTGCGCCCTCTATTACTTCTTACATGTCGCGCCAGGTTGTCCCGGCCTTTTATATTTGGTCGTCTATCCGCCCGATTGCTTCGTCACGTCCCAACCACGCTAGCACCGGAGCAATATCTGGCGCAGGTAAACCGCCAGTTAGGGCAGCTCTCAAAGGCTGTCCCACCTGTCCCATAGATAAGTCTTGTGCAGTGCAGTATGAATGGATCACTGTCGATAAACAGTCAACGCTCCAATCGTCAGCAGCGATTAGCGCATCGCGAAGGCCCGTTAACCGTACAATTCCTTCTTCTCTAAGACTTTTTCGGGCCTTTTTATTGAGTTCGATGGGTCGGTTAATCAACAAAAATTGAAACGAATCCGCCAGATTCGGCAAAGTATCCCCCCGATCCTTCATTTCGGGCAGAGCAGATTGCACGCGCATGACCTGTTCAGGTGTGAGTGTTCGGTCAGTTTGAAGGTAGGGCAGTAGATCATCAAAGAGGCGGTCATCGTCGCTCTGTTGTATAAAATGCGCGTTGACGCCGCCAAGCTTATCAAAATCGAGACGTGCCGGAGACTTCCCGATTCCGTCCAGTTCAAATGCTTCAATCGCCTCTGTTTGGGTGAATATTTCCTGATCCCCATGGCTCCACCCTAATCGCAATAAATACGCGTTCATGGCCTCGGGCAGGTATCCCATGTCCCTATAGGCCAGCGTCGACAACGCGCCGTGGCGTTTCGAGAGTTTCGCGCCATCAGGGCCGTGTATCAACGGCACGTGAGCAAACTCAGGAACCGTCCAGCCCATCGCCTCATAGATCGGAATTTGGCGAAATGCGTTCCGCAAATGGTCGTCACCCCGAATGATATGCGTCACCCCCATGTCGTGGTCGTCGATCACCACCGCCAACATGTAGGTGGGGGTACCGTCCGCACGCAGCATAATCAGATCATCTAACTCATTTGCCTGAATGGTGATCTCGCCCTGAACCAAATCCGTTAGCATTCGATCCCCATCTTCTGGCGCACGCAATCTAACGGTAAACGGCGCATCGGCACTGGGCGGCGTTCCACCATCTCTCCAAGGAGAGCGGAAGGGCGCTAGCAGCGCGTTGGCGCGTTCCAACAGTTCTGCTTTCTTGGCAGGATCTTCCTCAACTTTCGCCGCCGCTCGATGATTCTCGCCCTCCGCTCGGCGCGCTTGCAATTCTTCTGGTGTGACATAGCATTTAAACGCTGTGCCACGCTCCAACATGTCGTACGCGCAGGCGCGGTGCCGATCCGCTTGTTGCGATTGAAAAACGACGGGAGCATCAGGGTTTAAACCGAGCCACGCCAACCCCTCCAATATAGCTTGCGAAGCCTCTTCAGTCGATCGTGCCTTATCCGTATCCTCGACGCGCAAAAGGAACCGTCCAGAATGACGACGCGCAAATAAGTAGTTGAAAAGTGCTGTTCTTGCACCTCCAATGTGTAACATTCCGGTCGGGGAAGGGGCGAACCGCGTGATGACAGTCATAATTGAGGCGCACTCCAGTACTAGATTCGGTTTTAAACGTGCCTGACGTGCAGAAACATGAGCTTTCTGAGATACGCAAGTCTCTGTTGTCGCCAACTGAAAACCGGGGGCGGCGAATATGGTCTCTTGCTGAAATCGATGCGAGGCCGATTGTCCTTGCTTTTTCAATGTGTGCCGGCGCCGTTGCGTACTTTTCGCTGGCGCATGAACCGTCGCATATCGTTGCATTTGCTGCATTTCTTAGCAGCATGGTTGCATATTTTCTGTCGCGGCGGTTCACCCGCGTCAAAGGAATTCATACGCTCATCGTCGTAATTTTTGGGGTTTTGTTGGGCTTCACGTCAAGCATCATCAGGACGAAAACGGTAAGCAGCCCCACCGTGACCGCCGACACCGGTCCCGTCATGCTTGAGGGCTGGGTGACATCCATTGAGCCCGGCAAAAAAGGGCCACGGGTGCGGCTTCAGGTGCATGCCATTGCTGGCAAATCGTCAACAGATCTACCGCGATATGTCCGCTTAACCCATATGGCTCGACTGGAAGTTCACCCCGGCCGATTTGTACGGTGCTGGGCGGTAATGAAGCCCCCACCAAAACCACACCTGGTGGGCGATTATGACTTTCAACGCCACGCATGGTTCCAACAATTGGGAGCGGTGGGATATGTTCAAGGTAGGTGCCGGGGAGGGGCTCTCGGCGCGCCATCCAACAGGCTTGCGGGTTTCAAACTAAAGATTGCCAGTTTTCGCCGAAACCTGGCCACATATGTAAACCGCGCATCTGGCGAGCGCGCTGGAGGCTTTGCGGCGGCCTTGGTTTCAGGAGATCGAAGCTTCATGCCTTTTAAAGATCAGGAAGCTTTGCGGGCTTCTGGGCTGGCGCATCTACTCGCAATATCGGGGCTGCATATGGGCATCGTGGGCGGGTTGGTGTTTCTGATTTTCCGCCGTGCACTCGCATTCATAGAGCCTGTTGCCTTGCGTATTTCTGTTCAAAAACCCGCAGCGGTCGCAGCCCTTGTCGCGAGCCTATCTTACCTCATACTCTCGGGGGCGAGTGTCTCAACGCAGCGGGCTTTTATCATGTCGGCTGTAGTTTTTGGCGCCGTCCTATTTGATCGAGCCGCCATCAGTCTTCGGTCTTTTGCTGTTGCGATGATCATCGTCGTACTGCTGCAGCCGGAGAGCGTCATGTCACCCGGTTTTCAAATGTCGTTTGCCGCTTCTGGGGCATTGATCGCAACTTATGAGGCGTGGACCCAAAAGCGGCTGGGGCAAACACGCATCCTTGGTCCAATACGATATGCTTGGGCATCGCTTATTTTGACGTCTACTGTCGCCGCTCTCGCGACAGCGCCATTTGCAATGTATCACTTCAATCGCATCGCTGGTCTCGGACTACTCGCGAACTTTTTGGCGATGCCAATCATCTCATTCGTAAGTGCGCCCGCCGCCGCGGTGACCCTTATCGCTGCACCTTTCGGCGGAGCAGACTTAGGGCTGAGGATTTTTGGATTCTCTCTTGAACTGGTGATCGCCATCGCGAACTGGTGCACGAGCCTGATGCCAGCCGGCCTAACCGCTGGCAAACAGATGCCTAACGTTTCCCTTGCGCTATTTTCGCTGGCGCTAATTCTATCCGTGCTTGCACGAGGTGTTTGGAGGCTTTCGCTTCCCATTGTGCCGTTGCTGGGGGCATCTTGGGTTTGGATGCAGGCGCCAGCCCTTTTGCTTCATTGGTCTCCATCCGGAGACCTATTCGTAGACGTGGCCGAACATGGCATCGTTAGGGTTGAGGTTGCTGACGGTGACGCGCTTCCTCCAATGCGTTTCGCATCTCTTACCAAAACAAGCCAATGCGCGACGGGAATATGCGAGTTGAGGACGGCGGCTGGTCAAATTGTCGTTCTGTCAGATCCACGTGTAGCAGTTCAATGCCAAACAGGGTCTGGCACCATTGCCATCTTCACGACCTTCAAAGCGCCCCCCCAATGGACCCGCAAGGACACATGTATCCCAGTGTACGACTGGGAGCAGGTAGAGAAACAAGGCGGCTTGAGCCTCTGGCAAGCCCCAGCAGGACATGTCAAAGCCAGCTCGACTTCAAAATGTGGAACGCGCCCCTGGAAACCTTGTCCCGATTAGTCGTACCGACGCACAAGAGCAACCAAGCGTCCCTGTACCTTCACACGATCAGGACCGAAAATTCGCGTCTCATAGGCTGGATTGGCTGCTTCAAGCGCCACCGAAGCACCCTTTTTGCGCAAACGCTTCAACGTTGCCTCCTCATCGTCGATCAGGGCGACAACAATGTCTCCGGTATTTGCTGAGTCTGACTTCTTCAAAATGACAACGTCACCCTCCAAAATACCAGCCTCGATCATTGAATCGCCCTTTACCTCGAGGGCAAAGTGCTCATCACCATCAGACAGGCCTTCAGGAGCATTCACGAAACCATGCTCTTGCTGAATGGCCGCAATCGGCACACCAGCTGCGATACGACCTAGAATAGGGATCGCAGTTGGAACACTCGCCGTACCGCCAGCCCCTGTCGACACGAGACTCGGCTTGAAATCCTGACGCCCTTTTGGCGGCGCGGATGGAGCGGCAGACCCCGGAAGCTTGAGAACCTCCAGGGCGCGAGCCCGATGCGGCAACCGCCTGATAAATCCGCGCTCTTCCAGGGCGGTGATCAAGCGGTGAATGCCCGACTTAGACGCCAAATTGAGCGCTGTCTTCATTTCATCAAATGATGGAGACACGCCGGACTCCTTGATGCTGCTATGAATGAACAGAAGTAGCTCTTTTTGCTTGCTCGTCAGCATATAGTGTCTCCGATGTGACCGAATCTATGTTCACTTTTGTTCTACATGCGTTCCCGTTACGGGTCAATCTGTTCCAGCGAAAACAAGTCTTTTTACGTAAGATTCTCGGTCTTTCCGTTTCATCAGGCTCTCCCCAATCAAAAACCGCGTCGCGCCAAATCGTCTAAGTCTTTGAATATCCTCAGGTTTCGAGACGCCGCTTTCTGAAACGATCTCAAACTGGCCCGGAACGCGCGGCGCTAATTGTTCGGTGGTGGCCAAATCCGTCACCATTCGTTTCAAGTCACGATTATTGATTCCCAAAAGTGGAAACCCGAGTTCGATCGCGCGATCGACCTCTTCAGCGTCGTGTGTCTCGATGAGGACATCCATGCCAAGCTCGGCGCTTTGCGCACACAGCTCTAGGCATTTGACGTCGTCGAGCACCGAAAGGATCATCAAGACGCAATCTGCCCCCGCCGCACGCGATTCTGCGATCTGGATCTCATCAATCATGAAGTCTTTGCGAAGCATGGGCAGCGCAATCGACCGGCGAATGGCCGCAAAGTCCGCCAAACTACCGCCAAAGCTGGGACGGTCGGTCAATACAGAAAGGCAAGCAGCGCCGCCGCGCTCGTATTGGCGGGCAATATCGACGGGGTCTGCACCGACCAATATGTCGCCCGCAGATGGGCTCTTCCGTTTGATCTCGCAGATCAGTCCATTTTGCCCACTCTCAGTCTTTGCCGTGAGGGCGGCGCGGAACCCGCGCGCCGGGGGCAGGTCACTGGCTCGTCTTTCAAACGCAGCGAGGGTCTCACGTCGTTTCAACGCAGTCACCTCATCGGTTTTGTAAGCGATAATCTTATCCAATGCAGAACTCATACGCTAAGCCTCGCCGCCATGAGACAGCGCCGCCAGCTTTCTGAGTGTCGTCTTCGCATTGCCGGAATCCAACGCAGACTCTGCTGCGGCCACACCGTCGGCGAGCGTCTTTACAGTGCCGAAGACCAACAAGCCTGCAGCCGCGTTGAGTGTTACGACGTCTCGAAACGGGCCTTCCTGTCCGTCCAAAAGTTCGGTAATCGCCAGCGCGTTATCGGCAACCTCGCCGCCCTCCAAAGATGAAAGCGGACTGGTGGACAATCCGGCATCGGAGGGAGAGACCTCGAACTCAGTTACACCGCCATCTTTGACCTCCGCCACGCGGGTCGTTCCGGAAATTGACAATTCGTCGATGCCGTCTAATCCGTGCACCACCCAAGCGCGTTTTGTTCCCAGTTTGAGCAATGTGTCCGCCAATGGACGAACCCACTCCCGATCAAATACCCCCAAAATTTGATAGTCCGCTCCGGCTGGATTGGTCAGCGGTCCCAGCAGATTGAATATCGTTCGAACGCCCAACTGCGCCCGAATAGGGGCCACATGGCGCATCGCAGAATGATGAGAGCGGGCAAACATAAACGCGACCCCAGCGCCGTTCAGACAGGTGCGAAACGTCGCTTCGTCAATTTCGAGGTTTACGCCTAACGCTTCCAGCACATCTGCTGAGCCTGTCTTTGGCGGCACAGAGCGATTACCATGCTTGGCGACGCGGCCACCCGCGGCGGCGATTACGATTGCCGCTGCAGTAGAGGTATTCAAAGAGCGCCACGTCAGCCCGCCCGTTCCGCACGTATCGAGAAGCGCGCCGTCAACATCTACTCTCCGGGCATGGCGGCGCATCACATTTGCCCCAGCAAACAGTTCCTCGGCGGTTTCACCTCTCACTGCTAGCCCCATCAAAAAAGCGGCAATTTGTTCTGGCGATGCATCACCGCTCAGCAATGTCTCAAATGCGCGTTCCAGAAGGTCTGGCGATAGCGATTCATGGCGCGCGATGGCTTTGATCGCAGAGGGGAGAGAGAGTTCGGTCATGGATAGACAGCCTTTTAGATCAACTCCAACCAATTCTTCAACAGGGCTTGTCCGTGCTCTGTTTTGATCGATTCGGGATGAAACTGGACGCCATAGATGGGGCGGTCTTGATGGCGCAACGCCATGATGCAGCCATCGTCTGCCCGGGCATCCGCAACTAAACAGGCGGGCAGGTTTGTCAGCTCAACCGCCAATGAGTGGTAACGCACAACATCGAACCTGGTCGGCAAACCCTCAAAAAGTGGCCCGCCACTATGTTCAATCGTAGAAAGCTTTCCGTGCCGAATGGTTACGGCCGGCCCGACTGATGCCTCATACGCCTGAGCGATCGATTGGTGCCCCAAACAGACACCAAGAATAGGTAGATCAAGCGGTGCCTGTCGAACCAACTCAACGCAGATGCCTGCCTCATTGGGCGTGCACGGGCCAGGCGATAGCAACACGCCGCTCGGCTTCAGTTCGAGCGCTTCATCGACCGAAAGCTCGTCATTACGAACCACCTGCGTGTCACCGCCCAACTCCTCGATGTAGTGCACCAGATTCCAAGTGAAGCTATCATAATTATCAATGACAAGGATGCGGGGCCGACTCATTGGTCAAACTCAAAGCTAGAGGCAAGTTCAGCGGCGCGTTTCAGGGCCCCCGCTTTGTGGAGAGTTTCATCGTATTCATATTGAGGAGTAGAATCTAAAACGACTCCGCCGCCCGCCTGAATGTGCAGCTTCCCATCCTTCAAAACAGCGGTGCGCAGCGCAATGCAGGTGTCGAGATCGCCGTTCCACCCGAAGTACCCAACCGCTCCGCCATAGATACCCCTGCGGTGAGTCTCCATCTCGTCAATAATTTGCATGGCTCTAATTTTGGGTGCGCCTGAGACCGTCCCGGCAGGAAAACCGGCAAACAATGCATCAATCGAATCCTGACCGTCCCGAAGGTCACCCTCAACATGCGATACGATGTGCATAACGTGGGAATAGCGCTCAACGATGAATTGTTCAGTGACCTCTACGCTGCCATAGGCTGATACGCGCCCAACGTCATTGCGTCCGAGATCGAGCAGCATCAGATGCTCTGCCGCTTCTTTTGGATCGGCTAATAGATCTGCTGCGCGCTTGGCGTCCTCTGCATCATCGCCTGAGCGCGGCCGTGTTCCGGCGATGGGGCGGATGGCGACGCGTTTGTTTCGGACGCGGACGAGGATTTCGGGGCTTGATCCCACGAGCCGCACCGATCCCATGTTCATGTGGAACATGAAGGCGGACGGATTGAGGCGGCGTAATGCCCTGTAAAAGCTGATAGATTTTCGATTAAACGGCGTCGACAGGCGCTGACTTGGCACGACCTGAAAGATGTCACCCGCTCGAATATAGTCCTTACACCGCTCCACAATGTCGAAGTATTGGCGCTTCGATGTGTTGGATTGGAGGGTAATTGGCGTGGAGGGTGCATCTTTTGGCGGCACGGGTGTTAAGCGATCGAGCCGCGCCTCAACATCATCCAAGACCTGATCAATCGCGGCGCCATCGCCATCCTCGCAGCGCCCAACAAGTAGAATTTCCTGAAAGATGTGATCAAAAACGATCACAACCTTCGGAATGACCAGAACGGCTTCTGGAACGTCTAGCCCATCCTCTCCAGTAATCTCCACCGGTTCAATATGCTGGATCATGTCATAGCCGACATATCCGAATGCGCCGGACGCCATCGGGGGCAGGGGGGTATCGCTGACGGCTCTTGCCGATGATGCAAATTCCCTCAAGGCCTGCTTTGGCGCAGCGTCTATTGGCTGAGCGTCGGAAAAGTCTGCTTGGGTCGCCGTCTCTGCCTGACCATTCTTGATGCGAAACCAGACCTTCGGATCAATCCCGATAAACGAGTAGCGCCCGAGACGTTCGCCGCCCGCAATCGATTCAAACAAAAACGACCCGGCAGAATCGTCGCCAAGTTTGAGCATGGCGCCAACCGGCGTTTCTACGTCTCCAATGCGGCGTCGAACAACGAGTGTCGCATCGCTCATTGCTGTGACGTGATCGATGTTTTGTAAGCATTGAGCGCAGCCGGGTTCGACTTCACTTTTACCGATTTTCCAATTTCAGATTCCAGAGCGGCTTGCAAATCTTGCTCTAGTGACTGCGCCAGCGACGTGGAGGCAGATTCGCTCAAGACGGCCAACTCCTCTTCGGTCGGGCGCGAAATCGAATCTAGCTTCACAAGCAATATCTGATCGCCCAGACGCGTGGAGTAGCTTTGCACATCCCCCTCACGCCCCGAGAAAACGCCAGAGATCGCGGCCTGCGGCAATCCTGACTGCTGAGCCGTTAGGCGCGATACCGGGGCTTCTGGCCGTGTCACCGTCGCCTCAACAGCGGCGGCAGCGCCCTCAAAAGCAATCTCGCCAGACTTTACTTGCTCTATCAACGTGTCCGCATAAGCCTGCAAAGACTCAGATGATTTAGAGATAAGGTAAGCCCGCTCAACATCCTCGCGAATGGTTTCGAAAGCAGGCGTGGCTTCTGGAATGATCTTAGCCGTGGAGGCAAGATAGATGGCGGACTCGCCGTCAAAGCGATCCCCCAATTCACCCACCGGATACTTAAACGCGGAGGTGAACGCGTCTTGCGAATTCGTCAAAACGCTGAGCGGCGCCCCCGATTTGGTAAACCCATTCACGTCAACCGGAAGGAAGCTTAGCAAAGGCACGCCGATTTCCTGAGCAATGTCGCCCAGTGGCAAACCTGCGCCCACCGCACTGTCGAGATCCGTCATTGCGTCAAAGAACAGCAGTTCAGCGCGTTCTCTGGCGAGTTCTTGTCGGATGACATCGGACACAATCGCCAGCGGGTACACAGCGCCGGCCTGAACATCAGCCAAGCGCCACACATCCCACGTTCCGTCAGAGTTCTCTCTCGGCCCAAAAAGGGCGCCCGGCTCTTTGCCCGGGCCGAACATCGCATTTGACAGCAGTTCGTCTGCAATGTCGGCCTGGCGTCCTGAGGCATCGACTGACGCCACGACATTCGTCAACGCCGAGGGATCTTGTCCCCCCGCCAATAAACCGAACGCCGTGCGCGCCGTTTCCCGGTTCGCGAACGTCATTTTTGTCCAGGAGCGAGTGTCAGGTTCAGAAAACCGTTGCGCCTTGGTCGCCTCATAGACTTTAGAAACTTCATCATCAGTTACTTCGACTTCGGAGATGAAGTCTTCCGCTGAGATTTTCAGAAGGTCGATAGAGCGTCGCTCTGGCTGTTTAAACACAGCCAGGTTTTCGGTGTAATAAGCGTTCAATTCCTCGTCCGTCGGCGCTGCGATTTCAGGCACCGCTGATTGCTGCAGGAAGAAATATGAGAAGTCTCTCGTCTCACCGATATAGCTGGCCTGAAGGTTCTCCAGCACTTTCGGCGTATAAATCGCGTTCGAAGACGCTTTGCGCAAAACCTCAAGCGTAAGGTCATCGCGGATTTGTTCCTGATACATGGCCGGGCGAAGCTGATTGCGGTTCAGAACCTCTTGATACGTGTTGCGGTCAAACTCACCGGTGAGCGGGTTCGCAAAGGCGGGCTGGGCCTGCAATTCCTCAATCACAGAATCGTCGCTGGCAACCGCGCCAATGATTGCGGCATAGCCCATATTCGCTGCTTTAGAATACTCCAGCGCAAACACTTGATCGACGAGGCCTTGCTCAACGGCTTCCGGCTTGGAAATTGGTGTCTGGCCATTCGTGTTCAGGTTCCGCAACAGGTTTTCAACCCGTCGGTCCAGCGTATCAGCGGTCAGGGCCCGGTCGCCCGCCTGCACAAGCGCGCCACCAAAATTTCCGTTAAAGATGTCATTGAAGCCAAAACCGAGCGCCATAGCGACGACCGAGAAGAAAAGGATCACCTTCCCAACGGTTGATAGCATAAACTTTTTTAGGCCGGTGAGCATATCGTCAATCTTCCCAGTGTGCGCGTTGCAAGGTGGTACATCGCTTGCTAGGCGAGGCCGAACGGTCTTGCAAGATGGAGAACGCTGGATGGCTCAGACACTTATCGCTGGAAACTGGAAGATGAACGGGCTGAAAGCCTCACTTTCAGAGATTGATGCGGTGGCATCAGGCCTTGAAACGGCTCACAAAAATGCCACTGCGCTCTTGTGTATGCCAGCCACGCTTGTCGCTCTGGCGGCGGACCGGGCAGGGGAGGGCGCCCTTAAGATTGGCGGCGAAACCTGTCATACGGCCGAATCTGGCGCGCATACAGGCGATGTTTCTGCAGAAATGCTCGTCGATGCAGGCGCTTCGCACATTATCGTCGGTCATTCAGAACGCCGCGCTGACCATGACGAAAGCGACGCAGTCGTTGCATCGCAAGCTGCGGCGGCCCATCGCGCGGGCGCTGTTCCCATTATTTGCGTAGGCGAAAGCCTTGAGCAGCGAGAAGCGGGCCAAACGCTCGATGTGATCTCGGCGCAGTTGGCAGGCTCCATCCCCGACACTGCGACAAGACATCCGATCGTGATTGCCTATGAACCGATTTGGGCCATTGGCACGGGCAAGGTGGCAACAACCGAACAGATCGGCGTGGTTCACACAGCTATTCGGAGTAGCCTAGTGGAAAAATTCGGGGCGTCCGGACAAGATATTTCAATTCTCTATGGCGGCAGTATGAAGCCCGGCAACGCCGCCGATATTTTGGCTGTTGAGAACGTAAATGGCGGCCTTATTGGTGGAGCCAGCCTCAAAGCGGATGACTTTCTCGCCATCTATTCTGCCGCAAAGTAGAAATAGACTGACCCATGAGACTTGGCGCGGCCGCCTTTAGGCGATATGGCCCAATGAAACTTCAAATCATTGATCGAGCCTGTCATGGAAACTGTCATCCTAGTCGTACACATTTTGGCGAGTATCGCCATGACGGGTCTGGTGCTCGTTCAGAAATCTGAAGGCGGCGCACTTGGTATTGGCGGCGGCGGCGGCGGCCTGATGAGCGGACGCGGCGCGGCCGGCGCTTTGGTCCGCACGACAATCATCTTTGGCAGCATCTTTTTCATCACCAGCCTCGCGCTGACCACCATCGCCAGCCGCAGTGATGAAGGGCAAACGTCCATTGAACGCAGCCTGCAGGGCGACGATGGGGATGCCCCTGTAGACATGATGGATCCGAATGCAACGGTTCTGGACGAACAGCTGGGGCTCGACACGCCGAACGCTGTCACGCCGGACGCGCCGTCAGAAGCAGACACCGGAATTGATCTGTTGGACGCCCCCGCTGCGCCGGCAGAGACACCCGCCGAAGAAAGTAATCCCCAGTAAAATGCGAGCCGAGGCGATTTCCCGTCTCCATGCTTCACCGAATCACGGCAACTGCATAATCCCATGACGCGCTATATTTTCATTACAGGCGGCGTGGTGTCCTCGCTTGGCAAAGGCATAGCTTCTGCGGCGCTCGCAGCGCTGTTGCAAGCACGCGGGTACAAGGTGCGCCTTCGCAAGCTCGACCCCTACCTAAATGTTGATCCCGGCACGATGTCTCCGAGGCAGCATGGCGAAGTTTTCGTGACTGATGATGGCGCAGAGACAGATCTGGATCTTGGCCACTATGAGCGCTTCACGGGCGTTTCGGCACGCCAATCCGACAACATCACAACGGGCCGCATCTATCAGAAGATCATTGAACAGGAACGGCGCGGAGATTATCTGGGCGCGACGATCCAGGTCATCCCGCACGTTACGAATGAAATCAAAGAGTTCGTACTGTCAGACGCCGGTGAGGGCATTGATTTCGTCTTGTGCGAAATCGGCGGCACGGTGGGCGATATTGAGGGCTTGCCATTCTTTGAGGCGATCCGCCAACTGGGCCAGGAATTGGGTCAGGAGCGCGCGGTCTTTATTCATCTCACGCTGCTGCCCTACATTCCGGCCGCGGGTGAAATGAAAACCAAGCCGACACAGCACTCCGTCAAAGAATTGCGCTCGATTGGGATTCAGCCGGATATTCTTCTATGCCGATGCGATCGCCCGATCCCTGAGACTGAGAAGGGCAAGATTGCCAGCTTTTGTAATGTGCGCCCATCCAGCGTGATTGAAGCCCGCGATTTGGGCCATATCTATGATGTTCCATCGGCCTATCACAAGGAAGGGCTGGACGTGGAAGTGCTGAAGAACTTTGGCATTGATGACGCACCCGACCCTGATCTGACGGCGTGGAACAACATCTCAAAGAACATCCATAATCCAGATGGGGATGTCTGCATTGGCCTCGTCGGTAAATACACGGATGTGCCAGACGCTTATAAGTCAGTGCTCGAGGCGCTGGTGCATGGCGGACTGGCGAACAATGTGAAGGTCGATATCAAGTTGATCGACTCTGAGCAGTTCGATGATGCGAAAGCGCCGCTGGATATCCTTGAGGGCGTCCACGGCGTTCTGTTGCCCGGTGGGTTTGGGGAACGCGGCGCACACGGCAAAATGCGGGCGGCGCGCTTTGCCCGCGAACGCAAGGTGCCATGCTTTGGTATCTGTTACGGCATGCAGTTGGCGGTGGTTGAGGCCGCGCGCAACATGGCTGGCATCGAGATGGCGGCGACCACAGAGTTTGGCCCCACAGATGAACCTATTGTGGGTCTGATGTCGGAATGGACCAAGGGCAATGAAAAGGTGAAACGCTCCGCCGCTACCGAGAAGGGCGGCACGATGCGGCTCGGCGCTTACCCAGCGCGTCTCACAGCGGGTAGCCGCGTCGCCGAAATCTATGGCAGCCTGGATATTTCAGAACGCCACCGACATCGCTATGAGGTCAACGCGGCCTATATCAAGCGCTTAGAAAAACACGGTGTTCTGTTCTCAGGTCTCTCGCCGGACGGCAAACTGCCGGAGATCATCGAGATCCCAGACCACCCTTGGTTCATCGGCGTACAATATCACCCAGAGTTGAAATCGCGCCCGTTCGAACCCCATCCTTTGTTTGCTAGCTTTATCGAAGCTGCGATCAAACAATCGCGTCTCGTCTAAGATCGACTCTAAATTTATTCATACAATCAAAGCCTTAACGGATCGCTCGCGTATCATCGCGAGCGGCAAGCCCTTGCCTACATCTTAGATTCCACAAGCTTTTAAACTATTTCTGATTGCATTTTGTTCGTCTCTGGCAATATACAACCATAAGTCGCACATAGGAGCGCTATTATGGTTGAAATCGTTACGCCCAAGGATCGCTATCTTTATGGCGACTATCTGGAAGACATGTATCGCCAGCGCTATCGTGTTCTGGTCGAGGAGGCGGGTTGGCAAATTCCCGGCGTTAAAACCGACTACGACCGCGACGCATTCGATAACGAAGACGCCGTCTATTTGCTCGAAATTGATGACCAATCCCGCCAATTAATCGCAAGCGCGCGATTTCTGCCAACCGATAAGCCGCACATGATGTCTGAAGTGTTCGCCCATCATTGCGAAATTGAGGGCGTACAACGATCTCCAAACATCTGGGAGGCGACGCGATACGTTTTTGAGCGTGACCGCATTGCACCGGACAAGTTCATGCGCGCCCGGTTTCGCATGTCGATCGCGATGAATGAGTTTTGTCTCAACAATCAGATCGCTTCAATTACGTGGCTCACCCATAATTACTTTTTCCAAAAGGCCTGCGAAAGTTGGCCAACCCGCGCATTGGGCGAAATGCAGCATTATGACAGCGATGGTGCAGATTATGTTGCCTCTATATCAGACATGACCCGCGAAACGCTGAGCGGCCTGTACGCCAAACTTGGCGAACCCGGCCCGGTTCTCTTCAAACGAACGCCAGTCGCGATTGATCTTCCAACCGCTGCCTAGGGACCAATATGATCTTGCTTGCAGACCAGTTAGAACAGTTCCGCAACGATGGTGTGGTCTGTTTGCGCGATGTTATTTCTGAGGCCCACATAAACGGTCTGCGCGCTGCGATAGAAGATCAGATGAGCGGCTGCGGTGCGACCACGACAGGTTACAACTTTGAAGACTTCGCCAAACAGATATGGACCGAAGACCAAACGGCAGATGTGGGAAACGCGAACCGTTTCGATATGGACGTTATCAAACAACGCATCCGCGCCAATCACGCCATCGACAGTATGCGAGAAGCTGGACCAGACACAGACAATGCCGCCTTCTTTTATGATACGGCGGGCTGGAAATCCTATGATGACATCCGCAGAGCGGCGTTCGACAGCGACCTTCCCGAAATCGCCGCAACGCTTCTGGGCAGCGAGTATGTGAACTTTTGGGAAGACACAACTTTCGTCAAAACGCCGGGCACACGCCAGAAAACCGCTTTTCATCAAGACTACGCCTATTTCCAGATCGAAGGCGCAAAATGCGTGATCGTATGGATACCGCTAGACCCTGCCGGCCCTGACAGCGGCGTTGTGCGTTATATTCGCGGCTCGCATCTATGGCAGCGCACATTCGCGCCCAATCTCGTCATCGCGCAAACCCCAACGGCTGGCGCCGTCGATGAGGTTCTGCCGGATATAGAAAGCAATGAGGACGCTTACGACATTATTGAATTTACCGTTCAGCCCGGCGATGTGCTGATCCATGATGTGATGACGGTGCATGGCGCAGGAGGGAATATGACCGAAAAGAACCGCCGCGCCATATCCTTTCGCTATTGCGGGGACGACATCAGATACTTCGATCGCCCCGGCGCTATTCCTCAAAGCGGCGTCAAGCACACCCTAAAGGATGGAGAGCGATTGTGGAGCCGCGACTATCCAGTCGTGTGGCCTCGCCCTTGGCCGGGCTTTAGCCTCGCAGATGCGTGGAATGTGGCTTAGCCTGCCTCAGGCGCGAGCAATAGGCGCATCATCTCTTCAGCAAAGACGCGTGCTGACAGGTCAATTTGCGCGCGGTCTGTCTCGTCACCCAATTCGTAGGTGATCGCAGGAATGTTGAACCGCTGGAACATATAGTTCTTACTCGTCGGGCGCTCATCTGTGCTGATGCGCTCGGCGCGCTCGAAATCATAATTCGGCAACCGCGCTCGGGAACGCGTCATCCATTGACCCGTAAAGTCATAGGCCGTGGGCTCTTCTGCCTTGGTTTGCGTGTAAAACACGTTTCTGCGCGTTGAATGAAAATCCAAGAATAGAACCATTTCATTCTTCTCATCGGCACCGATGCGGTCGATTACCGTTTTCACTGCCTGTGTTTCGGGTTGCGTAAACGGCCCCCAATCTCGGTTCAGGTCGATGCCGTTGATATTATGGCGCCAGTGACCGTGCTCGACACCGTCGGGGTTCATATTGGGAACCACAATAACATCAAACCTGTTTCGAAACGCGCGTGCCAAATCGGCATCGCCGAAAACTGTTTCTACGAACCGCCGCATGGCCAGAGCGCCTGTCAACTCGGGAGGATGTTGCCGGCCTACAAGTATGACGGTCTTGCGCGGCAAAACGTCTGTGCGTGTCGTCAGCGCCCGTATGGCGCGGCCCTCAACCGATCTACCCAATTGCGAGACGGACACGCCCTGACCAGCGCTTCGTGTTGATACAGCGTCGATCCAACGGTCATAGTCCTCATTATCAATGATCTCTTGCCCAGCCACGAAATAGGGCAATGGCTGGGAAGGCAGCTCTATGAAGGCGCTTAGCCCATCCTCGGAGACACTGACACGCGCCGGATCGATCCTGCGCCAATCATTTCGCATGGTTGCGATTTTCGGCCGGTATCGGTGTTTTCCGCCCTCATAAGTGATTTGCAGCGACAATGACGCGTCATCCATTGGGGTTACAGCGACCGCATACCAGGGGCTGGGGTTTATCTCAGCGTCTTCCGGGCGAATGACAATCTCAATCGTGGTGTCGTCGATCACGTTACACGCCGCCATAGCGCCGCCAGAAAAATCGGCATCCACTTCAAATTTCGGTGTCTCACATGCCAATACGCTCGACTTCACCAAATCAGGTATCAAAGACGCACATCCCGCCAAACTGGCGAACAGCATAAAACCTAAGGCGATGGGGATACCAAGTCGGCGGTGAATAGGTGGGGCAAAATCTGTGGCGGAGGAGGGGGGATTCGAACCCCCGGAACCCTTGCGAGCTCGTCGGTTTTCAAGACCGGTGCATTCAACCACTCTGCCACCCCTCCGAAGATGCGGTGTTTCCAACAACCCGGCCCCTTTTGCAACCCCCAAATCTGCATTTGCCCTTCAAACGCCTCAATGTTTTGAAAATGTTCCCCCTTAACGAAGTGTTGCTGCGAAAGGCGAAACCATCATTTTTGCTTCACGGCCCATCCACCATGTTCTGGTAAACCATATTCATCAGCGCGGCAGAATCGTCGCCCGGAGCAAGAGCCAACCGCTCACTCCGATGACCACAGAATGAGGATTGATCAGCGCCATGCGATTGACGACACGAAACATCAAGACAAAAACAACTTTGCTCATCGCCGCCAGCTTCGCTGCGGTTGCATTTGCCGCACCCGTTCATGCTCAAAGCTCCAGCGCTCCAATCGTTTATAAGGGCAGCAGCTCAAACACCACGCAATATCAATCACGCCCACAGCAGCGCCAATACACTGCGCCGCAGCGCCGGGCTCAGACCGCACCGCAAAATCGCACCAATGCACGGATCGATTTTCGCTACCCAGGCCAGTCAAGCCGCGTTCAAAGTAACACCAGCACTCACCGAACTGCGCCCACAACACGCCGATACGCAAGCGTGCAGGGCCCAGAACGCTCAACTCAGCGCCAATCGCACAGCCCAGCGGTTTCAATGAATGGCTTTAACGCCCGCGCGACCGCCTCACGCATCCGCTCAACAGGCACAGTAGACAGCACGCCGCTTGCGCCATTGGCACCAGCCAGCCGCAACCTGAACACGACACCTGCTGCATCTTACGCAACAACACCTGTTGCAGGCCCAGCGCTGGACGAAACAGGCATGGCTGTGACCTATGGCAACGAATTTGTTGGCCAGCCGACCGCAAACGGCGAAATCTTCGCTCAAGACGGTATGACTGCCGCACACCCAAGCCTTCCTTTGCCCAGCCTGGTTCAGGTTGTGAACGTGAAAACAGGCGCTGAAGTCGTCGTTCGCGTAAACGACCGCGGCCCATTCGAAGATGGTGCTATGCTGCAGGTTTCCGATAAAGCCGCAAATGTCCTTGGGTTTGATGGGGCAGGGCGCGCCAATGTGCGTATGCGCTATTTGGGCCCAGCTCCGGTTCAGAGCCAGGTGCTTGCAAACCAACAAGCGTCCGCACCCGCCATGCAAGCCGCTTATGACGTCTCATACGACGCCCCGCGCGTGCCAGCTGTTCAGCCCTCTGCGCCCGTAAAAAGCGCCGCACCAAGCATGAGCTTCGGCGACGGACATTACTATGTTCAGGTTGGATCATTCTCCGATATCGGTAACGCTCAGTCGCTCAATAACGCGCTTAGCTCCGGTCTGCCGGTCGAAATTAAGCCGGCGCGTGTGAATGGCGCTGACTATTTCCGCGTCCGCGTCGGCCCAATGGACACCCGCGCGAGTGCAGACGCTCTGCGCGATCACCTTGCCGAACAAGGTATCGCTGACGGCCGGGTTATCTCCGACCAATAGGGCGATTTACCCTAAAAATTCGCCATCCTCGTCGGTCAAACCGGCGGGGATGGTCTTTATTTCAGGCGCGACCATTCGATCTGTAAGAATATCCACAGTTCGCGCCATTGACGAACACCACAAACCGGCCCTTTTTCTACTCTATATGAGAGCAGGGGGCTGGCCGTAGAAAACAGCGACCTCCCCATACTCAGACTTGGAGGCCGACACATTGTTTTTACGATCTATTTTTGGCGCAATCATCGCAAGCGCTTTCACAGCGGGCGTTGCCTCGGCCCAATTTTTTGACACACCGGCCACCCATGCTGTGATTATGGATCACACAACGGGAACGATCCTCTATTCTAAGAACGGCGATCAACAGATGACGCCGGCGTCTATGACAAAGATGATGACCGCATATTTGGTCTTTGAAATGATCGAGCGCGGCGAAATCTCATTAACTGACAAACTCACCGTCAGCGCCGACGCGTATCGACGGGGCGGCTTTCCGTCCGGCACGTCAACCATGGGACTCGTCCACAAGGACACGCCCACGGTTGAAGAGCTACTTCACGGGGTTATCATCATGTCGGGCAATGACGCGTGTATCGTTTTGGCCGAAGGGATTGCCGGATCTGAGCCGGCCTTTGCCCGCCAAATGACGGCCCTTGCTCAAGAACTTGGCATGGCATCGGCAGATTTCAAAAACGCGACAGGGCTAGAGGATGATGGCCATTTCGTATCGGCTGAAGATTTGGCCCTGCTCGCGCGGCTGACCATTGAAAACTACCCACAATATTATGCGTGGTATGACGACCCCCAATATTCGTGGCGGGAATATACACAGGCCAACCGCAATCCGCTGCTGGGTGTCGAAGGCGCCGATGGGTTGAAAACCGGTCACCTCAGCATGTCGGGATATGGGCTAACAGCATCCGCAGAGCGTGACGGCGTTCGGCGCACCATCGTCATCAACGGGTTAGAAAGCAGCTCTGCGCGCGCCGCCGAAGCTGAACGTATGATGCGAACAGCGTTCAACAGCTATGACCTGAAAACGGTCACGCCAGAAACGGTGCAGCTACCGGATCAAAAAGTGTGGCTGGGCGCGAAGCGCGAGGTCGCCATTGGGCTGGGCGCTCCGATCAACATTGCCGGGCATAAGCGCGCCATAGACACAGCAAAGACCGAGATTGTCTTAGATCGCGCCCTGCAAGCCCCACTCACACAAGGCGACGTGATTGGAAAATTAGTCATCACATTGGATGATCGCCCGCCTTTCGAAGCGCCATTGATCGCAAATGAAAACGTCGCAAAACTCGGCTTCTTTGGCCGCGCCATGGAAGGTCTCAGCGCACTCATCGATGGCAGCGATGCCGCGGAATAAGTCTCGTCGATTTATCACGCTGGAAGGCGGCGAAGGTACAGGCAAGTCGACGCTACAGAGCGGCTTGTTCGACGCTCTGTTCGCGCGTCGAGAAACCGTCATCCTGACACGCGAACCCGGCGGCACGCCATTGGCCGAAATGGTTCGAAATTTGGCGCTGCACCCACCGGATGGTCAAACATGGTCGCCGCTAGCTGAAGCTTTGTTGATGAACGCTGCCCGCGCAGATCACTTGGAAAAAGTCATTCGGCCTGCACTGCAACAAAACCATTGGGTCATCTGTGATCGCTTTGCCGACTCCACCCTCGCATATCAAAGCGCCAATGGTGGCGTTTCGCAGATGTTATTGAAGTATATGGAGGACGCGGTTTTGGGCGACACGCGTCCAGATCTAACAATCATCCTTGATGCAGGGCCAGAAACAACACTCGCCCGGCGCGCTGAGCGCAACGAGACAGCAGACGCATTCGAAGCGCGCGATGACGGTTTTCACAAATCCGTTCGCGACACATTCCTAGAGATTGCGCACGCAGACCCAGACCGATGCGTCGTCATCGACGCCCAGCAAAGCGCAGAGCGGGTGCTAAAGGAATGTTTGGCAATTATCGAATGCCGATTTATGACGCCTGAATCATGAGCATAGCTTGGCCTCTCTACGGACATGACGCAGCGCAGCAACACTTCCTTGATGCGTTCGCCAGCGGCCGGTTACATCACGCATGGCTGATTGAAGGTGCAGAAGGCATTGGAAAAGCCACACTCGCGCGCAGATTGGGCGCTTACCTGCTTGGCGCGCGTGGCCCGTCCGGCGCGCCCTTGGACGCAGATGAGCAAGACCCGATTGTTCAAGCCTGTCTGGCTGAGGGTCATCCAGATCTACGTTACATCGATAGAGAATTGAATGAACGGGGCAAAATTCGACAAGACATTACGGTCGCACAAATTCGCGATTTGTCTCACTTTTTTGAATTGAAAGCAGCGCAAGGCGGGTGGCGCGTCGGCATCATCGATTCACTCGATGAACTTAATCCCAACGGCGCAAACGCGATCCTTAAGACGCTTGAGGAGCCGCCCGCAAATTGCGCGCTGTTCCTGATCAATCACGGCAGTCAGTCGGTTCTGCCGACGGTCCGGTCGCGGTGTCGTATCCTGCGCTTAAATCCATTGTCGGAAGATGACACCGTTAAAGCGCTGTCTAATCAGGAAAATGCCGGAGCGGCCAAAAGCCTTGCCAGAGGACGCCCGGGACTCGGCCTGCGTCTGGCAAGCCCATCTGGTCAGGCGGCGTCCAATTCGATTCGCGCCGTCTTGCGGGCCATGCCGCGCGCGTCTGAATCGGTTGTCACGTCTGCTGTTCAAACCGCCGCAGTGGACACCACAGCGTTCGAAGCCTTTAAGGAAGAAGTGCTCGGCTGGCTCGCAACCGCCGCCGATGAGACGCCAAAAACATCTGAGGCTTGGCTGTCCGTTTCCCGGCTTCTTGGCGAGGCCAATCTGCTGAATATGGAACGGGCACAAACAGCGTCGAAGGTTTTGGCCATCGTGACGCAAGCCGCCAAAAACAGATAGAGCGCGTATGTTCGACACCCACGTAAACTTGCACGGAGAGACCTACGCAGATGACTTGCCCGACGTGCTCTCTCGCGCGCGCTCCATAGGCGTCCGGCGTATGTTGGCGATCTGTGATCGTTTGGATAATTTTCAGGCCGTCAGAGCGATTGCCGACTCCAACGACGATATATGGTGCTCCATAGGCGTCCATCCGCATCACTCGAAAGATTACACTGATCTTGCGCTCCAAACGCTATTGGACGGCGCCAATGACCCGAACGTCGTCGCGATCGGTGAGACAGGGTTAGACTTTCACTATGGCTACAGCGAAGAGGCCGCGCAGATTTCATGCTTTGAAACGCACATTGATGCGGCGCGCCAAACGGGACTGCCGCTGATAATTCACACCCGAGAAGCCGATCAGTTGACCGGTGACATATTAGAGCGCGCATTTGAAAAAGGCCCGTTCCGGCCTTTGCTCCATTGCTATACCGGCGGCGCAGATCTCGCAGAGCGCGGCCTGGCGCTAGGCGCTTACGTCTCCGTATCTGGCATTCTGTCCTTCAAAAGCGCGCGTGACGTGCGCAGCGTGATCGAAACTGTGCCCATGGACCGTATTATCCTCGAGACGGACTGTCCGTATCTGTCACCGGTTCCGATGCGTGGCCGGCGCAATGAGCCGTCATACCTTCCGCATGTTGCAGAGGCACTGGCCACGCTTAAAGGCATGGACGTTGAAAAGGTGAAATCCATAACGGAGGAAAATGCACTCACTCTGTTCTCAAAGGTTCCGCGTTAGGATGGATCGCTCTGAGCATCGTTTCACATTGCTGGGCACAGGCTCGTCCGGCGGCGTCCCGCGCGTCGGTGGCGCCTGGGGCGACTGTGACCCGAATGAGCCGCGCAATTATCGCAGGCGGTGCGGGGCGCTCGTCGATCGCATCGCTACCAGTGGAGAGATGACTCGCGTCTTGATCGACACCTCGCCTGATCTGCGCGAACAGTTGCTCAGGGCGAAGGTCGAACGCCTTGATGGCATTGTCTTCACGCATGACCACGCTGACCAGACGCACGGCATTGATGATGTGCGCGCGCTAGCCATCTCTATGCGCCAGACCATCCCAACCTGGATGGATGAGGCGACCAGTCAAACTCTGACAACACGGTTCGGCTACTGCTTTGAGGGAAAGGGCGGCTACCCGCCGATCCTAGACCAACAACCCGCCATACAGCCACATACACCCATTCAGGTGACGGGCGCTGCAGGCACGGTCGAGATGCTTCCATTGGATCAAGAACACGGACGCATCCGATCGCTAGGCTTCAGAATGGGTGGCCTCGCTTATTGCAACGATGTGAACGCCTTGCCGGATGACACGCTCGCAGCGCTCGGCGGTCTGGACATATTGATCATAGACGCCCTCAGAAGAGACCCGCACCCCACACACGCCCATCTGGATCAAACCCTGGAATGGATCAGAACACTCGCGCCAAAACGCGCCGTGCTCACCAACATGCACATAGACCTCGATTACCAGACGCTGAGAGAGGAATTACCGGAAGGGGTAGAGCCTGGTTATGATGGCATGGTGCTCTCATTCTCGCCGTAAGTGACTGTATATATTGAAAAAGTGACATACTTAATTTCCCATAATGATGATTATGCGACTTGAATGTATGGATATCCAGCCATCTCTGAGGATCTCAATTGTCGCACTAACTTGCTGAACTCTCTCGCCTAACACCACCCCTTCCCCTCTGTGCGTTACCCAAATGCGAGCAATCGCTCCGTTAGGCTCTCATTAAGAACTTCGATGCGATGCCCCCTTCCGGCACGTCAGCCCTCGACCGACGTCTCGCTTGCTCTAATATGACGCAAAGGCTGATGATGGAGACGATCGATGAGTGACGCAGACAAAGTTTATCCGGTGCCCGCCGAATTTCTAAAAAACGCCAATCTGAGCCCAGAGCGCTACCGCGAGATGTATGCCGCCTCCGTTGCTGACCCAGAGGCGTTTTGGGACGAACACGGAAAGCGCCTGACCTGGCAGAAACCATACACGCAAGTCAAAGACGTCTCCTGGGAAAAGAAAGACCTGCACGTGAAATGGTATGCGGACGGTGTGCTCAACGTGACTGAAAACTGTCTCGATCGTCATTTAGAAACACGCGGCGACAAAGCGGCTCTAATTTGGGAGGGCGACGACCCCAGCGACACTCATACGCTGACCTACCGCGAACTCCATACCGCGGTCTGCAAATTTGCGAACGTCCTGAAAAAGCTCGGGGTCAAAAAAGGTGACCGCGTCACGATCTATATGCCGATGATCCTGGAGGCGTCCTATGCCATGCTCGCCTGCGCACGTATTGGTGCGATCCATTCTGTCGTGTTCGGCGGCTTTAGCCCTGAAGCACTCGCTGGGCGAATTGTAGATTGTAGATCCAACGTCCTTATTACCGCGGACGAGGGACTGCGAGGCGGAAAAACTGTTCCGCTGAAAGCAAACGCAGACGCCGCAGCAGACCTCGCAAAGGGCATGGTAGAGGCAATGCTCGTCGTGCGGCGTACGGGCGGCGATGTCAGCATGAAAGCCGGGCGCGACCACTGGCTACACGACGCGGCGAAAGACATCTCAGCAGACTGCCCTCCCGAACCAATGAACGCCGAAGACCCGCTCTTCATTCTCTACACGTCCGGCAGCACTGGCCAGCCCAAGGGCGTGATGCACACCACAGGCGGCTATCTGGTTTGGGCCTCCATGACGCATGAATATGTGTTCGACCTAAAAGAAGACGACGTGTTCTGGTGCTCAGCAGATGTCGGATGGGTCACCGGGCACACTTACATCGTTTACGGCCCGCTCGCGAACGGCGCGACTTCAGTGATGTTTGAAGGCGTGCCAACCTACCCAGATGCCAGCCGCTTCTGGAACGTGTGTGACCGCCATAACGTCACTATTTTCTACACAGCGCCCACCGCTATTCGCGCGCTCATGCGTGAAGGCGACGCGCCAGTTAAAGCCACCAGTCGCAAAAGCCTGCGCCTGCTTGGCACGGTCGGTGAACCGATCAATCCAGAAGCGTGGGAATGGTATTTCCACACCGTTGGCGAACAGAGATGCCCCATCATCGACACCTGGTGGCAAACCGAAACGGGCGGAACAATGATCGTCCCATTGCCTGGCACGACGGATATGAAGCCCGGCGCGGGCAGTCATCCGTTCTTTGGCATCAAACCAGAGCTCGTCGACGCAGACGGCAAAATCCTCGAAGGCGCGACAGACGGAAACCTACTAATCACCGACTCATGGCCGGGCCAAATGAGAACCGTTTATGGCGACCATGAACGCTTCGCTGAAACATATTTCTCGGCCTATCCGGGAAAGTACTTTACAGGCGACGGATGCAGGCGCGACGCTGACGGATTTTATTGGATAACTGGGCGTGTGGACGACGTTATAAACGTCTCAGGCCACCGGATGGGAACGGCGGAAGTCGAAAGCGCACTTGGCTCGCACGACGCTGTCGCAGAGGCCGCTGTCGTCGGCTATCCGCACGATATCAAGGGTCAGGGCATCTACGCTTACGTCACATGCATCGCGGGCCAGGAACCAACGGACGAGCTTAAAGCTGAATTGGTCAAGCATGTCAGAAAAGAGATTGGGCCAATCGCTTCACCTGATCTGATCCAGTTTTCGAACGGTTTGCCGAAGACAAGATCTGGAAAGATCATGCGGCGTATCCTGCGCAAGATTGCAGAAGACAGCTTTGATAACCTCGGCGATACGAGCACGCTGGCAGAGCCAGAAGTGGTCGGCGCATTGATTGAAAATCGCCAGAATCGCAAGTCATAGTATTGTCGCCTCAACCCAGCGTCAGCCAGTCCGATAGCGCTTCTAATTGTGCGCGGCGGGCTTCAATTGCTTGGCGCGGCGTGCGCCTTAAAAATCGCAAATTGGCGTTGGGCCGCAACTGCCCAAGCTGGTGCAAATCAACGCGCGCAACCTGCAAGGCATACAAATAGCCTCCAGTCGTTTGGGCGTCCGCCAACAGCAAGAACGGCGCACCAGACGGCGGACATTGCAACGCGCCCGGAAAAACAGCCGAACTTGGCAAGGTCGGTAGGTTTGGCAAGTCCAAGGGAGCGCCCGATAGCTCGACTCCCATTCGGCTGGCTCGCTGTCCGATCTGAAACGGCTCAGCGAACAACCGCTGTTGTGTGACTTTTGTCAGCATTTCAAACCCAGTGGCCGGTGTGGCTTGCAAAGCCGTGCCAGGCGTCATTGCCGGGATCAAATTCGGAGGTGTGCGGTTTTGCTCGATATTCCGCGCGCGAGTTTTGATGGCGATTTCATCACCGTTGTGAAGCACACGACCATGATGTCCGCCTAGTTTAGCGGGTAGATAGGTAGAGGTGGATCCAAGAAACGAGTTTGCTTCAAAACCGCCATTAACAGCCAAATAATTGCGACAGCCAATACGTGACGCACCTATCTCCAAAACATCCCCAGAGGCCGCCATAAGCATCTCATGCTGGCGAACCGGGCGTCCATTCAGCACCACGTCTGTGTCGGCGCCGGTGACGGCAAATTCACCGGCATCGGAGAACATTACATCCGCGCCAGTCAACGTCGTTTCCAACGCAGTCTCAAATGACACGTTGCCAACCAGTCTGTTTGCGAGCGCCATAGACAACGCATCCGCCGGGCCGCTCACAGGAACCCCCAAATGCCGATACCCAATGCGCGGCGCGCCTTGCAGCGTCGTTTGCAAACCGCCGCGCTGAACGATGACATGGTTCATGTCATTACACGCTCAAAAGATACGCGCATTCCACCCGTCAGTATGAAGGGTTGCGCCATAGATGCATCAAACAATGGCATCATCACACGGCCAATAATCGGCCAGCCTCCAGGGCCGTCCAGGGCATACAGCCCGCATTGCCCGGCAGCGATGCCAATAGACCCAGCCAGTAATTGCTGCCTCGGATGCTGAAGACGAGGCACGTTTAGTGTCTCTGACAGCCCAGACAAATAGGCAAAACCCGGCGTAAACCCCATAAAATCAACGATGTACTCAGAGCCCACATGCAAAGCGATAACCTCGTCCGCAGTCATACCCGTGGCTTGAGACACATGGCAGAGGTCTGGCCCATGCTCACCGCCATATTTTGCAGGTAAAACAATGCGCTCGGCCGCCGCCATCGGCGAAACTACGCTGTCTTGCAATGCCGCGTGTACCGCCTCAACCGCGTCATGGGCAGACAACTTAATCGGATCGAATTGAACGCAGATATCGTTGCGCCCGGGCACGATTTCTTCGAATAGGTTTAAGGTGCGCAGGCGTTTAGAAACAGCCAAGCGCCGAGCTCGGTCCAAATCCGAAACCCTTAGATACCCGTCCGCGAAAGGCTTTATCTCCACGGCAGGCTCAGTTCGAATTAGGCGCTGAGATATCGACTCCAGCCCGGTGAAGCGCAGCGGCAATCTCGCGAGCCGCCGCGGCTGCGTGGGGGCTATCACCATGCAAGCAGATGGTTTGGACGGGCAGGGACATCACCTCGCCCGTTCTCACCTGCACCGTTTTTAGTGTCGCCATCTGAACGGCGCGCCTCCCCTGCTCCGACAAATCGTTTATAAGTGCGCCGGCAACGCCGCGATCAACCAGAGCGCCAGTGGGCTCATAAGCGCGATCGGCAAACCCTTCTGCCAGAAAGCCTAATCCAGCTTTTTTTGCAGCGGTCTGCAGCGCGCTTTCGGGAGGACCAACGACCAAGTTTATCCCGGTTGACGCCGTTACGCCCACAACGATCTCTGACAGTTTCGTATCCTTCGCCGCCATATTATAGAGCGCGCCATGCGGTTTTACGTGCGCAACCACGCCGCCCGCGTCCCTCACTACGTTCAGCAATGCACAGATCTGCTCGGTCAGGCTTTGTGCGAGCGCTTCAGGCGCGATCTGCATGGTTTTGCGTCCAAAATTCTCTCGATCTGCGAACGAGGGGTGCGCGCCAATACGCACGCCATTTGCCATCGCAGACGCGGTCGTCTCTTTCATGGTCGCATCGTCACCCGCGTGACCACCACAAGCGATGTTACAACTAGAGACGACCTCCAAAATCGCAGCGTCCAGGCGCCGCCCATCTATGCCGGGCAGCTCTCCCACATCTGCGTTGAGGTCAATCTGAATACTCATGGCCAGACGCCCAATGCGCGCAAAATAAGCCGTGATCCCAAGCCAATCGTAATGAGGATCACCCCACCGCCCAAAATGTTGGGTACCCAGCCATTCGTGGCGTCTCCGAGCAGTGACTTTCGGTTCATCGCCACGAGTAAGAAGATCGCAATCACCGGCAACAGCAGTCCATTGGCTACTTGAGCAACAAGTATGAGCGTCACAGGCTTAATGCCTAACAGAGCGACGGTTGTTCCGATCGCCAAAATCGCCAGTGCAATCAGACGAAATCTATTGCGTTTCGTTTCACCCGGCGGTGTTGCGATAATCTCAGTCACCGCATAACCCGTAGCCATTGGCGCGGTGATGGCTGAGGTTAGTCCTGCAGCGAACAGCCCAATCCCAACCAAATAACGCGCCGCCGAACCAAAAGAGCTCTCCAATGCCAGCGCCATATCTGATGCATTCTTTACATCATTGACCTGCCCAAACATGGCAGACGCGGCGGTGGATAGAATTAGAATTGAAACAAGCCCGCCCAGACCAATCGACAATCTAGTATCCCTTACGGCTGCCTTGAGTGCGCCCGGGTCATCGCCCGTCCAGCGGTCACGAGCGGCCGCGGCATGAAGGAACAGGTTGTAAGGGACAATCGTCGTGCCAATCAGCGCGATCGCCTTCAGCAATCCGCTGTCTGGAACACGCGGTATCAGCCCCTGAAGCATCGCCCCAAAATCCGGCTTCGTCATCAAAGCTGCGCCCGCAAAGGCCATACTCATCACCAAAACCAAACCAATCAAAATACGTTCTAAGAACTTATACTGGCCAGACCACAGCGCCGCACCGGCAATCACAGCAACCGCAATGACCAAGGCGTTAAACGGCGCTCTTTCATCTCCCAGAATGGCCTCTAGCCCGAGTGCACCACCTGAAATATTGCCTGCTTCATAAGCCGCATTACCAAGCGCCAGTGCTAGGCCAATCAAAATTGCAATGATCGCTTTCAGTACTGGATTACCAGCGCCCGACATCAGCGCTTCGCCGAGCCCCAATCGCCCGGCAACGCCTAAACGCGCAGCCATTTCCTGCAAAATTATCGTCGCAATTGTCGCAAATACAAGCGCCCATAAAAGGCCAAACCCAAACTCAGCCCCCGCCACGGTGCACGCTGTGACGGTACCTGGACCGATAAACGCTGCGGCCACCAATGCGCCGGGGCCAATACTTAATCTCATTCGGAAGAGATTCCGCGCTGCGTTTCCAGATAAGTTGCAAAGCTGGCGAGCCAATGGCTGCCCGAATAGTGCTCATCGCTGACCGCCGCGATACCTGTTTCGCGGTGGATATCTGCGGCCGCTTGTAGCGATGCGATACGCGGATCTGACGCTGGGAGACCAGCAATGATGCCCTCTAGCGCCCACGCCCGCGACAGGTTTACACCATCAAGATGAACCAACTTCCCGTCAGAGGCATCGAGCACAACTCCGGGGGCAAGCCAATCTCCCGCACCGTTCTCAGGGATTGTCGGCAGGAACTTCGTTAGCCAAACCGCAAACTCTGCCGGAGATTGTACACGGCGCATTAGATCAGCTTCCATCAAACACGGCGATAGAAAGTCTTCCCCAGACGGCTCGAATGCAAGCGGGCAATTCACATCAGCGGCATGAAACCCCAGTGTTTTCTCCACAAGCATCGCCTCAAGCGCCTTATCCCCACGCGGCGAACGCGCCCAATCCAGCATCAGCCCAAACGCAAAAGCCGATTGATTGTGCGTGCCCAACCGGATCGGGTAGACCAAATTTGGAAGCCACGCTTTAGTTGTCGAAACGATCTCAGTTTCCAGGGGCTCTAGCGAGGCAAGCCATTGATTTGCCTCTGGAAAATCAGCGGCCTCAAGTTCAGTCATCAATTGAAGGAACCATGCCGTGCCATAGGGACGCTCATAGCTTTGTCGGTCTGGCGCTTGAAAATAGGCAAGTTCGCCCGCAATTGCATCATCCGCAAAATTTTTCGACAAAGCAGCGATGATGGCGTCTTTATAAGGCGTATCGGGATCGGTATTCAGGATGCGTACCAACAACCAATGCCCATGCACCGAAGAGTGCCAGTCAAAGCAACCATAGAATACGGGGTGAAGCTCTCGCGGTGTTCCAGCGTCCGCGTCGCTGTTCATCACATGGCCGATTTTATTGGGATACTCTCTGTGAACACATTCGAGCGCAAGACGTGCAAAACGATCTGTCACCACATCCGCTCTAGGGGTCGGTAGATCCATGTCGGCTGCCACCTCCGTTTTCTCTAGAACAGATTTCGACGGCGTCTCTGAGGGCTCAGGCGACCCGCAAGAAACGAATAACACCGAAGCGCCAGCCAGCAATGACTTTACAATGAGATGCATGTTTGGCCCCTGCCCTACTGTTATCAGAACAAAGGGTATAGATTGGGCGCTAGGGCAGCAAGTCGCTCTGCGCCTGGTGTGTTGGCAGTGAGACCACGACTGGACCCGAATTCTCAAAGAATTGCGCTGTATGCACGCCCTCGCCGGCTTTCACATTGATAAAAGCCTCTGAAATACCGGGTAAATCTAGCAGTAATTGATTGTCGACTGTGACGGTCATAGACTCGGTTTCCAGCTCTGAATATATGAACACGAAGTCGCCATCTAGTTCGGCACCGATATAAGACAGTGCCACCAATTCGCCTTCGACTTTGAATCTCTCGCCGACATACGTCTCAATTAATTTCTGACCTTGAGAACTTGAGTACAGTTGAACTGGGTTTATTAGGCCAGCAAAAACCTCATCAAAATCGTGAGCGGACACGCGGTGCGTAATCTCCCACACTCCCGACACAGGATTTTGCTCGATCAGCGTTGTCGGCACACCCACGCGGTGCGCGAATGCTGGTAAGCCCACCGCGAAGACAAGCAAGACTGCAAAGAGCGCGCGTCTAATCATCGTCGCCGTCTTCCGCGCCTGACTCATTCGCCATCGCGCGCAAGCCATCTGGTTCAACTTTCATGTCGAGGCGCTGCATTAGATTCTTGGACCGCTTGTTTTTGTACACCTCTAAACGCGAGGGTTCGATCTTTGGTGGATAATGATTGTTCGATCGGTCTGCATCAGCCGTTTCCCAGCGTGGGTCGAGTTCAATCGATGCAATCTCTCCGTCAGTTATGATCATGCGCGTCACCCGTTGTGGGTTCCGCCGCCAAATTTCAGCCGGCATTCGGATCATTTCTGTCTGCCCCGATGCATAGGTCACTTTCAGGATGACCGGCATCACCACTCCGCCGCGATTGGTGAACGTCACATAGTAGAAATTATCTTCAACGGCGAGCGCTTCACGTTCCCATTCTTCAAGTGATTCAACGTCTTTCGTGTACGCTTTGACTTGCTTTTCGCCATGCGAAAACTCGTCTTTCTCATTGTAGAAATCGAGCAAATCCGGATTCGCTTCGACCACTTTTTCAATATCTTTGTTGCGCTCAACCGTGAGCGAAAGCGGTTCATCTGCCTTCTCCGCGCGCTTGATGGCATTTTCAACGCCGGGATTGCGCGTATTCAAATTGCCTTTGGTCACGCTATCAATGGAAATATCGACGTGATCGGTGGAATAGAACCATCCGCGCCAGAACCAATCCAGATCGGTGCCTGACCCTTCTTCCATGGTGCGGAAAAAGTCATACGGCGTGGGGCGCTTGAACTTCCACCGCTGAGAATACTCAATGAAAGCTGCGTCAAAGGCTTCGCGGCCCAAAATCGTTTCGCGCAGAATGTTAAGAGCCGTCGCGGGCTTTCCGTAAGCATTATTGCCGAACTGGCTGATCGAGTCCGATTGCGTCATAATCGGCACTTGGTTTTGCGACAGCATATAATTGATCATGTTCTTGGGCTCACCGCGGCGCGACGGATAGGCTTCTTCCCATTCCTGCTCGGCCACGAACTGTAGGAAGGTGTTCAAACCCTCATCCATCCATGTCCATTGGCGTTCATCGGAATTCACAATCATCGGAAAATAGATATGCCCGACCTCGTGGATAATCACTGAGATGAGGCCATACTTGGTGCGCCGGCTATAGGTTAGATTGCCGTCATCATCTTTCACCGGCCGTGGCCCGTTGAAGGTTATCATCGGGTATTCCATGCCGCCCACCGGCCCATTGACCGATTGCGCCGTGGGATAGGGGTAAGCGAAGGAATAGCGCGAATAAACGCGGATCGTATGCGCAACAGCCTGCGTGCTGTAGGCGCTCCAGATCGGCTCGGCTTCATTTGGGTAGAACGACATGGCCAGCACGTCTTCGCCGTCTGAGACATCGTCTTGGGTCACGTTCATCGCATCCCAGATGAACTTTCGAGACGACGCCCAGGCAAAGTCTCGGACATTTTCAGCTTTGAAATTCCATGTTTGCGCGCTTTTGAGCGTTGTTTTCTCTGCGTCTTTTGCCTCTGACGGCGTCACGATGAAAATTGGCTCATCAGACGTTTTGGCATCGTCGTAGCGCTTCAGTTCGACGCCGCTGAGAACATCTTCAGCGTTTTGCAGCACGCCCGAAGATGAAACGACGTGGTCTTCGGGAACCGTAATCTCAACATCATAATCGCCAAATTCGAGCGTGAATTCGCCCGATCCAAGGAAGGCCTTATTGTGCCAGCCTTCATAATCTGAGTAGGCGTGAAGGCGTGGAAACCACTGCGCGACAAGGAAGATACAGTTGCCATCTTCGTCTTCGCCCTCAAAACATTCATAGCCCGCGCGGCCGCCTATTACTCTGTTTTCAATAAGGTTATAGGCGAAGTTCAGCGAAAACTCGAACGTCTCACCGGGGGCGAGCGGCGCTGGCATATCAATGCGCATATTGGTGTCGATGATGCTGTATTCGAGTTCGTCATCGCCGGATTTCACATTGCGGATGTCATAGCCGCCTTGAAAATCTTCGAGCGTCTTGGCGCGCCGGATCGCATAATAGCTAATGCGGGCATTGTTCGACGCGGTGCGGCTCATATTGTCGAGGCTATCGGCCTTGAAACGGTTCTGATCGAGCTGCAGCCAGAGATAGTTCAGCGTGTGTGGGGAGTTGTTTTTATAGGTGACGGTCTGCTGACCAATAAGACGCCGCGCGCCTTCATTCAGGCGAATTTTTATCGCGTAATCAACGTCTTGTTGCCAATAGTCGGGCCCGGGTGCGCCCGATGCGAGGCGTGTTTCGGTTGGCGTTGGCCAGTCTTCATCGAGCTGGCGGAACTTATCCTCGAAGGTGCCCTTGGTTTGCTGGATGGCTTGTGCGCTGGCCGCGCCGCCAAAGGCGATAAATGCCGCGAATATGATGAAAAGACGCATGAAAACTCCCGATATTTCAAAGGAGTCTTAGCATCAAATGCGCTATATCAAAGCCATCTGGTAAAGTTTCACCCGACAGGGGAAATTGAACCGCGGTGAGGCTCAAAAGGCGAGCGCATTTATGCGGGGTTCAGGCGCCCTCAGGATGTCCATATACTGTCCATATCCTGTCTGTATCCTGTCCATATCATCCAGACAGGTGTCCATATCCCGGCGCTCGCCTGCAAGGACCACCCTAAACGTGAAGGGCGATCCCTTCAGCATCCAAAACCGCCTCATGCATCATTTCGCTTAGCGTTGGATGCGGGAAGATGGTGTGCTTGAGTTCCGCTTCGGTGAGTTCGCCCTCGCGCGCGATGACGTAGCCCTGGATCAGCTCGGTGACTTCCGCGCCAATCATGTGCGCGCCGAGCAGTTCACCGGTCTCCTTATCGAAGATGGTTTTTACCATGCCGTCCCCTGCCCCCAGCGCGATGGCTTTGCCATTGCCGATAAACGGGAAGCGGCCAACATTGATGGGGCGGCCCTTGGCTTTCGCCTGCGCTTCGGTCAGCCCGACGCTAGCAATTTGCGGGTGGCTGTACGTGCAGCCCGGAACGTTAGACGCATCGAACGGATGGGCGGTGTTTGCCCCGGCCATGCCCTCAACACAGATAACGCCTTCATGGCTCGCCTTATGCGCCAGCCAAGGCGGACCTGTCAGGTCACCAATCGCATACAGCCCTTGCACCCCGGTGCGGCCAAAGCCGTCTACAGTCACATGTGTCTTTTCAATTTTAACGCCGAGCTTTTCCAGCCCCATATCTTCAACATTGCCAACAATGCCAACGGCCAGGATGGCCCGGTCAAACGTCTGTTTGGATGTTTTACCATCCTTGCCAGTGATGTCGGCGGTGACGTTGTTCTTACCCGCTTTCAGGTTTTCGACCTTCGCGCCCGTGACAATGTTGAGGCCCTGCTTCTTGAAATCCTTCTCCGCCATGGCTGAGATTTCTTCGTCTTCGACGGGCAGAATACGATCCATGACTTCGGCGACCGTGACCTCGCTGCCAAGCTCATTATAGAAGCTTGCGAACTCAATCCCGATGGCGCCAGAGCCGATGACGAGCAGTTTTTTCGGCATCACATCCGGCGTCATCGCTTCGCGGTAGGTCCAGATCATTTTGTGATCGGCGACGAGCCCGGCTTGCGGAATATCACGCGCGCGCGCGCCTGTGGCGAGCATGACGTGCTTCGCGGTGTAGGTGGCGTCTTTGCCCTTGGCATCCTTTACGATGACTTTCGGCGCGGGCTTTCCAGCCTCCAGCCGAGCGAACCCTTCGATCACATCGATCTTGTTTTTCTTCATCAGGAATTTGACGCCGCCGCTCAGTTGGGTGGCAATGCCGCGTGAGCGTTTGACAACCGCCTCAAGATCAAAGTCTGCCTTATCGATTTTCAGGCCGAAGTCATTGGCGTGTTTGGCAAGGTGCAACACTTCGGCAGAGCGCAGCAGCGCCTTGGTTGGGATGCAGCCCCAGTTGAGACACACACCGCCGAGGTTTTCTTTCTCAACGATGGCCGTTTTCATGCCGAGTTGGCTCGCACGAATCGCGGCCACGTAACCACCGGGACCAGAGCCGATAACGATGAGGTCGTAGTTTGAATCAGTCAATTTTCTGGCTCCAATTCATTAAAAACAAGGCATTAGAAGTCGGCGC
>CAZXVJ010000008.1:85230-87219 GCA_964644385.1 uncultured Hyphomonas sp. | reverse complement strand
GCCATGTAGTAGGGGATTTGCGAAGCTTTCATGGCGATGAATATATAGCCGTCCGCAAGCCGGGCGGATTCAGCGCATAAAATTCATCAGGAAAACCAGTGCACCTTACAGGTTGGGCCGGATGGAGGTGTTGGATAGAGCCGAATCTATCCCACACAATCCCAGCGCGCGTGCTCTACTCCTCGGGCGCGTCGCGCTTATGGGCGTCAAGTTTTCGCTTTGCCTCATCCGCCTTGGCTTGTTCGAACGCCTTGTCGGTTTTTGTCCGCCCAAACTTCTCGCGATTTTCAGCGGCTGTCTTATCTTCAGCCGCCTTTTGCCGCGCTTTGCGAAACTTGTTCAGATTGATCGGTTTGTCTGCCATGCCGCCGCCCCCTAATCCTGAGCGTGGCGCCACTGCTCCATGGCTAGCGAAATGGCGAATGTCTCGCGATATTTCGGGCTGGAGGCCGGACGCGGCGGCTTGGTCGCGGTGAGGGCCATAATTTCAGCCAATTTATTGTGCGCCGCGCCAGACTGGCCCGCCCCGATATAGGCGTGCAATTCCACAATCGCGCTGGACAGCGGGTCATGCGCGCTGAGCACGAAGTAGGGCTCGTCTTCCGCCAGTTTCGAGTAGGCATCAAATTCGGACGGGTTGGCTTTAGAACCCTGAAACGTGTTGGTCATGGCCGCTTCCTTTGTTTCTGTTTTCATTTACTCATTCAGCGATTCGCACCGCGGGCACCACTACCCCGGCGAAACCATTTTTGAGGGGTCCACGATGGTGTCGAAGTCTTCTTCGGAGATGCCGAGCGCGAGCGCCTCGACCCGCAGGGTTGTGCCATTTTTGTGGGCGTTTTTGGCGACTTTAGCGGCGAGATCATAGCCGTATTTCTCTTTCAGCGGCGTGACCAGCATGAGTGAGTTTTCGAGGCCGCGTTGAATGTTGTCGAGGCGCGGTTCGATGCCGACAACGCAATTTTCAGTGAAGCTCACCGCGGCGTCCGCCAAGAGGCGCACGGACTGAAGGAAATTATAGCTCATCATCGGGTTAAAGACGTTGAGTTCGAAATGGCCCTGGCTGCCCGCAAAGCTCATCGCGGCATTGTTGCCGTGGATGTGGGCGCAAACCTGCGTGAGCGCTTCACACTGGGTGGGGTTCACCTTGCCCGGCATGATGGAGGAGCCGGGCTCATTCTCTGGCAGGGCGAGTTCGCCGAGGCCAGAACGCGGGCCGGAGCCGAGGAAGCGAATGTCATTGGCGATCTTAAAGCAAGACATCGCCGCCGTTGTGATCGCGCCATGGGCAAACACCATCGCGTCATGCGCGCTAAGGGCTTCGAATTTATTTGGCGCGGTTTTGAAGGGCAGCTTGGTGATCTGTGCGATCTTTTCAGCCACTTGTTCTGCAAAGCCGACGGGGGTAGCGAGACCTGTGCCAACGGCTGTGCCGCCTTGGGCGACTTCCAAAAGTTTCGGCAGGGTCTGCTCAATGCGCTCAATGCCATTGGCAACCATCTGTGCGTAGCCGGAGAACTCCTGACCGAGCGTGACGGGTGTGGCATCTTGTGTGTGAGTGCGGCCGATTTTGATGATCTTTTTCCACGCCTGAGACTTATCATTGAGGGCGTTATGGAGTTGTTGCAGCGCGGGCAGCAGGCGGTGGGTGATCTCTTCAGCGCAGGCAATGTGCATGGCGGTTGGGAAGGTGTCGTTGGAGCTTTGGCTCATATTGACGTGATCATTGGGGTGCACGGGGGCTTTGGAGCCGACTTTGCCACCGAGGATTTCGATGGCGCGGTTCGCGATGACTTCATTGGCGTTCATATTGGACTGGGTGCCAGAGCCGGTCTGCCAGACAACGAGCGGGAAATGATCGTTCAGCTTGCCTTCGATGACTTCATCGGCGGCCTGAATGATGGCGCGGGCGAGCATAGGGTCTAGCTTTTCGAGCAGTTGATTGACTTCGGCGGCGGCCTTTTTGACGACGCCGAGCGCGCGAATGAG
>CAZXVJ010000008.1:33539-85130 GCA_964644385.1 uncultured Hyphomonas sp. | reverse complement strand
GGCGCGTGGGGGACCGGGAAGGCATTTACATGAAAGCCGAGGCGATGGGGTAGCGGTGCACGCGCTGTTCCCAAGCTCGGATCTTTAGTAGCCGTCGCCTATGTTCATTGGGCGCGGGATGCAACTGGCCGTCGCGCTGGCGAGCAGTTTGCCGTCTTCATTGTGGAGCCAGCCTTCGGTGAAAATAGCCGCCCTGCCCTTGCGAACCGTTTGGCCGCGCCCTTTCAGGCGCTGGCCGATGGGCACCGGGCGGATGAAGCTGGTGGTCATTTGCAGAGTGGGGCTCATCGCGGGGCCGTCTTGCACGATGGAGCCGGCAAGGCTCATCGCTTCGTCGAGGATGGCGGTGATGAACCCGCCTTGCGCATTGCCGGCCGGATTGGCGGCTTCTGGTGGCAGCTTGAACCACGCCTCGCACCACCCGGCGTCTACATCAAATCCGATCAGGTCGAAGCCCACAAACTGCGTGGCGGGCGGGTTGTTGCCGCGGGTTAAAACCTCTGTCCAATAGGCCGTTTTATCGAAGGGGTCTGTCACTTAGCTGAGGCGCTTGAAGGGCATTGGAATGGCGGTCGCTGTGGCGCGCGCGACCAATTTGCCGCTGGCGTCGAAGCAATCGGCTTCCATGAATGCGGCTGACCGCCCGCGCTTTAGGATGCGGGCTTCAACATGGGCGGGGCCAGGCATCAGGCGCGCAATATAGCTGGTTTTCATTTCCAGGGTTGGCGCTGTCATTGTGACGTTTGAATCGATAATGACGCATGTGCTCATCGCCTCATCCATCATCGCGCCTAAGAACCCGCCCTGAACCGCGCCGGTTGGATTGGCGAACATTTCGGGGACATCGAAATCCATACGGATGCGGCGCGCAGACTGGTCCACTTCAGTGAGGCGCATGCCGAGCGTGTCAGAGCATGGGGGGCGTTTCTTGGAGTTTTGGAACCGCGCAAGCATGTCTGCGTCTGAGACGGCAGGTTTTTCACTGTCTGACATGCGTTGCCCCTCGACCGGTGCGGCGAGCGTTATTTACGGCGAAACGCGTCTAGATTGACCACCGTGCTGAGCCCGCCGGACGCCTCCTGAACGCCCTCTTCCGCGGTATTGTCTTGTTCTGCGACGTCTTGCGTTGGCGCGATGACGTTGTCCGACTTATCTTCTGATTCAAATGTGAGCCCAAAGTTGACGGACGGGTCAACAAATCGCGTCAGCGCAGCAAATGGAATGTAGAGGTGCTGCGGCACGCCAGAGAATTTGAGAATGATCTCAAAGTGGCCATCGGTAATTTCCAGATCCCAATACTGATGCTGAATGACAATGGTCATGTCTTCGGGGAAACGCTCAACCAGATAGTCAGCGATCTTCACACCCGGTGCTTTCGTGCGGAAGGTAATGTAGAAATGATGGTCGCCGGGCACGCCGCCATTGGCCTGAGCCCGTTTGAGCGCCTCACGAACGACGCCTCGCATTGCAGCCTGAGTAAGCGCTTCGTAGCCAATATAATCCGTCATGAATGTCTCGAATCCCGAAAGCCGTTTTCTGTTTCTGAAATCACCCTAAGCGGGCCGGGCCGCTGCTGCAACGCCCTTCGCGCGCGCGGCGAGCAAAAAAATTGCGCTCGCCCAGTCCCCTCATGGGTGAAGCCCTTGAATCGCTTGCCTCAAGCCTTGTTACAGGTTGCGCCCATCGCCGTGTCAACCAAAGACCTTGCTTGGCGGGCCTCTTCCACCCCGATAGACTAACACAAATTTTAGAGAGGGAACCCCACATGCAGATGCCGGAACGAGGCCGTGACTGGGCAGAGCTAAAATCTGAAATGCTAGACCGAGGTACAGGAGACGCCGCGTGGCGGGACGGCAAGACCGCCGTGTATGTTTTCAATGCCGGGCCAGAGATCAGCGCGGTGCAGCAGGAATCCTACACAATGTATATGGCCGAAAATGGCCTCGGGCCGTTAGCGTTCCCCTCGCTCGCTCAAATGGAGAAGGACGTTATCTCAATGGGGCTCGGCCTTTTGCACGGCCCAAAAGGCGCAACAGGCGCGATGACATCAGGCGGAACAGACTCAATCACCATGGCCATAAAAACGGCGCGCGACTATGCCCGCAGTCACGGACGCGCGTTGCACCGCCCCAACATTGTGCTGGCCCAATCGGCGCATCTGGCGTTCGATAAAGCGTCTCTGCTCATGGACATTGAGGTGCGGCGCATCCCCGTAAAAACGGACGGCTCCTATGAAGCCGACCCAGAGGCAATGGGCGCGGCCTGTGATGCTGACACGGTTATGATGGTGGGGTCAGCGCCGAATTTCCCGCATGGCATTATTGACCCGATTGAGGCGCTTGGCGATGTGGCGACCGCCAAGAATGTTTGGTTGCATGTTGATGCTTGCGTTGGAGGATATTTTGCACCTTTTGCGCGGATGAATGGCGTGCCCGTGCCGCCGTTTGATTTTGAGGTGCCCGCTGTTCATTCTATGAGCGCCGATCTGCACAAATATGGCTATTGCGCCAAAGGGGCCTCCACCGTGCTGTTTCGCTCTGAAGCGCTTTACCAGCACATGCCGTTTGATTTGCGGTGCTGGAGCGGCGCGCCAATGAAGACACCAACGCTGGCGGGCACACGCCCGGGCGGCGCGATTTCAGCGGCCTGGGCGGTAATGAACACGCTTGGCGTCGAAGGCTATAAGGAAAAACAGGGTTTGGTTTGCGCCACACGGGAGCGGCTTGAGGCGGGTGTGAAAGCCTTGGGGTTTGAGATCCTCGGCAACCCGATGCTGGGCCTGATGGCGTTCTCGCATCCAGACCACCACGCATTTGCGATCTATGGTGAGATTTACCGGCGCGGATGGTTCACATCGGTCACGAAAGAACCGCCTAGCCTCCACCTCATGTTATCGCCCAAGCACGCAGACGTGGTGGAGCAATATCTCGCCGATCTTGCGGAGAGTGTTGAGGCGGTGGCAGGCGGTTCTGAAGGGCCTAAAGTCGAGGCGCGTTATAGCTAACGCTACTCAATCGGGGATAGCAATTCAGGCGCTGTGACCAACTGACGGACGCCGTGGGATTTTGTTTCTTTGAACACATTGCCGCTGTCTGCCCATCTGTGCAGGGAAGCAATGTCGAGCTTGGCGCACATTGGGCGCACATTCCATGTCACCTGTGCAGGCGAGCATTGTGACTGGGTGTAGCTCGGCCCGGTTGTTGAGCCGCGGAAACGGACGGGGGTTCCGGTTGTTGTCGGTATGGAGCGCGCCTGATGCTTGCCATTTACCGTGCCGCCATACGTCATATTGGTGAACTGCATAGCGTTTCGATCATTCACAACCAGAAAGGTTTGCGCTTCAACGCGAAGAACTGGATCGGAGCAGGTGTCCGGCACACAAGCGCCAAGCCCTTCCCCGGGTGATGTTTCGCAGCTGGTGTGAACCCAGTGCACCTCAATCGTATCGCCGGGCTTCACGCCTTTATAAGCGCCGTCCATTGGAGCGCGCTCAGACGCTGTCAGACTTGCCGTTTCATTACACGCATAGCCGCCGCTATCTGTGTCGTCGACGAAGACGCTAAAGCCGGGGCCTTTGTGTTCGGCATTGGTGTGGGTGTGGATGTTACAAAGATTCATTTGGGAGGCGGGCGGAGCGATTTGGAAGTCTGCCAAGTTTAGCCCCACTTTGCTGGAGATATCCCGCGGTGTTTGTGGACCAGACGCCAGACACAAGCCGCCTTTATCGGCTTCGCCTTTGGCCATATCTGTTGTCTCCTCACCCGTCACAACGGACTGTGTGCAGGCGGCGAGCATGGCGCCCGCAAGGAGAGTTGAAAACGGTGTGAGGATACGAAAATTCATGTAAAGCTCCGAAGGTTTGAATGTGTGGATCGTGATTAAGAGTCAGATGAAATGTGCGCGGGGTCAATGTGAAATAGGGTAACAATTTCTTAGTTTCTTCGGCACGAACGCTTGATGACGCATTCGGTTCCAAAAAAATTTGAGGTTTCACCGGGTGGTTTTCCTGCCCTGCTGATAGCTTGCATAACCCATCGGAAAGTGCGCTTGATTGAGCCTGAGGCCCAAACGCCCACAGGCCGCACTGACAATCGATGAAAGATCCCGCCCATGATCACGGTTCACCATCTTGAGTATTCCCAGTCCTTCCGCATTCTTTGGCTGCTGGAAGAGTTGGGGGCGACCTATGATCTGAAAATCTATCCGCGCGATCCAAAAACAATGATGGCGCCTGCAGAATATAAAGCCATATCGCCGCTGGGCACCTCTCCGGTTATCAGTGATGGGGCGTTTGTGATGGCGGAAACCAATGCGATTGTGGACTATATTCTGGATCAGCACGGCGACCAGCACTTGCGTCCCGGGCCCGGCGCGGCCAACCGAAACGCCTATCTGTTTTGGTTCCATGCCGCGCAGGGCAGCCTCATGCCCGCCCTAACCATGGCGACCGTGTTTGACGCGCTGAAGACTCGGGCGCCGGGCGTTTTCAAACCGTTCGTTAGACCGGTCATCGGGCGCGGCGAGGCGTCTATGGTTACACCGCGAATGGCCGCTTTGGTGCGCGCTATGGAAGACGATTTGAGCAAGGGGCCCTGGTTTGCGGGTGAGCAGTTCACGGCGGCTGATATTGTCATGAGCTATTGTATGGAGGCCGCCGCCGCCAAGGGGTTCATCACCGACGCCCATCCGAACAGTTTGGCTTGGATCGCGCGGATGCATGCGCGGCCCGCGTTTCAAACAGCACTGAAAAAAGACGGCACCGGGCAAGTTGCCTTCACCGCCCCAGCTTAAGGATCAAATCAGATGGACACCACAAACAAGACAGCCGTGATCACAGGCGGCGCGAGTGGCATTGGCGCAGCCCTGGCCGCAGCCATCCAAAGCCGAGGCGGACAGGCCATTATCGTCGATATTGATGGCGAAGCCGCAGAGGCGAAGGCGGCTGAGCTTGGCGACGGGGTCAGCGCGATGGCGTGTGATGTGTCTGATGTGGCGGCGGTTGAGGCGATGGCGGAGGCGGCGTGGTCGAAACTGGGCGGTGTGGATTTGGTATTCGCGAATGCGGGCCTCGGCGTCGGCAGACCGCTTTTGAAGGCGACGGAGGCCGAATTCGACATAACGCTGAACGTGAATTTGAAGGGCGTTTGGGCCACCGCGAAGGCGTTTGCTACGCGCATGATTGCGAATGATCGAGGCGGGCATATTTGCCTGACGGGCTCAGAGCATTCCTTGGGATTGCAACACCCCGGCAATGGATTCTACACGGCCGCCAAGCACGGCGTCTTGGCGCTGGGCGATGTGTTCCGAGCTGAATTGCCAGAGACCATTGGCATGAGCGTGCTCTGCCCCGGCCTGACAGCGACTGGGATTGGTGAAACGTCGGTGAAGGCTGCGGGTTTGGATGCGCCCAATTTGCAGCGCGCCGCGATGGTGCAAGCGGTCATGGCGGCGGGCAAGCCGGCGAGCGAGGTGGCAGCCGAAACGCTGGCCGCGATCGAGCGCGGGGATTTTCTGATCATGACGGAGTGTTCCGCCTACGCCGCCGCAGAGCGACGCGCCGATGAGGTAAAAGCTGCGTTTGCGACGCAGGCGCCGATGGGCGGCGCGGACGAGATGAAATACCACGTGGATACTGTGGTGGCGAAGCTCAGAGGCAAGGCGACCTAGCCACAGGGCAAAGGTTTTAGTCTTCGACGAGACACTTCAATCATTTGCGTGTCATCGCCGCTTTGATCTCTGAGCGGTCTTCGGCGTTTGAGAGGTATTGCGGGTCTGCCCGCTGCTGGGTGCGTTGCTCATAGGCGTAGCCGATCGAGAGAACGGCGGCGTCCTGGTCTTTGCCCGCCATGAAGGATATTCCTGACGGAAGCCCGTGAACTTGGCCCATGGGGACGGTGAGATGGGGATAGCCGGCGACGGCAGCCATCCACCCGGCGCCTGCCCAATCTGGCCAGACATCGCCATTGACCGGATCAACACGCGGCGCCAGTGGGCCTGACGGCGAGACGAGCACATCCAGATCATTGTCAGCGAGTAATTTGTCGATGCCGTTGGCCCGTACGGCAGGCAAGACATCGTTCAAAGCGTCTTGATAGGCTTGGTCGGACAGGTCTCCCAAAGCATCAGAGGCGACCAATATGGATTGATCAAACAGGGCGAGTTCAATGTCTGCGTTGGCGGCGTTGAAGGCAATCACGTCTGACAATGAACGCGTTTTCACAGCCGGGGCGGCATCTGCCAGATAGTCGTTCAATGTCGCCTTGAACTCATATTTCAGGATCGCGTAGGAGTTTGCGCCGTAGCTTTCTGCTGTGTTGTCAAAATTGTCGATTTCAACCAGCGTCGCACCGGCGGCCTCCATATCTTTGATGGCCACGTTGAACAGGCTTTTGATGTCCGCATTGGAGCCTTCCGCAAACCTCAAAACCCCAATACGCTTGCCGTCCAGCGCATTGGTATCGAGCGCACCTGTATAGTCTGTTTTGGCGTCACCTGTTGCCATGCCGGTCAGCATCATCGCCGCCCCTTTCACCGTCTTGGTCATTGGGCCAGCGGTATCTTGGGTGGAGGAAATCGGCACAATATACTGCTGAGACACCAGACCGACGGTCGGCTTAAACCCCACAACACCATTGATGTTGGACGGGCATATAATGGACCCGTTCGTCTCTGTCCCAATACTGCCCGCGGCCAGCGAGGCCGCCGTGCCCGCGCCTGAGCCAGAACTTGAGCCGCAAGGATTGCGGTCCAGCATGTGCGGATTGCGCACCTGCCCGCCAAGCGCAGACCATCCGCTCATCGAATTTTCTGACCGGAAGTTGGCCCATTGGCTGAGATTGGATTTACCGAGAATGATCGCGCCCTGCCCGCGTAAGCTCGCGATCAGAGGGGCGTCGCGGCCTGTCACATTGTCCTTTAGGGCGAGCGCACCAGCGGTGGTGGCGACGGGGTCTTTGGTTTCGATATTGTCTTTGACGAGGATCGGCACACCATCGAGCGGTCCAAGCGACACGCCGTCGGCGCGGCGGGCGTCTGAGGCGCGGGCGGCTTCTAAGGCATCTGGGTTGAGTGCAAGGACGGCCTGAAGCGCAGGGCCGTCCCGGTCGATCGCCTCAATGCGGGCGATATAGGCTTCGGTGAGGGCCTCCGATGAAATCTCTCCAGCGGCAAGCCCAGCACTAATTTCAGGCAGCGTTTTGGCGGGCCAACCCGTCGCCACGAAACTTACCGGTTCAGTTTTCGCAGGCATAGCAGGATCGGGACCTATATTGGTGTCGGGCGGCGCGCAGGCGGCGACGGCTGCGGTGAGCAGGAGGCTGGTGAGGTGTTTCATGAAATGGCTTCCCCAGAATGATCATGAGAAAAGTCTAGCAGGTCTAAACGGTCCAGGCGATTGAGATCGAACTTGCTTCACGCGTTTATTTGGCTGACGCGCCCTTCGGGCTTGCTGCTCGGCGCGCGTAAGAGAAAAAGTGGAGGCTTCTGTTGCCAGGCGCCTCCGGGCCCCGCCTTAGATTCTGAGGCCTAAGGAGTTAAGTCGAAAATCATCCGACTGCTTACGCAGCCATCAGACCTTCATCAGCAAAGTTGTCATTAGCAACTATTGTGAATGAGCTTCTAAGGGGGCTCAATCCGGCAAAGGCATCGCTTTTACACGTCCGTCGATCCTATTTCGGCCCCGTCAGAAACAGGCTAAGTGTTCGCCTGAACCTGCTTGTGGTGGAGCCGCCGGGTACCGCCCCCGGGTCCGAACCGCTTATTACACGCGCGTTTATCGCCATAGTTCCGAAGAACCCGTGATACATAGCGTTTTCCGGGCCAGATTTCAACAAACGGTTTGCAAAGTTTGACAGGACACAAAGCCTTACCGTCTGCCCTGCACGAATAAGATCAAGGCGAAAACGATCTCTATCGCGCCGCCTAATATCGGCACGCTGGACATATCCAAATCAAACACCAGAAGATTTGTGAGCCCAAAAGCGATAAGCGCCGCGCCAAGCACCCAGAACATGCGGTTGCCATAGGCGGTCGCAAACGGGAAATAGCGCGCGCCAATGACGAGCAGCATAATAGGGTAGAACCAGCCCTGACTGGCCTGAATCGAAAAATAGGCAATGAACAATCCCGCGAAGAGGATGACCGTATTTTCCAGAGAGAAACGAATGAACGGGTTCGACTTATCGGCGCTGCTGGCGCGAAAAACGATCTTTTCAATCACCGAGGACAGCGGAAAAATCAGCATGCCGCCAAAGAAGAAAACATACAGGCTGGTCTTAAAATCAACCTGAATCATCGTCAGGCCCGCCGCGATCCAGACAAGCCCAGATACCAGAACGCCGGGGGCCCCTCCAACATAAGCGGCGCGCATGTCTTTTTGAGCTAATTTGATGTCCATGCTTTTCTCATTTTTTCAATGCGGCGCCAAATGTCTATCATCCTCGAAACATCACGTCTTTAGTCTGCCCTTATGTCATCTCTTTTAAGAAACATTGTCGCGCCGACGCCGGTGAGGACAAGGGCGATTGAGACGGTCATGCGCGGGGTGAGCGGTTCGCTGAGGAGCCAGACGCCGCCCAATGCCGCCAAGGCTGGCACTGAAAGTTGCATGACGCCCGCTTGCATTCGCGACAGGCCAGGCAACGCCGCGTACCAGATGGCGTAGCCAATGCCGGATGTTATCGCGCCGGACGCGACCGCCGCGGCCGTCGCCTGCGCCGAGGGGAATGCTTCGGGCATGACAGACAAGACTGGCACGCTGATGACGACGCCCAAAAGAGCCGCCCGGGCGAAATTGCCGGTTGTGGAGAGCAGCGGCGCGGCCTCGGCGCGCCCAATAAGCGAATAGATGCCCCAGCCGACACCCGCCGCCGCCATGCTGGCCACTGCCCAAATTGGAACAATTGTTTCGGGCTGGTCTTGCGCAGGCCATAGCAGCCAAACCATCGCTGCAAACGCCGTCAGCGCGCCGAGCCATTGAGCGCGACCGAACCGCTCGCCAGTGGTCAAGCCGCGGCCCATCATCGTGAACTGTACAAGTGTGAACAAGATGAGCGCGCCTATGCCAGCATCCAGCGCCAGATAGGCAAAGCTGAACCCCGCTGCGTAGATCAGCAAACTCATCGCGCTTATCCAACTGCCGCCATTAACCCGAAACCGCGATAGAAACGCCAGCATGATCGAACCTGATATGAGTCGGATCAGCGTAAAGCTCCAGGCGCCGGCCTCGCCGCCAGACAGAGCGAACCGATTGAGGATAGAATTTCCGGCAAACGCCAACATCGCAAGCGCACCGAGACCGAACAGTTTCCAAGGCGTAGACATTAAGCACTTCTCGATTTCGGTCACGTTATCGCCCCATGGAGCTTTTCTGACACCTAATCGACAAACACAATCTCTGGCGCGGGTTTGGTTTGGAGTGTGTCGAGCGCCTCAGCGGTCGTTTTGGCGAGGGCCATGAACAGGTCTGCGGCGGGGCCGTCGCTCAGCGCTGCGGGGTGGCCGCTGTCGCCCCCTTCTCTTATCGCTTGCAGCATGGGCAGTTCCGCAAGAAGTGGCAAGCCGAGTTGCACCGCCATCGCTGCGCCGCCGCCCTGCCCCATAATGTGATGGCGCGTGCCGTCTGGCCCCTCAAACCAACTCATCGTTTCAATGATGCCTAGGACTGGCACAGCCGTTTTCGCAAACATCGCCGCGCCGCGCCGAACATCGGCGAGCGCCACCTCCTGCGGTGTGGTGACAATCAGGGCGGCGGTAACCGGTACTTTCTGCGCGATCGCCAGTTGGGCATCGCCGGTGCCGGGGGGCGTGTCGATGATGAGAAGATCAAGCGGATCATCCGGGCTGGCCCAATTTGCGTCGTTCAGCATTTGCGTGATCGCGGACATCACAATCGGGCCGCGCCAGATCATCGGCGCGTCAGGGTCGGAAAGATAGCCGATGGATAGAGTTTTGAGACCGTGCGCATTGACCGGGATGAGCTTGCCATCCGGGCCGGTGTCCGGCTGAGCGTCCGTTTGGCCCAGCATGGTTGGAATTGAGGGGCCGTAAATATCGGCGTCTAACAGCCCGACTTTCATCCCGGCCTTGGCCATGGCAGCGGCCAGATTGACCGCCACCGTCGATTTGCCCACCCCGCCCTTGGCGCTGGCAACCACAAGAATACGAGGGATACCCGGAATATTGGGAATTTGAGACGTTGTGGGCGCGCCTTGCTCCATGGCCGCATCAGACAAGCGCGCGCCTTTGCGGATACGGGTTGTGCCCGGGGCTGGCGGCGCGGAGGGCGTCTGGGGCGTGTTTGGACCGCCCGGCATGGCACCGCTTCGCTGCGCTGTTAGAACGATTTTGACTGAGTTGACGCCCGTGACCCCGCTTACCGCGGCTTCAATATCGAGTTTTCGTTTTTCTGCCGCTTCTGGGTCGCTTGGGTCGGCCTGAACAACGATAATCGCGCAATTGTCAGCATCTATTGTTATAGATTCAACCCAGTGGGGCGAATTCAGCGCGCGGTTCACCGCATCGGCGAGGCGTTTGCGGGTCTTTTCCTTGGACTTGAACACGTTTCGTCCTTCTTTCGTCGGTTTCGGCGCTTGATGCCACCCGATTGGGGATGCACATACTCAATTTATGCCTATATAGAAGCTGCAAGCATGAACAGGAGGGGTTAATGCCCTGGGACGACAAATCAAAATCAGACGGTCCGTGGGGCGGCAAGCCCGGCAAAGGTCCAACCGGCTCTGGCGGCGGTGACAATAACTCGCCTTGGAACAGACCCGGTAATGGTGGATCGGGCGGCGGCGGTGGCGGCGGCGGGAATGACCTAGAAGAACAAATGCGCCGGATGCAGGAGCGGTTCCGACGCGGATCAGGCGGCGGCGGCAAAAAAGGCGGCGGCGGCAAAGGCGGCAAAGGGTTTGGCCCGCTCGGCATGATTGTTGTTGCGGGCGTTGCGCTTATGGCGTGGCTTTCAACCGGTGTTGTCATGGTCGACCCCGGCGAACAAGCCTCAGTGTTCCGCTTCGGCAATTGGCAAACCAATTTTGGGCCAGGCTTTCACGTTCACCTGCCAGCCCCCTTCGAAGAGCACGTGATTGTACCTGTTGAGCGTCAACAGGAAGCGCGCATTGGCACCAATCTGGACGAGAGCCTGATGCTGACCGAAGACGAGAACATCGTCGAATTGCAGTTCTCCGTGTTTTGGAAAATCAAATCAGACAAGCCTCAGGATTTCATCCTGAACGTCAAACGCCCACAAGAGGCAGTGCGAATGGTGGCTGAATCTGTGATGCGCGAAGTGGTCGGTAAATCGAAACTTCAAAGCGTGATCACAACAGAACGCGCCGTGGTGCAAACCGAAGTGGAATCTCAGATTCAGGCGCTGCTCGATGATTATCGAACTGGCGTTGATATTATCAGTGTTCAAATTGATAAATCTGACCCCCCGCAACAAGTGATTGAGGCGTTCAACGATGTGAACGTGGCAGAACAGGACGCGGAAACAAACATCAACCAAGCGACACAGGAAGCCAACCAATTGGTACCAGAAGCACGCGGTACGGCGCAACGCCTATTGCAAGAAGCTGAAGGGTACCGCGATCAGGTTCTGGCCGACGCCGAAGGTGAAGCCTCTCGCTTTGAACAGATTTACGCCGAGTACCGCAAAGCGCCACAAGTCACGCGTGAGCGGATGTACCTAGAAACTATGGAACGTGTGCTGGAGCGCACGGACAAAACCATCTTGGATCAAAACTCGGGCGCAGTGCCGTATCTGCAACTCGACCAGGTCCGCAGAGCAGGAGGCAACTGATATGAAAGCGTTTGGATGGCTAATGATCGCTATACTCGTGCTCGCCTTTGTGGCGCTGCTCGATTCCTTTTATGTGGTTCGCCAGGACCAACAAGCCTTGGTTCTACAAGTGGGTGAGCCTGTCGCGGTTCGCAATTCGCCCGGCACAGATGAAGCCGGTCTCTATTTCAAATATCCGTTCTTTCAACGGGCTGAAATTTTGGACCGGAAAAACATCGGTCACAATATTACCGACATCGATGTGCTCGCATCAGATCAGCGCCGCCTAACGGTTGATGCGTTTGTGCGCTGGCAAATCACAGATCCGTTGAAGTTTTATCAGCGCCTTAGAACTGAAGATGCGGCTGCGGCGCAGTTGGACAAATTCACAAAATCTTCGATCCGTAACTCGCTCGGTAATGTTCCAGTGCCTGAAATTATCTCAGGACAGCGTAGCCAGTTGATGGATCGTATTCGTGAAACCGTTACGGCCGACCTGTCCGATGCGGGTATCGAAATTATCGATGTGCGTATCCGCCAGGCTGACTTGCCGAGAGAAGTCGCCGAGGGCGTTTATAGCCGGATGCAAACCGCGCGACGTCAAGAAGCCCAACGCATTCGGTCTGAGGGGGAAGAACGCTCCCGGTTGATCCGCGCGCAAGCTGAACGTGAAGCCGTGGTGCTTCAGGCGCAAGCGCGTGAAGCGGCTGAAAAAATTCGCGGTGAAGGCGACGCCAAATCGACTGAGGTCTACGCGCGTGCCTATACGAAAGATGCTGAATTCTTTCGCTTTCAGCGCGCTTTGATTGCGTGTGAAAAGTCGATCAAGGAGGGCACGAAAATCATTGTCGGACCAGACGGTCTCGGCCTCTGCGATGAATTCATTGCCAGCGCCAGGAAAAATGGCCGTTAGGGCCGGTTAGATGACACCGTTCGTGTTGATTCTCGCGGGGATCGGTATGTGGTTCCTGATTGAAGGGGCGATCTATGCGATCGCCCCTGATTTTATGCGACGAATGATGGGTATGATCGCTAATATGGACACGCGTGACATGGTTCAGGCGGGCCTAATGACGGCAGCTCTCGGCGCTGGGCTTGTTTACGTCGCGTTCAGAGTCGCGGGGTGATCGATGCCGATCATCTACCCATTACGCGTCAGCAAGCAACTGCGGCGCGCGCCGACGCGATTCGGGCGAATGTGCGTAACGCCGAGTCCATGCCAACAGAAAATGCGACATCTCGGCTAGCAATACCGGAAGACGCTACCATCCTCTTCGAGTTTTTACGTGATCCGGTCGTTCACGCGCCGATCTATTCACTCCCGCGCCCCCTAACTCAGGCGAGCGTGCAAGCCTTCATTGAAAGACACTTAGTCGAACGCGCACGCGGTGTGGGTCTGCTGTTTCTAAACTTCGATACAGCGGGCTTGCTGGGCGGCTATACCGATGTTCAGGTTTGGCCGGAATGGGCCGCTGGAGAACTTGGGGGGGCCCTCCACCCCGACCGCCAAAACCGCGGACAAGGCGGCAAAGGCGCGTGGATCAGTTTTGACTGGATGTATCGAGCGTTGGACCTCTCGCTCATCTGCGAGACGGCGTCGCCGGACAATTTTCGCACGGCCAGGCTGCTGGATTCGCTCGGCTTCGACCGCAAAGGCGAAATCGTTAGCCAGCGAAATGACGGCTCAAAGCGCCGGTCATTGGTCTGGGAAATGACACGCGACGCGTGGCTGGCGAAGCACAGCGAAAGCCTCTGAGTGTGCTAGAGGGCCGCGCGGTGCCTTAGTGTTTCAAACTTAACTGCTCAAGCGAACTGGCGATCGAGTCATAGGCGTCGACGAGATCCGCGCCGCTGGAGGCATCGAAATACATGCCAGGCTCTGTGGCGCATGCTTGCATAATCGCTTCGCCCTCAGCGGGGGCTTGAAAGGCGACTGAGAAAATCAAAATACCATTGGTTTTCATTTCGGTGCACATATTCTCTGCCTGCTCAAATGATGAACCGAGCGCGCTGTCATAGGCAGTATTGAACGCGCCGTCGGTCATTAGAATGACGGCTTTGATCATTTGATTATTGTTGTAAGGCTTCGGAGTGCTGGCGGCCGGCCAAACATCTACCCAGGTGGGAGCCAAGAGATACCCGCCCCATGCCACGCCCAAATGGCCCGCTGTTCCGCCATCGGCAACGAGGGCGTCAATCGCATTTTGAATATCTGTTTTGTTGCTCGTCAGTGGAAGAATCGAATTGACGGGGCATGTATCGGCCTCGCGCCCGATCCATTGATCAGTGTCAGGTTCCGCGTCTGAGATCGCCTCGTCACCGCTGCGCTCTGTGGCGCATTCACCACCAGGTAGCATGTTCCAGTAACCCGGATTTCCGCCGGACGCAGGCACCCATTCCCTTTTCACGGCATCTTCAAACACCGCAGATTCATAGCCAGAAACATTCACAGAGTGGGAGTATGGCGCCACGGCAACGCGGACGCGGTCGCCCGCTTCCGGCGTGACAAGTTGGTCTATCGCCGTCGACGCAGCCGCTTGCAAATTCGCAAGGCGTGTACCGCCCATCGAGCCGCTGACGTCAACAACAAGGGCCAAATCTAGCGTTGTGATAGCGGCTTGGGCACGTGCTGACTCGCTAAACTGAAATTCACTCACACCGACCAGGCCAGCGAGCGTGGTAGGCAAACGACAATTGGCCGTCACATCGATCGTCCCTTCGGCGCGATTCAAAGCCACTGTCGGCGTCGCACAATCCAGTCCAGAATGGGCGGTTGCAATATCGGCTTGATAGAATTTAACGGCCATCGCGATAACTTCGGCGTCTGTTTTGGTGGCATCGGACATGTGGCGTGTTGCAGCAAGGGCGGATGAATCAACAGCGCTTTGGACCAAGTTTTTTCCTGATTGGGCGCGCGATAAATCAATCGCGAGACCGACGCCTGCCATTAGAGGCAGCATGACCAAGGCATAAATGATCGCGGTTGCGCCTGACTGGTCGCGGAGCGCAGATGACAGATTTTTGCCCATGTGAGATCGCCTTCAAGAATTTGGTTTCGTAATCTCAGATTAGTCGAAAACATTGAACATCTAGCGAAATGGTCGCGATAATTCCAAAGCACCCTGTTTGCATTTCGTTAACGAAGTTGGCACGAGGTGACCGGGCGAAGAAAATCAGGCACAGCCAACCGCTTGCAGACGGCGCGCAAACCGCCATAGTTGAGCCATAGACATACGCCAAGACGGACTCTTGGCAGACGAGGAGTTTTCGCCGAATGACGATTAAGGGATTTGCTGTTGCTGTCGCGATATCTACAGGACTAGCCTTTGCGTTGCCTGCTAGCGCGCAAGGCTCACTCTCGCGCGCGGTCGATACCATCGACCAAAAAGACCAACCTCAAAGTTTTCGGGAATTATCCAGCCGCCTCATGCCAGCGGTCGTAAACATTTCGACCCAGCAAACGATCGCACCGGAGGGGTTACCCAGCTTTCCAGACGGCTCTCCGATGGAGCGCTTTAATGAGTTTTTTGGCCGTGATGAGGATGGTTTCAAGCGCGAAGGCTCTCTCGGTTCCGGATTTGTCGTGTCGTCTGATGGGACCATTATTACCAATAATCACGTCATCGAAGGCGCTGATCAGATCGAGATCAACTTCTCTGACGGGCGCATTTTGAAGGCCGAATTGATCGGCCGAGACCCCGACACCGATTTGGCAGTGTTGCAAGTCAACAGCGCCACGCCCCTGCCCTATGTTGATTTGGCCGATAGTGACGCGGCTGAGGTCGGTGACTGGGTGATCGCGATTGGCAATCCGTTTGGCCTTGGCGGGTCGGTATCGGCGGGCATCATTTCTGCCCGCAACCGGGACATTCAAGCCGGCCGCGCCGATGAGTTTATTCAAACAGATGCCGCGATTAACAAGGGTAACTCTGGCGGTCCCTTGTTTAATCTGGGCGGCGAAGTTGTGGGCGTGAACACCGCCATTCTTTCGCCGACGGGTGGGTCGGTCGGTATCGGCTTTTCTGTTCCGTCCAATCTGGTTAGACGCATTACCGATCAGTTGAAGTCTAGCGGCAAGGTCCAGCGCGGTTGGTTGGGTGTAAATGTGCAACCTGCTGATGCCGAACTGGTGAAAGCCTACAATGCCAGCGGTAAGGGCGGCGTTATCGTCACCCGCATTACCGATGATGGCCCGGCTTCAAAATCTGATGTGGAGGTCGGAGACCTGATTTTGCAGTTTGACGGCGACGCAGTGACCAATGTTCGAGAGCTGACGCGCAAGGTCGCAGAAACGCCTGTTGGCAAAACGGTTGATCTTGAACTCGTTCGAAATGGCAAACGTAAAACCGTATCGGTGAAGCTGGATGAACTCGACTTGGGCGACACAGCCCCCGAAAAAGTTTCCACGCCTGACGCCCCTGTCAGCAGCAATGATTTGGGCGCAGAATTGGCCGCGATTGACGAGGAAGCGCGCCGCCGTCACGGCATCCCGAAAGATGTGGATGGCGTTCTGGTGCGTACGGTCAGCCCGCGCGGGCCTGCCTTTGGAAAGCTGAAACGCGGCGATGTTATCATTGAAATCAGCTTTGAGAGTATCGCAACGGTTGCCAAGGCAATTGAACGGGTTGAAGCGGGCCTGAAAACGCCCGATAAGCCGTTACTGTTGAGAGTTCAGCGTCGGCAGGGAGAAGGATGGTATGACCAATTCTTCTCCATCGACTTAAAGGATTAGAGGCCGGGGCCTTCCACGATTTCATCGGCGGTATACCCTTGAAAGAATAGAGCCGTGCGAAGATCTGTATGATTGATCGCGGCGGTCGCCTCTTCTGCAACAACCGGTTTGGCTTCAAATGCGATGCCCAATCCGGCCGCCTTGATCATAGCGAGATCATTCGCGCCGTCGCCAATGGCAAGGGCGTCGTCGATGGACAGCTTATGGTCGCTGAGCGCCGCTTCTAAGGCCGTCAATTTAGCTTCGCGGCCGAGGATAGGCATGCCAACCTGGCCTGTTAGCGCCGCGCCGTCATCGATCAGCGTATTGCCGCGATGGGCGTCAAACCCAGCCTGCTGGGCAACACGTTCTGTAAAGAAGGTGAACCCGCCGGAGACCAGCAATGTCTCTGCACCGTGTGCTTTCATTGTAGCGACCATCGCCTGCGCGCCGGGCATGAGTGTGATGCGGTCTTCGTAACAGGCCTGTAGCGCGTCGAGTTTCAAGCCTTTCAGCATGGAGACGCGCGTTGTGAGCGCTTCTTCAAAATTGAGCTCGCCGCGCATAGCACGCTCGGTGATAGCCGACACCTCGGCTTTCAAGCCCGCAAAATCTGCCAGCTCATCAAGACATTCCTGCCCGATAATGGTCGAATCCATGTCGGATATCAGTAGCCGCTTCTTACGGTTTGCATTGGGCAACAGCGCAAAATCCACATGCTCATGGTCTTTGCAGAACCAGTGAAGCCCGTTCAGCATATCTTCCGATCCGGGAGTCAGGGGCAGCTCAGCAGCCTGAACATCAGATGTGTCGGATAAGATGTTGAGTTGCCCGGCTTCGAAGCCGATATGATCCTCATTAGCGGTCCCGACAGACTCAACAATCTGAGAGAGTAGGACAGACGCAACATGCGTAACGCCGACAAGAACGTGGGAAAATTCTGATACTTGGCTCATTCAGCGCGTTTTCGTGGCTTTCAACTTTGCTGGCAAGGCCTTAGGTCTAATTTATGCAACCGGCAATCCTTATCCACGGCCCAACCGCCAGCGGCAAAACAGAATTGGCCATTCGGCTGGCTGAGCGATTGGGCGGCGAAGTCATCAATGCCGACTCGATGCAGGTCTATGCCGACCTTAAAGTGATAAGCGCCCGGCCTGGGCAGGATGAAATGGGCGATGTGCCCCATCATTTGTTCGGTCATATCGATGCGGCCACTCGCTATTCTACCCGCGCTTGGGTGGATGCAGCCCGCCAGAAGGTCCAAGCGCTGGAGCGGCGCGGAAAGCGGGCGATCATCGTGGGCGGAACCGGCCTGTATTTTCTAGCTTTGACGCAAGGCCTATCCGATATTCCCCCCGTGCCGGAGGATGTGCGCGCTGAAGTGCGGGCAATCGCGCAGGCCGAAGGCGCTGATGGGCTTCGCGCGCGGTTGATGCCTGTAGATGCTGAGACAGCCCAACGTCTCGGCACAGGTGACAAACAACGCCTGTCGCGGGCTTTGGAGGTTTGGCTGGCCACTGGAAAGCCGCTTAGCCACTACCAAGGACAACGAAAAGCTCCGACGTTGGGGGCGAATGAATGGCTGGGGGTCGCACTCACACCCCCGCGCGCGCGGCTGTATCAGCGCATCGACAAGCGGTTTGAGGGCATGCTCATGCAAGGCGCGATGGAAGAAGCACGCAACCTGTCTTCGCGCGGACTGGACGCTGAACTTCCGGCGATGAAAGCACATGGTCTGCCCTGGCTCATGGCGTTTCAACGTGGCGAGATGTCAGCAGAAAACGCGGCGGAAAATGCCAAACGCGATACACGGCGCTATGCGAAACGGCAATTTACTTGGATTGGTCAGCAGTTTCCATTCTGGCCACGTATTCCCTCTCCAAAGCAGGATGACCGCATCCGGGTAATTCTTGCCCTCTACAGAGAGATTGACAGAGGGTGAGGGGAACAATATGCCTCTATTCAAGCCTTTAGGAGACGCAACATGCGCAACCGCCTCATCGTCGTAATTATGCATCCGTAACCGGGCGAGACACAGCCGGTTGCGGATGCGCGCATTTGAGGGTCTCCAACGGGGGCCCTTTTTATTTGCATCACCCGCCCCGGCCACGATTGCCCAACATCTCTTCAAACCTCGCCAATAGAGCCACCCAAATGACCCAATCAAAATCCAAATCGAAGTCTTCATCCAAGACCGCAAAGCCCGTTCTCATGACCGGGGCAGACATCGTGATTGAGGCGCTAAAGGAACAAGGCGTCAAAACCCTGTTTGGGTATCCTGGCGGCGCGGTCCTGCCGATTTACGATGCGTTGTATTCTGCCCCAGAACTGGAGCACATATTGGTGCGCCATGAACAAGGCGCGGGCCACGCGGCTGAGGGCTATGCGCGCTCAACGGGCGCCTGCGGCGTAGCGCTTGTGACATCGGGGCCAGGCGCAACCAATATGGTGACCCCCATAACGGACGCTTTGATGGACTCCATTCCGATGGTTGTCATTACAGGTCAGGTGCCAACGCATCTGATCGGAACAGATGCGTTTCAAGAGTGCGATACGGTGGGCATCACCCGTAGCTGCGCCAAGCATAATTATTTGGTCACAGATGTGAACGACCTTGCACGCGTGATGCATGAGGCCTTTTTAATCGCCACGTCCGGGCGGCCCGGCCCCGTGGTTGTTGATATTCCCAAGGATGTTCAGTTTGCCGAAGGGACGTATGTGTCCAAGGCAGGCGTTAAAAAGGCGACATATCGGCCTGAAACAGCGCCCAAACCAGAACGCATCGCGCAGGCCGTCGATTTGATCTCAAAAGCGCATCGTCCAGTTTTCTACACCGGCGGCGGGGTCATCAATTCCGGGCCGCGCGCCACTGAGCTTTTGCGAGACCTTCAGGCGAAGACGGGTATTCCCGTGACGTCCACACTGATGGGACTGGGCGCGTTTCCGGCCAGCCATGAAGATTGGTTGGGCATGGTGGGCATGCACGGCGCGTATGAGGCCAATCACGCCATGCATGACTGTGACCTAATGATATGTGTCGGTGCGCGGTTCGATGACCGGGTCACCGGACGCATTGATGCCTTCTCACCGGGCTCAAAGAAGATTCACATTGATATTGACCCCTCCTCTATCAACAAAATTGTACGCGTCGATGTGCCGATCATTGGCGATTGCGCAGAGGCGCTTGAGGCGATTTCGGCGGGGCTTGCCGCGAAGAAGCTCAAACGCCCCGATTTAGCGCCCTGGAAGGCTGAAATTGCCGCGTGGCGAAGTGTCGATTGCTTTGCTTATGATCACTCTGACACCGTGATTAAGCCGCAATATGCTGTCGAGCGGCTCTATGAGCTGACCAAATCGCGCGACACCTACATCACGACCGAGGTTGGCCAACATCAGATGTGGGCAGCGCAGCACTTCCATTTTGAATCGCCCAATCATTGGATGACCAGTGGCGGCCTCGGCACGATGGGCTATGGCCTGCCCGCGGCTGTTGGCGTACAGGCCGCACACCGCGACGCGCTCGTGATTGATATTGCCGGGGAAGCGTCCATTCAGATGGTGATGCAGGAATTATCGACGGCCGTTCAGCACAAACTGCCGGTGAAAGTCTTCATTTTAAACAATGAGTGGATGGGCATGGTGCGCCAATGGCAGGAATTGCTACACGGCGAGCGCTACTCCCATACCTATTCCGAAAGCCTGCCCGACTTTGTAAAATTAGCTGAGGCGATGGGCGCCTATGGCATTCGCTGTGATGCGCCTGGGGACCTCGATTCCGCAATTGAAGAGATGATCGCACATGATGGACCGGTCCTGTTCGATTGCCGGGTTGAGAAGGCTGAAAACTGTTTGCCAATGATCCCATCAGGCAAAGCACACAATGAGATGATCCTAAGCGAAATAACTGGTACTGAGATTGGGGAGGCGGGGAAAAAGCTGGTTTAGGGCGCCAGCTCGTCAGGGGACGTGTTGACTATGATGAATCAATTATTCGAGCTTGCTTACGCAAATATAACCGAGCTGTTTGCCGCGGGATCTGCGCTTGTTGCGATCACCAGCGCGCTCGCGGCGAAACGGGAAACGCGCAAGCAACGCGTTCTCACTCAAGAGCGCCTGCGTCAAAGCATTGATACGGCTATTTTGGGATGGGGAAACGACGCCATCGAGACCATGGGACGCGCCGCTATGTTTGCGCACAATAGAAGCAGTTATGCCAGTGGTACGTCATTTCAGGACCTCAAGAATTCCCACTTGGTAGACCTGTCTGCCTTGGTCGAGCGCGGACGGTTGTTTTTTCCCAATCTGGACGAGCGCTCGAAGGGAAAACATAAGGACAGCGCTTATCGCGGAGTGCGCCCGCCCATTCTGGACTGTCTAATGTGGACGTACTACGAGTTGGACGAAATGACCCATGAGGGCGGACCAACCGACAAAAATGCTACCAATTTCATTGATGATTGCAGACGCCTTATGGTGTCAGAACTGCAGGCCCACCTTGATCCGCGTCGCAAGGATGAAGTGATCGGTCGCTATGAAGGCCAACGCCCTGAAGATTTACAGGCTGCGATTGCCCGTTCCGCTGAGTTAAAGAATGATCTAAGAACCCGTCGACCCAGCTTTAAACTCGGTGATGAGGCTGACAAAGCGCCTGAGCGCAAGGGAATGTTCCAATGAGTAACGGATCTGCCAGTAACGCGCCAAGCCAAGACGCGGCAAGTGATACCAGCAACGCTAAGTCTGCTTACTTCATGTCGCATGAAGAAGAAGCGGTTGAAAAGCGCACGCTGGCAGTACTGGTGGACAACGAGCCGGGTGTACTCGCCCGCGTGGTGGGTCTTTTCTCTGCGCGGGGCTACAATATCGATAGCTTGACCGTTGCAGAGGTCGATACCAGTGCGCGGCAATCACGAATCACCATCGTAACCGCCGGAACACCGCACATTTTGGAACAGATTGAAGCACAGTTGCTGCGCTTGGTTCCGGTCGCCGAAGTGATCGACATGTCGAACTCCAAACGTGGTATCGAGCGTGAGCTGGCGGTCATAAAAGTTGCCGGAACGGGCGATGTGCGGGTCGAAGCCCTTAGAATGTCACAGATTTTTCGGGCGAACGTGATTGACACCACCAATGAGTCTTTCATCTTCGAATTGACTGGCACGTCTGACAAAATCAGCCAATTCACTGACTTAATGCGTCCTTTGGGTCTGGTGGAAGTTAGCCGGACGGGTGTATTATCGATTAAACGCGGAAAGGAAGCGGGTTAATGCGCAGCTTTATCGGTCTCTTTGTCGGATTTTTGATGTGCTCGTCGACCGCTCAAGCCGTCGAGACACAAGACCCGACCTGCAAAGGCACCGCGCCCGTCTCAGGGTTGCCGCTGGCGGCTGAAATGGATGAGGCCGCTCTTAAATGTGATGTCGCCAAAGCCAATTCCGCGATTGCCAAATCAGAAGAGGTTTTCAACTCGTCGAGCACCGCCTTCATCCGCATGGTGGAATCAAAATCTGACGATGGCATCTATGTTTATCTACTTATCGAGGAAGATGAGCGACTGAAACTTGATGCGCGCTATCTGCCGAAGCGCGGGGCGCCGTGCCGTGCCAAGACGACGCTAGATGAAGACCTTAGCTATACCTTGAGCATGAGCGCGGTGAACATCACCTCTCCCGACGTGCCAAACTATGATCGCCGGGAGCGCAGCTATAAAAACGCCGATGGTTCTAACCGCCGCGAAGTGCTGACCGATGTGTTTGACATTATCACAACCGTCGCGGCCATGGATGCGCCGCCACGCCATTTTTCACGGCATACCCAATCGACCGATAGCGTTGCTGATTTGAATCAAAAGATCATCTCGATTGCCAATCAAAGCCCTGACTGGGCCTGCAACTAGATCACCACTCCATAAAAAACTTAGCAAGAAAACCCGATCGGACACCCGACTATGAATATCTATTATGAGCAGGACGCAGACCTAAAGCTGATCGAGAAGAAGAAGGTCGCCGTCATCGGATATGGCAGCCAGGGACATGCCCATGTCTTGAACATGCGCGATAGCGGCGTGAAAAATGTCTGTGTCGGCCTGCAGCCTGACTCTAAATCTCGGGCAAAATGTGAAGCGGAAGGTCTGGACGTCAAAACGCCTGCGGAAGCCACCAAATGGGCCGACGTGGTGATGATCCTGATCCCGGACGAGCTACAGGCCGTCGTCTATGCCAATGAGATTGAGCCCCACTTGAAAAAGGGCCAGCACCTGATGTTCGGCCATGGATTTAATGTCCACTACAATTTGATCCGTCCACGCGAAGACGTCGATGTCTCTTTGTCGGCGCCAAAAGGCCCGGGCCACACATTGCGGGCGCAGTACCAAATGGGCTTTGGCCTGCCCGGTCTGATTGCCATCCATCAAGACGCGACAGGCAAAGCGAAAGATGTGGCACTTGCCTATTCAAAAGCCATCGGCAATACGCGCGCTGGCGTTATCGAAACCAGCTTCAAGGAAGAGACGGAAACCGATTTGTTTGGCGAACAGGCCGTTCTGTGCGGCGGTATTGTTGAACTGATCAAGGCCGGTTTTGAGACACTGGTGGAAGCGGGCTACGCGCCAGAAATGGCCTATTTTGAATGCCTGCACGAAACCAAATTGATTGTAGACCTGATCTATGAGGGCGGCATCGCCAACATGAACTACTCCATCTCCAACACTGCAGAATATGGCGAGTATGAAAGCGGGCCGCGCGTGATTACGGGCGGCACGAAGAAAGAGATGAAGAAGATTTTGACGGACATTCAGGATGGCACATTCGCGCGCAACTGGGTGCTCGAAAACCAAGCCGGCGCGCCCGGCTTCCATGCCAAACGGGCCCGGATGAATGATCACCTGATTGAAGAAGTCGGCGAAAAATTGCGCGGCATGATGCATTGGGCACAGAACGACCGCCTGGTTGATAAAGCCCGTAATTAGAGCCATCTGGCCGCATGCGGCTGATCAACTGGAACATTGAACGACGCGGCCCGCACACTTGGCAGGCCGCGTCGCTTTTGTCTGAAATGGCGACGTTGGCGCCGGACATCATCTGTCTGACTGAAGCGCATGACACATCGTGTCAGGCGCTTGGCGGGCATGTTCTCAGTCATTCAGGCTATCGCTCAGCAAACAAAAAGCCATCTGAGCGCCTCGTTTTGCTATGGAGCCGTTCGCCTTGGGAGCAGCTGACGGTTCCAGACGCTATTGAAAGCGCAGGCGGCGCCGTGATGGGGCGCACCCGCGTGGGCAGCAGGGCCGTGACCTGCCTATGTCTTTGCATCCCATACCATATGGCAAAGCTGCCCGGGGAGGCTGTAACACGCCCCTGGCATCATCATGATCGCTTCTTACGCCTTGCCGCCCCTTGGCTGGCGAGCCTTGCATCCACAGCGAACCTGATCATCGCGGGTGACTTCAATCGCCGCATGCCGCGTGGTTGGGGGCCGAAAAAATCCTACGAATTATTAGAGCGGGCCTTCTCACCGTTCAACATAGCGACGACTGGTCCCATTGGCCCCGGCGGTGCTTTGACGATTGATCATGTGGCGCATTCAAACACCTTGAAAGCGGCGCGCGTGAGCTCTCGCAGCCGGTTTGAAACGGATGGCAGGCCGCGCAGCGATCACTTTGGTGTGGTGGTCGATTTCGACGCCGTCAGCGCTGAGAGTTGAGACTCATCCATACGATTGAGATCAACGTCGCCGTTTATACCAGCGACAGCACCGCGCATATCATATTGCCAAATTGTCCAGTCGCGCCCGTCCGGCAAAGTCGGCGGCGTGTCCCCTAACCCGCGTATCCAGATCGGGTTCGCCTGATAGCGACCGGCCAAATGGTCGGCATAGAAATCAGGTGTGGTGTAAATCACAGGCGCAGCGCCGTATTCTTGTTCGAGCCGTAACAACGCAGTGTTCAAGTCAGCGGCCATGGCAGCGTCACTTTTCGGTTCACAATTTTCAGCGTACTCAAGATCAATGGCGGGCGGTAAGGCGCCCCGGCGCATTTCGACCGATTGGATGAAATTATCGGCCTGCGCCGCACCATCCACACAGAGCCGGAAAAAATGGTAAGCGCCGACTGTGTATCCTCGCGCATGAGCCGTTTGCCAGTTCTCCTGAAAGCGTGGATCCTTATGGCTGCGGCCTTCCGTGGCTTTGAAATACACAAAGCCTATTTCGGTGGTTTCTACGCGGTCCCAATCGATCCGGCCATTGTGATGGGACAGGTCCATACCCATCACGAATTCTGGCGCAGCGGGCACTGGCGGCGCCGCACGCTGGCAGCTCCATAGGCACATTAAGCTGGCAAGAGCAGGAACACTTAAGCGGGTCATCGCGCAGAGTGTGGGAGATGAGTTCGGCGAAAACCAGTCAAATTTGCAAAAAAATTGGGAGGTTTGGCGCGGTTTTTGCAGCCATCTTTGTGGGTTGAGAACCGCAATAACCTCTGCGGTGGCGCTTCTCACACAACAATTGTTGCGTTAACGTAACAACAAGCGCAATCGTCCCGTGCGCAAAGGGTAACTGAATGAGTAGTTTTAAAAAGCGCGGTCGTGAACAAACCGGAGTGCCAACCAGCAATGGCGCTCAAAAAGATACGGTCATCTCTGCGTCCTCGGTCATGGAAGGAAAGTTCAGCTTTGGCGGGCCGGCGATCATTGCCGGACACCTACGGGGCTCAATCCAATCAACAGACCTATTGGTGCTGGAGAAAACCGCCGTGATTGAAGCTGACATCATCGGCGTGCACATCATCGTAAAAGGCAAGGTGCGGGGCGCGCTGAAAGCCAGCGAATCGCTTGAATTGACGTCGACAGCTGATTTTGAGGGAGAAGTCTCTTCCCCTACGCTCAAAGTGGCTGAAGGCGCGCAGTTCAGAGCCGCTATGGAAATTTCGCGAACGCCGATTGAGGCCCGCCCAGACGCAACACCGCAAAGAACCGCCGGTCAACCGACGCCCACTCGCGCGCCGCAAGCCGCTTCCGCCCCCACGTTCAGCCGGCAAAACACGCCCGCCGTTAAAAATTAGCGACGTCGGCGCATATCCTTTAAACGGCCCTGCACATTCGCATCGCGCTCTTGCGCGCCCAAACGGACCAATCGGTCACATGCCCATTCATACTCTGCCTCGCACGCGTGTTTGAGATGGCGCGTTCCTGCGCGCGTATCTTTCCGCCCGCCGGTGCCCGTATAGACCATGTTGCCGAACGCTGCGCAGCCGCTGACGTCGCCCAGATCACATGATTTTTCGTATAGGCTTCGCGACTTGGGTAGATCGGAGGAGACCCCACGCCCATGCGTGGTAAGATAAGCGAGCCCTGCGCACCCCTTTGCATTCTCGCCCGTACAAGCCTTTTTGTAGGCTTTGGCAGCCAATTTGTAGTTCTGCGTTCCAGCAAGACCCTTGCGATGATGTTCCGCCAAAACGAAACATGCCTCCGGATTATCAGCAGCGCACCCTTCTTCGGCGGCGGCGAATGTCTCAACATTTAGCTTGGCTTGCTCAGCAGCCTTCTCAAAGGCGAGCGTTGCATTTGATTTTTTGGTTTGGCCATACTGCGCTGACGCTGGCCCCGCCAAGACAAATGCAAACGCACACATCAGCAGAGCAGGGAAAAATCGCTTCATGAAGGCAGCCTTTGAGCTTGAACAATAAAGGGTCGAATATTTGAATATGCGACTATCAGTATAAAATAGGGCAGCAGCGGGGCAAAATCCAATGGCACACTGCACATTTTCCCGCTCGCTTGCCTATGCCGCCTCCGGCGGGCAATGTCGGTCAGCAACGTAGCGAGTTTAATAAGGACATCCCCATGGCAGCAGCAGATCAAACCCCAATTGGGTCCGGATTCCACGCAAAGTCGACCGCATCTGAGGTGCTTGACGGCATAGACTTGAGCGGAAAAAACGCCATCGTAACCGGTGGATATTCTGGCATTGGCATTGAAGCGGTGCGGGCTTTGGCAGCTGCCGGTGCGCGCGTGACGGTGCCAGCGCGGCGGGTCGATGTGGCAGAAAAGGCTTTGGCAGAAATTGCTGGTGACATCGAAATCGCCTCCATGGATCTCGCCGATCTGGCCAGCGTGAAAAAATTTACCAGCGACTATGACGAAACAGGCCGTAGCCTGCATATCCTGATCAACAATGCCGGGATCATGGCCTGCCCCGAGGCCCGTGTCGGGCCAGGCTGGGAAAGCCAGTTTGGAATCAATCACCTTGGGCATATGGCGATGAGCTTGGCGCTTGCGCCCGCGATGCAGCGGGCCCAAGGGGCACGATTGGTGGCGTTGTCTTCAACGGCCCATATTATGTCTGATGTCCATTGGGATGATCCGATGTTCAACACTCACGCCTATGACAAATGGCAGGCCTATGGGCAGGCGAAATCAGCCAATGCGCTGTTTGCACTTGGCGTTGATCGGCGTGGGCGCGACGTCGGCGTCCGCGCTTTTTCAGTCCATCCCGGCGGTATCTTCACACCGCTTCAACGCCACCTCCCCGAAGAAGAAATGGTCGCGCTCGGCTGGAAGAATGCAGACGGCACCATCCCGCCGCAGATCGAGGCAATGTTCAAACAACCTAATCAAGGCGCGGCGACATCTGTTTGGGCGGCAACGTCACCTAAGCTGGATGGCAAAGGCGGCGCATATTGCGAAGACTGTGACATCGCCCAACTCGCCACAGAAGACAGCCAGCGCTGGGAACATGCCCGCGAATGGATCACCGATGATGAAAAGGCTGAACGTCTATGGGACATGAGCGAAAAGATGTTGGAGACCGCTTGAGGCGGATTGGCTCACTGGAACAGGTTAGCCATCCGCCATCGCCATGACGCAAACGCCCCCGCCATCCTCGTCGCCACCTGATCGCCCCAAACGCGCGCTAATTCTTGGCGCGGGATTCATCTTGGTCGTGCTTATCGTTTTCGCGCTGGGCAAGATGGGTGTCATCCCGAGCGGCGAAGGGTTGACCGATTGGCTCGCCGGAATGTCTGGAAGCCGCTGGGCCCTGCCCGCACTTATTGCTGTCTTTTGCGCCGCCGCGTTTCTCGGCGTGCCTCAATTTGTCTTGATCGCGACCGCCGTGGCATTATTCGGCCCTTGGCTTGGCTTTGCCTACTCCTGGGTCGCCTGCATGATATCTGGAACGCTGACATTCTGGACTGGGCGCCTGGCGGGCGAAGAAACATTTCGCCGATATGCAGGAAAATCTGCGAGCAAGTTATCCGCCTTTGTCGGCCGCAACGCTTTTGCCACCAGCGCCCTTGTGCGCAATGTGCCTACCGGACCCTTTCTGCTGGTTAACATGGCGTTTGGGGTCAGTGAAGCGAAGTTCCGAAACTATCTTGCGGGCCTCGCCGTTGGCGTCTTGCCGAAGATCGCATTGATCGCCTTTGCTGGACAAGGGCTCGTCTCTGCCATGAGGGGCAACCCGGTCCTCGCCGTGCTCGCGGCAGCGGCGGCGATTGCAGTCTATGCAGGCGGGGCGATGTTTGCGCGCAAACATATGGGACAGAAGCGGCAAAGTGTTGCGCTTATCGAGTCCAATGAGGTTGACATATCCTCAAATCGGCCGGAATAACAATATATGCGCAAAAAATTGCCTAATTTACGCCTACTTACCGGCCCCTGGTCGGTGCCGTTTGCCTGAAAAGAAGGGCGAGACGCGCGGCCAGGGGTATTATAAGCCCTCTCCCATTTCCCCATTCAGGCCGCAAATCCAATGAGCAATCCTCCTAAAATACTGATCTTCGACACAACCATGCGCGACGGCGAGCAATCTCCCGGCGCCTCCATGACCCATAATGAAAAGCTCGATCTGGCTGACCTGTTGGAAGAGATGGGCGTCGATATTATCGAAGCAGGATTTCCTGCCGCCAGCGACGGTGATTTCAAAGCCGTCAGCGAAATCGCAAAACGTGCAAAAAGCGCCGTCATCTGCGGCCTCGCCCGGTCGACCCCCGGCGATATTGAACGCTGCGCCGAAGCCTTGAAACACGCAAAACGCAAACGCATTCACACCTTCATTTCCACCAGCCCGGTGCACATGAAACACAAGCTGAAAATGGGTGCGAATGCCGTCCTTGAAGCGGTGGGTCGATCTGTCACTCAAGCGCGCAATCACACCGATGATGTTGAGTGGAGCCCTGAAGATGCGACGCGGACAGAATGGGAGTTTCTGGTTAAATGCTGTGACGCCGCAATAGCGGCCGGCGCGACCACCATCAATGTCCCAGACACCGTCGGTTACTCTCATCCCGATGAATATGGATCTCTGATCCGGGCGCTTCGAGAAACCATTCCAGATGCGGACAAGGTTATTTGGTCTACCCATTGCCACAACGATCTCGGGCTTGCCGTGGCGAACTCTTTGGCCGGAGCATCAAACGGTGCGCGCCAAATTGAATGCACCATAAATGGCCTTGGCGAACGCGCCGGAAATGCGGCGCTGGAAGAGGTGGTTATGGCGATGCGCGTGCGCGGCGATACCCTGCCCTATACGTGCGATATTGATGCGTCGATGCTGAACCGCGCATCTGCAATGGTCAGCCGCATCACCGGTTTTCCGGTCCAGTATAACAAGGCCATTGTCGGCAAAAATGCGTTTGCACATGAAAGCGGTATCCATCAGGACGGAATGCTCAAGAACGCTGAAACCTATGAGATCATGAAGCCGGAAGATGTTGGCGTCTCCAAGACCAGTCTCGTGATGGGCAAACACTCCGGGCGCCACGCTTTCAAAGATAAGCTCGTCTCTATGGGTTACGAGTTGGAAGACGATATCTTGCAAGATGCGTTCAAGCGATTCAAAGATCTCGCAGATAAGAAGAAGCACGTGTTCGATGATGATATTTTGGCGCTCATTGATGACCAGTTGTCGGAAGACGGCGAGCGAGCAAGTTTCAATCGTCTGCGAGTGGTTTGTGGAACAGATGGTCCACAGACAGCTGAGATAGATCTGGTGGTGGACGGTGAAGACAAGTTCGCAATCGCGCGCGGCAATGGCCCCGTCGATGCTGTCTTCAAAGCCATTCGCGATATTATCCCGCACACTGGAAAGCTTGAACTCTATCAAGTGCACGCCGTCACAGGCGGCACGGATGCGCAGGCAACAGTTAGCGTGCGCCTGAACGGTGAAGGCATCATGGCAACAGGCCGCTCGTCGGATCCGGACACGTTAGTGGCGAGCGCGAAGGCATACCTGCATGCGGTCAACAAGCTGGAAGCGCGACGTGCCAAACGCAAAGCGGCTTGAGTCTGTCGCGATTGCATCCCATCTTAGACACTGAACCAATCACGAACGGATCATCGGCGTCTATGCCTCTAAGAATATCGTCTCTCCCTGCCGTACGCGGAAAACTGATCGAGAACGCTCCGCTTGCGCCATACACTTGGTTTCGCGTGGGCGGGCCGGCAGATGCACTATTTCTGCCTGCGGATGAAGATGACTTGGCAACGTTTTTAGCGGCGCTTGATCCCGATGTTCCTGTCACTGTGCTCGGCGTCGGTTCTAACATCATCATTCGCGATGGCGGCATTGAGGGCGTCGTCATTCGCTTAATGGGCAAATCTTGGGGCACGTTGTTGCCGGCTGGGGATTTGCGATTGCGGGCGGGCGCCGGCGCATTGGATGTATCGGTTGCCAAGGCTGCTGCGCGCGCTGGAATCACGGGGCTTGAATTTTTGTCTGGCATCCCCGGCTCTCTTGGCGGCGCGATGCGCACCAATGCCGGATGCTATGGCCGTGAGTTGAAAGACATTCTTCTACAGGCGGATGGCATCAATCGCGCCGGAGAGAGCGTGTCGTATCAAGGTCATATCGAAGACTTTGGCCTGCCCCAGTTGCAGCTAGACTATCGCCACACCAGCGTGCCGAACGATGTCATCATCACTGAACTTTTGCTGCAAGGCAGCGGCGCTGACGAGCCGCCTGTCATCATGTCCGCGATCGAAGCCCTGCAGGCGCAGCGACAGGAGACACAACCCATTCGGGACAAAACATCAGGGTCCACCTTCGCAAACCCTGATCCGCCGGGCACCCCAAATCAGCGTTCTGCCTGGAAGTTGATAGATGCGGCCGGGTGCCGGGGGCTAACCGTCGGCGGCGCGCGTGTGTCTACTCTGCATTGCAACTTCCTGATCAACACGGGTGACGCCACCGCCGCGGACTTGGAGCAATTGGGCGAGACCGTACGTCAGCGCGTCAAGGATCATTCTGGCGTCGACCTGCGCTGGGAAGTGCGCCGAATTGGACGGCCTATACCAGACGCATAAGCGCTAAAACGATCCCTCAAGCCCAAGGATAAATCTTGGACCAAACTTTCGGTCACGAACTTCTGATCCGATCAATGGGCCGAGGCGATTGGTATCGTAAAATTCCCGTGCCGCCTTGTCTCGTTGATTGACGAGGTTCTCAAGCCTGATGGTTCCGGTCATCCCGCTTAAGTCCTTATGTTCAACAAACACGAAGGCGTCGCCGGGATTCTTGGTCTCATGATAGCGCTGAGCCAAATTGAAGGTGGCAGCTTCGCGTTCACTGCTCGCGCCAAATCCATACGCCCAGTCTGACTCATTCACATCGTGGCGATATTCTATTGAGACGAACGAAACATTGTCATTATTGATGCGGCGCGATCGCAATGTAACGGGATCATCCACGGTGGACGTTACAAGGTTTGAGCTCAACTCAACCTGCCCGCCTGCAATGCCCACAGGGTCAAGTTTCAGCGTTACGTCAATTTCCGCGCCAAACCGCTGTGCGGTGTCGATATTGCCCGGACCATCGCCCGTGCCGATCGGTATTCGGTCCACAATGTCTTCAATGTCTTCGCCATACAGTGTCAGAGCGCCTGCGCCCCACACACCAAAATCCCGTTCGGTGATAAGTTCCGCCCGCCAAGATTGCTGCGGCACAATCTCAGGGTTGCCTTCTCTGGTGTTCTCTTGGTTCAAATTGACGGATGAGATGAAGTCAAAAAAGTTGAGTTGGCCCACCTCGCGGGACACCCTCGCCGTCATTGATGTTTTTGAGTTTGGCGTCCAGGCGGCCTGAACATAACCTTTTGGCCGGGTGAGGGTTCGGGTCTGACCTGCCGCCCCGCTTTGGCTCAGCTCAGACACTTCGACGCCCAGAGAGGTTTGAAAATTGATCGACGGGGTCAGCGGTCGGCTATACGTGATTGAGGCCTCAGCCCGCTGTTCTTCTACCCGTGATGAGGCATTGGTGAGCGGCTCATCAATCAGAGGGCCATCGCCGGTGGAGATAGCGAGCGCGGCTTCACTGTCGAGATAGTTGAACGCGCCTTCAACCGCAATCTGCCAGTCGCGTCCCTCCGCGAAACTAAAATCATACTCGCCGCGAACGATATACTCGCCTTCGTCAATCAATTGATCGAACACGGATACATCTCGAAAAGAGCCGTCCAACGCAGCAGACGTCACGCGATTGATAAAATCGCTATTCTCTCGCCGCACCAATCCGATGATTTTGGCCCGGCCCGGTCCCAACCCTAATGCATAGTCGCCGCCAATTTCGAAATTCCATTCGTCCTCGGCTCGCTGAAACAAACGCCGGCTTTCAGGGCCACTGAGCGGTTTGCGTTTTGAAACTTCTTTGATGTTGGGCTGCCACAGCGCAGCATTTCCATTGATGTTGGCAATGTGGCCATTGGCCGGGGTCCAACTGGCTGACCCTGCCACAGACGGGCGGGTGGCGATGAACGTGAAATCTTCTTTGCGCCGTTCTGTTAGATTGCCGGCCGCATCGAACACCCTCTCAAGCCCCGCTGCCCCGCCTCGCCGCGGTTCGCTTTTGGCCTCCAGGGACCAGGCGAGTGCGCCCGACCCGCCAGACACCGCCAATTCCACATTGTCATAATAAGGCCTGAGATTCTCCCGGAAGCGCGCGCCCCAACGCCACGTGCCAGATATCCCCTCAGAGGCATCGGCAATCACGTTCACAACTTGCCCAGACAGCCCCGGAATATCCAGCGTGCTAGCATCAACCACTTCAATACGCGTCACATTCTCAGCCTGTATGCGCCCCAGCGCATCCCTCGCACTGTTTGATTTGCCCGAAATGCGCTGACCATTGATTAAAACATTGCCGCTGGCCTGCCCAAACCCGCGGGCGCCGTTATCTTCGCGATCATCAATCGAGATACCCGGCAGTTGACGCACCATGTCAAAGGCGGTGCGCGGCGCAAACCGCTCAAAATAGTCGGGCGTATAAGTGTTGCCCATGCGGCCCGTTTCCTGCGCGCTAACCAGCCCAAAGCCTGAAAGCACAAACGCAGAGAAACCCATTATCCATGATTTCATTGGGGCTCACCTTTCAAACGCAACGCATCTTCACCAATTTTTCTACGCTTCCAGTGACGAATTCGTAACCTGAACACGGTGATGATCCGTTTTTGCCATACCTTTTCGTTACAAATTGAGCCAGCCCTTCTCAGTATTGTTAGGAATTAGACATGAAACGCGTTGCAGTCATCTATGGCGGTTGGTCCTCAGAGCGTGAGGTCTCCATCTCATCTGGCACTCAAATGGCGCGGGCTGCGAAGGCAGCTGGATATGACGTTGTCGAAATTGATGCGACACGCGATTTGGCCGCTCAGTTAAAAGATGCCGCGCCAGATGTCGTCCTGAATGGGCTCCACGGGCCTTGGGGAGAAGACGGCGCCGTTCAGGGTCTGCTCGAAGTGCTTGGCCTGCCCTATTCCCACTCCGGGGTACTGTCATCAGCGCTCGCGATGGACAAGATCAAATCAAAATCAGCGTTTCGCGATGTCGGCCTCGACGTGGCGGTCGACAAGCGTGTGACCCGCGCAGAGGCGGCGGCCGCGCACGCTTTGCCGCTGCCATATGTCATTAAGCCCGTCGCAGAGGGATCTAGTTTTGGCGTACTGATTGTCCGCAAGGGCGTTAATGGCCCGCCTTTAGAAGTCGCTTCAAGTAGTTGGAAATACAGCGATGATTTGATGGCCGAGGAGTACATTCCGGGACGAGAATTGACCGTGGGCGTTATCGGTGACCGCGCGCTTGCTGTCACAGAGATCACCACTTTAAGGGACTATTACGATTTTGATGCAAAATATGCAGCAGGAGGATCGCATCATGTGATCCCGGCAGACTTGCCTGACTTTGTTACCGAAGCGGCACTTGCCGGCGCTTTGGCGGCCCATCAGGCGCTCGGGTGCCGGGGCGTGACACGATCAGATTTTCGCTATGACGACACGGAGGACAGGCTTGTGATCTTGGAAACGAACACCCAGCCCGGCATGACGCCGACCTCGCTCGTGCCGGAACAAGCCGCTTATGTCGGCATGACGTTCGAAGACTTAGTCACTTGGATGATTGAGGATGCCTCATGCCTAAGATAACCCGAAATGAAGAGGCGCCAACGCGTCGCAAACGCGCGCCCGCTGTGATCCTTGATGATCAGGGCGAAGAAGTGCGTGTCTCTTCCATTCTTTTCGGCCTTGCAATGCTGATCGCGATTGTTGTCGCAACCGCGGCATGGATGGGCGGTTCAATGTCACAATTTGAGAGCAAGTTCTCGAACTTCCTCGACGACGGCGCCCGCACAATGGGCATCGCGGTGCAGGACGTCTCCGTTTATGGCTTGGAGCAAGACCCTGTCTTGGCGCGCGATATCAAAGCCGCTGCAATGATTGAGCCGGGTGAGAATATGTTCCGCGCCGATCCCCACCTCATTCAGCGCCGGGTCGAAGGCACGCGCAAAGTGCTCAACGTGCGCGTTCATCGCCTTTGGCCCGACCAGATTGTTATTCTGGCCGATGCGGCAGAGCCGGTTGCGCTTTGGCATGATGGTCAGGATTGGGCCGTGATCGACGGGCTGGGCCGGGTTGTGCCTATGGCTAGCGCTGCAGACTATCCGGGCCTTATCCGCCTAGCGGGCACGGGCGCGCCAGATGCCGCTCCGCACTTTGTGAAAACATTGAGCCAAACCGACCTAGCCCCAAAGATCGCGATCGCGACCCGTATTGCAAATCGTCGCTGGGATCTCAGAATTGTTGGCGGCACATCTGTCCGTCTTCCCGAAGACGAAAAACTTGAGACCGCACTGACCCGCCTCAGCGGGCTGGAAAAGCGCACGCGCCTATCTCAGCGTGACCTATCGAAAATTGATCTACGCAATGATGGCCGGGTCTACTTGTCTCCCAATACCCCTACCCTGCCTGCCAGCGCAGAAGCAGGAGCCAAACAAAGCTAATGGCCGACTTGCAGTCCAAACGCAGCGCTCGAAGTGGCGCGCGCAGCACGTCTTTAAGGGCAGCGCTTGATATTGGCTGTTCAAAAGTCACCTGCCTCATCGGGCGCAATGATGGCGATGGCCCACGCCAACTTAAGATCTTAGGCGGTGGCAGCCAGCAATCGCGCGGATTTTCCGGCGGCTCCATCACCGACATGGAAGGTTTGGAGCGCTCTGTCCGGCTAGCGGTCGAAGATGCAGAACGACAGGCCGGGGAACAGATTAGCGCGGTCACGCTCGGCATCACCGGCCCAAAGGTTCGCTGCGAGTTGGTTTCCTCAGGTCTCTCAATCGGCGACCGCGAAATTGACCGCAAAGATGTGCGCAAAGTTCAAACTGATGCTCTGGCCAAGGCTGATACCAAAGACGTAGATATTCTGGCCGCTTGGCCTGTCGCATACCGCGTTGACGATCAGGAAGGCGTGCGAGAGCCGTCCGGCATGTTGGCAGGGCGTCTCGGCGTGTTGCTATCAGTTGTGACCGCCCCCAGCTCGATGGTGCGAAACGTGACTGAATGTGTGGCGCGGGCGCATCTTGGCATCGAAGCGCTTGTCCCCTCTTCCATCGCCAGCGGCGCTGGCACCCTAATTGACGACGAAATTGAAAACGGCGCCATTTGCATCGATATGGGCGCAGGTGTCACAGCGGTTTCAGTGTATCTCAACGGCTCCCCTGCTTGGCTCGGTCTCGTGCCCACGGGCGGCACACACGTGACCAGCGACATCGCGCAAGGCATCGGCACAACGTTTGCCGCCGCCGAACGCCTAAAATCCGTCTATGGCACCGCCCATCTTGATGGTCCGGGGCTGGCTGAACGGATCGAAACGCCGCGACTGGGCGATGATGGACGGTTAGAGAGCGCCCGGATGCAAAAAGGCCAAATTGCTCAAATGATTGCGCCGCGAATCGAAGAAACCTTCGAACTCGTTCAAAAACAACTGAATCAGAGCGGTGTACGTAAGGTACTCCCCCGCCGAATCATCCTGACAGGCGGGGCCAGCCAACTTTCAGGCGTGAGAGACGTCGCAACGCGCGTCTTCCAGGCCCCAGTACGCCTTGGACGCCCTACAATCGCTGAGTTTCTTGGCGAATCGCTGGCAACACCCGCTTTCTCTACGGCGTCAGGTCTGCTACTCTACTCAGAGTTGGGGTTTGTTGATGCCATGCGGGCTGGCGCGGCATCAAACACGTACGGAGCCGAAGCAGATAGTGGTGTAGTGAACAAAGCGTTCCATTGGTTGAGAGAAAATTTCTGACTAATTTTGCCCATATTTAACTGTCTTTTAGCGGTGAGGCGTCAAAATGACGTTGAAACGTGGGTTTCCGAGTAGAGTTAGAAGTTAAGGCAAGTGCGAATGACACATGAATTAAGCCCCAAAATACTGGTGTTCGGCGTTGGCGGCGCAGGTGGCAATGCCGTCGACAATATGATTGAGGCGAACCTGCAAGGCGTCCAATTCATTGTTGCCAACACTGACGCACAGGCCCTCTCCCGCTCAAAAACTGAAAATCGTATTCAGCTCGGCCCAGAAACCACTGCGGGTCTCGGTGCTGGCGCCCGCCCGGATGTTGGCGCGCAAGCCGCCGAAGAATCAATCGAAGAGATCAACGCAACGCTCGAAGGCGCCCATATGGTGTTCATCGCAGCTGGCATGGGCGGCGGCACAGGTACTGGCGCAGCGCCCGTCATTGCGCGTGCAGCCCACGATAAAGGCATCCTAACCGTTGCTGTCGTCACAAAGCCCTTCGGGTTCGAAGGCGCACGCCGGATGACACTCGCCAATGACGGCTTGGAAAACATCCGCCGCCATGTCGACACAATGATTGTCGTACCGAACCAAAATCTCTTCCGCATCGCAAATGATCGCACCACCTTCGCTGAAGCCTTCCGCATGGCAGACGATGTTCTCTATTCCGGTGTGCGCGGCATTACTGACCTGATGGTCATGCCCGGCCTGATCAATCTCGACTTTGCAGACGTTCGCTCCATTATGAGTGGCATGGGCACGGCGATGATGGGCATGGGTGAAGCCTCTGGCGAAGGCCGCGCTCTGGAAGCGGCCCGCACAGCGATTGATAATCCCCTGCTCGATGATGTTTCGATGAAAGGCGCGCGCGGCGTGCTGATCAACATCACAGGCGGCTATGACATGACGCTATTTGAACTTGATGAAGCGGCCAATGAAGTGCGCCGCGAAGTCGATCCAGAAGCGAACATCATTGTCGGTTCCGCATTTGATAGCGATCTGGAAGGCAAAATCCGCGTGTCTGTTGTCGCTGCTGGCGTCGAAGCCCTCGACAACATCATACCCGCGCCAACAGAAACCGACGCAGCAACATCGCAGAATAGCTTCATGGCGACTGCGCAGACCGCTGAACCAGCCCCTGCCCCAACCGCTGAAACAGACGGCCCAGTTGTGATCACACAGCCCGCCATGCGCAGCGACACCGCCGACACTCGCCCCGATTTTGGCGGCCAACCCCTGCCGGCGGATCATGTCGCCGCCGCTGAAGGCGAAGACGAAGTGGCCGCCGACACTGTGTTTGGCGAACGCAAAGACGTGCCCGAACCTGCTGCCGCACCGGCAACGGGCGGAAACGCGCCCGGCTTCAACAAGCTGTTCGGTTGGCGCCGCGACGACACCAAAACAGGCGACAATGACGCCGCAGAAGCGCCATCTGTCCCAAAAACCATCATTTCCTCTCCAGATGACCATCCCGAAGCTGCACCTTTTGACGATGCGGACCTCGAAATTCCGGCGTTCTTGCGCCGGTCTGCAAATCACTAGAATTGCAGCGGCTTCACTCGGGCCTGAAACACTATAAATACAATAATATCAGGGCTGTAACATATGTTGCAGCCCTTTTTGTAACACTTGGAAAGACAGAGTGTTTGGCCCCCTATCCTGTATTATGAGATACAGGATGCGTAAGAGTGAGGGTTTATTCTTGAAACGTGTACAGTACCAAAAAACAATCGAACGCCCCGCCGTTTGCGCTGGGATCGGTGTCCATAGCGGACAAAAGTCCAAATTGGTTATGAAGCCAGCCGCTTCAGGCACTGGCATTCAGTTCGTACGCACAGATCTGTCTGTTCACAAAAATTGCGTTATCCCTGCCCATGCTGCGTCCGTATCGGACACACAACTCGGCACAACACTCACGAATAGTTCCGGGGCCTCTGTGGCAGTTGTGGAACATTTGATGGCTGCCCTGTCCGGCCTCGGCATCGACAATATGATCATTGAGATTGATGGTCCCGAAGTTCCGATTATGGATGGCTCTTCCTCAGTCTATTGCGAATTGTTGATGCAAGCGGGCCTGAAAGAACAGTCTGCATTGCGCCGCCGGATCCGCGTTTTGGAAACAGTTGAGATCATCGACGGACCAAAGCGTGCGCGGCTTTCCCCCTCTAAAGACGATTTTTTGTCGCTACACGCCCGCATCGAATACGATAATGACGTCATTGGCGTTCAGCAGATGGCACTCCGCTTAGAGCCCGGCATGTTCGCCCGTGATCTTGCATTTGCCCGCACATACGGGTTCGCCCGCGATGTCGATATGCTTCAGGCCATGGGGCTGGCGCGTGGTGGATCTCTCGATAACGCTGTTGTCGTGGACGGTGAGGCGATTATGAACCCTGAAGGTCTGCGCTCGAGTGATGAGTTTGTGCGCCACAAAGTGCTGGACGCCGTTGGTGACCTTATGCTGGCTGGCGGGCCGATTGCCGGCCGATATGAAGCAGTTCAACCCGGTCACACGCTCAACAATGCGCTCGTCTGTAAACTGCTGGACACGCCCTCCGCGTGGTGCTGGGAAACGGACCAAGCCGCAGATGGGGCCGCGCTAAACACACCTATTTCCCTTTAAGTTGGCTCCATTTTAAGCCGCTTTCTCTGTCTGAAACATGCCTTGGGCGAATCTAATGTGAATCTGGCCTTGGAAAAGCCGTACGGAATAGGCTAATCAGAACCGTCAATTCGTAGCAGCAGAAAGCCCAAGGCCCCCATGCGTCGTTCGATCACCCTGCCCTTCCTCGCTATCACTGTGTCTGCGCTTGCGCTGACTGCGTGCCAATCCAACCGCCGAAACCAAGAACTGGCCTATGTCGAGCGCCCGGTAGAGCAGCTCTACAATGCCGCAGCGACCGAGTTAGATAAGCGAGACTATCAAGAAGCCATTTTGCTGTTCAATGAAGTTGAGCGCCAACACCCGTATTCTGAATGGGCGCGCAAATCGATGGTCATGTCGGCGTACGCCTCGTATCAGGCCAACCGCTTTGATGACTCCATCGAAACCGCCCAGCGTTATCTCGCGCTGCACCCTGGCGGCACGGAAGCCGACTACGCTTATTACCTCATTGGAATCAGCTATTTCGATCAAATCGTAGATGTCGGCCGTGACCAGCGCACGACAGAGCTTGCCCGCACTGGCCTGCTAGATGTTGAACGCCGCTTCCCTGATAGCGAATATGCGCGCGACGCCAGTTTGAAACTCGACATGGTGAACGATCAATTGGCCGGCAAAGAGATGGATGTTGGACGGTGGTATCTGCGCCGCGGGCAAACACTAGCTGCGATCAATCGTTTCCGCGAAGTGGTGAAGAAATATGACACTACATCTCATGCGCCCGAGGCATTGCACCGATTGGTCGAAGCCTATCTGACCCTTGGCCTAAACAATGAGGCGCTCGTTGCGGGCTCTACGCTTGGTTACAATTACCCACAAAGTGACTGGTACCAAAGAAGTTATCGTCTGCTGTCGAATGAAGGCATTGACCCAGAAGCGGTGGATGATGAGACCCGTCGCACATGGTTGCAGCGCATGATCCCGGGCGGAAAATAAACGCCGGGCGCTAGTCCGCCGCGATCAGCGCCAACCAATCATCCTCGGTCAGCACAGTCACGCCCAGACTTTCAGCCTTTTTCAGTTTCGACCCCGCGCCCGGGCCTGCAACCAGAATATCGGTTTTGCCTGAAACGGACCCAGATACTTTCGCGCCCAAACTTGTGGCGCGCGCCTTGGCTTCGTCGCGCGTCATCTTTTCCAATGTCCCGGTAAACACAATTCTCTGGCCTGCGACCGGGCTGTCGGATGCGGCCGCCACATGATCCTTGATTGTCACTTGGCTTAGCAAATCTGCCAGCATGTCATGATTGTGAGGCTCAGTCTCAAAGGCCACTAGCGCCCGCGCTGCGGTTGCGCCAATTCCATCAATGCTGACTAATTCCTGATAAGCGTCGCTTTCTTCCCCGCCTGTCGCGGCGGCGGTGACCGTAGCCCAAAACGGGGTCCAGGACTGAAAATGGCGCGCAAACTGTTGCGATGTTGTTTGGCCGACATGGCGTATGCCAAGACCGATCAGAAAGCGCGCAAATGGCACCTCGCGCCGAGCGTCGACCGCGCTCAGCAGTTTTCCGGCAGAGGTTTTTCCAAAGCCTTCCCATTCTGACAAAGGCGGTAGGCCACTCTGCTCGATGCGCTCCGGCAATTTGAAAATATCCTGCGGTCCGCGCAGCACGCCCTTCTCGTGAAACAGCGCCACTTGCTTCGCGCCAAGACCATCAATATCGAGCCCCTTGCGCGACACAAAATGCTTTAGGCGCTCCACTGCTTGCGCCGCGCAAATCAAACCGCCTGTGCAACGGCGACGAACATCCGCTTCGCCTTTCTCGTCCACATCGCGCACAGCCGCGGACCCGCAGACCGGGCAGACGTGCGGCATCTCGAACGCTGCGCCGCCGCCAGGCTTCAACACGCGCAAAATTTGAGGAATGACATCCCCGGCGCGCTGGATCTCTACGGTGTCTCCCACTGAAACACCAAGGCGTTCAATCTCGTCCTCATTGTGCAAAGTGGCGTTGGAAACAACCACTCCGCCGACCGTCACCGGCGCTAACCGGGCGACGGGGGTGAGCGAACCCGTCCGACCGACTTGAATATCGATCGCCTCCAGCGTTGTACTGGCTTTCTCCGCAGGAAACTTGTGCGCAACCGCCCAGCGCGGCGCCCGGCTTACAAAGCCAAGCCTGCCCTGCCAATCAAGCCGGTCAACTTTGTACACAACCCCATCAATATCGTAACCGAGACTGGCGCGTTGACGTTCAATCTCATGATAGGCCGCAATCAGCGTTTCCACTTTTTCGTGGCACGTGAAAAGCGGATTGGTCTCGAACCCCCAATTTGCGAATGTGGCAACGGCCTCGGTCTGCGTGCCTGCGAACGGTTCACTCTCAGCGGCCCAGGCGTAGGCGAAAAACTTTAACGGGCGCGCTTTTGTGTTTTCGATATCCAGCTGACGTAAACTGCCCGCCGCAGCGTTGCGCGGATTCGCAAACGTCTTGCGACCCTCTGCGGCTTCGCGCGTATTCAGCGCAGCGAAGTCTGTATGGCTCATGTAAACTTCGCCTCGGATCTCGATGTTCGCAGGCCAGCCCTCACCTTTCAATGCGTGAGGAATATCGCCAAGCGTCCGCGCATTTGCGGTCACATCCTCTCCGACTAAGCCATTGCCGCGCGTTGCTGCGTGCATCAGCCTCCCATCTCTATAGGTCAGGCTCAGGGACAATCCATCAATCTTGGGTTCTGCGGTAAGCGCCACCGTTTCTTCATCATCCAAACCGAGAAACCGCCGGATCCGTCCTTCAAATTCAACAACATCTTCATCGCTAAATGCGTTTTCCAAAGATAGCATCGGCGCGGCGTGGGTGAACTTCGAAAACCCACTGGCCGGCTCAGACCCAACGCGGTCTGTTGGGCTATCGTCTCGTTTCAGGTCCGGAAAGCGTGCTTCGATGGCCAGATTGCGCGCCCGCAAGCGATCATATTCAGCATCGGTTAAAACCGGTGCATCGTCTTCGTAATAAGCCGCGTCTGCCTCTCGCATCACTTCAGCAATGCGCGAAAGTTCTGCTTCAGCCTGAACCGGCGTCAGGTCCTCTGGCGCGATGGTCTCGCTCATGCATCCTCCAACAACCTCCCAGCGGCCGCGCGCGCTTCTTTTGTTACGGTCGCGCCAGACAGCATCCGGGCAATTTCTTCTTGTCTCGCGCTGTCATTTAGCCCTGATACGCGCGTCCCGCCAGTCCCCGCTTTGCCTTTCCCTTTTTCGATCAGCCATTGGTCTGCGGCAGACGCGGCCACTTGCGGGCTGTGCGTGACGGCCATCACCTGCCGTGCTTTCGCTAGTCGCACCAGGCGCTCCCCGATCGCAGCTGCAACCGCGCCGCCAACCCCTTGATCAGCCTCGTCGAAAATGAGCGTCTGCGCCGACCCGGCCTCGGCCAAAGCGCATTTGAGCGCGAGGGAGAACCGCGCCAACTCACCGCCCGACGCAATTTTGCGAATGGGGCCGAACCCCGCGCCCTGATTCGTTTCTGCCTCCAGTTCAACACGGTCTGCGCCGTTCGGCCCGCCTTCCATTTCGGGCAATGCCTCAATCGCGACACGAACCTCCGCCCGGCCCAGTTTCAGCGGTTTAAGCTCTGTCGCAATCGCCTTTTTCAGGCGCTTGGCTGCCGCAATCCGCGCCTTTGTTAGTTTGGCAGCCGCTTGTTGCCACACGGCCAAAGCATCGGCCTCAGCGGTGCGCGCCGCAATCAGCGCGTCCTCGCCGGCCTCCACTGTTGTGAGCCGGGCCTGCAATTCGATCAGCAATTCGGGCAGCTTCCCTGCATCCGCATTATGCTTACGCGCCGCCGCCCGCAGCGCGAACAGGCGCGCTTCGGCGCTCTCTAGCGCCTCGCCATCATGCACAATCAGTCGCTCCAGCTCAGACACCGCTGCAACCGCCTCACGCGTTTCGATCAAAGCCCGCTCAACCGCTTCTGCGGCTGCACGGGCCGCTACCGGCAAGGCCTCTTCTGATCCATCAAAGCCCGGTAATCTTGAAATTCGGTCCGTCGCACGCGCCGCCTTTGACAGCGCATTCTCAACGCCGCTGCCCATCAAAGCCTTCTCCGCTTCATCGACCGCTTCTGTCACTCGCTCCGATTGCATCAACCGGCTACGATGCTGCACCAAAACATCCGCCTCACCGGCCTGAGGCGCCAGTTTGTTAAGCTCCTCAACCGAATGGGTCAGCCAATCTAGCTGATCGCGCGCGCTCACATATTCGGCTTCAAAGGCAAGGCGGGCTTCCCGCGCCGCATCAAGGTCTTCCCATGCGCGCGCGCACGCCGCCAGCAATCGTTCATTGCCCGCAAACAAATCCAATAGCTTACGATGTTCAGACGGACGCATTAGTGCAGACGCCGCATGTTGGCCATGAATTTCCACCATCAACTCACCCACCTCTCGCAACAATGCGGCGCTGACGGCCTGATCGTTGATAAAGGCGCGCGCCGGCCCAGCATGACGGATAATGCGTTTCAGCGTAATCGTCTCATCGCGCGGCGCGTCGATGCCATGATCTTTCAGAATGGACCATACCGGGTGGCGCATCGGCGGGCCAAACTCTGCGGCCACACTTGCCATATCTTGGCCCGCGCGGATCATCTTCTTGTTGACTGCGCCGCCAAGGGTTAGCGCCAAAGCGTCCAGGATAATCGATTTGCCCGCACCCGTTTCACCTGTCAGCGCGGTAAACGCTGGCCCCGGCGACACATCTAAGCGGTCAATCAATACAAAGTCGCGGATACACAAAGACAATATCATGCCGTTCCAATATCATAAGAACAAAGCATGAACAACTGTATTGTTCAGGCGCTGACATCAACTGACTGTCTGGGGATCAACAGCATAAGCGGAATGATCAGGAAAAACCCCAGCGCCGTGAGCTGGAAGAAGGTTGTATAAGTGCCCATCTCGTCCCGGTACCAGCCCGCCAGAAACGCGCCGACAGCAGAGATAGACTGAATGGGCGCCGCCATACCCATCGCGCGGCCCATAGCCTCTGGTCCAAAGGTGGCGGCAAACAGCGTCCCTTGAAGCGGCAGGAAACAACCGGCCGCTGTGCCGATAATGACGTAAGACACCAGCATCGGCACATAAGCGCTCGACAGGCTGAGCGAGACGACCCCAGCGACCAACAGCAAAGACGCGGCAAAAAACAGGTGCCGATTATCAACCCGGTCTGCCAGCGCCCCGAGTAGCAACTTCCCAATCACCATGCAGAGTGCCAACGCTGACATGAAACTCGCCGTGCCCTCGATAGAGATGCCAAGGTCGCTCGCAAACGGCTTCGTATTGTGCTGAACGCTGGTGAACAGCAGCCAAGTAAACAGGAAGATGATGGCGAGTGCCCAAAACGCCCGATGACTGGCAAAATCGCGAAAGCCTGCGCCGTCCTGTCCGGAGCGGGCCTGCGCCGTCTCGCGCGCCGGTTCGCGTCCGAGTATGATCCAAATGAGAGGCAATAACAGAATGCCGCCCGACAGGCCCAAAATCGCAAAACTTGGCCGCCAGCCAAGCTCGGCCAGCATGAAAGCGATAAGCCCCGGAAAGAAGATACCTCCAATGGACGTGCCCAGCGTCACAATCGACAGCGCCATGCCTCTGCGCCGATTAAACCCGCGCGTCACCAGAACCATCGACACCAAGGGGCCGCAGGTTGCGCTCGCCGCGGGCAAAATGAAGGCATAGATCAACCATATCGTTTGCAAATTCGGCGCAATCGACACCAGCACCATCGCGAGTGTGAAGCACGCCATGCCTGCCATGACGATATATCTCGCCGGATAGAAATCGATCCACCGCCCAGTGAACAGGCTCATCAACCCGCTCGCATAGGCCATCAGCGTAATCGCCGTCATCACATCACGGCGCGAGGCATCAAATTCCGCCATCCACGGCTCTACCCAGAACGTGAAGCTATACATGCCGATGCCAACGATGAACGCTTGCAACGTCATCATCAGGATCAGTACATGCCATTTTTGATTGGGATACTTGGGGATGGTTTCGATGGAGGGCAAACCGAGCTTTCATCTACGCTGCCAGAATCGGCGAAGCCCCATTTGACCGCGCTGACCAGACGGAAAGCAAGGCTCTACACGCACATGCGACTATTGAGCCGCATCACACGTACGATTGTAAGCCTCATAGTATGATGCGCCGAAGCAGGTGATAAACCCATCCACCACATCTAAATTGATCGGCCATGTCGGGGGCGGTTGGTCCGGAAAGGCTTTGACGAATTGCGCAACGCCCTGCTCAAACCCCTCCGGCGGCGGCACGGCGGCAAGTTCGGCACGGGCGGATCGTAATCCGGCCATATCGCCTGAAAGAAATGCAATTTCGGCGTTCCGATAGGCCACCATCTCTGGCGCTGTCTCTAAGGCCAGCGATTGTTGCAACAATCCAATGGCTTCGGCTGTCTGGTTCGCCGCCGCGCGAAGTTGTGCCTCATGATGCATCAAGCCTCGCCGTTGCTGATCAATGCGATCCACACGGTAAGTCTCAAGCAAATCCGCAGCCACTGCTTCGCAGCCCTTAGCACTCGCCAATGGCCGCCATCCGCCATCCATGTCTTGATCGAATGCTTCGAAGGTCAAGTTCATCATCGCGCCTAAGTCATAAGCGCAAGGGTCCACCGTTTCAGCGTCGGCGTGCATGGCTGGCCTATCGGCCTGTTCGCCCGGCAAACCCGCACATGCGGCTAAGCCAAGTAGCGCAAACGCGAACGCTAGCCCCTTCACAACGCCTCGCACGCTGCTTTCAGCCATGCGTCCACATCGCCGGGCAGTTTGTCCTTCAACACATCCAGCACCCGCGCATGATAGGCATTCACCCAATCGCGCTCAGCCTCACCCAACATTGAAACGTCGATCAAATCCCGCGCCAGCGGCGCAAACGTCAGGCACTCAAAGCCATACATCTCAATCTCGCCGCCCTCCACAGACGCGGGCGCGGTGACATATTGCAGGTTTTCGATACGGATGCCGTATTGCCCTTCGCGGTAATAGCCCGGCTCATTTGAAACGATCATGCCCGTATCGAGCGCAATCGCGTTCCACGGTTTCGCAATCCGCTGCGGCCCCTCATGAACGCCCAGATACACGCCGACGCCGTGGCCCGTGCCATGCTGATAGTCCAGCCCCGCCTGCCACAGCGCATGACGCGCCAGAATGTCCAAATGCGTGCCCGTCGTGCCCGGCGGAAACTTCACACGGTCCAGCGCGATATGGCCTTTCAGCACCAGCGTATAATGCCGGCGCATATCCGCGCTCGGCTCACCAATCGGCACGGTGCGGGTGACATCGGTTGTCCCGTCCAGATATTGCCCGCCGCTATCGACCAGATACAGCGAGCCCGTCTCCAGCTTGCGATTAGACGCCGTCGAGACGCGGTAATGCGGCAGCGCGCCATTCGGCCCCGCGCCCGAAATTGTCCCGAACGACAAATCCTCCAGCCCGCCCAGCTCTTCCCGAAAATTCTCTAGCTGGATCGCGGCATCAATTTCCGTCACCTCGCCAGATTGCGCTTCAGTGTCCAGCCAATGCAGGAAGCGTGTCACGGCAATGCCATCGCGGGCATGTGCGCGCGTTGTGCCTTGTAGCTCAACCGTGTTCTTGCGCGCCTTGGGCAGCATCACCGGATCCATCTGGCGTATGATCTTCGCATTGGCGCTATCCAACTGATCGAAGAACCAGGCCGACGCAGTGTCCGGGTCAAGGCTCACCGTCTTGCCTTTCAGGTCCGCCAGTCCTTCCTCCAGCGCCGAAAGCGGCCGCACGGTCACGCCATTGCCGAGATGTGTGCGCAAAGCGTCTGTCACTTTTACCTCATCCACGTAGAGCTCTGCCGAACCATCCGCTTTTAAAATCGCGCGCCCCAAAGGCAGCGGGCTACAATCAACATCCCCGCCGCGAATGTTAAACGCCCATGCGATAGAGGCGGGCGCGGTAATCACCGCCGCATCGGCGCGGTCTTCTGTTAAAGCGTCACCAATCGCGGCCAGCTTGTCTGTATGCGCCATGCCAGAATGCTTCAAAGCATGCGGCACAATCTCAGCCGTCGGTTGAGGCGGGCGATCCTCCCAAGCCAAATCGACTGGATTGTCATCAAGTCGTTTCAGCGACGCCCCCGCCAAACGCGCCGCCTCTTCCAGCAACGCGACATCATTCGGGCTCATCAATTTTGGATCATAGCCAATGGTTTTGCCCGAAAAAGTCTGCTCTGCCAGCCAGCCAAAGGCCCCCGGGTCTGGCGTGCCTTGAACTTCGAATAAGTCAGGGTCCGTCTGATCGGCCACTTGCAACGTGTAGCGGCCATCTGCGAACACCACCGCCCGATCTTCAAACACAAACGCTGAACCGAAAGACCCGGTAAACCCGCTCACCCAGGCAAGCCGTTCATTCGCATCAGGCAAATATTCGTTCTGATACTCATCCTCATGCGGGACGTAGAATCCATACAGATTCATCTTGGCGAGATATTCACGCACACGCGGAAGGTTTGCGCGGCCCTGAGCCGGTCCACCTTTAATTTCAAAGCTTTGTCTCATACCCCTTCATACCTGCGGATTTAAGCCATTGGAACCCGCATCGCAGCTATGCATTTAATCATGGCAATTTACAGACTTTGCCCCTTATTTGTTTACCTCTTCGTACTACATTCTAATCCGTAAGCTGAACATCAATGTAGATTTGAATGGAAAACCAATGAAAACCGATATGAACACACACACCGCACAAACACTTATGGCCCAAACAGTCGTCCGTGAAGAGATGGTTAATGAAGTGTCAACCTTCGCAGGCGCTGCAAACCAATCCCTTAAAGCACCGCGTCTTCGCTTGCTAAAGCGCCGTGAAGTGCGTCGCAATCGCCGGTTGGCCCACTAGTCTTACCGCGCGTCAGGCTGACGAAAAACCAGGGTCGACCACCCATCTTCTTTCAGATGGCGGATGAACCCTAGCCCGCGTGCCGTAAAGGCATTTCGCACCAAGGGCACCTGATGATGCAGCAAGCCTGATAGAATGACCGTGCCTCCGGGCGCGGTCATTTTCGTTATGTCTGGCGCCAGTCGCACCAGCGGGCGCTTTAGAATGTTCGCAAAAACGGTATTAAACGGCCCACTTTGTCGCACCAGCGGCGCATTCGCCCCGGTCACATGCAGCGCCTTAAAACCGTTAACGTTATTTTTCGCAGCGTTCTCTCGCGCCACCAAAACGCTATCAAGATCAAGATCGGTTCCAATCGCTGAGACCGCGCCTGCTTTCAATGCGGCAATCGCCAGCACGCCCGATCCGGTGCCCAAATCCAGCACCCGGCCTATTTGTTTGGCGCGGCGTAATTCATCTAACGCCCGCAAACAGCCGAGCGTCGTACCATGATGTCCGGTGCCAAAGGCTGGGCCCGCCTCAATAAGCACCGCAATTTTCCCCGGCGCGGTTTTCGCCAGCGCGTGACTGCCCGCCACAATGAACGGCCCTGCGGCCACCGGCGGTAGTCCCTCAAGCGACAGGGTCACCCAATCACGATCTTCTAAAACCTCAACCTTAGGATTTAGGTCCGGCGCGTGTTCCGCAATGATCGCCAGACACGCATCAGCCGCCGCCTTGGTCTCTGCATAGGCATCTAAGCGCCAGTGCCCACGGCCATCTTCCTTGGCGTCGACGGCGCCTGCCGGAGACGGGTCGGTCCAGGCAAGGGCATCCCAAGCCGCATCTATCGGCGCGCGCGCGCCTTTTGCAGTGATCTGATACATGGCCACGGCGCTTAGCAGGCCCGGCCGATACGAGCAATCATTCGCCGAGGGCGAGCGATTTGCTGCGCCGAACAAAATACAGGCAATAAATCGCCGATTGCTTAGCTTTTAAGCAGCCCATCAGATTCTGAAGCCCCCGCGCCCACCTGGCATCCCGCCTGCCGCATATTTCTGTCTACTTTACAGTTGAAGCAATCAGGGAAAGCTGAACTCATGGGTCTTAGATTAAAAACACGCGCGCGACTGGGCCGCGCTTTCATTACTGGGATAGGCCTTAGCCTATATGCCGCCGCCTATGCTCAGGACGCCTCAATCGAAGACAGACTGGCCGCCCTGGAAGGCAGCGCCAGCAGCTACGTAGATAATTCCTATCTCTTCCTGATTGGCGGCCTGATCGTGATGTTGATGGCCGCAGGCTTTATGTGTCTCGAAGCCGGATTGGTTCGCTCCAAAAACGCTGCGATGCAGTCCATGAAGAACGTCGCCCTGTTCTCGATTGCGGGCATCATGTTCTATTATGTCGGCTATAACATGGCCTATCCCGGCGCGTGGGGGCCGGGCGAATGGTTTGGCGTCACGCCGGGTCCTGCTGATTTCGGCTTGGACAGCGTCATGGCGCTCGATGATGACGGCAATCCATCATACGCCCCTGCCTCTGACTGGTTCTTCCAAATGGTCTTCGTGGCAACGGCCGCGTCGATTGTATCGGGCACCGTGGCGGAACGGGTCAAACTGCTACCCTTCCTCATATTCACGGCTGTTTTGACAGGGTTCATCTATCCGGTCGTCGCGTCTTGGGAATGGGGCACAGGCGCTCTCGACGATATGGGCTTTTCAGACTTTGCAGGCTCAACCCTTGTGCACTCAACAGGCGGCTGGGCGGCATTGGTTGGCGCCATCATCATCGGGCCACGCGCCGGAAAATTCTTCGGTGCGCGGGTCAACCCGATGCCGGGCTCCAACATCCCCCTCGCTGGGCTTGGCACCTTCATCCTCTGGTTTGGTTGGTTTGGCTTTAATGGCGCGTCAGAACTGGCCGCTGGCGGCGCAGAAAGCATCAACCATGTCGCCCGCATCTTCGCCAACACCAATATGGCGGCCTGCGGCGGCGTGCTCGCGGCGATGGCCCTGACTGGGATCCTATACAAAAAGATCGACGCCACGCTGGTCTTTAACGGCGCCATTGGAGGCCTCGTCTCAATCACCGCTGAGCCGCTGATGCCCTCCATGACAGATGCGCTGCTGATTGGCGGGTTTGGCGGCGTTCTGGTCGTGCTCACCGTGCCTTTGCTGGATCGGCTCAAGATCGACGATGTCGTCGGCGCGATCCCGGCTCACTTGGTGTGCGGCATCTGGGGTACGCTGGCGGTCGCACTCAACGTCGGCAAAGAGTTTGAGATCGACGGCGAAATGGTCACCCGCACCGTGTTTGATCCGGCCCAGCTTGGCCCTCAACTGATCGGAATTGCTGCCTGCGCTGTGTTTGTCTCGATTGCGTCAGCCATTGTTTGGCTCGCTCTGAAATACACGATCGGCGTGCGCGCAAGCGATGAACATCAACACGTCGGCATGGACGTTACAGAGGTTGGACTGGAGGCTTATCCAGAGTTCAAACTCTAATCCCTCCCGGCCCCGCAGCGCGCCAAACGCAATGCGGGGCCACCTCACCGTTTTCTGGCGCCCCAGCCTCCCTCCCTGTTGGCCGGCTGCCTGAAAAACGAGCGCCGGTCGCCTGATTATTAGGCGGTCCGGCGTTTCGTCATGGCAAGCGCTGCCCCGCATATTGTCGCCCCGCCTGATGTTGCGTAGCTCTCAAGCCAATAATGAAAATAGGCCCTGGGGAGGGATCAAATGACCAAGACATCTAAACAGCTGCTGCGTGCAGCGGTTCTGCTGCCCATCGCGCTTTTGGCCGGGGTCGCGCCCGCCTTCGCTGACACAGGCGATACTGCGTGGATTTTAACCGCGACAGCCCTGGTTCTGTTCATGACCCTTCCCGGTCTCGCGCTATTTTATGGCGGCCTTGTTCAGTCGAAAAACCTGCTGAGCGTATTGATGCAATGTTTTGCGATTGCCTGTCTGATGAGCGTCCTATGGCTCGTCTGTGGCTACACCATCGCCTTCGGCAGCGTCAGCAATGGCCTGCTTGGCGGCTTCGAGCGCGCCTTTGCGGGCGGCATGACAGGCGCGCCCATCCCTGAGCAAACCATTCCAGAACCGCTCTTTTTCATGTTTCAGATGACCTTCGCAATTATCACCCCCGCTCTGATCGTCGGCGCGTTTGCCGAGCGCGCGAATTTCGCGGCTGTTCTTCTATTCTGCGGCCTGTGGATGCTGCTGTGTTATGCTCCGGTCGCCCATTGGGTTTGGGGCGGCGGCTGGCTTGGCCAGCGCGGTCTTGCAGATTTTGCAGGCGGTGTGGTCGTCCACACCACTGCAGGCGTCTCAGCGCTGGTCTTCGTTCTGATGCTCGGCAAGCGCCGTCATTTCCCGAAAGAGCTGCGCCCGCCTCATTCGCCGGGCTTTGTGATGATTGGCGCAGCCATGCTGTGGGTCGGCTGGTTTGGCTTTAACGCCGGCTCTGCTCTCGGCGCAAATGAAGACGCCGCGCGCGCCATGCTGGTGACGCACATCTCAGCGGCCACCGCCTCGCTCGTCTGGATGCTTATTGAGTGGGTCAGCTTCAAAAAGCCCACCCTTGTCGGCATTGCGACCGGCATGGTGGCTGGCCTCGCCACGATTACCCCAGCTGCGGGCTCAGTTGGCCCGGTGGGCGCGCTGGTCATCGGCGTACTCGCAGCTTTGATCTGCTATGGCGCAGTGGTGCTGATCCGGACAAAGCTTCAGATTGATGACAGTCTCGATGTCTTCGCCGTTCACGGGGTGGGCGGCATGCTCGGCACCTTGCTGATCCCTTTCCTCGCGGGCCTTGGCCCCCTCGCGCCGGGGCTTGGGGAAGATGTCACGGTCGCCAGCCAGTTCGGCGTACAGCTAACCGGCGTTGTGGCCGTTGCCGTATTCTCAGCTATTGTCTCCGCGATCATTCTGTTCGCCATCAAGCTGGTCATCCCGCTGGGCGTCGATGCAGAGGCAGAAGAGAACGGGCTCGACACCTCCAGCCACGGCGAGACCGCCTATCATCTCTAG
>CAZXVJ010000008.1:0-33439 GCA_964644385.1 uncultured Hyphomonas sp. | reverse complement strand
AGAAGAGAACGGGCTCGACACCTCCAGCCACGGCGAGACCGCCTATCATCTCTAGCTCAGTGCGCGCCGCAAAGCCTTGACTCAGCGCGCGCGGGCCGCCACCGCTACGCCATGACAGACACAGCCTTTCTCCCCGTCACGCGCTCGGATCGCCTGACTGATATTGCAGGCATCCGGCACGGCTTCTTTGGCCGCGTTGGCGGCGTCTCAGAAGGCCTCTATGACAGCCTCAATGTCGGCGTCGGATCAGACGACGCACCCGAAGCCGTGGCGGAAAACCGCGCCCGCGTCGCCAGCGCAATCGGCGCACGCAACGCCAATCACTTGCTTTCAACCTACCAAATCCACTCCTCAGACGTCATCACCGTCAAACGCAAATGGCCAATGACCACAGATGGCCGCCCCCGCGCCGATGCCATGGTCACAGACCGGCGCGGCCTCGCGCTTTGCATCGTCACCGCTGATTGCGTGCCTGTGCTATTTGCAGACACCAAGAATGGCATCATCGGCGCCGCCCATGCCGGATGGAAAGGCGCGCTCGGCACAGATGGTCACGGCATCCTGGAAGCCACCATGCAGGCCATGATCGACCTTGGCGCCCATCCCAAGCATATCCGCTGCGCCATCGGCCCCTGCATCCATCAAGACAGCTATGAGGTTGGTCCGGAATACCGCGACCGCTTCCTGCAAGACGCCCCATGGAGCGCCAATCTGTTTAACCCCGGCGCGGGCGATCATTGGCACTTTAACCTGCCAATCTTTGTCAAAAACCGCCTGACGCGCCTAAAACCTGCCTGGATTGACCTGATTGAGCACGACACCTGCGCCCTGCCGGACACATATTTCTCCAACCGCTACCGAAATCATCACGGCCAGCCAGATTATGGCCGCAACGCCTCGGTCATCATGCTGCCCGGCTAGCCAGAAAATTACGCCAGATGAAAGAGTCTGGTTGCGACTCACCCGCGTCTCATTCAAAACCAGATCAATCAAACAGAACCGGGGCGAAAATCCATGAAACTGCTGACGTGCAATGCCAATCGCCCGCTCGCAAATGCGATTGCAGATTACCTCGACACCCCGCTCACCGATTCAGAAGTGCGCTCCTTTGCAGACGAAGAAATCTTCATTCGCATCAATGAAAACGTGCGCGGCGAGGATGTTTTCATCATTCAGTCGACGTCTTTCCCGGCCAATGACAATCTGATGCAGTTGCTGATTATGATGGACGCCCTCAAGCGCGCCTCTGCCCGGCGCATCACAGCGGTCATCCCCTATTTTGGCTATGCCCGTCAGGATCGCAAAACCGATGGCCGCACGCCTATCTCTGCCAAGCTGGTCGCGAATCTGATCTCGGTGGCGGGCGCAGACCGCGTGCTGACCGTTGATCTACACGCCGGACAAATTCAGGGCTTTTTCGATATCCCGACCGACAATCTATTCGGCGGCCCGGTCATGGAAGAAGACATAAAAGGCCGCTTCCTGAATGATAAACTGACAGTCGTCTCGCCAGATGTTGGCGGCGTTGTGCGCGCCCGCGCCCTTGCCAAGCGCATCGACGCAGATCTCGCCATTGTGGATAAGCGCCGCCCGGAGGCAGGCAAATCCGAAGTGATGAACATTATCGGAGACGTCAAAGGCGCGCGCTGCATCATGGTCGATGATATGTGCGACAGTGGCGGCACGCTCTGTAATGCGGCAGAGGCGCTGAAGAAAGACGGCGCAACAGCCGTCACCGCCTACGCCACCCACGGCGTGCTGTCCAACAACGCAGTCAAACGCATCGAAAAATCAGTACTCGATGAGCTCGTCATCTGCGACACGATCCAACCAAACGAAGACGCACTGAAATCTAAATCTATCCGCGTCCTACCCATGGCCCCACTATTGGGCGAAGCCATCCGCCGCATCGCCAATGAAGAGAGCGTCTCGAAATTGTTTGATCGTTAGTCCACTTCTGGGCTCGACAATTCCTCGGCATCAACCGAAAGCGGCGTCTCCATCTTCTCCCACGCTGCCGCGTCCGGCATGATGCGCAACGCGTTAGCCAGCACGAGGCCTTCTTCTGCTTCGGGGTCCCATGCTGTTTTGCCGCGCCAGAGTTCAAGATGCAGATGCGGCCCCGTCGCGCGGCCAGACATGCCCAATTTGCCAATCACATCCCCCGCTCGAACTTGATCGCCCTCCTCAACCAGCATTTCTGAGAGTTGAGCGAATCGCATGATCGTTTCATCGTCCAGCGCCAGATCAATGCGTTTTCCATATCCGTCAGCTTCAGCGGCAGACTGCACAAGTCCATCAGCAGGCGCGTAAACGGGCTTGCCGATCTCCTCGGCCAAGTCGACGCCTTGATGTACCTTAAACTCTCCGGAAATTGGATCGAACCGCGCGCCAAACGCGCTCGTCAACTTCGCCTTATCCAGCACCGCGTGAGAGTACACCACACTGCTGGGCACAGCGTCGCCCTTCATCACAGCGCCTTGCGCCAATGCCAGCGGCACCGCGATCACCCCCGCCAGAAGGGCGACAAAGCCAAACCGCTTGGGGCGGCGCGGCGTTTCGGTCAACAAATCGGTGAGTCTCATTTTCAGGCTTCCTTTTCGAGAGAGGATAAAGGCCGCCACAGGCAGGCGAACAATTGGCCGGGCAAACCGCGCCGCTTCGGTCAGGGCTTTGGCATAGGCAATCTTGTCGCCTGTCAGCCGTGCAGCGTCTTCGTCCACCACCGCTTCGCGCCAATAGTCCAGCGCGCTGCGAATGCCCCATGCGAAAGGCGAAAACCAAAACACATCTGCCACCAGCCGCTCAAACGGGCGCGCCTTCAAATCGCCGCGCGCCAGATGCACGCACTCATGCGCCAGGATCGGGAGGGCAGACTCTCGCCCCGCCAATGCCTCCGGCACATAGATCACCGGCTTGAGCAGCCCCGTCACAAACGGCGTGCCGCCCGTCAACACTTTAACATCAGGCGCGCGTTTCAGGCCCAATTGCCTCGCCCAACCCGCCGCGCTCAAATCAGACGCCCGCGCAGACGCTTTGACCTGCCGAAGCCGCCATTGGCCCATCATCCAGAACACACCGCGCGCCGCCCAACCTGCAATCAAAACCGCTAAAACGACGCTAGTGACAGATGGCCAAAGCGTTGCGGCCTCGGTCAGCACCATGTCTCCACCCGCATCCGGCGTCACCATGAAGACGTCCATCATCGGGGCCTCCTGGATCAAGCCCGGCGCGGCCACCCGCATCGCTGGCATGAACAGCGCGGCAACAAAGGGCAACACACTGAAGGCCGCCGCCGCGCGCCAAATCGCTTGCGCTTGCTTTGGCGTCGGCCGTAGTCGGCACAACGCCTCCGCGCCCAGCCACAAGATGCCCGTCCAAACCACACTCATGAAAACCAATCCCAAGACACTCATGACGCGCCCTCCTCATCATTGGTCTCCGCCGCATTGATGATCGCATCGAGCTCATCCAACTCGCTGCCGGACAGATGCGGGCTTTCAGCAAACAGCGCGGCGGGCAGCGGCCCATCCATATCCAAAACTTGCCGGGCCAGATGGCGCACCAACCCGCCCAAAGTCTGCGTTCGGTCCAGCGCCGCTTCATACACCGCCAACCCGTGCACATCAGCGCGTTTGATCCATCCCTTAGCCTCCATACGAGAGACCAGCGTGCGCGTGGTCGACGGCTTCCAGCCCTGCTTCGGGCCAACGGCGTCATGCACCTCGCGGGCGCTTTGCGGGCCCGCCGTCCATAAATGCTTCAGAATGGAGAGTTCAGTGGCGTTGGGTCGAGACATAAGACACACTTTCGTTACGTTTGTAGCGAATCACTACATTTGTAACGTGTCCGCGTCAAGTGTGGGGGTCAGCCTCTACCCTTCGCCCATAGGATATGGACACCAGACCCTTAGGATATGGACGAGATAAAGAGTGGATATGGACAGGATATGGACTCTTATTCGACGGTCCAGCCGCGCGGCGTTGGGCGGGCGTCGAGCGTCACCGCCTCGCCTTTAGACGGCACTGTTTCGGCCTTCATTTTCCGCGACTGAGAGAACCGCATCGCCAACGCCGCCGCTGCCAGCATAAGGCCCGCAACAGCCGTCATAATCGCAACCATACCCGCCACGATGACCAGCAACAGAGTGGTCATAATCCGCGCGCCAAAGCTCAGCACGCCAGACAATCCAGCCAATCCGCTGGTATGGGGGGAAGATGTTTGTGTCATGGGCTTTCGTCTCTCTTCCCTACAATATCGGGGCCAAACGGGATTTCGTCAATCGGCACGCACCAGTAATCCGCGCTCCAGCCGGATCTGCGCATAGGCCGAAGTGATCTCTGCGGCCTTGTCGTGTACCGCGCTTTCATCGCTAGGCGCGGCATCCGATGACATGACCAAATCTGGATGGTTCTCCGCCATCAAACGTCGATAGGCGCTACGAATATCGGCAAACTCAGCGTCATGGGCCACCCCCAGAACCAGATACGGATCGCCCCGTTCTGCGCCCAAATGCCCAGCCTTTATGCGTCTGAAATCCGCCGCATCAATCCCAAAGGCCAATGACACATTTGTAAGATATTCCAGCTCATCATCGGTCACGACGCCGTCTGCTGCTGCGATATGGAACAGGCCATCCAGCACGTTTTCCAGCAGGCATGGGCGGTGGCGATACTTCTTACCAATCTTACGCGCATAGCTCTCATAACCGCGCACGGTTTGGCGCGCCAAGTTAAACACGCGCCGCACATTCGCTGCGTCTTCTGGCGGGGCCTGAAACACCCGTGAAAACACCATGACTTCCTCGTCAGATACCACGCCATCTGCCATCGCCATCTTCGCGCCAAGGCCAACAACTGCTGCGGTAAAGCCAACATCGTTCGGGTCAGGCGCGCAATCCACGTCCGGATCATTCGGATCGGGGTCCGGCATTGTATCGGGATCAAATAGGCGCCTACCGCGCTCAATCAGGAGAGACCAAAAGCTCATAGCGAAAGCTTATAGCAGATTTTTGCCAGAATTGGTCATTTGCAGCGTCGATTTTTGCGTCAAGACGTCATGTCGCAGATCAGTCTGCTGCACTCACCGCCGCTTTCAGTTCGGCAATCTCGGCCCGCATGTCCTGTAACAGCTGCAACATCTCCATCCGCTCGCCTTCTGCCGATTCATCGCGCACATCGAGAGTTTCTTCCAAATCCTCGATCTCTTCCTCCAAGATCGCCTGCTGTTCCCGGCTCAGCGCCTCAACCACCAGAGCAATAAACAAGTTCAAAATCGCAAAGCTGGCAATGAAAATGAAGATCAAAAAGAACACCCATGCGAACGGATGCCCGTCATCGATAACCTTTTGGACCACCTCAAACCGCCAGCCATCCATCGTCATCACTTGGAACAGTGAATAGGCCGATTTCGGCAAATCCCCGAACAAAAGCAGCACTTCTTCATTGTCCGTGTCGCCAAACATATTGGTTGCCATCACCGCACCCACATAGGTCACCAGCGCCAAAACAGCCAAAATTGCGCCCATGCCCGGCAAAGCCTTCAGCAACGCCTCAGTAATCCGGCGCATCATCGGCACAACGTGCAACAGGCGCAGCACGCGCAAAACGCGCATCGCCCGCAGCACGCTAAACGCCGTCCCCCCAGGGATCAGCGAAACGCCGACCACCAGAAAATCAAACCAATTCCAACCCGATCCAAAAAACTTATGGCGATACAGGCAAAGTTTGAGAAAAATCTCCGCCGCAAAAACATATGTGATCGACTGATCAATCACATGCATCCAGCCAATAAACCCGCTCGGAAGGCTGTCATCATAGGTCAATACGCCCAAAACTATGGCATTGATAATGATAAGCGCCGTCACAGCATGCCGAAACCACGGGCTTTCAATGGCACGCTCAAAGGGCGAATAACTTGTCTCTAAATCCAGCGTGGCGCGCGTCATGTCCCCGCTCTCCTGTATTGGTCAATCTTGGAAGCCCGACCTGTCTTAGCCCGCTGAACACGGTCGCGCCAGATCGTGTAATGCCCCTCGTCTACTCAATCAGCGGACGTGGTTGTATCGCTGACGATCACCCAAGCCCCATTAATGCGTCGAAACACCAGCGTGAACAGTCCAGACGGTGCGTCGGCCTTTCGGGTGAGCAGCCAGCGCCCGTGAACAATCGCAGCATCACCTGACAACAACCCCACCTCCAATTGCGTGAAAGATAATTTGCCCATCGCATCTGCGCTGTCATAGCGGGCATGATAGCGATCATTAGTTTGTTGCCAGCCGCGCGTCACCGTTCCGCCAGAGGCAAACCGCAGATCCGCAGACCGCCAATACCCCTCCATAAAGCCATCGATATCGCCGGCATTCCACGCCGTAGATTGGTTTGCCATCACTGCCTTTATCTCTGACATAGCCTGCTCATTGCTCGTCTGGCTCATGGAAATTGGCGCCGCAGGTTCGCCGCGAGACGTGCAGGCAGCCCCCAAAAGCAGTCCAGAAATTGCGATCATCAGTATAAGATGCCGTTTCATATCGCGCCCTCCTCAGCCTTTGAGAAACCCTATGCAGATTGTCTTCACCAATCCAGCGGCGCGGCCAAATAACTCAGTTTTGAGAATTATTCTCAATTTGGGTTGACGGCGGTGCACAAACCCGCAAATGAGTTTGCAAGTCATTCTCAATTCTGGTCTGCGCCGTCTATGTTCCTCCGATCTGTCTCTCTGTTGGCCCTTTGCGCTTCCGCTTCCCAAATCGCATGGGCGCAGGATCCATTGCAGACAGATGACGCCCCGCGCATCCTCGACGCCCTGACCATTGTGGGCGTTGCAGGCGGTGCCGACGAGGTTGCCGGCTCAATCGCATTTTTGAGCGAAGACGCCCTAGAGGTTCAGAACCATTCAGATGTTTTGCGTATCCTTCGGACCGTTCCGGGCGTGAATATTCAGGAAGAAGAAGGCTATGGTCTGCGCCCAAATATAGGTCTGCGCGGCTCAGGCGCTGATCGCAATAGCCGCATTGCTGTGCTCGAAGATGGCGTTCCTATTGCACCAGCCGCTTACGCCTCTCCGTCTGCCTATTACTTCCCGTCGGCCGGGCGTATCGAGTCGATAGAAGTCACCAAAGGCCCAGCCGTTATTCAATATGGCCCACGCACCACAGGCGGCGCTGTGCATCTTTTCTCCACCCGTATTCCTACCGAAACGGCTGGAAAGGCTGAATACTTGCTCGGCAGTCACGGCCGCCAGCGGCTACACGCTCACGCCGGCACGCGCGCCGATCTTGGTCAAAGCCGGTTACAGGCAGGCCTCTTGGTTGAAACCTATCAAGACCGCGCCGATGGCTTTCTTGAACGCGATGGAGGCGGCGATACGGGCTTTGATGTCTCCGATTACGTCATCAAGGCGGGTCTGTATTCGGAATCGTCCGCCATGCCGTGGTCGCTCGAACTGAAATACCAAACCCGCGAAGAAACCTCTGAACAGACCTATCTCGGCCTGACAGACGCCGACTTTGCCGCCAATCCCTACCGCCTCTACGCCGCCTCTGCGAATGACGTGATGAACAATGAAAATGAATTGTTCCAACTGACCGGAAAGGTCGATGTCACCGGCACCACATCCCTTACGCTGATGGCCTATTCCAATGAGTTTGCGCGCAACTGGTATAAGCTGCACGGCGTCAACGCAGACGGCAATGGCGCCAGCGGCGATGTCGGCCTCTCATCTATCCTCGAAGATCCCCTTACATTCGCAGATGAACTTAACTTGCTAACGGGCGCGACCTCGCTTGATGACAGCATCGTGGTGCGCGCTAATAATCGCAAATACTATTCACGCGGCCTGCAGGGCGTGCTCGACACCGAATGGGTCATAGGCAACATCACGCACAATATTCTCGTCGGTGCACGCTATCATGAGGACGAAGAAGACCGCTTCCAAAAAGAAGATGCCTACCGCCTTGCGGGCGGCGCGCTCGCGCTCACAACCGGCGGCGCGGCAGGCAGTCAGGCCAACCGAGTTTCAACCGGTGACGCCTTCGCGATCTATGTCTTAGACCAGATTGAGGTGACAAATCGCTTGAAAATAACCGGCGGTCTGCGCTTTGAAGATTACACATTGGTGCGTGATGATTTTTCGACGGCAGACGCCGCCCGCGCCGATGGACCCACCCGCACACGCGAAAACAGCCGCGACGTGGTGCTCCCGTCCCTCTCGGCGCTTTATGATGTCAGCGACGCCTGGACCATTCTTGGCGGCGTACATCAGGGCTTTGCCATCGCCAGCCCGGGCAATTCGACCTCAGACCCGGAAGAAAGCTGGAACTATGAGGCGGGCGCGCGCTATGCCGCCGACGCGCTGTCTTTTGAAGCCATCGCTTATTTCAACGATTACTCAAATCTGCTCGGCGATTGTACAGGGTCATCCGGCGGCGGCTGCGTGATCGGCGATCAATTTGATGGCGGCGAAGTCGACGTGCGAGGCTTGGAAGTGACCGCCAGTTGGGACGCTGCAAACGCTCTGGGCCACGCCGCAATCGATATACCGCTCTCGCTCACCTACACCTTCACCGACGCTGAATTTCAAACGGGTTTCAGCAGCGATTACGGCCCTTGGGGCAATGTCGAGGCAGGCGATGAACTGCCTTATGTGGCTCACCATCAAATGACCCTCGGTGCAGGCATTGTTTCAAACCGTTGGAGCCTCAACACCTCTGCAAGCTATGTCGGTGAAGCCAGAGCAACGGCTGGCCACGGCTCAATAGCCGCCTCCGATACGATCGATTCGCGATGGGTGGTTGATATGTCTGCCAGTTATGAGGTTGCGGGCAACATCTTCCTGAAAGCCAAGGCCGAAAATCTATTTGACGAGGTCTACATTGCTGCGCGTCGACCATCTGGCGTGCGCCCCGGTAAGCCGCAGGAATTCCTCGTCGGGGTTGAAGTTAAGTTCTAACGCTTCGCCTTCACCCAGTCGCGGGTCAGATACCCGTCAATCAAATCGCAAACCAGACCCAGTTCGACTAAGGCCGTCGCAAACCGATCTGGGTTCACCAGCGGCTCAAAAATCGATCCCGCCTCAAACTGATCCGGCGCCTCCAGTGCCATCGTCATGTGACCATCTTCAAACACAGCGCGCAGTTTTCCGCCCCGGAAATGCCGTTCCAACTCGATCAATCGCTCCATGCGATCAGGTGTAAGCAGTGCGCGCGCTTCAACCTGATCGGTTGAATAGATCGTAAAGGCGTCATTCAACTCCGCCGAAACCAGGTCGACCTTCTTCAGGTCTTTCGCGCCCTTGCCACGTTTCCACCAGCCGGAGCGCGCCACAATCGTTCGCCCCAAAAAACGGCGCGGGTATTCGACGTGGAACAAAAGCCCCTGAAACACCGTTGAGGAATCGTCGCCGCCTGAGTCCAAGCAGGCTTCAACCAGAGAAAATTGAGCCCCGGCCCGCGTGCCCTCAATCAGGTCTTCAAACTTTCGAGACGCGTGCCCCGGCAGCAATTGCGCCTGATGCAAAACACCGTAGGCGGGCGTTGGCGGCGCCATACCCGTCGCCTCACCAAGTGAAACCGTGAACCCTGCGACCGAAACGCTTGCGCCAACAGGTTGCGATTTTGCCGCCTCCGCTTGCTCGGTCGCATAGCTGGTGGCCATTGCAACGGCGCTCTTAAAATCTGTTACCCCAGAGACATCAGGATGCAGCGTTTGATAGGTAAATCCAAACGGCGCGCAAGCGGCGCCCAGAACCAAATCCTTGGTGGCCGTTTTCATGGCATAGAATTTTAGCCAATCCAGCCCGGTGAACACTGCGACCGATACAACAGATGCCAGGATGAGCACGAACACAAACCCGCCAAACAAACCAACGGTGAATGCAAACACCAAAGCCACCAATGCTGCCGGGATAATTGCAGCCAAGATGGTGCGTCTTTTTAGAGCATTCAGATTAACGCTTCGGTTCGCTTCGCGTCGTGCAAGCTCCGGCGCCAAAGCCTCTGACCAGATCTTTTGAACGTTGGCCAGTTCAGGTCGCGATCCCGCCAACTCAGCCAAAGTGGGCGTAAAATCGGGCGCGCCGTTCTGCTTAAATTTCAGGTCCTTCATCAACGCTGCCTCTATGTTGTCTTAGCTTCGTTCGCACACAACAGATAAAACAGCATGAACCCATTCAAAAAAATTACAAAGCGCCGTACGCTCGCAGCCGCTAGGAGACCTCTCCGTCTCGGTTAGAGGCAAACATTTGCCCGCCATTCTCACGACGCTCCGCCTCGATCTGCTCAGCTCTCGCGCGCTCTTCGGCTTCGATTTCAGCCTCCATCTGACGCAAATCTTCGTCTAGCGCGGTTGGCGCTGGTTCTTCGGCAAACTTGCGTTTCCCGAACACGCCGCGTGGATCGGCGTTGCGGTCATATTGCATGGCATAGTATTCAGCAGCGGTATGCGTGAGCGGCTTCGGCGTCATATCGAGCCCATAGCTACGAAGGCGCTCAACCACTTCATCGCGCAAATACATGCCCGGAAGCGCCGATTGAGAAAACCCATGCCCTTTCAGCCAATCGCGCACATGCCAGGTGCGCACATTGCCGGCATCATCTGGTCGCGCGCCGCCATGCACTTCCCACATGTAGAGCGAGGCGATGCCATCAACGGAGGCATCCATCGCATCGAACAATTGTGGCTCAATATCGCGGCCCTGAGCCATAGCCGCTTTCAAAACATTCTTACGCGATTCCAATTCCTGATAGGTTGAACCTATAACCGCCAGACCATACCGATTGGCCCGAATGGTAGAATGGTTCACGCCGTCCAGTTGCGGGTGGCGAATATCCAATATCGCTTCAGGACCAGAATCAGGCGCGGCGCCAATGCGGGCCAATTCGCTCACCATACGCTGCAAATTGATCCTCAGTTCATGGCTCACACCATCCAGCGCTGCAATTGCGCCATCACGCTCATCATCGCGCAGCATCCATAATTGCCACGCGATCAGCATCGCTGCAGCGATCAGCAGGGCAAGCCCGCCGGCAAAGAACGTATTCAGTTGTGCATCCGTCATAGGCGCTTCGGTGTCCCTCCACATTCTGCAGAACTCGCAAGCCTTATCTCTAAAGTCCGATATTGGCAGCACTTAGGCAAGCACGTCACGGGGGAATTACCCCAAGACTCTGCCTGCAACGGCGTCTAATTTGGCTAAAAGGACCGGATCTCGGGCCTCCGGGGCCGTAATCAACGCATAGTCGAGGCAATTCTCGATGCCATCGGGTGACGCTGTTCTGGGCGTGCCTGACAGCGTATTGGCCAATTGCACAATCGCCTTTTTCGCCAAAGCGCCGTTAGCACCCATGATTTCCAGCACATTCGTTACGCTGACCGCGTCTTCTTCCTCGCGCCAACAGTCATAGTCGGTGACCATTGCGAGTGTCGCATAAGGCAGCTCCGCCTCCCGCGCCAGTTTGGCTTCGGGCATATTGGTCATCCCGATCACGTCGCATCCCCATTGGCGGTACAGCTTGGATTCCGCAAGAGACGAAAATTGTGGACCCTCCATCGCCAGATAAGTTCCACCCCGGTGCATCTGAGCGCCCGCCGCCTCTGCTGCGTCGGCCGCCAGCCCAGACAAGCGAGAACATACCGGATGCGCGACAGAAACGTGCGCCACCATGCCAGGCCCGAAAAACGTTTTCTCACGCGCGAACGTGCGATCAATAAATTGGTCCACCGCCACGAAATGCCCCGGCGCATATTTTTCCTTCAAGCTGCCACAGGCCGAAATCGACAACACATCCGTCACGCCCGCCCGCTTCAGTGCATCAATGTTCGCCCGGTAAGGCACAGTTGTGGGCGTGAGGCGATGCCCCCGGCCGTGGCGCGGCAGAAAGACGAGCTCGACCTCACCCATGCGCCCGCGCATCAACACATCAGACGGTGCGCCCCAGGGCGTATCGATCGCCTCCTCGCGGCGATCCTCCAACCCGTCTATATCGTAGAGGCCGGACCCGCCTATTATTCCGAGCGTCCATTTGGTCATATCATGTCCTAAAAGCGTTTTCGCATGCCAGTGGGCGGCGGTGCGTCTCTATTGATCGTGGTGAGAATAACGTCTCCAGCAACCGAGTAGCCCAACGCGCCGTAATAGCTCACCAAACGTGTTTGATCATACCGCACCGCTAATTGCGAGCCTGCCATACCAGCCTCTCGGCCTTGTGATTCCAACGCGTGCAATATCTCCGCGCCAAGCCCGCGTCCGGTAAAGCCCGGCAGCACGCCAATCCGCTTCACCTCCATCCACCTGTCAATCGACTGCGGCCCCGGCACATTCACCCATCGGCCAGACCCTATCGGCACACCCAACTGCTCCATAACGATGCCCCCGCCTTGCTCAATCTGAGCCGACACAGTGTCGCCCGTCTCGCCATATACGGTCGATGGCGGCGCAACGCGCGGCGTCCAAATCTTACGGGTTAGGGCCTCCATCAAAAAACCATCCGCCGGGGTCGCCGCGCGGATGGTCAATTGAAATGCCGTGTCTGTCACAAACGACCGTCCAGCTTAGTGCTCAACGTTGCGCCAGATGGCCTTGTAAGAGAACCACATAAGAATCGCGAGGATGAACAGATAGATCATCACCGCCATGCCGAGCGATTTACGTTTTTCTTGGTGCGGCTCACCGGCCCACGCCAAAAACTGTGCGACATCTTTCGCCATCTGCTCGGGCGTCGCTGCCGGTGCATCCTCGCCCAGATATTCCATCCGGCCTTCCATCAACTGCGGCGGCATTGCCAAAAAGCCCCCATACGGGGCCTCCCGTGGATCGCCGACATAATTGGGCGTCGTATCTCCTGCCATATAGGGATTATAGTACTGCCCATCTGGCTGAATGATATACGTTTCGTCCTTTGGTTTGTCGCCAGCATCGCCCTCGTCGCCGTGGCTGCCCTTCAAGCGAGACATGTAAATACGTGTCTCATAGACCGCCGGGATGGTCTGCGCTTCGGTATCATCGCTCGGATCATCAGGCGTGCCGCCGTCTGAGGCTGGAATGGTTCGCCTTGGAGAGGCTTCCACCCACTCCTGAGCTTCCTGAGCAGGATATCCCGTCATCAAGCTGTAAACATATGACGCGCCTGCATGACGTGCTTTGGTAATCACCGACAAATCTGGCGGCAAAGCGCCCATATTGGCCGCGCGTGCAACAGCGTCATTGGGATAGGGCGAGCGGAACGGGTCTGCGGGGATTGCAGGGCGATAATCAAAGTCACCAAATTCATTCGGAATTGGGTCCAAAATCTCATTCTCAGCCGCCAAGGCTTTCACATAAGGATTGTCATTCGGGTTTGGATAATCCGGATCGTAAAACGGCCCGCCCTTATCACCCAGATTGCGATAGCTCAGCAGCTTCATTGAGTGGCAAGAACTACAAACCTCTTTGTAGACCTGATAGCCGCGCTGAAGGCTTGCCTGATCAAATTTGCCGGTTGGTCCTTCAAATGGCCACCCTTCTTCAGGGGCATGGGCGTGTTTGGCGTCGCCGCCCGCGGCAGCGGTTGTTGCAAAGGCAATGCTGGCAAGGCCAAGAGCGAGAATGCGTAACAGTTTCATCTATCCGCTCCTATTCGGCTGGGGCTGGCACAGGCTTGCGCTTACGGCTCGCCAGGACAGATTTGTGAATGGATTCCGGTGGCTGCTTCGGCTTTTCGTTGAGGCCCAAGAAGAATAGGACGAAGAAATAGCCGAAGTAACAAATCGTCAAAATCAGTGACAGATGCCGGAACATGAAAGTCGGCGCTGGCACAGCTGCGAGCGACGGCGCGGCGTCGGCTGGCAAACCATCCATGAACCGCTTGGCTTCTGTGTAATCTGAGTAAGAATTTGCCGCCTCAGCGCCATTGGCTGTGTAACTCACAACCAGGCTAGATTCCCCTTGTAGCGCCGGGATGACAGCGTCATCCGGATTGGCCGCGCCGCACCAGCCAAGCAACAGACAGGTCAGCACGAAACCGAAGAAAAACTGGCGCGCCACAGGGCGATAACGCATCGACCGAACTTTAGATGTGTCGAACCATGGCAGGACAAATAAGATCGCAATTGCTGCGAACATAAAGATCACGCCCAGCAATTTGGCCGGGATAGGCCCAATATCGAACGTAATCGCCCGCAAAATCGCGTAGAACGGCAACATATACCATTCCGGTACGATGTGAGACGGCGTCACCAGCGGGTTGGCCTCAATAAAGTTATCAGCATGGCCCAGCGCAGTGGGCGCATAGAACACAAAGAACGCAAAGATCATCAGGAAGATAACAATCGCGAAGGCATCTTTCACCGTATAGTAAGGGTGGAACGGCACGGTGTCTTTCTCGACGTCCTGAACTTCCACACCGGTCGGGTTGTTATTGCCCGGCACGTGCAGCGCCCAAATGTGCAGCGCGACGACGCCCGCAATAATGAACGGCAACAGGAAGTGCAGTGAATAGAAGCGTTGCAGGGTCTGGTTGCCGATGGACGGCCCGCCCAGTATCCAGGTCTGCAGACTTTCTCCGACCAAGGGGATCGCCCCAAACAGCGCCGTAATCACGTTCGCGCCGTGGTAAGACATCTGGCCCCATGGCAGCATGTACCCAAGGAACGCGGTGGCGATCATCAGCAGGAAAATAACGCAGCCCAGCAGCCACAAGACTTCTCGCGGCGCTTTGTAAGACCCGTAATAAAGCCCGCGGAACATGTGGATATAGACCGCTACGAAGAACATGGACGCGCCATTGGCGTGAATAAAGGCCAGCAGCCAGCCATAGGGCACATCACGCTTAATACGCTCAACAGAAGCAAAAGCGCCATCAATGCTCGGCTCATAGTGCATCGACAGAATAACGCCGGTCACAATCTGGATCACCAGACACACCGCCAAAATCGCGCCAAATGTGAACCAGTAATTCAGATTTTTCGGCGTCGGGAAGGTGACCATCGTGTCATTGGCAAACCGGATAATCGGCAGCCGCGTATCGAGCCATTTTTCAAAGCCCGTCTTCGGTTCATAGGAAGATTCATGTCCACTCATCGTCAGATTCCTTAGAGCGAGATGCTAATAACGGTGTCAGAAACGTAGGCGTAATCAGGCACAGGCAAATTCGTCGGCGCCGGCCCTTTCCGAATGCGTCCCGAAGTATCGTAGTGAGAGCCATGGCAAGGGCAGTACCAGCCGCCATAGTCACCCGTATTGCCGCCGGCCGGGCCGACCGGCACGCACCCAAGATGCGTGCACGAACCCGATGTCACCAGAATTGATGGGTTCATGTCTCCGCTTGGCAACGGTCGAAGTCGGTCTTCATCGGTCTCTGGATCGCGTAGCAAGCCCATACTCGTACTCGCCGCTGCTGCAATTTCAGCCGTTGTACGATGACGAATAAAGAACGGCTTACCGCCAATCAAAACGCGTATCTCGCTACCCAGCGCAATTTTGGACACATCCACATCAAGCGATGACGCGGCTCGCGTGTCTGCAGCGGGGTTCCATTGATCAACCGCCGTCCAGGCAAACATGCCCACACCCCCGGCCATAAAGGCCCCTGTCGCAATGTGAATAAAGTTACGCTTGTCTTCGTCAATCGCCGGTTCGGCAGTATTGGCGGTCTCTACAGCATGGTCAGTCAATGTCGCTTTTCCTTCAGGCCGAGAAATAGTCCCATAAGCTTTCGAAATGTCTTAACAGATCGGCGCGCGCGCGCGAATTGCGGCAAAGCGGCGCGATGCCCCCTGATTCAACAGCTCCTATAAGCCCGGTAGCGTGGCTTGCGCTGTCTGGCAAGATAGGCTTTGGCAAGTAAAGCGACACATTCGCGCCGTTTGGATAAAGGCTGACATGACCGACACGACGCAAGACACTCAAAAATCGACCGCGATGGCTTGGTTTAAAACCCTGCAAGACGATCTCTGCGCCCGATTTGAAGCCATCGAAGACGCTGCGGCCCCGCCGCTATACACAGGTATCAGCGCCGATGGCCCTGCCCGGTTTGAAAAAACCGAATGGACACGCGGCGACGGCACTGAAGATCTCGGCGGCGGGCGGATGGGGCTTATGCGCGGCCGCGTCTTCGAAAAAGTCGGCGTTCATTTTTCCTGCGTGCATGGCGCGTTCTCTGAGGCCTTTCGGGCACAAATCCCCGGCGCCGATGCTTCAGATGGCCGGTTTTGGGCGTCTGGCGTGTCTGTGATCGCCCATCCTCGCAATCCGCATGTGCCCGCTGCGCATATGAACACTCGCATGCTGATCACGTCAGATAGCTGGTTTGGCGGCGGAGGGGATCTGAACCCCCTCCTCGACTATCAGCGCGATCAAGCCTTCGAAGACAGCGCGGAGTTTCACGCCGCCATGAAAGCCGCCTGTCAGACGCACCCAGACGCTGACTATGCTCACATGAAAGACATCTGCGACACCTACTTCCATCTCGCTCACAGAGACGTGCCGCGCGGCACAGGCGGCATTTTCTATGACCGGTTCAATACAGGCGATTGGGATGCAGACTTTGCCTTTACCCAAACCGTCGGCAAAACATTCGCAGAGATTTATCCCACCCTCGTCCGCCGCCGCATGAATACCCCTTGGAACGAGGCCCATCGCGACGAGCAGCTGATCCAGCGGGGCCGATACGTTGAGTTCAACTTGCTTTATGATCGCGGCACGACCTTTGGGCTAAAAACGGGTGGAAACATCACCAGCATCCTCTCGAGCATGCCTCCGGTTGTGAAATGGCCGTAATGTAACGGGTCATTCCCAGCCCTCTCTCGGGGCGTTATATTAACCAAATGCCTGACGCTTCCGCCCCGCGCGTGTTCCCATGGTTCCTGACGTTCCTCGTCATCTTTGCCACGCTCATCGCGGCGGTCATCAGCCTGTCTGTGTCCGGCGGCGGGGCCGACCCTTGGTACGCGGCGCTCAACAAGCCGCGCTTGCATCCCCCGGAAGTTGCCTTCGCGTTTCTTTGGCCTGCCCAATACGCGCTGATGGCCCTTGGGGCGATACTTGTGTGCCGGGCGGCGCGTAGCTTCAACCGGGCCAGCGAGGCCCTTGGCCTGTTCTTTACACAACTCGGCGTCCACGCCGTGTGGAGCGTTTTCTTTTTTAGCTATCAACAGCCACTTGTCGCGCTCGGCACGCTCGCCGCGCTTTGGTTGTTGATCATTGCTATGATCAGGGTGTTTGCGAAACACTCTACTTTGGCGGCGCTCATTCAGCTCCCCTATCTCGCTTGGATTACCTTTGCCGGTTATCTCAATGCGTTCATTGTCGCTGGGAACTAGGCCTTCAATCGTGCCAAGAGGGTGTCCCGGCTGGATTGAAAATCATCCGCAATCCAGCTGGCTTCGACCCGGTCTAGCGCGTCTCCAATCTCCTTGCCTTTCAAGCCAAGCGCCAAAGCGTCCTCACCGCCAACCGGAAAATCAGGCACCGTCCACGCCTGCACCAACGTCAATACATCCACCAACCGACCCACATCGCGCCCCTGCGCCGCCTCCAGTATCGCTCTGTCTCGCACCGCCTCCGCGCCATGGCGATAGATCGCCGCGCGCGTCTGAGGCGCGCCCGCTACCAGCACATGTGGCAAAGACGGGTCTGCCCAATTTGCCAGACGGTCAAGTTCAGCATTTGAGAGCCGCAACCGCGCTGTCAGCGCCGTCATATCCCGGTCCCGCCGCGCCGTCATCGCCATAAGCCTTTGCATAGGATCGGGGGTTAAATCCGCCGTACGCTCTGTCTCCACCAGCCCCGGCAGGCCAGTGTCATTACCGCGAGGCACAATCATCTCTAAAACACCGCTCGTCGCCATCGCACGAACCGCCTCGCATGGGTCAGGCGCGCTGAGCAATTTATGAAGTTCTTTCCAATTGCGCTCAGCCGCAATCTTATCAAGACCCGCCGCTTGGCGCGCGCAGGCCGCCAACCCTTCGGCATCAACACCTGCGCCATACCAGGCGTTGAACCGGAAGAAGCGCAAGATGCGCAAATAGTCCTCGCGAAGCCGCTCATCCGCATCGCCGATAAACACAACCCGCCCAGCAACAGCGTCCGCCACACTGCCCGGAATCAGCTCCATCAGCGTCCCATCCGCCTCCGCATAGATCGCATTCATGGTAAAATCGCGCCGCGCTGCATCCTCGGCCCAATCCTCGGTGAACGCAACAATCGCGCGCCGACCATCAGTTTCAACATCGCGGCGCAGCGTCGTAATCTCAAACGGCTCACCCAAAGAAATCGCCGTAATTGTGCCATGCGCTTTGCCTGTAGGTATGGCGCGAATACCCGCTGCCTCCAGCGCCGCAATCACCTCGTCCGGCGTCAACTGCGTGGCAATATCAATATCGTCCGCTATGCCGCCGCGCAGCGTGTTGCGAACGCATCCGCCCACAAAACGCGCACCTCCCGGACGCGCTGCCTCTAGAGCATCCATTACGTTTCGGGTTGCAGGCGCTGTCAGCCAAGCGGCCGTCAGGCGATCAGTTGTCCCCATCGGGAACCGGCTCAGTGGCAGGCTTATTCGGCGAGTCGGCCGCGATCTCTGAACTGTCCCTCAAATCCTCAGGATAGGTCGCGCCTTTGGCTTGGCCTCCCGGGTCATTTGTGGCGGGCACGCCGGTGTTCTTTACGTCTTGCTCGCACTCATAAGAGGTGCCCGGTATAACAACGCCATTCTCCATGCTCGGCGGCGTGTGACACACATTCTCGGTTCGGTCTTCCAGTACAATCATTGCAATCCACACCGCCGCAGACAACGCGAAGCCAACAGCAAAAAGCGCCTGTATCGGCCACCGCCGACGCCCATCCTGCGCGGCGCTCGCGCTTGCCAGCAAATACAAGCCGAACGCAATGAACGGCAAGGAAAATACAAACAGTTGAAATGCGATTCGATAACCCAAATTGAAATCCCCGATACAAAACGTCTACTCTACAGATAAGGTTACCTGTGTGTAAGGAAAACCCCCGCCGCGCAAAAGCCTAATCATCATACAGCGTATGATACAATTTGCGTATAATTCCGGCGGTCACCCCCCAGATACGGAACCCATTATGCGGCATCTCGTAATATTGCCGAGATTTTCCCTTGTAAAATGTCGATGCGGATTGGTGATTGACGGTGTTCATCAAAAAATCGAGCGGCGTTTCAAACACCTCCTCAACCTCGGTTTCATCTGGCCGAGCGACGAAATCTGGCGGTAAAACAGCTACGACCGGCGTAATACGAAAGCGTGTGCCGGTTACATAGGGCGACGATCGACCGATAAGCTCCACTTGAAGCGGATCAACACCCACCTCCTCTTTTGCCTCCCGCAGCGCGGCGTCCACCTTGGTCGCGTCGTCCGGGTCGACCTTGCCACCTGGAAACGCCACTTGTCCGGGATGGGTCTGCATCGTTTTGGGACGCACCGTCAGCATCGCGGTTGCGCCAGACGGACGCGGAATTATGGGAACCAACACGGCAGCTTCGCGAATGTTCGACATTTCCTCTGCATCGAGGAAATCCATGTCGCCGCCCTCAATAAGCCGCGTATGCCCATCAATCGGGTCCAGCCGCGCCGCTGCGCGCGTCAGAAAATCGTCCAAATTACTGTAGGCCATACCCGCTAAGCCGCCGGCCCAATGGCAAAAAACGCGCCGCCACTCCACACACCCATTGTGTCGGACCCGTCTGGATTATCCACCGCCATATCCGCCAATTCATAGAAACATGGCCGCGTCAGTTTGGCTTCAAGCCCCGCGCGAACCATCACATAGGGCGCAGGCTCCTGCGTATCTACGTCCGTTTCCACCCGCAGAAGCGACTCCGGCCCGGCCAGTGTCGCATCGCCCAGATTGGTCAGAAAGGCCAATGTCTGCTCTGGGCCGGGCTCGCCAGCGCGGTCCACTCGAACAGCCAAGAATGGCGCATCCTCAACATGCACAATAATTTTTTCATACGGCGTTACCAAATAGATTTCGCCATCATCGTCTTTACGCAAGATTCGAGAGAAGGCTTTGACCAGCCTTTGACGCCCAATCCGGCTGCCTTCATGCCACCAACTTCCATCCTTTCGGATTTCCATCTGAATATCGCCGCAATGTTCAGGATTCCATAGATGAACAGGTGGAAGCTTCCCCGAAAGCTTGCCATCAGGCATGATCGCTTTAAGCGTCTCTTCGACGCTCATTATGGTGCCGGGACTGGTGTTCACGTCTCGCTCCGCCATGGTGATTAGAAACTAGGAGATAAGGCTTGTTTGGGAACGACGCAAAGGACAATGGGGCAGATGCCGCCAATGGAAACGCAAATACAGATGCTTTGGTGGCTGAGGCTGAGGCCGCAACCGTCGCGCTCGCGGCAGTAAAAGCTGAGATTTCCAAAGCGGTCTTTGGGCAAGAACGCGTGATTGAGCTTGCCTTAGCCGCGATCCTCGCCGGCGGGCATGCGCTGCTCATCGGCGCGCCCGGCCTCGCAAAAACGCGGCTGGTTGAAGCCATGGGCACCGCGCTGGGCCTGCAAGGCGCCCGCATCCAGTTCACGCCTGATCTGATGCCGTCCGATATTCTCGGCTCAGAAGTTATGGATGAAAGCGCCAGCGGCCAACGCTCATTCCGCTTCCTCAAAGGCCCAATCTTTACGCAATTGCTCATGGCCGATGAAATTAACCGCGCCTCCCCGCGTACCCAGTCCGCCCTGCTACAAGCCATGCAGGAGCGCCACGTCACCGTCGCGGGTGTCCGTCATGACCTACCCGCGCCCTTTCACGTCCTCGCCACGCAAAACCCGATTGAGCAAGAAGGCACCTATCCGCTACCAGAAGCCCAACTCGACCGCTTCCTGCTTAAGATCGACGTCAATTATCCTGACCTCGACACAGAGCGTCGTATCCTGATCGAAACCACAGGCGGCGCGGGCCAAACCGTTCAGCCCGCCCTTAACAGCCAAGGTCTCATCGGGCTTCAGGCGTTGGTCCGAAAAATGCCCGTGGGTGAGAAAATCGTCGCGGCCATTCTCGGCCTGATCCGCGAAGCCCGCCCGGAGCAGACCTCAGACGAACGGGTGAAGCGACTCGTCGATTGGGGCCCGTCCCCACGCGCCGGACAGGCCCTCATGCTCGCCGCCCGCTCACGCGCCCTCCTGCGCGGCCGCCTCGCACCAAGCATCGAAGACGTTGAAGCCCTCGCCGAACCCGCCCTCGGCCACCGCATGGCCATGCGCTACGATCCAACGGGCGAAGCACCGAGCCTCGAAAACCTAATTGGCGATCTCGCCCGGAAGGTAAGCTAAATGCGTCCAATCCTCATCGCGGTCTTGGCTTTAGCAATGACCGCTTGTTCTGCCTCAAAAAGCTTCAATGATCCTGACAAACGCGCCTGCATTACTGAAACAACCATCGCGTCTCAAGCGGCGGCGAAGCGATCATTCCTTTGTTATGACGCCATGAAAACCATGCGGTTTGCAACGCCGCAAGCGGCCGAGAACTATAGGCTCGGATGTGCCAATACCGCTGAAGCGGGCAAAAATTTGGAAGCGTCTACGGCAAGACTGAAAAGCACGTTGGGAGTTTCCTTCGGCGTGGAAAGTCTCGAAAAAACGAAAGCAGAGGTCGATCGCCTTGCGATTGCGCCAGATGCCGTCAACGCAGCGATATTGTCAGCTCAAGCCTGCGCCGCAAAATTTGAATGACCCCGCTCTCCGACCTCCGCGCCGAAGCTGAAGCGCTTGCCCGCCAACTGCCCGGCCTCAACTTTAAGGCGGAAGCCAGCGAGGCCGCGCATATTGGCAGCGCAGGCCGCCGCCGCGCAGGCACAGGCGAGCATTTTTGGCAGTATCGTCGCCACGCATCAGAAGACGCCGCAGACCGCGTTGACTGGCGCCGCTCTGCCAAGGGCACTGACCTGTTCGTAAGAGAAACCGAACTCGAAACCGCGCGTACTGTTTTATTTTGGTGCGATGATCACCCAGGGTTTGATTGGCGCGGCCCAGAAGATATCCGTACAAAGGCAGATGAAGCGCGCCTGCTTATGCTGACGCTCGCCTTGATGATGTCGAAAGACGGCGAACGCATCGGCGCGCTCGGCGCAGGCCGCAATCCCAGCTTCGGCAAACGCGCCGTAGACCGCCTTGGGGAAGATCTCGCCGCCGGCACAGGCGGGGCCTTTCCGCAAGCACCAAAAAACGCCGCCACCTTGATCGTCGCCAGTGATTTTTACGACCCCATCCCCGAATGGCAGGCCCGCCTGAAACCGCTCGCTGCGCGCTGCTCAGAAGGCGTCCTCCTCGCCATTGCCTCGCCGATTGAAATCGAATTTCCGTTTGAAGGCCGCGTAAAGCTCTCTCGTCCCGGCAGCGTGTTTGACCGCATCGTTGGACGCGCCGAAACGGTGCAAGAGGCCTATCGCGAAAAGTTCAACACCCAACGCGCTGCCTTGGGCAAGCTGGCCACCCATATGGGATGGCGCTTCGTGGCACATGATACAGGTACGCCCTCCCTCGCAGGTGCGGCCAGCTTGAAGTCAGCAATCGAAAGTTTTGGCAGCCATACATGACATCCCTTGGCCCCTTCCTACTTGGCGCACCGCTCGCCCTTGCCGCATTGATCGCATTACCGATCATCTGGTGGATCTTGCGCGCCACGCCGCCTGCGCCAAAGAATGTAGAGTTGCCCTCCATGCGCCTGCTCGACGATGTGAAAGAGCAAGACGAAACACCAGCCCGCACGCCGTGGTGGGTCTGGCTTTTGCGTACCCTTGCCGCCGCGGCGGCGATCATCGGCCTCTCTCAACCCGTCTACGCGCCCGGCGCCTCCAGCGGCGACACGAGTGAAGGCGGCGCATTGCTGATTGTGCTCGACAATGGCTGGCCCAGCGCCCCGCGATGGAACGAACTCGTCAATGCGTCCGTCGCCAGCCTTGATGCAGGCGGGCGCGACGCCCCAGCGCATCTATTGCTCACTGCGCCGCAACAGCTTAATCCTGATCCCAGCCAGCGTTTCTCCAAAGCTGACATGGCCAAACGGCTGACCTCTCTGCGTCCACAAGCCTGGGGGACCGACCGGACCGATGCCCTCACACGCCTGAAAGAAAGCAGTTTCGCGCCCGCCCGTATTCTTTGGGCCAGTGATGGCCTTGAAAGCGAAGACGGCCGCAGCTTCGCCAATGCCCTCTCCCAAATCGCGCCGCTGTCTGTTTACGCAGCCCCGCCGCGTGGACCAGTGGCGATCACCCGCCTGCAATCACAAACCGATAGTGTTGATGTTACGCTCAGACGCCTTGAAGCCAGAGGCACAGAAGACACCTTTGTGTCCGCCCTCACCTTAGACGGATCCGCACTCGCCACCGCCGAAGCCGTGTTTGAAGATGGCAACCGCGAGGCCATTGCTCGGTTCGAATTGCCCGCCGCCGCGCTCAGCCGTGTCGCCCGGTTTGCCGCGACAGGTAAGCAAGGCGCTGGTACCGTCTGGCTCTGGGACAGTTCAGATCGCTCACGCCGCGTCGGGCTCGTTGACGCAGGCGCATCGGCGCAACCTCTCCTGTCAGACATGCACTATATCCGCAAAGCACTGGAACCGTTCGCCTCGATTACTGAAGGCGATCTGGAATCGCTCGTCGCCGCCTCGCCAGACGCCATAGTGATGACAGATGTTGGCCAAATCGCGCCGGATGACGTGACCCTATTAACGGAATGGGTGGAACAAGGCGGCGCGCTGATTCGGTTTTCCGGACCTCGCCTCGCCACGCAAGGCGACGATTTATTGCCGGTACCGCTGCGCCGCGCCGCACGAGCGCTTGGCGGGTCGCTCGCTTGGGACGAACCTCAGGCATTGGCTGGGTTCCCAGATACCTCTCCGTTCTCTGGCCTCACGCCACCCGCCGATGTGCGCGTGCGCCAGCAGGTTCTTGCTAAGCCGGCCGCTGACCTCGCCGATCGTACATGGGCGCGTCTTGAGGATGGGTCACCTCTGGTCACTGCTGCGCCGCGCGGATCTGGTACGATTGTCTTGTTTCACATTACCGCCGGGCCGGGCTGGTCAGACCTTGCTTACTCCGGCGTCTTTTCACAAATGCTGCGCCGGTCTATCGCGGCGGGACGCGGCGAAGCGCTGGACGACGTCGATGGCTCCTATGCACCGCAACTTGCACTTGATGGCTATGGCCGCCTGCAGCCTGCCCCCGCCAGTGCGGCGCCGCTTCGGGCGTCTGAGTTCTCAGAGACGCGCCCCTCCGAAGCCCACCCTCCCGGTCTCTATCAAGGTCCTGCAGGCACGCGCGTATTGAACGCCGCCGCCAATCTTCGTCCGTCCCGAATCGAAAATTGGCCCGCCTCGGCCCGCCTTTTGGGAGATGCTGAGACGCGCTCACTTAGGCTTGCTGGTCCCCTTTTGACGCTGGCCGTTCTTCTTCTTGCGATTGATCTTTTCGTTGCGCTCTTTGTTGCCGGGAAACTGAACCGACGTATTCGCAAACCGATTGCTGCGCTCATTGGGCTCGGTTTGATGGGTAGCGCGTTGCCGCATACAGAAACCGCGCAGGCCCAATCCTATCGCTATCAGCAAATGCCGGATGGCACTTTGCGCCGCATCGAAATTTTGCCCGATGCCGTCGCTAACTCCAATACCATTGCATCGTCCCCCATGACGCCAGAAATGGAAGCTGCGCTCGAGATGCGCTTTGGCTATGTCAAAACGTCTGACTCCCAACTCGATCAACGCACGATGTCAGGCCTGACGGGCCTGTCGCGCTTGCTTTACATGCGGACATCGGTTGAGCCTGCGGCGCCACACGCCCTTGATGTTGAAACAGCGCCGCTCGAACTCTATCCGCTGATCTACTTCAATGTTCCGGACAATAATGCCCAACTCAGCGATACAGCCGTCTCGCGTCTCAACGCATATTTACGATCGGGCGGTGCCCTCATTATCGATACGCGCGCAGGTGCACAGATCGGCACGGAGACAGATGTGTCACGACTTGAAACGGTTTTGTCCGGACTCGATGCGCCGCCCCTTCAACCCGTGCCACAAAACCATGTGCTCGCGCGCAGCTATTATCTGATCGATGATTTTCCGGGTCGCTATGCGGGCCGGCGGCTCTGGATTGAAGAAACGGGAAGTGCCGGCGCGCCGCGCGGTGATGGTGTCTCCCGCCTGTTCATTGGCGATGCAGACTGGGCCTCGGCATGGGCAACAGACGAACGCGGGCGAGATCTCTATTCAGTAGATGGCGGGCCGCGCCAGCGAGAAATCGCGCGGCGTTTTGGCATCAATCTCGCCATGTATGTTCTGACGGGAAATTACAAAGATGATCAGGTCCACTTGCCGGCTCTGCTAGAACGCCTCGGCGATGACGACGACGCCACCCCGCGCCTACCTGCTATGCCCAATGACGGAGGCCCATAATGATTGATGCGACCCGTCTGGGGTTTGATCCCTTTATCGGCTGGCCCATCCTATGGGGCGTGGTCGCGCTCGCCGCCGTCGCGTGGCTGGCTTACATCTTTTTGAGAGGGCGCGCCGCCCTTACCCGCGGCTTAGGGCTAACCCTACTTGCCGCCGCCTTGTCCAACCCCTCATTAGTTGAAGAAGAACGCGAACCCCTCCCCTCAGTTGCCGCATTGGTGCTCGACCGATCAGAAAGCATGCAGTTCGGAGACCGCGCTAGCGCCGCCCAAACCGCTTTTGCCGCGTTGAAAGCCGAACTTGAAACAGACACCTCTCTGGAGCTTAGAGTGGTTGAAAGTGATCCCCGCTCCGATGGCACCAATCTCTACGGCACGCTTGAGGGCCTGATGGCAGATGTCCCGCGTGACCGGATCGCAGGCGCGATATTCGTCACTGATGGACAAATCCATGATCTACCCGCAACCCTCGACGAGACGACAACAATTGGCCCGGTTCACGGCCTCGTCGTCGGGGATCCAAACCGCGGCGATCGACGGGTTGAAATCGTCGATGGCCCAAGCTTTGGTATTGTGGGTGAGACCGCTGGGCTGATTGTACGGGTCGATGACCCAAGCGTCAGCGATGTCGATATCACCGTCTCGCAAAACGGCGCGCCGCCTGAGCGCATCCGCATTCGTACAGGTGAAGACACGCCGTTGCCGATCGAGATTGAGCGCCGCGGTGAAAACGTCATCGTCGTTGAGGCCCCGCCCGGCCGAGAGGAATTGACCCTCGCAAATAATCGCACCGCCGCCACACTCTCTGGCGTGCGGGATCGTCTGCGCGTTTTGCTCGTCACCGGCAAGCCCAACCAGTCTGGCCGGGTCTGGCGCGATCTTTTAAAAGGTGATCCATCGGTCGATCTGGTTCACTTCACCATCCTGCGCCCGCCCAGCAAGATTGATTACGCACCCACAGAAGAACTCGCCCTCATCGCCTTTCCAACAGATGAGCTTTTTGAAGATAAGCTTGATGAATTCGATCTCATCATCTTCGACCAATATGAACGTCGCGGCGTCGTCACCCAGTCCTACCTCGCCAATATGGCGCGTTACGTCACCGATGGCGGCGCGCTGCTGATTTCTGCAGGTGAGCCGTTCGCCGGCCCCGGCAGCCTCGCACGGTCCCCTCTCGCCTCCGTCTTGCCCGCCACGCCTACCGGCACCATTCGTACAGGTAAGTTCACTCCCGAACTCACAGAAGCAGGCAAACGTCATTCAGTGACCGCTCCGCTTGAAGGGCGCAGTTGGGGCCCGTGGTATCGCTATATCGAGGCCGAGGCAGAGGCTGGCGATGTTTTGATGAACGGACCGGATAATAGACCCCTCGTTGTCGTCGACCGGGTCGGCAAGGGCCGCGTCGGCATGTTGATGTCCGATCAGATTTGGCTCTGGTCACGCGGGCATGAAGGCGGCGGCCCCTTCTCAGAAACCATTCGCCGCGTCGTCCATTGGATGATGAAAGAGCCAGAACTGGAAGAACGTCGCCTCACGCTGATTGCGAAAGGCGATGTCGCACGTATGGAGTTGCGCACCCTGCTGGACACTGCCCCGCCTCTGGAACTGGAAACCCCCGAAGGGCGCATCATCGAGCCCAACTGGGTCCGCCAAGCGCCCGGTATCTTTTCTGCCGAAGCACCGATTGATCAACTTGGCCTCTACCGCGCTGAGTCGGGCGGGCTGGAGGCGGTCGCCCTGAATGGCCCCGCCAATCCGAAAGAATATGCGGATCTGCAGTCTTCGACCGATATCCTGCAACCCTTCGCTGAGGAATCAGGCGGCGGCGTCTTCCGGCTCAACCAAGATGGCAGCGGCCAACCCGATATTCGCCGCGTTGGACAACGCGCCTCTGCTGCAGGCTCAAACTGGATCGGCCTGCGCGAACGCGGCGCCTACGCCGTGCGCTCCTCCACCAGCCGCCCACTCTTGCCCGGCATCATCGCGGCCGCTCTGCTGGTTCTATTGCTGCTCATCGCGTGGCGCAGAGAGGGGCGCTAGCCGGTCTCGCACCGTCTCATGCGTTGACTAACTTCGAGCGGATGGACATATATTCAAATTAGAATATCGGAGAAAAGCAATGAAAATTTTCGTGCTCGCGATAGCAATGGCTTTAAGCACCTCTGTCGCTCATTCACAGTCAGCGCAGACCGAAATTCGAGATGTTTCAACTCAAAGCGCGATCGAAGGTTTGGAGCGCATCTGGGCTGATGCGCTTGTCACGCAAGACATCGGAAGTATATCGAACCTTTTAGATGCCCGATTTCAATTGGTGATGACGAATAGCTCAACGTCTGGTGATTTCGACGACTATTTGAAGTTATGTGAAGAGCGGGCCTATACATCAATGACGCCGAAGCTGGTAGACGTCACGATTACAAGTGCGAACGTAGCAGTCGCCACTATTGATATGAAAGTGGGTTGGCCAGAGGATTTTCCGCCCCTTCACTCAACTTGGCGCTTTACGGACACCTGGCTCCTAACAGATAATAACTGGAAGGTCGTTACACGCGTTGCTGAACCCGTTCGGTAGAACCTAAATTTAGTTAAGCCTTAGGTCAGAGCGCGTTCCAGATGCCTAGCCCGCCCGCACAGCCCCGCTCAACTCCGCCGCTTTGCCCGCTAAATCCCGCGCCATAACGCGCCGTTCGTCCTGCGGGCCTGGGAACGACAACTGCCCAGGCGCGCACACCTCAAACCCGATCTCGCCAAAATAGTCCGGCGCGCCAATCAACACAGCTGCGGGCCATCCGGCGGCCTCGCCAGCTTCCAGCGCCTCACCGGTTATACTCAGGCCCAATCGACTGCCGCGATGCGACGGTGCAACCGCCACTGGCCCATAGAATAAGGCCCGTCCGTCACCCACGTTGATCGGCCACACCCGGCAGACGCCCACAATCTCTCCGTCCAGCACCGCGACCCGGCTAATACCCGGAAGTGAGACTGAAAACTCGCGCAACCGCTCCGCCGTTTTGGCAAAGTGCCCCGGCCCAAAGGTTCGATCAAACAGGCTTTCAATCGCGTCCGCGTGCAGCGCCGGGTTTTCTGGAATTATCTCTAACATCCGGCAGGCCTATACGCAGGTTGCCACGCCCTTGCAAAGCCTAACTCAGCTGCGTCCCTTGCGCTTATTGCACAGCGCATGTGCCAATTGCAGATTGGGCGCGCTGTTCCCGCCGCCATTCGCAGACGCCTTGATGTGATCCATCGTCGGTCGCCATTTCTTCCACAGTGTCGCATGCGCCACCTCAAATCGCGTCGCTGGCATCGTCGTCCCACACACCGCGCATACGCCCTCTTGCGCGGCCCACAGGCGCTTGAAGTCATCGCTCTGATATGGGGCGAACGGTTGGCTCACAGCCCCTCCGGCACATCCCAACCGCGCCGCGCGCACGCCGCCAGCACTGTATTGCGCAGCAGGCACGCTATCGTCATCGGCCCGACCCCGCCCGGCACCGGCGTGATATGCCCCGCCACTTCGGCGCAACTTTCAAAATCAGCATCGCCCACCAGCCGCGTGCCGCTCTTGCGCTCCGGCGCATCAATACGGTTGATCCCCACATCAATGATCGCAGCGCCCGGTTTCACCCAGTCGCCTTTTACCATTTCCGGTCGCCCCACCGCTGGCACCAAAATATCAGCCGTTCGGCACAACCCCGGCAAATCCGCCGTTCGACTATGCGCAATCGTCACCGTGCAATTTTCCCCAAGAAACAAGAGCGCGGCCGGCTTGCCCACAAGAATAGAGCGCCCGATCACCACCACATGCTTGCCTGATAAATCATCGCCCATCGCGTGTTTGGCTAAGATCACGCAACCGGTTGGCGTGCACGGCCTCAGCCCCGGCTTGCCCAAAACCAGGCGCCCCGCAGACATATCAGTCAATCCGTCGACATCTTTGGCCGGGTCAATTTGCGCAATCGCCGCATCCTCATTCAGGCCTTTCGGCAAGGGCAGTTGCAGCAATATGCCGTCGACCTCATCGTCGCCGTTCAAATCCGCGATCACAGCCTCAACCAAATCCTGCGTCGCATCAGCAGGCAGTTGATGATGCAAAGATCGCATGCCCGCTGCTTCAGTCTGTTTCACCTTGCTGCGCACATAGACTTGGCTAGCCGGATCATCGCCGACCAGAACCACCGCCAAAGTTGGTTGCCCGCTCAACGTCGCGACTGCCCTCGTTACGTTCTCACGCACATCGGCTGCGATCGCTTTGCCATCAATTCGTTCTGCGCTCATAAGTGTGGGTCGCCCTTAAAGAAGCGCAGGCGCAATGTACAACACGATCGCCCGCTGAAGAAAGAAGATTGCAAACAATAAAACCAAGGGCGCAAAATCTAGTCCCCCTGTCGCAGGCAGCATATTTCTGATGGGTCGATAAATTGGTGCCAATAATTGCTCCAACCCACCCCAAATGCTGCGCACCGTCTGATTTTGCAGATTGATAACGTTAAAACTCAGCAGCAGCGACATGATCACATGAATGACCACGATGAACTGCGCCACGTTCAATATCCACATAATCGCTTCTATCAATAACTGCATGGGATTGCCCTGATTCGTGTTGCTCTAATCTGGCTCCTTTAAGCCGCTCTCGCCCCTGCTAGCAAGACGTCACAGATATTGGCTTCCGCAACGGGACCATTTGGCAAGCCATGCTACGCCGACTAGAGCTATTAAGCCGATGCGTTTAAAGGGCGACCCAAGATGACAGATTTGGAAACCCCGCTTCGCCCGCTCTCGAAATTTCAACAAAGCGTCATCGCACTGGCCATGGTCAGCATGGGCGCTGGCATGTCGATCAATTTCGTTGTTGTCGCTCCGCTTGCCCGCAAAGCTGGGCTGACCCCCATTGCCGTGGCTGGCATTCTCACCCTGTCGGCCGCAATCTTCGCCGGGGTCATTCCATGGTGGGGCCGCTTGGCCGACAAATACGGACGCAAACGCGTCATGGTGTTCTCACTGTTCGCCTCAGGGCTCACCAATATGGCGTTTCTATTTGCGCTCAGCGCTGCGCTCGCAGGTATCATCACGGGCATTACAACCTTTCTGACGCTTGCCTTTATGCGGATCTGGTTCGGCTTGCTCGCCCCCGGCATGCAGCCGGCCTCAATGGCAGCGATGACAGATGCGACCACAGCCCATAACCGCGCGGCCGGGCTTGGCATGATTGGCGCTGCGATGAGCATTGGCTCAATCATTGGTCCAGCCGGGGCCACACTATTGGCACCGTTCGGCGCGCTGATGCCGATTTGGGGCTCAATCGTTTTTAACATTGCCGTCGGTGTTTTGCTCGGCTTTGCGTTGCCGCCCACCCGCAAGACCCCGCGCGATTCCAGCCGGCCAAAACCGCTCTCCCTAAAAGACAAACGCGTCCGGCCGCATTGGATTTTTCTGTTCGCCTATTTTGTGGCCGTCGCGATGGTTCAGCAAACCGTCGCTTGGTTTATCGAAGACCGGTACGCCTTCGCGGCGATCGCGCCAGAGGCCTATTCCGCCGCACTTGGCTTCGGACAGAGCGACACGGTGCTCGGCCTCTCCTTCACGCCCGAAAATGCGGCGATCACCTTTACAGGGCTCGCTTTCGCGGCGCTCGCCATCGCAATGGTTATTGTGCAATTCGGCTATATCGCGCCGAAAAAGCCAGATCCGCGTCGCATCCTGCCGATGGGTCTCATATTGGTCGGCAGCGGTTATCTGATGGCCAATTTGTTTTATCCGTATTGGGCGCTGCTTCTGGCATTTGCACTTGTGGGCGTTGGCGCCGGGCTTGCCGTACCGTCTGCCAATGCGCTTGGGTCGCTATCGGTGCGCCGCGAAGAACAAGGCGGCGCCGCGGCCATTATGTCAGCCGCGCCCGCCGCCGGGTTCGTGTTTGGGCCGCTAATCGGCGCCGGCCTTTATCAAATCGAGCCCAGCTTGCCGTACTATGCTGCATCGTGCGCCATGTTTGCGTTTGCCATCTATGCCTTCCGCGTCACGTCCAAACGCCCGTTGGAGGCCGATCGATAGCAGGTGAGTTACATCGCGCTGATACCGCCATCCACTTTCAGTTCTGCGCCGGTGACCAACTTGCTCTCATCTGAGGCAAGGTAGAGCACAGCAAAAGCGATATCATCTGGCTCGCCGACTTTTCCGAGCGGTATCTGTCGGCCCAGCTTCGCCAAACCCTCTTCCTCTCCGAATCGCTCCTTCACGCTGTCCAGAATGGGCGTATTAATAAACACTGGGTGCACTGAATTTGAACGAATTTGCCCGCCTGTTTTCGCGCAATGCAGCGCAATCGACTTTGATATGTGCCGTACAGCCGCCTTCGCGGAATTGTAAGAGACATAGTTCCCGCTCGCCACAATACCAGCAATGGAAGAGATATTGATAATTGAGCCGAGGCCATGTGCGCGCATCAATGGAATAGCGTATTTACAGCCCAGAAAGATCGAATCGACATCAATCGTGTGGACTTTTTTGAACATGTCATAGGTTTCGTCTTCGACACTGCCGATAGACCCGATGCCCGCATTGTTCACCAGCACATTCAGGCCGCCCATCGCGTCATGGGCCTGTTGCAAAACCGTCTGCCAAGCCGCTTCGTCGGTGACATCGTGCTCATAGGCAAAAGCGGTGCCCTCGCCATGGGCCTCATTAATGCTCGCTGCAACAGCCTTAGCGCCCGCCGCATTGATGTCAGTGACGGTCACTTTAGCGCCTTCCTTGGCCAGCATGTGCGCCGTTGCTTCTCCAAGCCCCTGCGCGCCGCCCGTCACAAATGCCATCTTTCCGTTGACCCGGCCCATGCCAATTCCTCCTAATTGATTTGATAGAATTGACTAGCAGTCCTGACACGCAGCCGCCAATGGCTGACCGCACGGAAGCTGAGTGTAGAGTAATTGCGCGATTGCCCCTAAGACAGAAGGTGAGAATCAATCGTAAGCGCGCCGCGTTATTGGCAAAAGGATCGAAGCCTCCCCGTGTCTTTCATCAGAACCTGTCTTGTTATTTGCCTGCTCAGCCTGTTTGGGCTGGCCGTTGCGCAATCCCCAGATTCGAATGAGGCGACTGAACAGCGGCTGACTGTTCTGGAAAACCAGATCAACAGCGCAACCGCCGAACTCAGTACAGATGTTCCGGTCAGCCGGGTCACAGAGCTTCGGTCTCGATTGCTTGATGCGAAAATCGAACTCACAGAAATCAATCGAAAAGCTGCGGAAGAAAAAAAGCGCGCGGAAGACGAACAGGCTCAATTGGGTGAAAAGACAGGGGATGAGAGCAGTCTCAAAAATGATCGCCGCTTTGCCCTAGCCAATCGGCTCAATGCGGCTGAGTCTCAAGAGACCCTCTCAACCATCCTGATCCAACAGGTCAATCAGCTGCAGGAAGAGACCACTATATCGCTGCGTGAAGCCTTTATGGCACGCACGTTTAAGCGCTCGCCTCCGGCCTACCAGCCCTCCTCTCTCAGCGCGGCTGGAAGTGAATTGTCGACCCGCACGCAAACCGTTTCCAACACAGTCGGCGCATGGATTACCGCGCAACGCAGTTCCAACAATCTTACGGGCTCGTTGCTGGCGCTTGGTGCGGCGCTGATCTTCCTTATCTCCTCATTGTTCTTCTTCCGCGACTGGCTGGCTCAGCGCGTCTGGGACCAATCTGAAGGCGAAGATATAACCCATGCGTATCGCTCTGCGACGGCGTTCTTAAGAGCCTTCTCACGCATTGTTCTAGCCGCCTTAGCCCTGCTCATCATCTACCGCGTGCTGCTGCAAACAGAGCTCGTAACAGCCCCTGCCATACCAGATGTCCGAGCACTGTTTGCGGCCGTGTTCTTTGTTGTGGTTGCGCACGCTGTCCTGCTCGCCATCTTGGCCCCCAAGCGATCGGCGTGGCGGCTCGTTAGACTGAACGATTCAGATGCGTTGCGTCGCTATCGCCGCTTGATGATTCCTGTGGTCTTGTTTGCTGGGTATTCCGCGCTCGTCGCGATCGCGCCCCACCCCGACACGGGTGAGCATCGCC
>CAZXVJ010000007.1:0-90149 GCA_964644385.1 uncultured Hyphomonas sp. | reverse complement strand
GGATAGGTTTGAGCCTATAAGTTTAGGCTGAGGCGGCGTTGTCAGCTTTTGGTCAAAAGCGGACATCGGCCGAGTGTCTTAGTTGGGGTGAGTTTAAGCCGCTCGGTATATGACTGCTCTCGGCGTCTAAGGAGACATTAGGATGCCGAGAAAATTCTGTTAGCATGCTTTCCGTATGAAGATTTTATCATCGGTGCATTTCGAATGGAATGAATTCTGTTTTCAGCCAGCGGATATACCTTCTGGTGAATATCGTATTGTAGATTGGCCTAACGACACGCATCCTGATTTAACCAAGAAGTTCAAAAGGTTGAGCGACCTATTTGATAGCACCGTTTGTATCAGTAACGCTAGATTCGGGTCTTTGTGTGCGCTGTCCACGTTGCAAGCTAACTGTAGTACGCTCTGTGACGACGCTGTCCGCGACAAAATTGGTAGTCTCAAAATGGACGTGCAGTTTGATGAGTTGGGAGCAAACTGGCGTATGCTGAATTTGCTAGCCAAGTCGCTTAGCGTTAGTCGAAGCATACTCTGCTGTTTCGACGGCTGCGATCCCAACGGTGTAAGATCGCTGAGAGCGTTGGCGGCAGACAATATTGGTGGCAAAAGTATTCTGGAGATAGACAAATTTCGGCGATCCTAGTGCAAAATCGCTTTCTTAGAATTAGGCGCATCCATTACTTATGTCCGCTTTTGACCAAATGCAGTCATCCCCAGCGGCTTACTTTGGGCGTTTTGAGCCTCTCGCTTATGTCCGCTCTGACGCCGAGAGCAGACATCACGCCCCAAAGCCCTGCCCTTCCATCCAGTCGAGACACAGCTTGGCCGCTTCGGGCAAAAGGTCTGTGCGTTCGATGTAGTAGTGATCGGCGCCGATCACGTCTTTATAGGTTTTGTTGTCATGGCCGACAGCGTCAAACAGGCGCTTTGCGTGGCTGGGTGTGCAGGCGAGGTCTGCGGTGTTGTTGATGACCAGCACAGGGCATGTGATGCGCGCGGCATTGCCGAGGCCGTCTGCGGGGGTGTCGTCATAGCTCCACTGGGAGAGCCAGGAGCGCAGCGTGGTGAAGCGCGCGAGGCCGACCGGGCCATCATTGGCGGTCTTTGGGTCCCCCAGATAGCAGGTATGCGGGCGCCGGTCTGATGGCTCTTGGGTTGGGTCTGTCCAGCAGAGGCTGGCCATGGTGCCGTGCACATTGAAGGCGCGTTCCGCATTTGGCTGATCGGCGCGGCGAAGCTCTGCGAGGGTGTCTTTCACCCATGCCGTGATGCGGCGGTTGCGGGCGATTTGCGCGGCTTTGTAGCGCGCCACATAGGCCTCGGTGTAGGGCGGTTGATTGGGGTTGGTGGGATCGTAGATGTTGAGCTCTGGATCGCGCTCAAATGGGCGGGCTTCGTCTGTGATGGAGGGGTCCATCCATTCGGTCAGCGTAATGGCGCGGCTAACATGGGCGGCGAGCAGTAAGATGCCATCGGCGGGCGGCATGGCTTTGTCAGCGAAACTGTACGGGTCTCCGGCGGCGGTTTGGTCTGGCCCACCATTTTCGGCAAGGTCTTGATAGTAGAGCGACAGAGACCCGCCGCCTGACCAGCCACCAAGAAGCACGGTTTCATAGCCGAGCGTGGTGCGGGCATGCTCAATCGCGGCGCCAAAATCAGCGGCGCATTTTTCCATCAGCAAAGCGGTGTCATTGCCGCGATAGCGCGTGTTGCAATAGATGACATGGCAGCCAGATTTGGCGAGCGCGGTGACCAGCGGCAGGAACGCGCCGCCGCCAATCGGGTGAGAGAAAATGATGACGCGCTTGGACGGCGTGTCCTTGTCATAGATGCGCATACACTCGACCACGACTGCGCCGCCTGCCCCGCCATATACATCCTTAAAGGCGGAGGTTTCTGTGTGAATGACGAGATAGGGTTCGCGGGTGATGTCCATGGATAGGCTTTCTAAGAAGAGGTTTATTCGATCATAGGGTTTGACATGCCCCTCCGTCAGTCAATCTTATGTAAGAAAGGGTTTTGAGGAGACAGGCAAATGATCAAAGTCAGCGGCATCCACCACATCGCGATTATGGCGGGGGACATTAAATCTCACATTGAGTTCTTCTCTGATGTGCTGGGGTGTCAGCTTTCAGCGATCTTTGACATGCACGGTGTGCCGGGGGGCTTGCATGCCTTTCTGCACATGGAGGATCATTCGTACTTTTCGATCGTTCAATTGCCAAAGGTTGGCGACATTCCGATTGAGATTGGCGTGACGCATGCCGGCACTGGCGCTGGGGTGAGCGCGCCGGGGACCCTGCAGCACGTGGCGTTCCGGGTGGATACGGTGGAAGATTTGCTGGCCATTCGTGACCGCATCCGCACTAAGGGCGTGAACGTGATTGGGCCTATGGATCATGGCATGTGCCAGTCGATCTATTTTGCGGGGCCGGATCAGTTGACGCTGGAGGTGGCCTGCTCTGACGCAGCGATTGACCCGCGCGCCTGGATTGATCCGGCTGTTGCAGAAAAGGCTGGCATCACGCCCGAGGAATTGGAGCGGTTTAAGGCGCCTGATCCTTATGCCGGAGAGCAAGGCAAAGTGGCTCAGCCGCCCTATGATGCAAGCAAGCCTCATCAAGCCTATCCGGAGGCCGTCTATCAGGCGATGATCGCCGCCTCTGACGACGCCATTGCCAAAGCGACCGCGTCTAACAAGCCGCCCGTCGACATTGACGCCTAAACGAAAAGAGCCGCCTAAGAGATGATAGGTTCATCCCTCAAGCGGCTCATTCGATTTACGTTTTGCCCTTATTTGAAAGCGAACGCCGCCCGCACACCCAAGGTGCGTGGCTCTGGCAAATATGCGACGATAGCGCGGCCGGGCGCGAAGCCTTCTGGGTTGCCCGGGTTGACCTGACGCTGCGCCGATTGGATCGTGTCGTCATCTGTCAGGTTGCGGACGAACGCGGTGAGCGTGAAGCGATCAAACTCCACACCCGCCGTCAGATCGACGATTGTATAGGCCGGGGTCCAAGACAGGTTGGCCTCATCCACGAACCGCTTGGAGCGATAGCGCGACGCCGCCTCAACAAACCAGCTGTCCCCACGTGGGCCAAACTCTTGGCTGTAGAATGCTGTTAGGTTGAGCGCGTGATCTGGGCTTTTTGCGACAGAATTGCCGCTAAAGTCTGCGCAGATATTACCAGCTTCTGTGCGGAACTGCGGCGAGGACGTTTGCCCAATTGGCACACCGCAAGCGATGAATTCAGCGTCCGTTGCGCCGGGCGGCGGGCCTTGAACATAGGAGTCAAATTCAGCCTTCGTGTAAGCGTAGCCCAAGGTTAGGCGCAGGCCATTTTCCATCCACCAGTCCGCGTCCAGCTCAAAACCAGAGGTTTGAACCGCGGCAGCATTGGTAATGCCCGGCACCGCCAGCACGGAGCCGCCAGAGCCTGCCTGATTGCGCTGAATCCCGATTTGCTGATCGGTATAGTCGTTATAGTAGATGTCGCCATTCACGATGAGGCGGCGGTTCAGCCATTCGGTCTTCATGCCAAACTCATAGGCGGTGACAAATTCTGGTAGATAGCCCTGCCCTGTAAACTCGGTGACTTCGTTGACGTTAAACCCGCCGGGCTTATAGCCGCGGGCCACACTGCCATAGATCATGGCGTCTTCGGTCGCTTGCCAATCGACGGTGAGGCGCGGAGTGAACTCTGAAAAGGATACGGTCTGTTCGCGCGGGCAGGCATTGACGGTTCCGGGCGGCGGAACACCCGGGCCGAACATGCCCATAAAGGTTGCCCCTTGCGCAACGCCCGGCAGACAGACCGGATCCAGACGCGACAAGGAGGTGTCCTGCAACCGATAGCCGGGCAGCGTGTATTTAATCTTGTCTTCGTTCTGACGCGCCTCAAGGCCGATGCGGACATCATCGCTGACGTTCCAGCGAATACGGCCGAACAAGGCTTGATATTCGGTGTCGCGCGTGAAGAAGGCCGGGAACTCATTCTCTTCAGCCATATTGGCGAGGAAGAATGGTGGGCCTGCCAGCGGTGAGGCCGGATTGCGCAACCAGAACTTACTGTCATTCAGCAGTGTTGAGTCTTCTTGAAAGATCTGCGCGCCCAGAAGGACGTCAAAGTTTTCAAAGTCTCGCAACCACATGACGGTGTGGTCTGTGTGCTCGTTTTCATAGTCGAGTTGTTGCAACGCCGAGAGAGAGAACACAAAGCCGGGAGGACCGGGGAAATCTGTGAAATCGCCGTCGGCTTCGACAAAGCTTTCATTTTGGTGATACCCGAACAGATAGCGGAACTCACCAAACTCAGTGTCCCAGCGCGCATCAATCGAAGCGACAGTCTGATCGACATCGAGGCCAGATGGTGGCGCGCCTGTCAGCGGATTAAGCCCCATTTGGACATCATTAATGCTGGCGCGGATCGGGCCGGTAATCGTGCCGCGTGTACATGCGGCAACCAGCTGAGGCGGCAGGCCAGCGAGACTTGGCGGGCAAGGCGAAGGCGGCGTTCCGGGAGGGCCCGCGGTAAACGTGCCGCCCGGCGTTTGCAAGCGCTCATCGGCAAACAGGAAGGCCGTTGGTAAATCGGTCTGGTCTGTCTCTGTAATCTGCACCCGGCCGGTAATGTCGACCCCATTCATGGGGGTGGCCCGCAATGAGAGTGCGCCGCCGAGGAATTCCTCACCGCCGAGTTGCCCGCCATTGACCGGGTTGGTGTAGCGGCCCTCTGTGTTGCGACTGGCCAAGTTGACCCGGTAGGCAAGCTTATCTTCGATCAGCGGTCCGGTCAGTGACAGTTTGGCGTCGACGGTGTCCCCTTCTGCGATCTCAACGCTGCCGGTAAATTCGGTTTCAAATTGTGGACGCTTGGTGATGTAGTTGATGGCGCCCGCAAAGGCGTTGCGTCCATAAACCGTGGATTGCGGGCCTTTCACAACCTCGATGCGTTCCAGATCCAGCATACTGGTCACAACACCGGCTGTGCCGCCCGCGATGGCGAGGTTTTCACCCGAAAGATCAATCCCATCCAACATGATCGCCACACTCGGGCGACCGCGTTCAGACTGCATACCGCGCACGGCGGGGCGGGTGTCATTTGGGAAACCGCCAATGTCGTAGGTGAAGCCGGGCGTGAGGCGCGCAACATCCGTCAGGTTACGCACATTCTCTCGGATAATCTCTTCTTCGCCAATGACGCGGATGGTCAGCGGCACCTCTTGAAGGTTCTCGGTAATCCGGCGAGCCGTGACGAGAACAGGCGCTTGAACGGCAACCTCGTCTTCAACATCTAAGTCGGCCTGGGCTGTGGCTGGTGCGCCAAGGGCAAGCGCCAGGGACAAGCAAGACACCGCGCTCAACCAAAATCCACGTTTCAACTTCAGCTCTTCAAATCGGGAGTGTGCAATCATTATAATCCATCTTCTGAAATTTGCCCCGCTCTTACGGCTGGGTCTAATTGTAACAAATACTTGTTCCTGCTTATTTTTTTGGGGCTTTTGATCAAAACCCCAGTGCAAAGCCGAACCAGAAACGAACCCGGCTTCCCAAAAAATGACGCTTTCTGTTTAGGTTAAGTCCTACCAAAGTCCAATTCTTCTTTTGGGGGTGTAGGTTCGCTTTTTTTGTTCGAGTTTTGCGCCCAAGACCAAAGCTCTGCATCCGGCAAAGGCAGAACCAACGCACAGTGCTCAAAAACCGCTAAACCCGCAAGCGTTGCGAGCAACAAATAGACGGTCGCCTCAAAGGATCCGCCGGGCAAGGTGACCCCGAAATAGACCAGCGTGGCAGCAACCGATGAAATGACGATGAGGAAAATGGGGAAAAACCGCGTCGCGCGGGACGTATTGAAATAGGTTGCAAGATAGGTGAGGTGGGGCGGCAAAAATTGCGCTGATACATTTGGCGCGCCGAAGAAGATGACCATTTTCGAGCTTAAGCGCATGCCCCATAGCAGCAAGAACGTCATCGCTGCAACTTGGTTCGCAGCGCCAAAGCTAAGCGCGACGATCAAACCCGCATGACCTGCGATGACCAGTTCATGCACGATCAGCGTCTCGGCGGAAACTTTGAACTTTTTCCATCCAGAAAGGCCTGGCGGGCATGGGGTTTTTCTAGGGCCAGAAATATATCCGAACAGAAACATCGCCTCATGCCAGGCCCATAGCAGGATGCCCGTCGCAAACCCGGCATAGGCCGCCGATACGCGCGTGACATCTCCCAGTTGGTAAACCATCACCGTGGCCGCAGCGGCCAGCCCCGTCAGTATGGTGGCTGATATTGCGCGGGTTTTACGGCTTGTCCCAACAAGCCACAACAAAACGCCTGTACTCAACCACCAGATCAGCGCGGCAGCGGCCAATGGGGCGAACACATCTATCATAGACAGATGTGCCGAGAGGCGAGGTGCTTGCGACGACCGATCATGGCGTCGCTGTTTCGGCCGAGGCGGCAAATAGCTGCACAAAATCTTGCTGATTTGTATCGCCAAACGCATCCAACGTGATGGACTTACCCGTCATGGGATCATGCAGCACGACGTTGTTCTTTGCAGACCGCATCAATTCAAATGGCGGCTCTGATCCGATGCCTGCTTTATGTCTGTCAAAGGCGAGGGATCGCAGCGCCGTGCGTACAAAACCGCCCTCCCCCGGACCGTATTTAATGAGCTGAACGCGGGTCTCAGAATGATAGGCGCCCACACCGCCATCTGGCTCATCATTGAACCGCACATATATCGTCTCTACCGGGGCCTCAGCCGAAAGCTCAGCCTTACCCATGCCGGTGATCTGCGACATGGCAACGAAGAGGGTCACACCCACAATCATTGCAGCCGCGCCAAGAAGCAGCGGCAGCGGCGTTTTGATGTCATGGCTGTGTTCGCTCATGTCGGCCTCTTCAGATTGCGGGAACAGATTTGCCCGGCGCAGCAGCTGAGCTAGATGGCGCGGGCATCGATGCACCAAGTTCAAGTTGAATGTTCTCAGGTGAACGATCAAAGACAGCGCGCGCAAGGATTTGCGCCACCTCTTGCGGGTTTTCGAGACCGCGCAGTGTGGGCTGCGGATTTGAAAACTTAAATGGCCGTGTGAACGGCCAAAGGTGCAAATAGGGTGGATTTCCCGGCCCTTCGACTTGCAGAGCGATGTCGCCGACGCGCGCGCTTTTCATGCTCAGCTTTGCCGACTTCATGATCTTGAAGGGCGCGTTCACATATTTACGGATAGCCACTCCATAACGCATCACGACCCGCTCATTCGTAATCGTGAACACGGCGGCTCTACTCATTGCAAACGCCAGAATAAAGATCAGCGCGAGCGAGCCCGCACAGAAAACAAGTGAGCTAATGACGACCTCATTAAAGGCGGCACTTCCGGCGCCATTCGCCGAAAGGTTCGCCACCCGGAACGCGGTGACGCCAATGAAATAGGCCAAAACCCAACGCACCCGAAAGGCGTTGATCGCAAGGGCGAACCCACTCGGACGCCCTTGCCAAAGAATGTGCTCGCCCTCTGGCAGCGCTTCTGGCAACCCTCGAACAGGCTCTGCCGGGCCATCTTCTTCGTCGTGAAAGATCTTCATAGGATTGGTTCTCCGCGCCCCTCTAGGGCGTACAATGTGCCGCCGCCGAAATAGCCAGAAATACGATCTTCTTCGCGCCGCGTGACGACATTTGCTTCTTTAGGCTTTGGTGCCGCTTGCAACTGCGCAGAGGTCACCGCCTGCACGGTCACTTTTGCGTTGCGCCCGCGAACAACTTTCACAAACGGCATCGGGACCAATAAACGATCAGGCATGGCTGCGCCCTCTTCCGATGTTTCAACTTCCAAATAGCGGATCATGGCCTCGGAGCGGTCCACCCACAGGTCAACAACCCGGCCGGCCGGCACTTTATCGACGCCGTAAATGATCAAGCCGCGCGGATCTTGGTCTTGTTTGGCCACTTCAAAACCGGGGCTGTCTCGGAACGGCGCAATGCGCGGCGCGCCTTCAACAGTAAGATCAGGAATATCTTCGCGCATCGCATAGGAGGCGGGGCCGACCCCGTCTTGCATCGGGTCACCGGTCGGCTTGTAAGGGGCACCGGGCCAAACGGCCATGCGCTTTAGGGCGAGCTCACGGTCATCTCTGGGGCCGAAGGCGACATCCAGTTCACCGCGTCCGTGCGGAAGATTGAATCTTTTGGCCTTGGGCATCCAAATAATGCCGGAGGGTTCTTGCCGCCCGGTCGTCTCAGACTCCAACGGATAGCCTTCGCGTCGGTCTTCACGGCGGAGGTAGAAAACAAGCCCCAGAAAAAACAGAGTAAACAGCCAGAGCGAGACATCGACCAGGTCGATACCGTTTACAAACTCACCTCTAAAAATCATTTCAATTCCTCCCTCATTGAGATCTCATTCTGGAAACGCCGCCAGACCGAAGGGTCGGTCGGGTGATGCTTCATTTGCATTTTCATCAAGTCTTGCAATTGGCCCAAGCACAGCAAGGGCAACGAATAGGAGCAAAATCTCGACATGATAAACCAGCGTGTAGCCAATTGCCGGATGGTCCAGTGTTTCGCCGAACCAGCCGGTTTGTGCGACCCACTCAGCAGCGTCTTTCAATCCGCCGCCAAGCGCCAAGGCGACACCTGCCGCCGTTGCCTGAACAGCGCCCCAAGCACCAAGCGCGATGCCACTGTCAGTCGATTTTGCAAGCGTCATGGCCGACGTCAGCATGCAGACAGAAAATAGCCCGCCGCCAAGTCCAATCATCAAGGCGCCCGCCTGAAAGACCGTCGCAGAGCCAAGCGGCTCAGCAAAGATCACCAGGCAGAAAGAGAAGATTCCCACCAATAGGCCGCAAGCCCCAAGGCGGTGCGGCTCGAACCCAGCCGTCAGACCGCGCGCGGCAATCGCAAACCCGATCAGCGTGCCAACCGCGAAAATGGCCGTTAGGCGGGTTGTTTCGCTGACCGACATTCCCAATCGCTCTGCGCCAAAGGGCTCCAGCAAAATGTCCTGCATCCCGAAGGCAAGCGTGCCCAAGGCGACCGCAAGCAGAAGGCGTTTGGCCTTTTTGTTTTGGATCAGGCTTTGCCAAGCATCAGAGAAGCTGGGGCGCTTGTGCTGCGGGTCAGCAACGCGGGGGTCGCGTGCTTCCTGTTTCCAGAGCGCTGCTATATTCAGAACGAACACCACAACAGCGGAGCCCTGAATGACGCGGATCAGTTTGATTTGGTTAAAGTCCTCAAGCAGAGCGCCATAGATCAACGCGCTGACCGCCATGCCAACAAGCAGCATGACATAAAGCAATGCAACGACACGCGGCTGAGACGCTTCCGGCGCAATGTCTGTGGCCAAAGCCAGTCCGGCTGTCTGGGCGGCATGCATGCCCGCGCCCAGCATTAAGAAAGCGAGCGCCGCGCCCGCCTGCCCTATCCAGATCGGCCCGGTGGCGTCCCCAGATAAGATGAGCAATGAAAACGGCATGATGGCCAACCCGCCAAACATCAGCATCGAACCAAACCAGATATACGGGCCGCGTCGCCACCCTAGCGCCGAGCGATGCGTATCAGATTTGTGCCCAATCAATGCGCGGAGCGGCGCAAAGACGAGCGGCAGAGAAATCATAAAAGCGACAAGCCAGGCTGGAACCAACAGCTCAACAATCATCACCCGGTTCAGCGTGCCTGCAATCAGGGTAAGCACCATGCCGGCGCTGACCTGAAAAAGCGACAGACGCAACAAACGACTGAGCGGCAAGTCTTCGCTGGCCACATCCGCAAACGGCAGAAACTTTCGGCTCAACCCCTTCCAGGCATCGGCAAACTTTGGTCGCGCCTCACTCATGGGGCAGGCTCCATTGAAAGCAATGGATCTGTAGTGATTGTTTGAAGCCGGGCCTGGCGTAGCTTCCACAGGAATTGCGCCGCATTCACCACATAAGTGGCATAGGCGGCGAGCGCGATCAGCATCTGGGTTTGCGCGCTGCCGAGCGAGAAAATCAAGACCACAAGATAGAGTGTATGGAGTGCGATCACGATCATCGAGATTGCGTCCTCCCAGAAAAATGCTGGAGCAAAAAGATATTGACCAAACACGACTTTTTCCCAAATCGCTCCGGTCACCATAATCGTGTAGAGAAGGCCGGTTTTGACAATAATGGACCCAGTCGCCAACGCGTACCCCTCCCCGGTCGCCATATAGCGAAGGACTAGACAGAGGCTGATGCCGAAGACGAGAAATTGTATTGGCGCGAGAATGCCCTGCACAAGCGTCCAACGCGTTTCATCGCGCCGCGCCCGTTCTGCCGGAGTATAAAGGGGGTCGCCCTTCAAGTTTGATCGCGTGCCGACCGACATCTACGCTCTTTCGCCATGGTTACTCAACCACGCTAGCCCTTAGGGCCATAATGTGTCAATATTAGTTGACGTCAACTTTGATTGACGCTTTGATTCGGGAGGCGCATTTGAGAAAACGAGAGGTGTCCCTATCGAGTAAAGATTCATTCTGTTAAAAACAAACAGTGCTGAGTTCAGTGGATCTGAATAGTCATCCCAAGCGCAATCTGAAGCCGTCTCAATAATCGACGCCTTCATTTCGCACAGAGCAAGACATAGCGTCTTGGTCAAAGAAAATGGGTCGGCATTGGGAGTGCGCACGCAACACGCCTCAAACGATCGATATGCTAGGTCAGCTCGGTCGGCGGTTTGTTTCTGCGAGTGTGAGGTGAAACGACGGACGTCATAGCCACTTTGACTGTGGAAGAGCGACCGGCGAGCCAGGAGGGTTTATTGTGACGGATAGTCGTGAACAGCGGTCAACGTCGAGTGCTATTGAGGCATTGGAGTGCAACGAAGCAGATGAGCAAGTCTCATCCGCGCAAAGCAACAATCCGGCGCGGCATATTCTCAGCACCATTGAAACAGAGATTCTTCCTCGTTTGATGTTGGTCCACCAGTTTTCGCAGAATGATAACCACTCGGAAAAGATGGCCGCCGAAGACATCGGCCCCGAACACGTTGAAGAATTGGTCGATATTTTGTTTGAACGCAGTGTTTCAGCCGGTCAGGAATACGTCGAAGCTGCCCTTCGCGAAGGCGTTGATCTGGAACAGGTCTATATGCGTCTTTTGGCACCCGCCGCGCGCTTGATGGGGGAAATGTGGGAAACTGACGCGCGGGACTTCTCAGATGTCACAATTGGGCTTTGCCGATTGCATGAAATATTGCGCCATCATCAATTGGAAGCGCCTGAGAATCAAATTGCACTGGAGCCCGACTGTTCTTCCGTTCTACTGGCAACGGCCTGCGGCGATCAGCACGTGTTTGGCGTCATCATGGTCGCTGAGTTCTTCCGCAAATCAGGTTGGGATGTCACCAGCGAACCAGGCGCGTCAACAGACGAACTGAAACGCATTGTCCGCGATCGCCACTTTGACATTATCGGCTTATCCATAGCGAGATCACTGGAAGCCATTGAAATCGCAGAAGAAATTACTCAATTGCGCGCAGCCTCGATGAACAAAAATGTGAAGATCATCATCGGCGGCGCCCTGTTAGAACGTGAAGCGTCGATCATGAAAGACGTCAATGCAGACGGATTCTCAACCGATGCCTCTAAAGCGCCGCACGCGGCGCGTAATTTATTGTCAGACCAAAACACAGCGACTAAAGGAGCTGCGACCTAAAAGGTTGCAAGAAGATCATGGACGCAAAATCAGCGCATGCCCCCCTTTCCAGCGATGGCGTATCAAAGTTTCGGTCTCCCGCACAATTCTTGCGTGACCTAGCACCTGAAGCGGTTGCCGACTTGGTGGGCGTCGCCGCTGATGTAGCGCTCATTGTTGAAAACGGCATCATCAAAGATGTCGCCTTAGGGCGTGCCTCATTGGTCGATGAGGGATATGGAGAGATCTGGCCGGGCATGGCTTGGGTAGATACGGTCACCATAGAAAGCCGCCCCAAGATAGAAGATTTACTCAACCAAACGCCTGATCGACCCGCTTGGCGTCAGGTCAACCACGCCTCTAAATCAGCGATGGACATCCCCATTAAGTACGCTGCGATCAAAATTGATGATGGCGCGCGATTTATCGTTATTGGACGGGATGAAAGCGGCATGGCGGTTCTACAGCAACGTCTGGTCGACGCTCACCAAGACCTTGAGCGAGATTACGCGCGCATGCGGCGGGCCGAAGGGCGCTATCGCCTCCTGTTTGATTCCAGCTCCGAAGCGATCATGATCGTCAATTCAAGCAATGGATTGATCGAGCAAACGAACGCGGCCGGCGAACGCATTGCAGGTAGCAAAACGACTGAACTTGCTGGCACGCCGCTCATAGATTTGTTTGATCCCGCCAGTTTCAGCCGGATCGAAGACTTTGTAACAAGCACGTTGAGTGGTGATAAAACGAATTTGTCGGACGTCCCGCTCAGACGGGGTGGGTCGGTTGATTTGTCTGCATCGGCCTTTCGTGAGGACCAAAACACACAACTTGTTCTACGCCTGTCCGATAGCGGCGCGATTGCAAACGATAATGGCGAGCGCCACTCATTAATGGCCGTCCTGGACGGCCTGCCCGATGGATTGGTTCTGGCGGATGCGGATCAACGGATCGTATCTGTCAACGGCACATTTGCCGATCAAGTGCAGTTGCCATCGAAACAACACGCGCGCGGCGCCCATCTGCAATCCTTTCTCGGTCGCTCCACTACTGATTTAAACGTGTTGTTTTCTGCGCTGAAGAAACATGGCGTGATGCGCAACTTTGCGACCGTCGCGCGCGATAGATTTGGCGTCGAAGACAAAGTTGAAGTTTCGGCAGTGGCGGCCCCTTCCCCGGATGGTGTCATCTATGCGTTCGCGATCCGCGGTGTCTCGCGCCGAATTGCCCCGAACCCTGGTCTGGCCGAGCAGTTGCCCAACTCCTCGACCGATTTCACCGAATTGGTTGGCCGCGTACCACTCAAAGATATCGTCAAAGAATCAACGATGCTGATCGAGCGCCTTTGCATTGAAGCGGCGCTGAACATCTCAGACAATAATCGCGCGTCAGCGGCTGAAATGCTGGGTCTGAGCCGACAGGGTCTATACTCAAAGCTGAAGCGCGGCGGGATCGATACAGGCAGCTAGAAATTGCGTCGAAAAAGTGTCAATTTGGATTGACACTTTTTGGTGTCCACTCTAGTTTCCTAAGATGACAAGTTCGCGGCTTCATACGGCGATTGGATCGCCTCCTCATTGGCGCGATGTCCTTGAATTATCTAAGCCTGTGACTTGGTTTCCGCCAATGTGGGCGTTTGCGTGCGGGTTCGTTTCGACCGGACAGGCGACGTTTGCGCACTGGCCATACATGATTGGCGGTATTTTGCTCGCAGGCCCCATGGTTTGCGCCGCGAGCCAAGCCATCAATGACTGGTTTGACCGGGACGTAGACGCCATCAATGAGCCGAACCGTCCCATCCCCTCTGGACGTATTCCCGGGCGATGGGGGCTTTACCTTGGCGTATTTTGGTCGTGCATGTCGATTTTGCTCGGCGCTTTTCTGGGCACATGGGCGTTCGTGGCGGCGATCATTGCCGTGACGCTCGGCTGGGTCTACAGCGCGCCGCCCCTAAGGTTTAAAGAAGATGGTTGGAGCGGGCCTGCAGTTGTGGCGTTGGCTTATGAGGGGGTCGCCTGGTTTACCGGCGCCGCCGTGATTTTGGCTGTCGCGCCCGGGCCCTACATTGTGGCTGCTGCATTGGTCTATTCCTTCGGCACGCATGGCATCATGACGCTGAACGATTTTAAGGCCATTGAAGGCGACAGCCAGTCGGGGGTTAAATCTCTCCCGGTGCGCTTAGGCGTTGACCGCGCGGTTCAACTCGCCTGCGCCATTATGGTCTTGTCTCAAATTCTCATCATCGCCGGATTAATAGCGATTAGCATGCCGATTCATGCGGCCATCGTCGCAGGTCTCGTGGTGATCCAAATTTTGATGATGCGTGTACTGCTGAAATCTCCGGTGGATAAAGCACGCTGGTACAACGCCGCTGGCATACCGGTCTTTGTGATCGGCATGATGGTCACGGCGTTTGCAATAGGTTCGATCGACGGAGGCCCAGGATGGACATAGGACAACAACAAAGATCGCTCAGCTGGCTAGGAATCTTCCGACTTGGACTGGTGCAAGCGGCACTCGGCGCGATCGTTATTCTCACCACATCAACGCTGAACCGCGTCATGGTTGTTGAATTGGCTTTGCCTGCCCTGCTGCCCGGCACGCTGGTGGGGTGGCATTATGCCGTACAGATGTCTCGACCACGCTGGGGATATGGATCCGATGTGGGCGGCATGCGAACGCCTTGGATTGTTGGCGGCATTATTGCGCTGGCGATTGGCGCGGTTGGCGCGTCGGCCGGAACGCTCTTGATGGAAACGATGCCAATTGTTGGCGTGATTTCTGAAGTGGTTTCTTTTTTCGTGATCGGTGTCGGTGTTGGCGCTGCGGGAACGAACTTGTTGGCGCTCCTCGCCACGCAAACCCCGCCTGCCCGCAAAGCCGCTGCCGCCGCAATTGCCTGGATCATGATGATTGTCGGGTTTGTCATCACCGCAATCATTGTGGGTGCCATGCTTGAACCGTTCACATTGCAGCGCCTGATTCAGGTCACGGCGATTGTGTCGATGGTTGCAATTGGAATCACATTGCTGGCCATGTGGGGCGTCGAAGACCGACCGTCCGCGCAGCTCGGCCTACCGGAAGAACTGCCAAAGGGCGACTTCATCCAGGCGTTCAGAGATATTTGGTCTGAGCCTCAAGCGCGCCGCTTCACCATCTTCGTCTTCATCTCGATGCTCGCTTATAGCGCGCAAGACCTTATCCTGGAGCCCTTTGCAGGCTTGATTTACGGCTATACGCCCGGCGAATCGACCAGCTTAGCTGGCACGCAAAATGGTGGCGTTTTGCTTGGCATGATCGGCACGGCCATCATTGGCACCACGATTGGCAAGTCTCGCGAATCCTTCATGCGCGGCTGGACAGTGTTTGGGTGCCTCGCATCCGCCGTCGCAATGGCAGCGCTTTGCTGCGCGGCTATTGTCGGGCCAGCTTGGCCGCTGGAGCCAACCGTATTCGCACTGGGCGTATCGAGCGGTATCTTCACGATCGGTGCGATTAGCTCAATGATGACGCTGGCCAGCTCAGGAAAGGAAGGCCGCGAAGGTACCCGAATGGGTATGTGGGGCGCATCGCAAGCGATCGCGTTTGGGTCTGGCGGTTTCCTTGGCGCTGCAGCATTAGATGCAGCGCGAGCCTTTTTGGCCGAGACAGCACCGGCTTTTGCATTCGTTTTTGCGGTCGAGGCCGTGCTCTTTGTGGGCGCAGCAGCGTGCGCCGTTTGGGTCGGCAAATCTGCCGTTCAAACGACCCGGCCGATAGTGCGGTCGAAAGAATTTATGGTTGCCGAATAATCAGGGTGGAATGAGATAATGAATGAGAACAGTGACATTGAGCAGTTCGATGCGATTATCGTTGGAGGCGGCCCAGCCGGCGCAACCGCAGCCAATCGCCTCGCCCTCCAGAACCACCGCGTCGCCCTCATCGATAAACCGGGCCGCATCAAGCCCTGCGGCGGCGCAATTCCCCCTCGCCTGATCCAAGACTTTGATATTCCAGAATCCATGATCGTTGCGCGCGCCAACACAGCGCGCATGGTGTCGCCAACCGGACGGCAGGTCGACATGCCCATCGAGGGCGGATCTGTCGGCATGGTGGATAGAGCCACTTTTGACGAAGCGCTAAGAGTACGCGCCGCTAACAATGGCGCCGTTCGAAAAGATGGCCAATATGTCGGCATTGAGCGCCAGGCTGATGGTAGCGCTATTGTGCTGTACCGACCGCATGGCGCGGACTCTAAATCAACGCCCGTGCGTTTGGCCGCCAAATGTATCATTGGCGCAGATGGCGCACGTTCACGCGTGGCCGCCGATGAGATTGGCGGGCCCCAACCCAAAAGCGTGTTCGCCTATCATGAGATCATTCGAACGCCCGACAATCTAAACTCAGACGAGTTCGACGGCACCCGGTGTGAAATTCACTATGATGGAAAGCTATCGCCAGACTTCTATGCCTGGATTTTCCCGCATGGCGAGACCACCAGCATTGGTGTGGGCAGCGGGCAAAAAGGCTTCTCGCTTCGCTCAGCGGTCACATCACTGCGCGGCACGTCAAACCTAGAAGCCGCAGAAACGGTGCGGACTGAAGGCGCCCCAATTCCGCTGAAGCCAAAGAAAATCTGGGACAATGGCAAGGACGTCGTCTTGGCTGGCGACGCTGCGGGTTGCGTTGCTCCGGCCTCCGGAGAAGGCATCTACTATGCCATGCTGGGTGGCCAATTTGCAGGGGAAGCCGTCGATGAAGTGCTGCGCACAGGCAATGTGAAGGCGCTGACAAAAGCGCGCAAACGCTACATGAAAGAACACGGCAAAGTCTTCTTCATTCTAGGCATAATGCAGCATTTCTGGTACCGGAATGATAAACGACGCGAGCGATTTGTGAATATGTGTGAAGACAAAGACGTGCAGCGTCTGACGTGGGAAGCCTATATGAATAAGCGTCTGGTTCGCGCGAACCCAATTGCTCACATCCGAATTTTCATCAAGGACATGGCCCATCTTTTGGGGCTCACCCGTGTCCGCAACCGGTCATAATTTATGTCAAAACTCCGCACTATTCTGGTCGCAGGCGGCGCGGCCGTCATTGTTGCTTTTCTTGGCGGGTGGGCCTCCCGGCCCGGCCCTTGGTATGACGCACTGGACAAAGCGGCACTGAACCCGCCCGATTGGGTTTTTGGGCCGGCATGGACGTTGATTTATGCCAGCTGTGTTGCCGCCGCCGTGATTGCGTGGCACCGCATCAGCGCGAGCGCCGATAGAGCCAAACTCATCACACTATTTTTCATCAACGCTGTGTTCAATATCGGTTGGAGCTTTGCGTTTTTCACACTGCAGAGACCCGATTGGGCGCTGGCCGAAGTCATCGTCCTATGGCTGTCGGTGGCGGCATTGATCTTGTTTCTACGGAAGATTTCAGGCGTCGCTGCGGCCCTGCTTGTGCCTTATCTTTTATGGGTGAGTTTTGCGTCATATCTCAACTATGAGGTGGTCGCGCTAAACGGTCCGTTTGGGTAAGCCCCCACACTAGCGATGCCCCTCAATCCAACTATTATTGATCTTATCCTGATCTTGATTGGGATTGAGTTTCTAGGCTTTTTGATCGGGCTTGCGCGCATTGGACGGCGCGATCTGTTGCCGGCATTGGCATGCTTCTTATTGTCAGGCGCGGTGATTATGCTGGCTTTGCGGTTTGCCCTCATGGACGAGGTGAACCCGGCATGGGTGCTCGGCCTGTTGGGGCTTTCGTTCCCTCTGCATATTCTGACACTTGTGCTGGCTTGGCGCCTGACGCGCCGCCGCCTCTGAATCGCAAATGGCGGCGCCCCGAGAGGTGCCGCCATTTTCGAATTGGTAGGTTTGCTTGAACAGGACGGGATCGTGCAGCCTAGCGGCCGGTTATAGCCCCCTCCCCGAACGGGTCAGAACCTCGCAAAGCCGTTATCGATGCCCCACAGGTACCAGTTATCGACGACGGTGCCCGTCAACAGGATTCCAATGCCGCCCGTGATCGGGCACAGAATGGCGAACCACCATGCCCATCTGTGGATCGACTCCATGGATGCGTTAAAGCCCATCGTCCATCTCCAGAACAAGGCTGCGCGCTCAGAAGCGGTTCCTCGGTCGACAATTTGTTCGACTTCTCGTTCACCCCCATAGCGGCCAACGGCCAGGATGGTCGCGCCGTGCATCGCAAACAACAAGGCAGAGCCATACAGGAACACAATCGAGAGCATGTGGAACGGATTGTAGAAAAGGTTTCCGTAAATGAGCGAGAAATTATTCGTCCAATCAAGGTGAGGGAAAATTCCAAACGGAACAGCCTCTGACCAACTGCCCATCATCACTGGGCGAATAAAGCCAAGCACGAGATAAAGCCAAATGGCGGAGGCGAAAGCCCAAGAGACATGAGATCCCATACCAAGCTGCTTGGCGCGGCGATAGGTTCTCACCCACCAAAGCAAAATCGCAGCCGTAAGGAAGAAACCAGCCATCAGCCACCATCCGCCTTCATTCAACGGCGGAAAAACACTTAAGCCATGTTCGGGCAATGGCGCATCCAATGAAAGCCATGGCAATTGGCCGAAAAACTTGATCGGGTCCCACCCGACCGACGCCCACATATTCAGGCCGATAATCTCAATGGCGATAAACCCGCACAGCAATGATGCGACACCCGTAAACCCCAGATAGACCGGGCCAATTTGTGCGTCGCCAATCTTACCCATCAGATAGCTGAAGAGTTTGACCTTCTCGCGCGGCCAATCTTCTTTGGGAAGTGGCACGCCCGGATCATAGTGTCCGCGGACCTGAACTTGCGTGAATATATTTTGATAATCTGTCATGTTCAGCCTCCTAGTTCGCCCAAATTGGAATGTTCTTCCACCAGTCCCACCAGTCGATCCACGAGCCCTCGTAGAACGGACCACTGATCACAATACAGACCGCGCTCCAGAATCCAGCAGATAGAGCCAGGAATAGTCCGACGCGGTGAATGCCCAGCGTGCCAACCGAATAACCCATCAGGTCTCGGAAGAATGCGTTTTCATGCTCTGGCGCTTTGACCTCTTCCCCTTTTCCAGGATTGGTCGCCGCCAGAACCGCGCCGCCATGCATGGCAAGGGCAAGTGTGGTTGTGAAGAAGAATGTAATCGCAATCATATGCGCGGGATTGTAGTGAAAGTTGCCGTACTGATAGCCCGTGGTCGACACCCAATCGAGGTGGCTCATAATTCCATACGGAAACCCATACCCCCACGCGCCCATCAGGAACGGGCGAATCACCACCAAAGTGACATAAGCAAAGATCGCAAACCCAAAGGCAAATGGGACGTGATACCCCATGCCCAGTTTGCGGCAAATCTCGACCTCGCGCAGCATCCACGAGACAAATGCGCCAATGGCGCAGAATGTTATAAGTTGCCAGAGGCCGCCTTCAGCAAGAGGCGCGAAGGCCAAGCCATAGCTGACATCCGGCGGATTGATACTAATCAGCCATGGGTTCCAAGTATCGCCCATAGACGCGCCGAGTAGGATCAACGCAACACCAAGAGCGGTGAAGAACGCGGCTGTGACGCCGAAAAATCCGACATAAAAAGGACCAATCCAAAAGTCGAACAGGTCTCCCCCCAAGAGCGTACCGCCTCTTATTCGATATTTTCTCTCAAAACTAAGTAACGCCATCGGATCGGCTCCACGAATTTAGAAAAGTGTCCAGGGATCCCCGACCGGGAGATCCCTGGATAACGATTAGACGAGACCGATCGGATCGGTCGCTTCCAGTGAGATTGCAGCGGTCTGCGCAGGCGCAGTTCCCAGCCAGTTAAAGCGCTCAGAACTCAACAGGATGAAGTGAATCAACACAGCAAGCGTGAACAAAAAGACGGCCAGTGCGACAAGCACGCGGCGCGGATCAAATAATAACCAAATTCTCCACATGATTATTGGCTCCTAAACAAATTGACTAAAGAAATTACTGGCGACGCGCATGCTCTCTTCCACCGCGGCATAACCTTCTGGACCAGGGATCCATGGGCGCCATGTCCACACAAGAATGTGCGCAACAACTGCGATAACAGTGAAGAGAATGAAGCTTGTTATGAAGATCTTGTGGAACTCCTGCGCTTCTGCTTCGGTTAGACCCGATAAAGTTTCCGATCGATCGGTCGTTTCACTGGTCATGATTGCCTCCTTTTTGGCTATAGGCATTTGCCGCTAGAAAACCCTGCGACGGGGCACACAAACTAAGTGTCTGCGAGCGCATAAGCTGCGAGCTGCGGAAGACGCGGCCCCGGCTCATGCGAATTGGTTCCATGGAAACATCGCGTTTAAACGCGCTGTTTGTGCATCAAAGATATGCGTGTTTGACGGGGCGTTGTCGTCATCATGATCCCCCTCATTCTTCGATGAGGAGATCGCAACTCTATCAAATGAAGCTTGCAGTACCCAGCCAAACGCAGTCTGCGCACGGGGCCGATTTGCCGCTTCCTTCCCTTCAGTTGTGTTCATCATAACCTCCCATAGAATTCTTTTCTTAAGCCGCCTGAACCCGTTTAAGTTCAGCGTTCGCGGCCTTTACATTTTTAACTGTGACTTCGCTCAGCCCCCCGCTGCGCGCCTTTTCTTCACTCGCGTCGCGCAAGCGCTTGGCGGCAGATATTCTGGCCAAAACGGGGTAGCCCTCAACGCATGCATCTAAAGCGTGGCTGGCTTCACTGTCCCACGTCACAGGTTGGATCATCTTCGACAGGGTCGCGTCGGCCGCGTCCATATCGCCCGCAAGCGGCAAGATATGGAACAGCGTATCGAACAGCGCGTTGCAAACTTCCTGTAAAAGATAAGTCGCACCGGAATATCCCATAAAGGGCGTGCCGACATGCCGGCGAATAACCGCGCCCGGAAACGATGCCGGAATATAGCTGGAGCGCGCGCCAACCTCTTGGATGTACATGCGCTCATTAAAGCTGCCGAACAAAACGAAGGGCGGGCTGGATTCAATCGCCTGCTTGACCGCGTCATTGTCGGTTTTCTTGCCGGCCACGCGAGACACAGAGAACGCGCACGGCAAGCCTAGGTCGTTCTCAAGATAATTGCGCAGACCGCGCGCATAGGTTTCGTTGGCCACAACGCCAAAATTGGCGGTCGCAAAGAAGTCTTGCGTCACCGAACGCCACAGATCCCAAAGCGGCTTGATCGTGGAATGCTTTTCTTTCTCAATGAACGGTTCAGGATCCAACCCGGTGAGTTCCCCCAATTTGCGGAGGAATTTGGTGGTTGAATGTAGGCCGATGGGCGCTTGCAGATATGGCAGGCCAATTGCCTCACACAGGCTACGCCCAAATTCTCGGTACATGCAGACATTCACGTCGGCATTGATCAGTTTGCGCGTGTCTTCGATATGGCTTCCTAGTGGGAACACCAAATTAATCTCAGCGCCGATGCCTTCAACCAGTCGACGAATTTCGTGCAAGTCAGATGGCGTATTGAACATGCCGTAGCTGGGGCCAATGATGTTGACGCTTGGCTTGGTATCTTCTTTGGCTTTGCGGCGCTTCGGGTTGCGGCCTTTGGTTTGCGCAAACTCGGTCCATAGCCAAAGCAAGGCGCGGTCTTCGCTTTGCCATTGATCTTCATCAATTGTGCGCGGCAAGAACCGTTTGATATTCGTGCCCTCTGGCGTCACGCCGCCGCCAATCATTTCAGCAATTGAGCCGGTGACAACCACAGACGGCAAAGCCGGGTCCAGCGCGCCATGTGCCCGCTTCATGGCCTGTTCTGTGCCGTGTTGGCCAAGCTCTTCTTCGCCAAGTCCGGTAACGACAATCGGCAATTCGTGAGGCGGCAGCGCATCGGTGTAATGAAGCACAGACGTCACTGGCAGATTTTCACACCCGACCGGCCCGTCAATGATGACCTGCAAGCCCTTAATGGCCGTAAACGCATACACAGCGCCCCAATAGCCACCCGCGCGATCATGATCCTGAATCAGCATCCCACTGGCTCCTTCAGATCATTGGCGCGCTTGGCGGCCAGCGCCAGCTTGCGCTCATTCTTAGCGCGGAACTTGTCATGAATTTCTGGCGTGCCTTCCCAAATGCCAGCGGTGTCCCCCTGCCCGACCCCTTCAAAGAAGGTTCGCATTTCATCGAATCGGTCTTTGCCAGCGATCGCCGCGTTGACCACTTGCGCAAGCGATCCGGCGCCCGCAGGCCCCATCAGCGGACGCGCAGAAATTAGATTTGTGAAGTATAGCCCCGGCATGGCCATTTCTTTTGCTTTTTGAACAACCGGCGTGGTGCCAATGGCCAGGTCCGGCGAAAAGGCCTCCACGGCCGCCAGATCTGATTCCAACGAGGCCCGGAACCGAACCTCTACGCCCCGGCTTTCAAGCCAGTCTTGATCAGCAGCAGACCATTTTGTCCGCGGGCACGCGGTGCCAACGTAACGCACATCCGCGCCGCTCTCGCTCAGCAGGCGCGCCACAAGCAGCTCAGAACCTTCATATCCCGATACTGTGATACGGCCTTTGATCGGCATAGCGCCAAGCGCGCCCTCAATCGCAGTGATCGCTATGTTCTTGGCGATATCAACCTTGTCTTTTGCAATCCCGCACGTGTCGCCAATACCATCGAGCCACGCCGCCGTGCCATCAACGCCGACGGGCGCTGAGCCAACAATTTGGCGCCCCGCCGCTTCAAACTCTCGAATCGATGCGGTGTAGAACGGATGAATCGCCGCGACAGCGGCGCAATCGAGCGCGCTATAAAGCTCTCGCCATTCGCGCGTCGGCACACTGACCCCAGCGGCCAAGCCCATAGGCTCCAGCATTTGGCCAATGCTTACAGGATCAACTGGAAACACTTCTCCCAGCAATGTGATCTTTGGCAGGCCGCTATCGGGGCGGCTAGCGCGCGGCACAGCGCCCTGCTCTGCTTCCCGGCGCGCAAACGCAAGCATCGCGCCGGCCAAAATATCTTTTGCCTCTGCATGGGTGGGTACACCGAACCCAGGCACATCAATCCCGATCACCCGCACGCCATTGATCGTGTCCGGCAACAATCGAAGCGGAACGCCCGACGCTGACGGCACACACAAATTGATCACAACAATCGCGTCAAAACGGTCTGGATCTGCTGTGATCTCAACCGCTTCTTTGATGTCTTCGAACAATTTGCCAGTGACCAGTGTTTCTGAGTTGAACGGGACATATCCAACGCTGCGTTTCGCGCCGTAAAAATGAGACGTAAACGTCAGCCCATATACACAGCAAGCCGATCCAGACAGGATCGTCGCGGTCCGCTTCATTCTCAATCCCACGCGCAAAGACCCGAACGCCGGGCACATGCTTTGTGGCTGATCGTGAGGACCAGTGGGGTAATCCTTCGCGTATTGTTCCAGCAATGTCGTTTTGCCAGCCGCTTTCGCAGCCGCACGCATTTTCTCCGCGCCGCCATGACAGCCGGATTCAGCGTCGACACGCTTGTCCAATTTGGTGGAAACCCCCTCACTCATAACCCGTTAGATATCCTCGTACACAATTTCGAGGGACGGCTTTTCAACCACGTTGACGCCGCGCATGTCGGCGCTGGTTGCCGGCTCTAGCTCAAAATTCGCGCCAGTGACGTCTGCCGAAAACAGGTCAAGCAACCCGTCACTTGAGAGCGGAGATGGGTGAACAGGCGGCGCAGTCGCAACATTCTCACCCAGCAATTCGAAAATGGATGCCCAAGGCGACCCCGGCTTGCCAACGATCTGATAGCTGGCCGACTTGCGGCGAATGTCATCATCGGCTGGGATCGCCGCCAAAACAGGTATGCCAACCTTTTCAGCAAAGGCTTGCGCCTCGCCGGTGCCGTCATCCTTGTTAATCACCATTCCGGCGACACCAACATTCCCGCCCAGCTTGCGGAAATACTCCACCGCGGAACACACATTGTTGGCCACATAGAGAGACTGAAGGTCGTTTGACCCGACCACGATCACTTTCTGACACATGTCTCTGGCAATCGGCAGACCGAAGCCGCCGCAGACCACATCGCCCAGAAAATCGAGCAAGACATAGTCAAAATCCCACTCGTGGAAGCCTAGCTTTTCGAGCAGTTCGAAGCCATGGATGATCCCGCGACCCCCGCAACCACGGCCAACCTCAGGCCCGCCGAGCTCCATCGCGTAGACGCCGTCTCGCTTGAAACAAACATCGCCAATGGCGACTTCTTCGCCCGCTTCCTTCTTCTTGGAAGAGGTTTCAATAATGGTTGGGCAAGCCCGCCCGCCAAACAGCAAAGATGTCGTATCACTTTTCGGATCACAACCGATCAGCAGAACCTTCTTGCCCTGTTGCGCCATCATGTAGCTCAGGTTGGCCAGCGTGAAAGACTTGCCAATGCCGCCTTTGCCGTAGATTGCAATAATTTGCGTTTCCTTGGTCGCGGGCTCCGTCGAAACCGGGTCAGGTTCGATTGATGCTTCTTTTTTGATATTGTCCGATACAGCGTCGAGACCGGATCGTCCCTTAATGAGCGTGGCCATTTTGACCCCTCCAATCCAACACCATTTTTAGACATTCCGATTGCGTAAAGGCTTTGGTGTAGGCCGCCTCTGCATCGATTGAACGTTCTGTGTGAGTGACCAGCCCATCAAAGGACAAAAGGCCTTTTGCGCGCAGATTTTGAACCGCCGCCATATCGCCCGGCGTCCACTCCGCTGCGATAGCGAAGGTCAGCTCGCGCATGAATGCGGGCGCAAAATCAAACGACACCCGCCCCGCATAAAACCCAGCCAACACAATGTCTGCGCCTCGGCTTGCTCTCGAAACAGCGGTATCCAGCGCGTCCATACTTCCACTGGCATCACAGATGCAGCGATAGTCAGCGCGCGAGTCTTTGTCTGGATGCAGCACTGTATATTGGTCGCTTTCAGCGCGGCCAGAATCTGTCTCCCAAACCGTGACGACATCTGAGCCGAGCGCCATCACAATGCGCGCCATCAGCCGGCCTAATGTGCCATGCCCAACGATTAACTCTGGGAGGTCCGCCTTGGTCACCGCGTGATGAGCGGTTGCGGCCAAAGCGAGCAATACATCTTCGGCAGCAGCACTGCCCGGAAGGGCAACAGCCCGCTCCGCCGGAACCACCAACCGCGCGGCAGATGCCCCAAACACGCTGCTCGCGGTCTCAAAACAATGCGCGCCCGGCACGAAAACAGACTCCCCTACCCGAGACGGATGACCGTTTGACTGCGAGACCACACCTACGGCCTCATATCCCGGCACGAGCGGATAATTGAGGCCCGGAAACAATGGCATTTCACCCGACCATAGCAGGCGTTCTGTACCTGTGCTGACGCCGCTCCAGAGGACATCTACGACGAGATCGTCATCGTCTGGTTGCTTCAAATTGAGATCTTCGACGCTCACACGCTTCTCGCCCGCGAACATGACGGCCTGCGTGATCATCGCGGGACCGCAAGCTGTATCCGCAATGTTTGAAGAGGTTTCAGCATGATCGCTTGAAGGTGAAGAAACCGATAGTGACATACTGTCTTTGTAAATAGACAGTAGTGAATGTCAATCTAATTTGTCTCGGCAATAATGAGGCGCACGAGCATAGGTTGCGCTGTTTTTAGGACTCGGATTTTGCGAAATCCGGCGACCTGCAACATTTGACGGTGCTGAGCTATTGAACGCGGCCTTCCCGACCCCATCGCCCACAAATAGAGACCGAAGTATCCATCCCCCACTTTCGGAGAATCCGACATCGGTTCCGCAATCAGCAGTTTACACCCCGGCCTTAAGGCGCGGCGCGCTTTCTCATAAATCCGCCCGACGGCATCGTCATCATGGTCCAAAGCAACCCGAACCAAAGTGATAAGGTCTGCATCATCCGGCCAATCTTCGGCAAACATATCCGCGCCGATAATTTCCACTGGCAGATCCTGCGCCGACAATCGCTGTTTTGCCAATTGCGCAACGGGCGGAAGATCCAGCAATATGAGGTCGATATCCGCCACCCGAGACGCAACGGCCTCCAAAAAAGCCCCATTGCCGCCGCCAACGTCCAATAAGCGCTTATGACGGTGCACTGGATAGGCGTTGATGACCTCGTCAGCGATCGCACCCAAGGTCTGGCTCATCAAATCAGAATAGGTTTGAACATATTCAGGCGGACGATCAGAGTCCGTTGTGGCTCGCGAATAGGCCCAATAGTTCGCCAACTCCGTCTCGCCAGTCCGCTCTTTGAGCAGAGAAACGGGGTCCGCCAGGTCTTTGTAGAAGTGACCGTTATGAATGATCATGCTTTGCAGACCAGGATTGCCCAGCACTGCGGCGCCAACTGGCCCAAGACCAAACCGGTCGCCTGACCGCGCCTCAAGAATCTTGAGCGCAGATGCAGCGCGCACAAGCCTGCCGGCGCCATCAATGGGCAAATCAACCCGTGCGCTGATCTGTTCCAAAGTCAGCGACGCCTTCTGTAATTCCAGCAACAGCCCTAGCTTGACGCATGCGTAGAGGACTTGCGAATACGCAAAGCCAGCGCACAGATCGAAGACCGATGCAGCGTTTGCACGCGCGATAGGGCGGGTTAACAAAAAGCGAGCGCAAAGGGTTTGAAATCGACTGCTGGCATATCGCCTCGCCCTAAAATCCTTGAGGCGGTCGCGCCACGTTCTGGGCAGACTAATCTCGGGCTCAGGCAACCAACTGATCTAGGTTAGCAGGCACCAATCGCTTGGCTTGCGCGTGGATCAATTGACGTAATTGCTGTGTTCCGGCGCAGGCCGGTACTGACGCTGCCGCAGCTTCTACAGCCGCCAACATGCGGTCATAGGCACCGTCCAAACCAAATTCGGCAACGGCATTTGGTCGACCATTGCGTAAATCCTGATTGGCAGGCTTGCCCAACTCCTCGGGTGTCAGCACCGCGTCCCGAATATCGTCGGCTAGCTGGTAGGCCTCGCCCAGCTTCAAGCCAAGTTGCCGCCAAGGCCCATCATCTTGACCAACAGACCTTGCGCCTGCGCGAGCGGCCGCAATAAACAGCGCAGATGTCTTGGCCTCGTGATAGGCTTCCAAATCGATCACGGGCTCGCTTTCCCAAGCTTGACCCGCAGCAATGCCATAGGGTGGCGCGGCGGCTTCAGATAGCACCACAATAAGATCGGCCAGATAATCGCGCGCATGCACCGCCACCAACTGAAATGACATTACGATCAAAGCGTCTCCGGCCAACACAGCAAGATTTTCGCCATACTTCGCATGAACGGACGGTTTCCCGCGTCGTTGGGCGGCGTCATCAAAACAAGGCAAATCATCGTGCACAAGCGAGGCGCAATGCAATAATTCCAGCGCCGCAGCAGACGCCAGCGCATCGGTAAGATCAGACTCAGGATCACAGGCATGCGCAACTGCGAGGCAGAGCTGAGGGCGCACCCTCGCCCCGCCCGGAAACACGGCGTGGCGAAGCGCGGCGCTCAGAAGCGGCGGACCACCAGCATTCTCAGCAGTGGACAAAGCACGCTCGAGATACATCTCAATTTGGCTATCAAATGACATAGCGCCTCCCTCTGTCACTTTAAGTTCGCAACACTATGTGTCAATACAGGTAGACACTTTAGGTCCCAGAATCAGAGTCATCTATGCAAAAACGGCCGAAAGTTATCGTTGTAGGGGCCGGAATTGCAGGTCTGACGGCTGCAGCCATTCTGTCCAGACACAGCGACGTTACCCTTTACGAACGCGGCGACGCGGCAGGTGGCAAACTCGAAACGCGACAACTCTCGTCCACGCAGATCGATTGTGGCCCAACCGTTTTTACACTCAAATCGGTGTTTGAAACCATTTTTACAGACGCTGGCGAGCGCTTTGAGGATCACCTAACAGCCAGACCAGCCTCAACCCTCGCTCGGCATTTCTGGTCAGATGGGTCGGTTCTGGACTTGTTTGCCGACCCGGAGCAATCAGCGGCAGCGATTGCCTCGTTTTCATCTGACAATGAGGCCAAGAATTACCTCAAATTTTGCCGGATGTCAGAGCGGGTTTTTGCAACACTGTCATCCTCTTTCATGCTCGCGCCCAAGCCCGGAATGTTCAATCTAATACGGTCGCAATCCTTATTGAGACTGTGGGGACTGCGCCCCTTCAAAACGCTCTGGCGCGCCCTGAATGACTGTTTCGATGACCCTCGATTGATTCAGTTGTTTGCCAGATACGCCACTTATTGCGGCGCCTCCCCTTTCAGTTGCCCGGCGACGCTTATGTTGGTGGCGCATGCCGAGCGATCCGGCGTATGGTTACTAGACGGCGGGATGCATCAGATGGCGCGAGCATTGTCGAACGTCGCCGAACGCAATGGAGCCAATATTGTCTGCGATGCCCACATTGATGATATTCGTATTCGTTCAAATGGCGCGCATGACGTTCGGGTCAGCGGCAATACGAGAGCGAAAGCTGATGCGATCATCTTTGCGGGCGACGTGGCTGCCATTGCAGCCGGACATTTGGGCCCGTCTGCCGCGCAAGCTCTTGGCCAACAAAGTCGTCATACTAGATCCCAATCAGCCATGACGTGGACAATGGCAGGCCGTGTCACGGGCCCTGCTCTAGACTCACACAATGTATTTTTCTCGGCAGACTATCGCGCGGAGTTTGACGCCGTTTTTGGTCAACACCGGGTTCCAGACGCCCCAACCGTTTATGTGCATGCCTCACCAGAGCAGAAAGACGGTTCCCATTCTCTATTTTGCTTGATCAATGCGCCTGCCAACGGCGACACTCACACCTATGATGATCCGGAGATCCAGACATGCCTGACGAAAACCCTTCAGCAGATGGAACATTGCGGGCTGCAACTGACACCGGACGACGAAACAATCGTGGCCACAACACCTCAGACTTATGCCGCGCGTTTTCCAGCAACCGGGGGCGCCCTCTACGGGCCTGCGAGCCATGGCTGGCAGGCGGCCTTCAAACGCCAGGGTGTCCGAACGCGTCAGACCGGTTTTTACTTAGCGGGCGGAAGCGTGCATCCCGGCCCGGGCGTTCCGATGGCAGCCCTATCGGGCCGGGCAGCAGCGATGGAAGTTCTGGCGGATTTCAATTTGATCGGTCCGTCCCAACTGGAGGGTATGCGTGGTGGTATGTCGATGCAGTGAGCGATGATGGCAAGAACGCCATTGTTCTCATCCTCTTCGTCGGTAGCGTTTTCTCGCCTTATTACGCCTGGAAGAAATGGCAGACCCCCGACGATCACTGCGCGCTAAACGTTGCGCTCTACGGCTCTTCGCCCAGATGGTCGATGACCGAGCGACGCGCAACGGACACAGCACGCACACCCGGTGCCTTTCAAATTGGAAAAAGCCGTGTGATCGCGACGGGAAACGGTTTACAGTTTGACATTGAAGAGCATGGCGCTCCGCTTCCCCGCCCCCTTCGAGGGCAAGTCAAAGTCACCGCTCCCTATCTCAATACAAACGCCTATCAACTCGACCAAAAGGCAGAGCATCATTGGCGGCCCATGTGTACGCATCTTGATGTCGAGGTTCGCTTTGATGACCCAAAACTATCGTGGCGGGGGGCCGGCTATCTCGACATGAATTTTGGCGACCAGCCGATCCAAAAAGGGTTCGATTATTGGGATTGGTCGCGGGTGCCTTTGACTGATGGCAGCACCCAAATCCGGTATGTCACCGATCCGGTTGGCGGCCCACAAAAAGCGATCCATCTCTCGATTGCCGACAACGGTAAAATCACGCCAGCCGAGAACGCCGAAACCATATCAATGCCAACAACCAGAGTCTGGCGCATCAAAAGACGCACAGGCAGCATCACGGGACAACACCCGCGCATCATTGAGACGATGGAAGACACACCTTTCTACAGCCGGTCACTGATCGACTATGGAAACATCGCAAGCGGACCCGGCACCCATGAGAGCTTGTCCTGCAAACGCCTGCGGTCACCTATTGTGAAGGCAATGCTTCCATTTCGGATGCCGCGGCTCTCGCTTTAACAACCGCTTCCTGAGCGCGGCGCTCTTTGATGAGCTTGTCGGTCTTGAAATACTCTCTCGCGGCCAATCCAAGAACCACTCCATGCACGAGGAATAGCTCCACGAACAAGGCCCAGCCGCTCATCTGGTAACTCTTTGGGCCTGATCGCGTACTTCCAAACGCGTAAACAAATCCAACACCCACAATGCGCGCGTTTGCGGCGCAGGGCTGCGCACATTGCCCGGCTCCGATGCAGCTGCATCAACTAAAAATCCAGAAGCCGGAAGCTCAGGGCTCGATTCGGGCCGGAGGCCTTTGGCGAACATCGATCCCGCAAGCAATTGTAGCTTGCGAGCCTTTGAAACAAACGCGCGCTGTGAAATCGAGTTATACTGATTGCGTCGAATCTCTTCACCGATCTCACGGTAAATCTTACCCGCCGCACGGATCGAAGTTCGGCAAGACGGCGGCAAAAGATCGACGCCGGTCAGCCCTCGCGCATACATAGGTTCAGCCGCGTCCAGCAAACGCTTTGTGAGACGAGCCAGCCTTGGATCGAAAGTAGGCGCACGCAAAAACGCGGCAGGGTCCACACCCTCTTCTAGCAACCAGGTTTCTGGCAGATAGAGACGCCCTGCCCGCGCATCCTCACCAATGTCACGCGCGATATTGCTGAGCTGCATCGCCAAACCCAAATCCGTCGCACGGGCCAAAGCCAAGCGCGAAGGATTGCCCATTAACAGTGTCATCATGGCACCGACGGTTCCGGCAACGCGGGCGGCGTAGTCCAGCAGATCCTCTAGCGTTTGATAACGGCGATTTTGGACATCCCATAACATGCCCTCCAACAACCCGTCTGGCAGCGCGCGCGGCAACTGGTAATTGGAAACTACGCTCGCAAAGGCCCGGTCAATTGGATGATCCTTGGGCCGACCGTCATAGATTTGATCCAGTCGTTCAGACAGTGTTTTAACGGCCTGGGACGGGTCTGATCCCAAATCGACCGCATCATCAGCCGCGCGGCAAAAGGCATACGTCGCAAACGCGGCCCGGCGCACATGCTTGGGCAAAAGCAGAGACGCCATGTGAAAACTCTTAGATCCAGCTTTGATCACTTGATGACAATGATCAAAATCTCGAGGGAACCCCATTTGAGACTCAGGCAAACTCGCGCGCATCTGGCACCACCTCTTCTAAAACTCTCGCAGATGACAGCACGCCCGGAACCCCTGCTCCGGGATGCGTGCCTGCGCCAACGAGAAATAAGTTATCGATCGCGTTTAACTGATTGTGCGGCCGGAACCACGCGCTCTGCGTGAGCAATGGCTCCAAGCTAAAAGCGCCGCCCTTGAACGCTCTATAGTCGGTTTCAAAATCATTCGGCGTCAGCAGTCTCGACGATACAATATGTTGATCTAGGTCCGGCAGCACGGTCTGCGCCAGTCTCTGCTCGATTTTCTTTCGATAGGCCTCAGCGATCTCACTCCAGTCTTCAACACCGTCAAGATTTGGAACCGGAGACAAGACATAAAATGCCTCACAGCCATCAGGGGCCAAAGACGCATCATTGCAAGACGGGCGATGCAGATACAGGCTGAAATCGTCTGCCAGCACTTGCCTCTGAAAAATATCGTTTAACAGTCCCTGATAACGTGGCCCCAACACGATCGTGTGTTGCTCGACGTCATCATATTTTCGGTCTGTGCCAAAATACCAAACGAACAGACCCATCGAAATCTTGGACTTATCGACGGCCTTTGGTGACCAGCGACGTTGCGGTCGTGCTGGCAAAAGATCGCGTAGCGTCGTCGCAGCATCGGCATTCGATACGATAATATCAGATTTAATTGTTCGCCCATCGTTTAGCCGAACGCCCACTGCACGTCGGCCATCGACCAAAATTTCGTCGACATCTTGGTTGCACAGTACTGAGCCCCCTTGCCGTTCAAATAGGGCCTGCAACGCGGTCACCAAAGCCCCCGTTCCGCCAAGGGCATAGTGGACGCCCCATCGGCGCTCCAAATAGGGAATGAGCCCATAGACCCCGCTGGCCGTCATCGGATTGCCGCCGATCAAAAGCGGATGAAAGCTGAACACCGTCCGTAGTTTTTCGTTCTTGATGTAACTCGAAACGATTTGATACATCGACTTGTGACCGCCAAATTTGACGATGTCAGGCGCCGCCTTGAGCATATCGGCCACTTTGTTGAATGGAACGTGACCTAGCTCTTCAAAAGCCGTCTTACAGAGGTCTGCAGATCGGCGCATAAACCGCTCATATCCTTCAACATCTGAAGGAGAAAAGCGCATAACTTCGCTGCGCATTGCATCAACATCGCCTGAATAGCGAAAGACGTCTCCATCATCGAAACGTATCTCGTAGAACGGATCTATTGGCCGGATCTCGACATGGTCACTCATCGTCTCGCCAGCCAGTGTCCATAAATCTTCGAACAAAAATGGCGCCGTAATGATGGTGGGGCCGGCATCAAATGTGAAGCCATCCTGACGAAAGACGCGCGCGCGCCCTCCAAGCTGCTCCAGTCGTTCAACAATCGTTGTCTTATAGCCCTTAGCACTTAAACGGATTGCAGCGGCAAGCCCCCCGAACCCTGAGCCAATCACAAGCGCCGTTGGTTGATCATTTGTCTGCTGGGGGGAAGAAGATGAATTCGGCAGTGTCCGCATAAGTTTACACACAATACCGTCACCCCCAATTATGCAAGGGTCTAGTCGTCCGGGATCGTCGGATTACTTTTTGAGATATGGGCCCGCATTCGCCAGACTGTGAACGCCGTTAGGCCAAGAACAACTGGCACAGCAGCGCCCGTTATAACCGCCTCGTTTACATTAAACCCAGCTGCCGAGATGCCCTTCGCCACATAGTTTACAATACCAATCAGATAGTAACTGATCGCCGCGATCGACAGACCTTCAACAGTTTGTTGCAATGTCAGCTGCAATGCCGCCCGCCGGTCCATACTCTCCATGAGGGATTGATTCTGGTGCTCTAGCGATAGGTTCACTTTTGTTGAGAGAAGCTGGGTCGCCCGGTCCACTCTCTGTGATAGCGACGTCAATCGACGCTCTACCGATGTACAGGTTGCCATCGCTGGCGCCAATCTGCGCTCAATAAACTCGGCAAACATTTGCATATTCGGCAAACGTTCTTCCCGAAGCTCGGCGGTCCGGCGTTGCACCAATGAATAGTATGCGGCTGCGGCGCTGAATCTGAACTGGCTTTTTGCGCTGCTCCTTTCAATCGCCGCCTGTAACCCCGTCAGGCGTTCAAGTAACTCGGTATCGTCCTTTTCTGGAGAATCTGCCAACTCGTCTGTTACTTCAGATAGCTCGACCTCCCATTGCGAAAGATCGATGATAAGCTCTTGCGCGACAGGCAAAGCAAAAAGAGCGAGAATGCGATAGGTATCTATCTCAAGCAGTCTTTGGACCGCGCGGCCCAACTGCAGCGGTGACATGCCACCGTCCAGCAGTAAGAACTTTGAGAATCCATCCTCATGAACCCTGAAATCGGTCTTTGCCACCGCTTGGCCGCCACTGATGTCGGAACCAATCAGCATGTCTGACGGAGATACAGTCTTTGCCTCATTTTCCTTCGTTTTTTTGAGCACGTGAACATGCGTCGCGCTGATAAGGTCACCCGGCAGATCAGCAACCCACGCCTCCGGCAAAGCGTCCATCGCGGTCGACAGCCTATCGTCCGGATCGTCGACGAAGAACGTATATCGCACAAATTCTGTATGATGCTCCCAAACCAAAGTGAACGCGTCGAGCTCGAGCCTATGGTGCTTTTTGCCTGGCATAGGCGGCGGCGCATCAAACTGCTCTGCGAGGCGGCGAACAAGATGCCGATCATCATCATGAAAAGGCTTTTCAGTTTTCAGCGCAATGCATGAAACCTTGGCGCCAGCGCGAACCGGATAAGGAGGACGCGCATGCATCTCATTGCTCAACGCGATGCGCTGCGAGTGATTGTTGGGAAGTCCGGTCATCTTGGTGTCCCCTACTGATATCTATCTTACCGTCAGTGCGTGTCGCGATCTCAAGCCAAGGGCTCAAAACCTCTATGACCAGCCCAATGTTCGCGCAAAGCTTGTGCAATGATGCACCCATCTTCCTCGTGCGCAAGGTGTCCCAAATTTTTCAGAGACCTATGAACGGCCCAATCTGATTTGGAAGCGGCAGCAATCGACTCATTGGGAGACACCGCCAAGTCTCCCTCAGCTGATAAATACAATGTGGGAATAGACAGTCTGGCTGACGCGTCGGTCAGCCCCGCTAAATCCCAGTTGGCCATAAGGTCTAGCGTCCCTCGAATATGTCCTGGACACCGAAACAGCAATTCGTAAAGACGGGTCTCAGTCTTGGAGGCATCCGACCCGGTGTCTTCGATCAGGCGATTCACACGCTCAGCATTGACTGCGCGTTTCGAGATGAGCCACGCAGCAGCTCCGCTTGAAGCCGCCAACTTTGCAGCGAGCGGAGCGATTACACTCAACACGCCGCTGAACGGCTGAAGCGCGCCATTCATCGACACAAAAGCTTTGGGGGCGACACAATCAAGATCAATCATTTTGATCGCGATTGCCGCACCTGCTGAGTGCCCAGCGATCATATCTGGCTCTAACCCCAACCCCGAAAGTAAGGTGCCCAAGGATTTGCTGACGTTTCGAAGGGACGGCCGAAACGCCGACGTCGACTGAGTGAAGCCATGCCCCGGCAGGTCTACAATGATCAGTTCAAAATCACCCTGCAATTGATCCGCGAGCTTTCGCCACGAATGTGACGCGCCGCCAGCGCCGTGAATAAAAAGCAAACAAGGCCCCGTGCCAAACCTCTGAACATGCCAAACAATGCCGTCTGACATCCAAAATTGACTATGCTCGCTATGCGGCCAAACCGGCTCGATCTTGAACCAGTCAGGTGATCCGTGGCGCGCGGGCGGAGGGGCGGTCAGACGTTTCAATGCCATTTCCAGGAACTACACACGCATGGGCCCCGATCTGCGCCGAGGCACAGCCAAACAGTTTGGATGATCAAGTCCGCCATGGAGTAACCCTAACCCAAAACAATCAAGCCGCCGAGCATATGGCTCGGCGGCTTGCACTTTCGTTTCGATTTCGTCCGCCTATTTTGGGACGGACTGAAGATAAGCAATCACATCGGCGCGGTCCTGTTCTTTACGCAGGCCGGGAAATGACATCAACGTGCCTGGGATAAATGCACGCGGGTTTTCGAGATAGGCAAACATCGTAGCCTCGGTCCAGACAATCCCGGAATCGGCATTCGCAGGTGAATACTTGAACCCTTCAATCGTCCCAGACGTACGTCCGACAATGCCGTAAAGCGAAGGTCCAGAGAGGTTTTTACCTTCTTGGACTGAGTGGCACGACATGCACTGGGTGAATACGCGCTTACCTTTTGCTGCGTCTCCGGTAAGCGCCTCATACGCTGCAATGGTCTCTGCCGTAACACGGTCGTCCGCGCCGGCTGATGTTGCAGCTTCGGTAACTTCCTCAGCCGCCTCTTCGACAGCTTCAGCGGCTTCTTCAACGACCTCGGCCGTCTCCGTTGCGACCTCTTCCACCACTTCTTCTACTTCACTGGCAGCAGTTTCGACTTCGGTTGTATCAGGCGTTTCAACTTCAGCTGCAGGCGCTTTTGCAGGTGTTTTCGCGGCTGGTTCACCGCCCCCACAGGCTGCAAGAATGATCGAAAGTGCTGCAATAGCAGATCCCGACTTAAGTTTACCAAAGTTCATCTTCATTTTTTACTCCTGAAATAGTCCATTGATCTCTTATAGTGCTAGTTCTTGGATTTGGCCAACCCGCACTTTAAACACCGGCCTGAAGTCTGGACGGTTTTGTTTGATCTAGGGCGATATGTTTTGACGCCAAAAGCTGTTCAAAATGATTCTCCAGATAATGTCTCATCCATACCGTTTGACCATCTTTTGAGATCGTGTCCCCCGAAAGGAGGTCATTGAGGTGTTGATAGGAATAGTCGCACGCTTCTAAGGGATTGAGCTGAGGTGTTTGTTCACTCAGACCGACGAACACATGCACATACTCGTTTTCAATCATATCATTATCGAGTGTCGCCGTGTAGCGCGTTTGAAACGCTTCGGTGAGGGCCGCGCTCATTCCCATCTCTTCGAAAAGCCGCCGATGCGCAGCGTCTAGGATGGGCTCATTGGGCCTAGGATGGCCACAGCAAGTATTGGCCCACTCCCCTCCTGAATGATATTTGGACAGCGCGCGACGCTGCATCAACGTTCGCCCATCTGGGGAAAATAGAAAGATCGAAAAGGCGCGGTGCAACAATCCCTGCTCATGGGCCGCAAGTTTGCCCATGACGCCCATGGGCGCATTGCTGTCATCAACCAAAGTGACTTCTTCTTGGGCATCTGTCGTTAGTTGCATAGTCGATGTCCCTGCGTCTGTGTCGCGATACCTGCTTAGGTCAGAAAGTCTGTGAGCAAGTCTGGCGGGTGTCAAGGCGGGTGGTGCCATAGCTGGCTGTCCATCACAATGTCACCTCCCACGTCTTGTTGCTGGCGGTGCGTGAAACCGCTAACTCGACGTGTAACGACACTAAATAGAAGAACAGAGTATTCCTTTGAGCATCGCAAACCCCATCGACTACCGATTCAGTGTGGCGCCAATGATGGACTGGACGGACCGGCATTGCCGCGCTTTCCATCGCTGTCTGAGCAAGCGCGCATTGCTATGGAGCGAGATGGTTACAGCAGATGCTGTCATCCATGGCGATCGGGATCGCCTAATCGGATTTAGCGGCACAGAGCACCCATTGGTGCTGCAACTCGGCGGAAATGAACCGGCCAAAATGGCAGAGGCTGCGCGCATCGCCGAAGGTTTTGGTTATGATGAGGTGAACATCAATTGCGGATGTCCTTCTGACCGGGTGCAATCTGGCGCATTCGGCGCGTGTCTGATGCGCGCGCCAGATCAAGTGGCTGCGTGCGTAGCAGCGATGCGGGCAGCCGTCGCCATACCCATTACGGTCAAATGCCGTATCGCAATCGATGATTTGCCGGCACGCGAAACCTTATTTGAGTTTGTCGACCAGGTGGAAGACGCGGGATGTCAGGTTTTCACAGTGCACGCGCGCAAGGCATGGCTGAAAGGCCTAAGCCCGAAAGAGAATCGCGATATTCCACCGCTAGACTATGGGTTGGTAGCGGAGTTGAAAGCGGAGCGTCCCGGTTTAAAAATTGTACTCAATGGCGGGATCACATCCCTGGAACAGATTACGCATCATCTGGAAACGTTCGATGGCGTTATGCTCGGGCGCGCAGCCTATCAGGATCCCTCGCTGCTGGGACAGATTGATGCTCAGGTATTCGGCGAGGACAGCGCCGTGTCCGCCCATGAGGCCATTGAGGCGTATCGCCCTTATATGGACGCGCGCCTTCAGGACGGCCTGCGCCTGCATGCCATGACCCGTCACATGCTGGGCCTCTTCAATGGCAAACCGGGCGCCCGCGCTTGGCGACGTACCTTATCAGAACGGGCGCCAAAAGATGGCGCGGGACTTGAGGTGTTAGACGCTGCTCTCGAGGCGATGTCTCAGAGAGCTATGGTTTGAGCATAAAATCACGCCTACCGGGAAATTTGTTCTTTATTTGTTCCTTGTGTTGCGTTAACCTTTCCTCGAAACAAGGGGGAAACAGATGGTTGCGCGGATCACGACATTTGCGTTCGAAGGCGTCGATGCCAAGCCGGTAGACGTTCAGGTTCAACTGACCGGTGGGCAGCCGAACTTCCACATTGTCGGCCTGCCAGACAAAGCCGTTGGCGAAAGCCGGGAGCGCGTTCGCGCAGCCTTTACCGCACTGGGACTTGCCCTGCCCCCAAAGCGGGTCATCGTGAACTTGGCCCCCGCTGATCTACCCAAAGAAGGCAGCCATTATGATTTAGCGATTGCGCTGGCTATTTTGGCAAAAATGGGCGTCATTGCGCCAGACGCTCTGGATGGATACGCAGCCATCGGTGAGCTTTCGTTAGACGGTCGATTGGGCGAAACGCTTGGCGTGTTGCCTGCAGCAATGGCCGCCGAAGCGCTGGACTTGCAGCTCATATGCCCTGCCCCATGCGGCAGTGAAGCCGCTTGGGCAGGCGGCAGCGTGATTGCCGCAACCAGCCTCATTTCTCTGGTCAATCATTTCTCTGGTCGCGCGGTTATCGCGCCGCCAAAAGCCGGTCATTTGGAAGAACCTGCCATTGGTCTCGATCTCCGGGATGTGAAGGGTCAGGAAGGCGCGAAACGTGTGTTGGAGATTGCTGCCGCTGGCGGGCACAATTTACTGTATTGCGGGCCGCCCGGATCTGGAAAGTCTATGCTCGCGCAGCGGCTACCCGGTCTATTGCCACCGCTGTCTGCCCGCGAACTTTTAGAAGTCTCGCAAATCCAATCCGTCGCTGGATTGCTTGAACGCGGGCGTCTATCTAGAGCGCGCCCATTTCGCAGCCCCCATCACAGCGCTTCAATGGCCGCGCTGGTTGGCGGCGGCATGAAAGCCAAACCCGGTGAAGTCTCTTTAGCCCACCATGGCATCTTGTTCTTGGATGAATTACCCGAGTTCCCAGCCGCTGTATTGGACAGCTTGCGGCAGCCCTTGGAAGCTGGAGAAGCCGTTGTCGCGCGTGCCAACCGCCATGTCCGCTATCCTGCACGATTTCAACTGATTGCGGCGATGAACCCTTGCCGCTGCGGTGGCGGTCCGGGTGCGGCGGCGTGTACAAAGGGGCCGCGCTGCGCCGTGCAATATCAATCGCGTCTCTCAGGGCCGTTCATAGACCGGATTGACCTTTACTTTGACACCCCGCCGGTCACCGCAATTGATCTGGCTTTGCCACCGCCCGCTGAAGGGTCTGCTGAGGTGCGTGCTCGCGTTTTAAGCGCTCGAGCAATCCAATCGGAACGGTTCGGTGAACCCGAGGATGACACGCGCCGCCCGGTAAATGCTGACACGCCGACTGCAGACCTCGAACGCTTTGCCGCACCTGATGAAAAAGGCGCATCATTATTGGCCGAAGCAGCCGCAAAACTGCAACTCACAGCGCGCGGATATCACCGCGTCCTGAAAGTCGCGCGCACCATCGCAGACCTGGAAGGCACCAGCCAAGTTCGGCGCTTACACATTGCCGAGGCTTTGACATATCGCCGACGTGCTCCCGGTAAAGCCGAAGGCGTAAAAACCGGAGCCCTAGCGCATTAACAGAGCGGGCTGATTTCGCGTTTGCGTTAAAGGATTGATCAAGCCTTTTCGCTAAGATCGTCAATATGACAGATAAGAACGCGCCTTCCAGCCCCGAACAAGCCTTCCTTGCAACGGCCAGCCATGAAATTCGAACACCGCTCAATGGCATTTTGGGCATGGTATCCCTTCTGCTGGAGACAGAGTTGCAGCCGTCGCAGCGTGAATATGCCGAAGCGATCAAGCAAAGTGGCGGCCGTTTGCTGGATTTGCTGAATAATGTTCTGGATTTCGCCAGACTGGATGCTGACGCAGTGGAGCTTGAACAGGAAGCATTTTGTCCCGTACGACTGGGGCGCGAAGTTGTCGAATTGCTTGCCCCACGCGCCCACGCATCAGGCTTAGATTTGGCGGCGCGCGTTAAAACGCTTCCATCGCCGACCATAGTCGGAGACGCTGGCCGCATCCGCCAAATCCTCTTCAACTTGGTTGGTAATGCGCTGAAGTTCGCTGAAAAAGGCGGGGTATTGCTGGATATTGATGCGGGTGCAAACTGGGTAGAGTATCGCATCTTCGATACCGGCCCCGGCATTAACGTTGCCGACCGGGACCGCTTATTCCAGGCCTTTCAACAGGCGGGGGCTGGCGACGCGTATAAAGACGGCGGCGTTGGCCTCGGACTGGCGATCGTTAAACGCCTAACTGATCTGCTAGGTGGCACGATTGATATTTCGGGCGCCCCTGGCATTGGCACATGCTTCTCGGTGAAGTTTCCGATGGCCACGTCAGATTTGGCACCAACGCATGATCTACCAAAACTGGGCGTACGCGTCGGATTGATCGGCCTGCCGCCAGCCACTCTGTTGTCGGTGTCAGCTGCCTTACAGGACGCGCATGCCGAGGCCATCTTGGTTGATCCTTCCTGCGGTGCCCTGCCCCCCAACTTAGACGTTTTGCTGGTGGGCGCTGATCTACCCGAATCGACCCTGTCTGCATTTGCAGCCATGGCCCCTTCCCTGGTTGTGCTTCGACCAGAAGATCGCGGGGCCTTGCAACGGTTTAGAGAGCTAGGCTGCGCGGGCTGGTTGGTCAGGCCATTGCGCGCTTCCTCCTTGGCGGAGCGCATTTTTGCGGTGCGTTCAGGTAATGAAACGCTGGATGACGAAGCCGATCAGACGGGCGCCGGGCGTGTGGTGATCGCTGACGACAATCCGGTAAATGCGCTAATTGCACGGCGTGCCTTGGAATCGGCCGGGTTTACGATCACAGTAGCGACCACCGGCATGGAAGCTTTGGAGGCCGCCGAAACGATGCACCCGTCCCTTATTCTCATGGATTTGCGTATGCCTGTCATGGATGGGTTCGAGGCCATGCGACGGTTGCGCGCCTCCGGTTCGACAGCGCCAATCATCGCGATCTCCGCAGAAGTGACCCCAGAAATTGAGCGGCGCGCCCGGGCGTGCGGCGCCGATGCGGTGGCGTCGAAACCCTTAGACGCGCAAGCGCTGCGTGGCCTTGCCATCAAATGGACCCGCCCCGCACAATCAGCGGCAGGCGCGGCATGATGGGCAGCGCGCCAGCTGCCGATGGCAGCAAGCAACCGCCGCGTATTGTTCGGGCGTTTAAGTCGCTACGAGACCGCCGCATGCTGGCGATGCTACTGCTATCATTTGCAGCAGGTATTCCATACGGCGTTGTGCTAGGCTCGCTCAACGCTTGGTTTGCCGAAGTGAAAGTAGACGTCTCACAGGCCGGCGTCTTGTCGCTCATCATTCTGGCCTACAGTTTCAAATTTATCTGGGCGCCCGGATTTCAAAAACCTGGTTTTCCAATCAAGTGGGGGCTGGGCGGCCGGCGGAGTTGGCTTCTTATCTTTCAGGCGCTTATCGCCCTATTGATCGGCGTCTTGGCATTGACCAATCCCCTTCAAAACCTTGGTCTCGTGGCTATTGCGGCGCTGGCCATCGCAGTAATGTCCGCCACTCATGACATTGTGCTTGATGCGTGGCGTATCGAAGTCGCCGAAACAGAAGAAGACTTGGACCTTATGTCCGCCCTGTATCAATTTGGATACCGAATTGCCGGGCTTCTGACAGGCGCGCTAGCGCTGGTGCTGGCAGAGCGCATTGGCTGGCCGCACACAATTGGTCTTCTGGCTGTGCTGATGGTGTTCTCTATGCTTGGCACATTGGTTGCGCCAAACCCTGCGACGGCCCAGGGAAAATCATCGACTGAACTGGCGAACGAGTCTGGTATTTCCCGCCCATCGCGCAATAGCGCTGTCACCATCGTCGCCATCGCATGGGGCGTCGCCATCTTCTTCATCCTGACGTTCATGTGGGACGTATTGAGTTACACGCCCCCTACCCCAGAACAGCTAGAAACCGGTGACTTTGAAAAACCACGAAGCGCAAAGGCTTTTATGCAAGAACAGGCTCCATACGTTGTTGCGTTGGCTGTATTGGTGCCTGCTGCGATCGCAGCGTTTATGGGCTGGCGTCGCCGCTTGATTGAAGGATTTCCCAGCTATTCTGGGCTTGCGCAATCTGCATCTGATACACTGTTTGGGTCCATCATGGTCCCCTTAATGGACTTAACGCGCCGCCTGGGTTGGGCGTTCATTTTGATTTTGGCACTCGTCCTAACGTATCGGTTCGCAGACTTGATATGGGGCTCGTTTGCGTATTTCTTCTATTTGGATGATCGCTTTGGCGCGCTGCACATGACGAATGATGAAGTCGCCGTCGCTTCGAAAACATTTGGCGTAATCATGACCGTTGTTGGCTCTGGGCTTGGGGCCATGGCATTGCTCGTTTTGGGCCGCATGCCATGTCTGCTCTTGGGGGCTTTGCTGGCCGCCGTAACGAATCTGTTGTTCGCCGATCTCGCCGCTGGACGCTTCATCGTAGAAACCGCAACCTTTGTACCAACCGAGGGCGGGGATCGCGTTATGAGCTTTTTGGCCATGACGCAACTGGATCACGTACTCAATCTCATCCCGCCCATCTTTGGATTAGAAAACCGGCCAGAACTGACCCGACTCATGGGTGCGATTGCGGGTGAAAACCTTGCCGTTGGGTTTGCCAGCGTTGCCTCAGTCGCGTTTCTAACGTCCATCGTGAACCCAAAATATGCAGCGGTTCAATACGCTCTGCTCGCCTCTCTCACCATGTTGATCGGCTCCCTTGGCCGGGCATGGTTAGGTGAACTAATTGAGACAGACGGGTACTACACCGTCTTCGTTACGACGTTCTGGATTGGCTTGATACCGGTGGTATTGGTGACGCTAGAATGGTTGCGACAAGCGCGGTATGGCGCGCCGATATCAACGTCCATCGAACCACCCGAATCTGGTGCACCCCTCCCCTAGCTGGTCACGACACCGTCCACATCCAGCGCTGCAATCGTGGCGAGATTGACGATATCGCCGACCGTCGCGCCGAGCGATGCAATCTGAACAGGTTTTTCAAGCCCTAACAGGACCGGGCCGATAATGGTCGAGCGGCTCATCGATTCCAGCAATTTAGTGGCAATCGACGCGGAGTGAATCGCTGGCATCACCAGCACGTTTGCAGGGCCTGTCAGGCGCGAGAATGGGTAGAGTAATTTGTGATTGGCGTTGAGCGCGACGTCGGCATTCATGTCGCCTTCGTATTCAAAGTCTATGTCTTTCTCGCCGTCCAGAATTTGCACCGCTTGGCGGACTTTCTCGCCGCGTTCTCCCATAGGATTGCCGAACGTAGAGTAAGACAGGAAGGCTACACGCGGGGTGAACCCCATTTGCTTCACCGCCCGCGCCGCTTCAACGGCAATGGCCGCCAAATCTTCTCCGGTGGGCAATTCGGTAACGCTGGTATCAGAGATAAAGACCGTACGTCCGCGATTGACCACCATCGACATGCCAATGACAGCCTGCCCCGGGATAGGGTCGAGCACCATAAGCGCGTCGGTAAGCGCGACATCGTAATTTCGCGTCACGCCCGTCACCATGCCATCGGCGTCGCCGTTTTTTAGCATGCATGCGCCAAAGACATTCCGGTCCAGATTGACAAGCCGCTGAGCATCGCGGCGCAAATAGCCGTCCCTTTGCAGGCGCTTATAAAGCAGATCGGTATAGGTTGGGTTGTTGTCAGACAGGCGCGCATTGATAATCTCCAGGCTGCCTTCGGGCACACCCATCTGGTCCATCATGCGTTCCACCTGAACTTCGCGGCCAATCAAAACGGGTGTTCCCAGTCCCTGATTCTTGAAACTATGCGCTGCTCGCACCACGGCCGCTTCTTCGCCTTCTGCAAAAACAATGCGGCGCGAACGCCCCCGCACTGTGGCTTGAACGCTTTGCAGGAAAGAGGCGGTTGGGTCTTGTCTGCGCGCCAATGTGTGGCGGTACTCGTCCATGTCAGCAATCGGCGTGCGCGCAACACCGGTATCCATCGCGGCCTGAGCGACAAATGGTGGGATAAAGCTGATCAGGCGCGGATCAAATGGAGAGGGAATGATATAGTCTGCGCCAAAGGTGGGGCGCGCGCCATGATAGGCTGCTGCGACTTCATCAGGCACATCTTCGCGGGCCAGTTCGGCCAGCGCTTGCGCCGCCGCGATCTTCATCTCCTCATTGATGCCCCGCGCGCGCACATCCAAAGCCCCGCGGAAAATGTAGGGAAACCCGAGAACATTATTGACCTGATTGGGATAGTCCGACCGCCCGGTGGCAATAATTGCGTCATCGCGCACTTCGCGAATTTCCTCTGGCGTAATTTCGGGATCTGGATTGGCCATCGCAAAAATAATTGGATTCGGCGCCATGGATTTTACCATGTCTTTCGTCATTGCGCCTTTGACCGATAGGCCGAGGAAGCAATCAGCGCCATCGACCGCTTCGACCAATGTGCGCTTTGTCGTTTTGACCGCAAAAGCGGACTTAAATTGGTCCATCCGTTCGGTTCGCCCCTCATAGACGACACCCGTGCTGTCGCACATTAGAATGTTACTCGATTTCACACCCAGTCGCGCAATCAAACCGGCGACCGACAAGCCAGCCGCCCCTGCCCCAGACACAGCCACTTTTAGGTCTTCCATTTTGCGCCCGGTGATTTGACACGCGTTGATGATGCCTGCCGCCGCAATAATCGCGGTGCCATGCTGGTCATCATGAAAGACGGGAATATCAAGCTCATCTCGAAGGCGGCTCTCAATGATGAAGCACTCAGGAGACGCAATGTCTTCTAGGTTTATACCGCCCCACGTTGCGCCGATATTGCGCACGGTTCGAATGAAATCTTCGGTGTCCTTGGTGTCGACTTCCACATCGAAGCTGTCGATGTCGGCAAACCGCTTAAACAGAACCGATTTGCCTTCCATGACAGGCTTTGACGCCATCGGCCCCAAATCACCAAGGCCGAGGATCGCCGTACCGTTTGAGATGACGGCCACAAGGTTGCCCTTGGCGGTATAATCATAGGCTTTGTCGATATCGGCCGCGATCGCCTCAACGGGCACCGCAACGCCAGGGCTATAGGCAAGTGAAAGGTCGCGCTGTGTGCCCATTGGCTTTGTTGGCGACATCGAAATCTTACCGGCGACCGGATCAGAATGAAAATCGAGCGCTTCCTTGTCAGTGAAAGTCGGGCGTTTAATCGTCATAAGAAGCTAGCCATTTGTTTGCCAGAAGGCGGATTTACCAATGCGCGGGAACCTAGTGCGGGCCGCACGCAAAGCCAATGGGGTAATTGCGATATGTGGTCGACCGAGCTGCAATCTCGTCTTTAACGCCCTGATGTCGAAAACTTGCGCCCCTGATCTGGCCATTTCTGTGCAAGAAACGTAAAGCCTCTGCGCATGACCAAGTCCGCGACGCCTGCTGCCAAAAAGACCAAGCCGCCGACGCCATTCATGGTTCAATATCTTGAGATCAAGGCACGTCATCCATCAGCGCTTTTGTTCTTTCGCATGGGCGACTTTTACGAACTATTCTTCGACGATGCGGTGGACGCAGCAGAAATCCTCGACATTACGCTCACGGCGCGCGGCGAACATGAAGGCAAGCCCATTCCTATGGCCGGAGTGCCTTATCACGCCGCTGAAGGATATCTCGCACGATTGATCAAGTCCGGACGAACCGTCGCGGTGTGCGAGCAAACCGAAACGCCCGCAGAGGCCAAAAAGCGCGGCTCAAAATCTATCGTAAATCGCGATATCGTTCGGATTGTCACGCCCGGCACGATTACTGAGAACACCTTATTGCCCGCCCGCCAAGGACAAGCCTTGGCGGCGATCGGATTTGCGGCGGGAGGGGCAGAGGCCGCAATCGCGCTCTGCGATGTTTCAACCGGGCAGTTTGAGGTCTTTCCGTTACCCTCCAGCCAATTGGCCGACACAGTCGGCGCTTTTCCGGTTCGAGAACTGCTGATCAGCGAGGCAGACGCATCGCGCGCTCAAATCTTGACGCTGAGCGAAACAATGGACACTCCCGCGACCGAACGCCCAAAGCGCGCTGCGACGGTCAAGTCCGGAGAGGCGCTTTTGAAAGAGGCCTTCCATGTCAAAGCCATTGATGCGCTGGGCAGCTTTACCAAAGCTGAACTCACAGCCATCGGCTTACTACTGGACTATATTAAGCTGACTCAGGCAGGCGGCGAGGTTCAGCTCAATCCCCCACTTCGACATATGGGCGCGGCCACCCTCGCCATTGACCCGGCCACCCGCGCAAGCCTTGAGATCGACCGCGCAATGAACGGCCAACGGGCCGGAAGTCTGCTCGCAACCATAGACCGAACCGTGACCGCCCCGGGCGCACGCCTTCTGGCGGCTCGAATCTCCCGGCCGTCCACCGACAGACCGGAAATCGAGGCACGCTTGGACGCGGTGAGTTGGTTTGTCTCAGGCAATGGTGAGTTAGTCTCACTGCGCAACCATCTGAAAACTGCGCCGGATCTTGAGCGCGCCCGCGCCCGGCTGCAACTTGGCCGAGGCGGACCGCGCGATCTTTCCGCAATATCCACCGCGCTGTTGGCCGGCGAGCGCGCCGCAGCAGAGTTAAGACGATCCGGCGCTAAACTGCCCAGTCATCTGGAGCGCGCCTGCGCAGCTTTGACGCTTGCAAACTCTGCAAATCTTTCCTCGCTCGCCGCCGATCTGTCTCGCGCTCTGTCAGACCCCCTCCCCGCATTGCTAAGAGAGGGCGGCTTCATCGCGGCAGATTGGGACACAGCCTTAGACGAAGCGCGCGGCCTTCGCGATGATAGCCGCAAGATCATCGCGCAACTGCAAGCGCGCTACAGTGACGAAACCAGTATTTCGGCCCTGAAGATAAAATTCAACAATGTACTCGGTTACTTCGTTGATGTGCCTGCGCGCCATGCCGACCCGATGATGGCGGCGCCGCTGTCGGAAACCTTCATTCACCGTCAAACACTTGCGTCAAATGTACGGTTTTCAACCGCTGAACTCTCCGAACTTGCGGGCCGCATTTCGCGCGCCGAGGAAGAGGCCAAGGCCCGAGAACTTGCCATATTTGATGGCTTCTTGGTTCGCGTGGATGCTTGCACCGCCGATATTTCCAACGCTGCCGCTGCGATTGCTGAACTGGACGTTGCCGGCAGCGGCGCCCAATGGGCGCTTGAGATTGATGCCGTACGGCCAGAAATTTCAGATTCGCCTGTCTTTCACGCGAACGGACTGCGTCATCCAGTGGTCGAGGCCGCCCTGCGAAAAGACGGCGCGGGGTTCACCGCCAATGATCTGTCATTGGACGCTCAAGGGTCCGGCCACGATCGATTGCTTCTAGTGACCGGTCCAAATATGGCCGGCAAATCGACCTATTTGAGACAAGCGGCCATTGCCGTGATCCTCGCTCAAGCCGGTTGTTTTGTACCAGCAGCCTCGTTGCAAATCGGGCTCGCAGATCGAGTCTTTAGCCGCGTCGGCGCGTCCGATGATCTGGCCCGCGGGCGCTCGACGTTTATGGTGGAAATGGTGGAAACGGCGGCAATCTTGACGCAGGCAACCCCCAACAGTTTTGTGATTTTGGATGAAGTTGGCCGCGGCACTTCCACCTATGACGGATTGGCGATTGCATGGGCTGCAGTCGAGCATCTGCACAATCAGAACGCTTGCCGGGCCCTGTTCGCCACCCACTATCACGAGCTCACTCAACTCGCCGAAGACCTGCCCCATGGCGCAAATGCCAGCCTGAAAGCCAAGGAATGGAAGGACGATCTGGTGTTCCTGCATGACGTGCAACCGGGCCCAGCTGATAAGTCGTATGGCGTGCAAGTGGCGCGTCTAGCTGGTTTGCCGAAAGCCGCCGTTCAGCGCGCCCGTCAAATTTTGAATCAGCTGGAATCAGAGCCCGGCACTGCCGACGCCCTCCCCCTGTTTGCGGCCGCGCCCACCGCCGCAGACCCAATCAGCACCGAACCGTCAGCCGCGCTCGCATTGCTGGAAGACATTGACCCAGATCACCTGACGCCGCGCGAAGCCTTAGAATTGATGTACAAACTCAAGGCGCTCGAAGGCGAGTAAGTCAGAAATCGAAGAACAGTCTCATGGTGACACCGTTGACGGTATCGTTCGTCTGGCCAGACGCAACGAGCGTGGAAAATGCACTGTCCAAACCGGATGTGCTGGTCCCAAGATCTGCGTCGCTGTTAAAATAATTCAAACCAACGCGGGTATGATCGGTTGGCCACCAATCTACGCCCAGCACAACCGTCGTCAGTTCGCCGCCATCGCGGGTGTCGGCGAGGTCTAGATCATCAAACCGTGCAACAACGGACACCGCGCCCAGACCACCCTCAGTGATCGGTGCATCGACCGATGGGCGGTCAAATTTGCCGCTCTTATAGTTTCTTCGTCCTCCAAAGAAATACCCAGCTTCCATATAGTAGCCTTGCATATCTTGATCTGCGCCAATGGCATCAGACGAATCGGCAGAGGTGACAGCATACTCAGCCGCCACCCATGCAGGCCCGGTCATACCCACCGCCTCAATACCAATCATTGTATCACTTTGTGCGATTGCGCCGGTAGAGATGATACGGCCAGGAATGTGCGCGTAGGCGCGTTGCCGATATCGAATATCGCCAGAGCTTTCACCGGCCTCCCGATAACGTATCGACGCGCCGACATGTAAAAGCGAGGTTTCGGTTTTCATCGGAACATACGTCCCGCGGGCAGCCATCGCATACCCTTCCTGATCTCCGACATCTTCAAGATTTTCGCCGAACACACCGCCGCTAAAGGTCCAATTGTCCCCCTTATTGCCGAGGGTCAGACCAACACGCCGGTTGAGTTGAAAGGCGTCCGTAAAGCCGGCCCGCTCCAATGTGGACATAAACCTAGAGGAGTTGGCCTCATCGAAAGAGTTCGGTGTCTTGAATTGACCAGCCTTAATCGCCCAACCGCCAAACTGCTCCGGCTTCCACTCCAGATAGGCATCCTCGGCATTGATCTCGCCAGAGCTATTCGTATTCAGCTCAAACTTATACTTGAGAATCTTACCGTACGCCCCACTGACATTCAGCCGCGCCCGGCGCAATGCGCTGGCGCTGATGTCGAAGTCGGCCGTATCGGCGTCCGCATGGGTGTAATCAATCATTACCCGCCCACCTATTTTGGCAGACCAGGCGTCAGCATTTGCAGCGGCGTAAGGAACGCAAGCCACAACCAAAGAAATTGCGCTCAAACGCAGGACAGATCTCATAAAACCAGCTTTCGACTGAATTGTTACACAGACTCAACAAAGACATGCCGCATATGCCGCGTTTGCGTGACACATAAATAGAGGATTCGCGAAGGTTTAGTGACAGACACAATCAATCGGTCGCTCAGCCGGTCTTTGCGTGGCCGAGAAGATACGCACGGGCAAAAACTATCACCCTATGAGCCGTGATTAGAAATTAGCACTGGACCCCGCACGATTTGTGAGGACACTTTTCCGTGTGGAATGGCCGTTCGCCGGTCCCAAGACCTGAGGCGACGCAAATGCAACCAGAAATGCAACTTCTACAAACTCTCGATGCACTTCGAAGGGCACCAGACGATGCATCCGTCCTATCAAGCCTAACTGATTTCACGTCCCAGTTCGGATTGAATTTCATCTACATCGCCCAATTCATAAACCCGGAAGCGCCCCTACCCGCCAAATGGGTCTCTGCGAACAATTGGCCAAAAGCGTTGTTGGAAAGCCGCGCGAGAAGCAAAGCGTATCTGCATGATCCGGTTATCCGCATGGGCCTTCATGCTCACTGCCCGTTCAACTGGGAAGACGCCCGAGCGATCAGCGGAGAACTGGGCCGCAAGGTCTTGGACGAAGCGAGTACCTTCGGCTTGAAATGCGGGATGATGTTCCCAATAAGAATGATCGACCTGCCCCCTGGCGGCGTTTCTCTTGGCGGGGTCAATATAAATGCCTCGCGCCGGGAAAATGGCCTGCTTGAAATGGCCGCTCGCGAAGCCTATTTGCGTTTGATGGAAATTGCTGGGCCAAAAAATTGGCATACCACAGGCAAATTGTCTCGCCGAGAATCTCAGATCTTGACGATGGTCGCAGAAGGCAAGAACAATCAAACAGTGGCCGATGAGCTGGGGATACAAGCCGATACTGTTAAGGACACTCTGAAGCGATGCTATCGCAAGCTGGGGGTCAGCAATCGCTCTGCAGCCGTCAAGCAGGCGCTCATGACGCTGCAAATTCTGCCTTTGCCAACTTTTCGTCCCCCCCCGAACGGGTAGTTCACATTCTCCAAAAAATTCAGCAGGTTAGGCTCAACTAAGAGAGCCCTAAATGACCCACCCTGCATCAGCCCAACCCGACGATACCCCCCCTCGACAGCAAGACTTTGTTGAGCTTCAAACTGCGTCCAAGCTCGTTGGGCAGCTGGAAGCTATTTTGGAAACAATCGGCAATTGCGGCGTGACCAACGCGGCCACGTCGACCGAGCTTGAACAGTATCTAGGAGGCGCTTACGCCGCCGCGTATCGCTGGTTGCTTGAGAAAAGGTTGGACACCGACCCTAATCGGACACGCACTGCGCCGAGCCTGTAGCTGGCCCAACGCACCTTCACCTTGATAAGATTATTTCGCCGCGACAAGCGCACTTAACAACCTAAGGGCGACCTCTAAATCTTCTGGGTTCGTAAGCGCATCGACGCTTTTCTTAGCATCGCGCCTTAAATCCTTAATCCGCAAATTTCGGCGCGCATCTGTGGCGTTAGAAACGGGATGGTCGAAGGGTTCATAAAAGAAGGTAATCGGCTTTTTCAAAGCGATGGCAACATCGCGCAATCGGCCCGCGGCCATACGGCTGTGACCAGCTTCATACTTTTGAATTTGTTGGAATGTTACGCCGATCAAATTCGCCAATCCGTCCTGTGTTAGGCCGAGTTCCCGGCGTCCTTGTCGAAGCTGTTGTCCGACGAAACGGTCTGCGTCTGTGGGCTTGCGCGCATCATGATGCGTCTTTGATTGAGTCTTGGCCATTATGATCTCTTATTTTTCAACGCTGTAAATGCGCGCTATCTTGAGATACCCATTACGGCATAGATCCGTGCGGGACAATAACTTCCCTATCGTAAGCCAAAAAACGGCAACTGGCGCACCCAAGAGGATTCGAACCTCTGACCTCTGCCTTCGGAGGGCAGCGCTCTATCCAGCTGAGCTATGGGTGCGCGCTGTGTCGAGGTTGTTTAAGCCACTGGCACAGCGGACGCAATCATCTAAGCGTCAACAGTTTGAATTTGAGGTCGATCCCTACGGCTTGAGGCGCCGTGAGCGTGAAAACTAAGCCACCATCGCTTGATTTTGCACATCTTGATGCGGAAATTTGTCCGTTAAAGATGCAACATCGATTTGAGACAACAGCCCCTCCAAATCGGAGACAACAGATAGATTGTTTTGACCGCGCGTCCCTTTTTCAAGGTCTGCTCGCACAGATGCCCTGGCTCTGCTCACGCGGCTCTTAATTGTGCCGGCTGAACAATCACAGATTTTACCCGCTTCTTCGTAGGTGAAACCCGCCGCCAGAACGAGTACCAACGCGTCACGTTGATCTGTGGGCAGCGTCGCAATGATTTGACACATCTTGGACTGTTCGAGACTTGCGACAAAGTCTCCAGACTCGCCAGCCAACATAGACTGATCTTCATCGCTGAGCGTGTTCCAACGCCAGTCGCGGCGTACTTTTTGGTAGAATTCGTTTCGCAGGATACGAAATACCCAAGGGCGCAAGGGCTGTTCCGGATCGTATTTATCAGACGATCCCCACGCTTTCAGGCAGGCATCTTGCACCAAATCATCAGCAAGGGACACATCGCGGCATAGACTGCGTGCGAACGCTCGCATCTCAGGCAATAAAGCCTCTAGGCCGGTTGTGAAACAGGTTGTGCGGGAGTCTTCAGAATGGGTCATGTTGCGCCCATCCCGAAAAGTTCTAGCGATTTTTGCTGCGCTCTTTGCTCTTCAACTCTTCGATCAACGTTTTTAGGCGCTCTGGCACTGGCTCGTTCTCGACGACCTGATAGGCTTCGCGCAACCCTTGACCAATCGGCTTTTCGGCAAGCCAACGAGACGGACGATTTCGAGATGATGGGTTTAGTCTTGCCAAAATGGTTAGACCTTCCTCTAAGTTTTAGTTGGTCTTCCATCAAGCTGCTCGCTACTAAGGTAATAGTCCAGCTATTTATGGGAGAAATTGGTTAATATCGGATGGACTAATTCCCAAAATAGTTGTAGCGGATTGCTCGAAAGTGTTAACGCGAAGACCGAGTTAATTTTAGCGCCATCCATATTAATCTGAGGTGAATACGGTGCCACCCTTGGCGAAGCTGCGGGTCTGAGCTAGGCCAAATGCTAAACTTGCAAAATGTGGATACTAACTATGCTGGAATCGAATTCCATCATCCAACTACTTCCCGTCCTTCGGCGTTTTGCCCGCGCGGTTATGCTGGACGCTAAGCTTGGCGACGCCTGCATTGAAAAAATGCTAAACCAAGTTCTTCAGGGTGAAGGTCGCAAAGATGGTGTTTCACAGGAAGTCGCAGCATTCTCTTTGCTCGACAGGCAGTTTGCTGATCTGGAATTACCATCTGCGGCCTTGCACCGCCGCGCTTTGTTGCTGACAGCTATGGAAGGCTTTCCTGACGCGGATGTAGCCAAAATTCTTCAAATCGCAACACAAGATGTCATGCAGTTGCTGATCTCTGCAGAAACCGACCTTACAAAATCACTCGCAACAGATGTCTTGATCATCGAAGACGAGGTGCTAATTGCGCGCCTATTGGGTAAAATCGTTACTAATCTGGGCCATACCGTTGTTGGTTATGCCACCACTCATACCGAAACATTGCAGAAACTTGGCGAGCACACGCCAGGCCTTGTTTTGGCCGATGTGAACCTTGCCGATGGGTCGCTTGGATCGGACGCTGCGAGAGATATTTGGGAGAAGCACCCCAATATGCCGATCATTTTTATCACCGCCTACCCTGATCTACTGCTCTCAGGCGAAAAGAGTGAGCCTGACTTCCTTATTCCGAAACCGTTCCGGCCAGAATACGTGCAAGCCGTCGTCAGTCAGGCCTTGATGCGGACATCGCGGAACACCTGACGCAAAAAAATACCCGCGCAAGGGCTGCACGGGTAAGGAAGTGAAGATGGAAAAGCCAATGAATGACTTCACAAGCTCTATGCCTGTGAGGGCCATTGGGTTCCAATTATTTTCATTTTTCTTGGTGTTCTGGCGTTTTCGCCTGTAATCCCTATGCTTTCAGGATAATTTGAGCTCACCCTTAGGAGGCGATCTGCCCATGAGACCTATCATTCTTGCCGTGATCGCAATCGCCGCCATCATCGGCGTCTATTTCGCGTTGAACGCCGACAAAGGCAATGCTGCTGACCCGGCTGAGGCCGCCATAGCCGCGGCGAAAGCGTCACGCGGCGCGGGCGAACCGGCTGTCTGGACCCTAAAGGATGAAGACACGACGATTTACATCATGGGGACGGTGCATCTCCTACGCCCAGAACTCAATTGGCGCTCTGATGCCATCAATCAGGCCTTTGAATCCGCCGACACGATTGTCTTCGAAGCGGATGTATCCAGCCCTGAAGCTGGCAGCGCCATGATGCGCTTCATCGCGGACAAAGCGACTTTTAAGGACGGGCGACGGCTCACCAGCCTTCTCAATGCCTCGCAGACGAAAGAATTGAATGAGGCCCTCGATTCCCTGAATTTTCCACTCGACGGCATTCAAACGATGAAGCCTTGGTTCGCGTCCATCACGCTCTCCATGCTGCAGGTTCAAAAAGACGGCTTCGATCCGACCTCGGGAGTGGAAACCGTTTTGGAAGCCGAAGGCAAAGCCGATGGCAAGCGCTTCGCCTATCTGGAAACCATTGATGAGCAATTGGGTTTGATGGCGGCTCTGCCCGACGACCAGCAAGTCGAATTCCTGATCGCAACGGTGGAATCGATCGACGAAGGTGCTGAGATGCTGGATCTATTGGTTGATGAATGGGTGGATGGAGACGTCAACGGTCTGGCCATCATGCTCGCCAACCCTGATATTATGGGCTCTGAGGAAATGTATGACGCCCTGCTGCGCGTCCGTAATGAGCGCTGGGCGCCAAAAATTACGGACATGCTGGAGGAACCCGGCACACGGCTCATCGCGGTCGGGGCCGGCCATTTGGCGGGGGAAGATAGTGTGATTACCTTGCTGCGCAATCAAGGCTTGGAGGTGACTGGCCCCTAAAGCCAGCGCCTCAAGTCTGCGTGGCAGCAACGCGCAACGCATCTAACGCCTGATCAAGAACGCTTTGAGAGCTGGCGCAGACCAACTGGCCGCCGGGCCTTGCTGGCTGCCCCGTCCAATCAGTTGCCAGCCCCCCTGCTCCGCGTACCACCGCGATCAGGGCCGCGGCGTCCCATGGCGCCAATTCACTTTCAGCCACAAGATCAATCGTCCCGTCGGCCAAACGGCCATAGGCATATGCATCAAGGCCGTAGCGTGTGATTTGCGCGGCTTCACTCAACTGTCGCCAGGCCGTCAATTCTTCTGGCAATAGAATGAACGGGTCGGTTGTTGCGATCTTTGCTTGGCTGAGCTCAGAACATTGCGAGACGCGAATGGGCGTGCGTGCGCCTGCTTGCTCCAGCGCCGCATGACCTGGCCATCCAAGATATCGCTCATCCACAACGGGTTGATTGATAATGCCCAATTGCGGGTCGCCATCGGGGTCGCACAAAGCAATCAGTGTCGTCCAGACCGGCAGTCCGGCAACAAAAGCGCGCGTGCCATCTATTGGGTCCAGCACCCATGTCCAACCGCTCGCGCTTGATGTCTCAGGAAACTCTTCGCCCAGCACGCCGTCTTGCGGTTTTTGTGCTTCGATCAGGTCGCGCATGGCCCGCTCAGCCGCAGTATCTGCCTCTGTAACGGGGTCGTAGGGTCCGGGCTGACCATCCGATTTGTTGGAAACAGACGTTAAACAGCGAAAATGCGGCTGGATCGCCGTCCAGGCCGCATCTGCCAACTGACCGGCAAATGCCAAATCAGCTTCGATATTTCTTTTGGTCGTCATGGCCACGCATAGGGCGCGGCCAGATCGTTAAGTCAAGCAGCGCCTGAATTAGATGCGTCGCCTTCCAAAGCCTTTGCCAATTCTAGCAAACGCTTACGGGGACGCTCGCCCAGACGGTAATATGCCCGCACCAGTTCCAGCGTTTCTTTTTGGGAAAGAATGTCGCCCTCAAGACGTTCTGCATCATTTGCAGGGTCTGGCGCGTCCGTGGTTGGGATTCCGTCGAAAAAGTACTGAACAGACACGTTTAGCGCCTTCGACAGTTCAAATAGACGTGAAGACGTGATGCGGTTGGCGCCACACTCATATTTCTGGATCTGCTGGAAACGCACACCCACTTGGCTGGCCAGGTCTTGCTGGGTCAGTCCCAGAAGGCGGCGGCGGCGGCGAAGGCGCTTGCCTACGTGCAGGTCGGTATCGTCTGCCATTACTTGCTCCAAATACGGTCGAGACAGGTAGAGTCTCATTTCAGGATATTCGGATAAATATTGAGCAAGCGGCGTGCCGTGTGGCCCAACCTGCACAATTTTCAGGCTATTTGGAGGTTTCTGCAGTGCTGCGGCATTCCTGCAGTTGTTTTCTTGTGCGCCGCAACATATCTCCCTCGCATGCACTTTTTGTGCGTACGCCTTCGGGCGTTTCCTCCCTTTTGACTTTGGCCGCACCTTTTTTGGGTGCGGCCCTTTTTTTCGCCCTGAGAACGTACGAATGTCCCTACTGACTGGCCATTCCACTCGCCAAATCGACGATATCGCGCACGACGCTCGCAACAATGGTGCGCACATCGGCAAATCGGTCTCCGCGCAAGATCGCACGTTCATCCATGTAGAGCCCGCGATTCAGCTCGATCTGAATGGCATGCACGCCGCGTTTCGGGCGGCCATAGCGCCGGGTGGTAAAACCGCCCGCATAAGGCGAATTTCGCGTAACGCTTAGCCCGTGGCCCCGAAACGCCCGTTCAATCCGCCCGGTTAGGCGATGGTCACAACTCGATCCAAATCGGTCGCCTAAGACCACATCGGCCAATCGCCGACGCCCCGGCTGAACAGACGGCATGGAGTGGCAATCGATCAGTACAGCAACCCCATGGCAGGCTTTCAGATCAGACAATAAGTCCTGCACATATACATGATAAGCATCATGAATACCGGCCAGCCGCGCCTCCCCTTCCGCTTTTGTCAGCAAGCCCTCATAGATCGCCTCGCCGCGCACACATACGCGCGGCAAGCACCCAAGGCCCGCCTCAACACGGGCTGTTGGCATGCCGCAGGTGCGCGGCGGACCGTCTTCAAACATAGCTGGGTCGAGCTCCCGCGGGTCCCGGTTGAGATCAACCACAGACCGGCCATAGCGCGCCGCCAGCAAAGTCGCTCCGAATCGCGGCGCGTCTGCAAACAGGTCATCCACAAACGCATCTTCGGTGCGGCGTAGATCCATTAAGGGCACGCGCAGCGCAGATTGCATCGCCGGTGGATAGTAAAATCCCGAATGCGGAGAGGTAAATAGGGCCGGGCACGCCTCGGTTTCAGGCTGAAAGGCAACAAACGGCGTCTCATACCGGCCCGGTTCAGGCACGCCCGATGGGTGGGATGTGAGAGTTGGGGGCACGCCAGTCATCTCTCTAAGGTTTGATTTACAGGGGCCACGTCAAGCAAATAGGCGACAAAATCAAGAAATCATGCATTATTGCGATCTTGTTCACTCCTGATTTACCCCCACAGGGCTTTATACCTAAATTCAGGGACAACAATAATGAGGACCAGGCATGAGCAAGATTTTGCTTGCAGAAGACGATGATTCGATGCGCAGCTTTCTGGCTGCCGCGCTGCGGCGTGCCGGTCATGATGTACAAGACTATGCAGACGGTGAAACCGGGCTGGCCGCGCTTGAACGAGAGGTTTTTGACCTTCTTCTAACAGACATCGTCATGCCCGGCATTGACGGCATTGAACTCGCCCGGCGCGGCGCAGAGCTCGATCCAGCCATGAAAATCGTCTTCATCACAGGCTTTGCGGCTGTGGCGCTCTCTTCTGGCGCGCCAACGCCAGCTGGCGCGAAGGTATTGTCTAAGCCCTTCCACCTGCGCGAGATCGTTGATGAGGTCGACAAAGTGATGGCGGCTTAGGCTCATTCGCCCTTGGCCAACATGAGTAGCGCTCAACACAGCGTTGCAGCGGGTTCAGAAAGGATTGGTTAATAATATCGGGAAAGGATATCGTCATGGCCCGTATATTGACCCCTCTTAAAGATGTTTGCCTGTCCGGCATCGCGACGCTTGTTCTTTTGGGCGTATTATTCGGCCCCTTTCTGATGGTGTCGCTGTCGCGCATGTGGGCTGGCAACTAGCCCTGCCCGCGCCCACCCATCCATACTTTTTCCTCGTGAGCCGATAAGCTCACTTGACGACAGCGGTCTGATCTTCCAGAACGCGGCTCTCGAATGGCCTCTGTATTGAGAGGGCGATTAGCTCAGCGGTAGAGCACTACATTGACATTGTAGGGGTCACTGGTTCGATCCCAGTATTGCCCACCATTCCCTTCCGGTTTCGCGACGCAAATAGTTTTTGATCGGGGATCAAAGGCAAGAAATGACGGCTCGACGCACAAGCGAGCGCCAAACCCTCTTCCCTTCCCGGAAAAACCCGCTCACATTGCCCCAATGACGTCCCCTCTCCCGATAATCATAGATTGCGACCCCGGCGTTGATGACGCGGTGATGCTAATGATGGCGCTTCGTTCGCCGGCGCTGGATGTTCGCGCGCTCACCACCGTGGCTGGAAACGTGCCGCTGCGATTGACCAGCCGTAACGCTCGTATGATGCGCCAAATTATGGACCGACCAGACATTCCAGTCTTTGCGGGCTGCCCTGCCCCGCTTTTGCGCGCGCCCGTCACAGCCGAGGACTTTCACGGCGAAACAGGTATTTCTGGCATTGAGATTTTCGAACCAGACGCGCCGCTAGAGACCCAGCACGCCGCCGCCTACCTGGCCGAAACCCTCAGCCGCGCCGCACCCAGCGAATACACCCTCGTCGTCACGGGCCCGATGACCAACATCGCCGCCGCTCTCGCGCTCGACCCATCCCTATTGAACGGTGTGAAAGAAATCATTGCCATGGCCGGCGCGCATACAGCTGGCGGCAACATCACACCCTTTGCAGAATTCAATATGTACGCCGACCCACATGCCGCTGCGATGGTGTTCAACGCCGATGTACCCATCACGATCCTTAGCCTCGACGTGACCCACACTGTTCGGGCCGACCCGCCCCGCATTGCTCAGCTTGAGCGCGTCGGCTCACCGCACGCAAAAACAATGGCAGGTCTGCTCACCGCAGCCAATGCGCTTGAGGCGCGCTGGAAGCCGGGGCTGACCGCACCCATGCATGACCCCTCAACCATTGCCTACATGCTCGCGCCGCACCTGTTTGAAACTGAGCGCACCCATGTCAGCGTCGACACACACACAGGCGTTCGCTTTGGCCAAACTCGCCGCACCTATGCCAGCGCTGGCCGACACACTTGGGTGACAGGCGCAGACCCTGAGGGCTTCTTCGCCCTGATCGAAGACTTGGTTGGAGACACCAAATGATTACCTGCGTGGGCTCAATAAATCTTGACTTCGTGGCCACGGCGAAAACGCTTCCGGCGCCCGGTGAAACCGTGACGGGCGCGCGTCTGGCCCGCTATCCCGGCGGTAAAGGCGCAAATCAAGCCCTCGCCGCCCAGCGTCTTGGCGCAGAGGTTCACCTCATCGCGGCCACCGGCGCCGATGAAATGGCAGAGGACGCCACCAAGCTGCTCCGCGAGGGCGGCGTCGATCTCTCCAACGTTCAATCTATAAATGGTGAAGCCACAGGGGTCGCGCTGATTGGCGTGTCCCAAGACGGAGAGAACCAAATCATCGTGGCCTCTGGCGCAAATGCAGCGCTGCGACCTGAGGATGTCACCGCCGCGCCGATCGAGCATTTGATTGGCGTATTGGAAGTGCCTGCCGCGACGTTGACGGCGGCGGCTGAACACGCCAGCGGCCGGGTCATTATCAACCTTGCCCCCGCCATGACCGTCCCCCCTGCCCTCATCACCCGCGCAGATGTTCTGGTTGTGAACGAGGCCGAGGCTGCATTCTATGGCGACACGCTCAATGAGACGCAGGCTCTGATTGCCATTACGTATGGCGCAGGCGGCGCGCGCCTGTTTCGCGGCGGCGATCCGGTTGCCTACCATCGCCCGCCAGATGTTGAAGTGGTCGATACGGTCGGCGCAGGCGACACCTTCACGGCCGCGCTCGCCGTTGCCATGATCGAAGGCCAGAATGAAGACAGTGCTCTAAAGTTTGCCGTCGCCGCCAGCGCGCTCGCCTGCACCCGTCATGGCGCGCAACCCAGCCTGCCCTTGCGCGCCGCTGTCGATGCATTGCTAACAAGCTAAACAGTATTTTCCCACAATAAGACGGGGCTATCGCGACAACATGCAATGGCGCTATAGATCAGGCAGAATCATTTGAGGAAACCCTGCCCATGCAAGATTTACTGGCCAAGATAGATACCGAAACCTACGTTCCCATCGCCATTGGATATGCGACGAACTTCTTATTGGCGATTCTGATCCTGATCGTTGGGTTTTGGATTGCCGGCTCGGTGCGCAAAGCCATCGTCAAAACCGGGGCAAAGTACAAAAAGCTAGATAATACGCTGTTTCGATTCCTCGGCAGCTTTGTTCGCTATATTATCCTCGCTTTCGTGCTCATTGCTGTGCTCAATCGGTTTGGCGTTCAAACCGCATCGATCATTGCTCTTCTTGGTGCCGCCGGCCTTGCTGTCGGTTTGGCGCTGCAGGGCGCGATGTCCAACCTTGCAGCAGGCGTCATGCTGCTCATCTTCCGGCCTTATAAAGTCGGGGAAAAGATTGAAGCGGCCGGCACCGTTGGACGGGTTGAAGAGATCACGCTCTTCACCACAATCTTGAGAACCCCGGATCATCTCCAGATCATTCTGCCCAATGGGCAAATCTTTGGCGAAAAGATCATCAATTTCGATCATCACAATGTTCGCGGGGTCGATCTCTTATTTGGTGTCTCTTACGACGCCGACATCGACCAGACCCGCAAAGTCATTGAGAGCGTTTTAGCGGACAACAAATTCGTGCTGAATGATCCTGCGCCCTTTATCGGCGTGGAAGCGCTCAATGATAGCTCAGTGGATTTTCGGGTACGCCCCTTCACCCATGCCGACAACTATCTCGATGTCGTCTACACGGTGACGGAAGAATTGAAGAAAGCCCTCGACGCCGCTGGCATTTCGATCCCCTACCCGCATCGCCAAATTGTTATGGCGAAGGACGACTAGCGGTTCTCTTTTCGGGTCTGCCGCCAGATTTTCAGAATGGCAGGCCCGTCAATAATGTAGCGTTTCGCCAGGCGCCGCGGCTCAGAGCCAAGCCGATGCAGCCATTCAAGCCGGGATTTACGCATCCATTCCGGGGCGCGCGCCACCTTGCCTGTCAAAAATTCGAGGCTCGCCCCACAGCACAGGCCAACGCCCTTAACATCGCCGCGCCTCTTTGCTGCCAGCGCCACCATTTCCTGCTGCGGGCTACCGACGCAAATAAAGTGGAACCGCGCCGGGTTGGCCGCCATAAAGTCTGCGCACGCCGCAACCGCCTCTGGGTTCTTCGCCAGCCCCATGGGTGCGTCATACCATCTGACATCGTTCAACCCGAACCGGGCCTTTAGCGCATCGATTTCATCACGGCCGCATCCGATCACGCCAACAGGCTCATCCCGGTCAATCTCAGAGGTCAGCAAGCCCTCCACCACGTCCGCGCCGGGCGAGGCTGGCAGCTCCAAACCATCCCGCGACGCCAGGGCTTCCAATATGCGGCTATCATTCAAGATCAGCCCCGCCGCGTCATACAAAGGCTGCAGCGATGCCTCCCGCGCCAGTCGCACACGGTGATCAACATTGGGCGTCACCACATAGGAGAACGCCGCATCGGCCCGCGCCGCATCGGCAAGCGCGCGAACCGCCTGCTCGGTTGGCATGGCCTGAAAATCCAACCCAACAAATCGTACCGGAGCGCAGGCCGTCTCTGAGATAATCATTTTATCCGACATACGCCCTCTTGCCCTGACACTCCCACCCTCTGCAATACCGCATAACACACGGCGCCGCGATCAGACCGTCTTGCAAGTCACCTGCCGAATACACGGCGCAACTTTAAGTCACTCGCAGATCGCTATTTTGTGTGCAAAACTATGTCTCAAGTGGTGAATTTGCAGGGGACGCACAATGAAAAACACGCACATAATGACTCTATTCGCGGCAGCAGCGCTCGCAAGTTGCGCATCGGTCACGTCAAAACAAATCCAATACGCTGATGGCGCTTCTCATACTGGATTGCAGTATTCAGCGCCTAAAGCGTTGTTTGACGTGAACATGCAAGCCCAAGACGACACGCTATTTGTGACGATCTCAGATCCCTATTTGCAGGGCGATCCAAACGCGACCTTTTCTCTAAATGCGTCGGCCGGTGCCTTCTCCGATCAGCGCTACAGCTTTTCAGTTAATCCAGACTCGCGTCTACTCTCTATGGTCAAGTCTGAATCCATTGGCAGGCTTGATGACATTATCATCGACCTCGCCAAAGCAGCAGGCGGTGTGACCCGCAGCTATGAAACCGGGAGCGTCTATCGCAGCCTCGGCGATTATAAGGCATCGGCCCCACCTCAACTCATATACCACCGCGTGATCGACCCTATGATGCAGCCGGGCTGCGAGTTTGGTCAGGCCTGTTCAATGGATGCGCTCAGTAATGATCTTCAAGCCGCAGCTGCTCAACATCTTCGTTGCGCAGACGCGCCCTCAAGTGAGGAAAACCGCCTCTGCAAGCCCCTTCGGAATGGCGAGCGCCTGTTCCAGATTGATCTGTCACCCATGTTCACCTTAGACGCCCCGTCCAGCAAAGGTCGTGCGGCGGCAGCCTGCAAAAACTCAATCTGCTATCGCTCACCGGTACCATATGAAATGCGCTTGCGCGTTGCTGGCGTCACCGACGTATCGCAAATCGTACAGCTGCCCAACAAGGCGCCTATTCTCAACCTAAAAATCCCAGCGGGCGTGTTCGCCGACACCAAAGCAAAAGTCGCCTTATATAAGGGTATGCCGGTTCATATGCGCGCAGACAAAGACAGCGACGCCGCCGTTGCGGCCGGCGTTCCCCTTCAAGTGGTCGACGGCTTCTTCACCAGCGCCTCTCGCGTTTTGGCGTTGCGCGTGGATTACAACAGCGCCGAAGCGCGCGCCTTGCAAAGCGAAACCGCCCTTGATGAAGCTCGCAGAGCCCGCCAAGCCTATCTAGATGGCGAATCCGGTGCCAATAGCGACGCATCAACTGGAAACGGATCAAGCGCATCAACAGGCGGCGGCCCCATCAGTCCAAGCGCCTCGAACGAGCTCAGCGTATTATTTGGCGCTGAAGACCCAGTCGAGACAACCACCGGCGACACCAAGATCGATACCAAAGCGGAAAAAATGTTCGACATTACAATCCGCTAAGTCGGCGCGCCTCGACCGCCACTTACATCCCCTGCCGAGGCGCACCTTCCAGCGGTGGCGGTTCCGGTGCCTTGCCCGGCTTTTTGCCATAGTCATGCTTTTTCAACAGGCCTCGGAATTGATGATAGGTCAGCCCTAACCGCTCTGCCGCTTGCCCCTGATGCCCGCTCGTCGCCGCCAGCGCCGTGTCGATCAACTGCATTTCAACTTGCGCCACGGCAGCGTCAAAGCCCAGTTCGCTCGAAACACCTGGCGCAGCAATTACACCCTCAAGTGCGGGCGGTCCGGTCTCTGCTGCCTCCGCCGCAATAGGACGCCACGGAGACGCGAACGGGTCCAGCGCGTCCGGGTCAAACCGTACGGGCGCGTCCGGGTCATCTCCCATAGAGCGATGCGCCAGCCGTTGTGAGAAATTGCGCAACTCGCGCACATTGCCCGGCCAGTTATGCGCTTCGATCGCGGCAATGGCAGACGGCGCAAAACCCGGAAAATCCTGCGCCATTTCAATCGCTATGCGGCGCGCGAAATAATCGGCCAGCAAGGTCGCGTCCCCCATCCGCGCTCGCAGCGGCGGCAACGTAATCACGTCAAACGCCAAACGGTCCAGCAAATCCGCCCGAAACGCCCCCGCCGCCACCATGGCCGGCAGGTCGACATTTGTGGCCGCCACAATCCGCACATCACAGGTCAGCACCTTAGAGCTGCCAAGGCGTTGAAACTCTTGATACTCCACCACGCGCAGCAGCTTCTCCTGCACCGCCCGGCTTGCCGTTGCGATCTCATCCAAAAAGATCGTTCCGCCATCGGCCTGCTCAAACCGTCCGGCCCGGCGCTCCGTCGCGCCGGTAAACGCGCCGCGTTCATGCCCGAACAATTCAGAATCCAGCAGCGTGTCAGACAGCGCAGCGCAATTGACCCGTACAAATGGCCCATCCCACCGCTTTGACAAAAAGTGCAAGCGCTCCCCGATCAACTCTTTGCCGGTCCCCCGCTCCCCGATCACAAGGATGGGCCGCTCCAGCGGTGCCACGCGGGAAATATGCTCCAAAGCGCTGAGCCAAGCCGGTGCTTCACCAATAAGTTCAGGAATATCGCGCATTTTAGTCAAATACACTAAATATGTTTAGCTTTCCAGACCATTGTTTAGCAAATTACACGCTTTTTGATTTACTGAGTCCTTCAAAATCGAGTAAATAGTCAATAATAACAATGACTTATAAAATTAATTCCAAACTGGCACGGCTCTTGAAATGTCATAAGGGCTCACCGCGACGGGGCGTCGCTTAAACCAGAAGGACCAAACTCAAATGGATGACCGCTCTTACACAAACGACCGTACCAGCGACACAGGCCGCTTCGGCGCCTGGCTCGGCTCACGCCCAGCGGAAAGCTGGATGTTCTTCGTTGTTGGCGTTTTCCTCGGCGGCTTCTTTTTCTAGCCGACACCCCCGCAACCCTCCTCCCAGAATTACATAAAGGATCACAATCATGGGTCTATTCTCCCGCCTCGGCGACATCATCAACTCCAACATCAACGCGATGCTGGACAGTGCAGAAAATCCAGAAAAAATGGCGCGCCTCATGGTGCAGGAAATGGAAGACGTGCTCGTCTCTGTTCGCACCACCACCGCGCGCCACATGGCTGACAAGAAAGAAATGGCTCGCGAAATCGAACATTTCACATCCGTCCGCGCAGACTGGGTGAGCAAGGCTGAACTGGCCATCGAAAAAGATCGTGAAGATCTGGCCCGCGGCGCGCTGCTCGCCAAACAGAAAGCCGAAACTGAAATCGAACGCCGCAAGGCCGCGATGTCTTCAGCTGAAGAAGCCTTTGAAAAGGGCCAGGAAGATCTGAAGCAACTTCAGGCCAAGCTGGACGAAGCCAAGGCCAAGCAGAAATCCCTGCAAATGCGCCGCGAAACCGCGCAGCACCGCATCCAGATGCGCAGCCAAATGCATGATGGCCGCGTCGATGAAGTCCTGGCGCGCTATTCCAGCATCGAACGCAAAGTCGATGAGATGGAAGCCTATGCCGACACGATCAAAGGCGGCGCGCCGTCTCTGGAAGCTGAATTTGCCGCGCTGGAACGCAATGACAGCGTAGAGGCTGAACTCGAAGCCCTGAAAGCCAAACGCTCGAACGGCTCAACCAAGGCGAAAGCCAAGAAAGCAGAGGGCTAATCACATGCTGACCTCGCTTGCCTTTCTCACCGGCTTCTTTGTTCTCATCTGCGGGCCCGGCTTAATCGCCGCCCGCCTTGAGGCCCGGCGCAACGCCCGCTCCGGAGGCCCCGCCTAATGGAAGACGTCCTCATCCCTCTCGTCGCGATCCTATCTGTCTTTGTTTTCGCGCCGATGATTTTGTTCCACTACATCACCTTGTGGCGGAAACAAAAGACCCTCCAGCCCGATGATGAACGTATGATGGAAGACCTTTGGCGCTCTGCCAAAGCCATGGAACGCCGCATCGAAACCCTCGAAGCCCTGATTGATGATGAGCCTGCTGAACGGGCGCCGCGCGCCGCTCAGCGCTCCATCCGGCCCATAGACTAAAAAGGACACCCCCAATGACCCATTCTGATGACTATCTCAGATCCCCCAATCCAAAGCGTTTCTATCGCTCACGCCAGCATAACGTCATTGCCGGTGTGTGTGGCGGCCTCGCCAACCGGTTCGGATGGGATGTTGCCATTGTGCGCATCATTGCCATCGCGTCTTTCTTCCTCTTTGCAGGCCCGCTTGTTGTGATCGGCTACCTCATCGCCTGGTTGGTCACGCCTCAGACGCCCGTTGGCGAACGCCCAATCTCGGCGGAAGAAGATGCCTTCTGGCGCGGCGTATCGGATCGGCCAAAGGCCACCTTCGGGAACCTGAAATACACCTTCATGGATCTCGATGATCGCCTGCAATCCATCGAGCGCAAAGTCACCTCAGATGAGTGGCGCCTGCGTAAAGAATTCCGCGACCTGGAAAGCGGTAACTAGCTCTCCGGGCGGGGACACATAAGCGGCGTCCACAGGCCGCGTCCCCGCCTTCCTTCTTTCACTTCAACTCAAACCATAATGGTCAACAAAAGGGACACTGAAACAATGACCAAGGGGACACTCTTCCAAAGCCAATGGATTTTAGGCGGCATCGCCATCCTGCTCATCGCGGCCATCGCCCTGATCGCCAGCCTCAACGGCGGCCTCGCCATCGAGTTTGCAGGCCTCGAAATGACCTTCGCTCAGGCCGCTGACGGCACGCTGAAATTATCACTCATCAAGGCTGGGTAGGGGGACTGCTGCCCGGCAAAACCTCGCCCCGTTTCAATCTGCGCAGGATCAGCCGCATCGGACTGATCGCTTCTAGCGCTGAGACTGGCGCAGGCGCCGGGCCGCCTAATATCTGCGCCGCCAAAATCTCTCCGGCCCATGGCGCCCATGTAAACCCGCGCGCGCCAAACCCGCCCGCCACATAAACGCCCTCCACCCGCGGCGCATCGGCCTCCACCTTGCGACCCGTCCGCACCCCATCAAAGACTTGCGTCGCCGCCGCCACATCTGGCAGCGCGCCAATCAGTGGCAACCGATCCGGCGTCGTCGCGCGCACCCCTGCCCGGCTGGTCACATCTGCCCCAAGCGCCTCCCCCATCCATGCCGGTGACAGGCCGCGCAGTGCCTCAGCATTGGCCGCGCGGGCCGCCGCGCTCACCACCGCTTCGTCGCCCTCATGGGCCTCAAAGGTTGCGCCCCACAACCGCGCTGATCCATCCGCCAGCGCATAATGCCCCGCCGCCTGCGCAGACGGTGCGCGCGGGCTTAGGCCATCAGCATACTCCACCTGTCCCAGCCGCGGTTCTAGCGACAGCCATGGCGCCGCACCGTTCAGCGCCATGCCGCTCGCCAAAACGATCGCGTCAAACGGCTCGCCATTCACCTCGCAGCTTGGCAGATCATACACCGCGTCTATCCCCCGCCGAATTCGCGCCCCTGAAAAAAGTGCGGGCACCAACAATGGCGGGCGAACAATCACGGCGCGCTTGTGGAGACAGCCCCCTGAACTCAGCGCTTCTAAGTCTTCCAATGGCAGCGGCGGGTCCGCCAGAACTTTCGCAAACCGGTCCCGCTCCCGGTCATCACGCGGCATCTGCCACACGCTCGTCTCCGTTACGCCATTGAGCCCCCAATACGCATCACGCGCCAACACATACGCATCAATCAGCAACCGCGCCTGCACCGTATCGCCGGCGTCCAATCGCGGCATCACCAGCGCCATTGCATTGCCGCTGGCCCCGCTTGCCAGCTCCGGCGCGCGCTCAAACACCGTCACCTCCGCGCCGCCTTGTATCAGCGCCCGCGCCGCGCCAGCGCCCGCAATTCCGCCGCCAATGATCGCCACTTTGCGCGCCCGCCGCGCCGCTGGCCCCACCGCATAGCGATCCGCTACAGCTGGGGCAGCCGTCTCCAAGGTTGCCTCCAGTCGCTCGCGTTTCTTGCCAAACCCCGGCGCTTTGGCCACGGCAAACCCAGCCGACGCCAGCCCCCGCCGCACATGCCCCGCCACCGTAAACGTGCCCACCTGCGCGCCTGTCGCGCTCCGCTTTGCGATCTCTGGATAAATCCAATCGCCCCACATCGCTTCATTCTTGGCCGGGCTAAACCCATCCAGAAACCAGGCATCGGCGGCAAATACTGCGTCCGGCAGCGTCTCGCGAACATCCCCAATGTGCAGCGTCAGCCCAATGCGATGCTCCGGCCACACCAAGCGCCGTACACCTTTTGCCGAATGCGGCCAGCGCGCTAGCAATAGGCCCGACAAAGCCTCCAACTCCGGCCACGCAGATAACGCCCGCATGGCATCCTCGGCCCGCATCGGATGGGCCTCAAAACTCACAAATTCTAACCACCCCTCAGCGCCAAACGCCCGCCAAGCGTCCCATGCCGCCAAAAAGTTCAGCCCCGTCCCAAACCCGGTTTCCGCAATCGTAAACCGCTCCTGCCCCGTCCAGCGCTCCGGCAAACCGCACCCCGCCAGAAACACGGCCCGCGCCTCAGCCAACCCATCCGAGGCAGAAAAATAAACATCATCATGCCCCCGCGCGACGGGCGTACCATCCTCGCGCCACTCTAGATCCGGAGGTATCGGCAAACGTGGCATCCCTTCCCCCTACACGCAGGCGAAACGCCTTGCCAGAGCCTCCGCTCACGCGGCATAACCCTGCCCATGCACCCAAAAGACATCACCCACGATCCAGATCGCCAGCGCTACTTCACGCTCATCGACGGCGTGGAAGCCTACCTCACCTATGAAACGCCCAGCCCCCGCATCCTGCACATCACCCACACCATTGTGCCAGACGCGCTTGGCGGCAAAGGCCTCGGCAAAACGCTCGTCACCCGCGCGGTCGAAGACGCGATTATGGTCAATGCCCAACAACTCAAATCAAGCTGCTGGTTCGCCACCGCCCTCATCGAGAAAAACCCCGACTGGAAAAGGCATCTGGTTTGAACGACACCCCACCCTTCTGGAAAACCACACCCCTAGACCAAATGGACGCCCAGCAATGGGAATCCCTCTGCGATGGCTGCGCCAAATGCTGCCTCTTAAAGCTCGAAGACGAAGACACCGGTGAAATCGCCTATCTGCGCCTGCACTGCAAACTGCTCGACGCGGGCACATGCCAATGCAGCAATTACGCAGACCGCAAAAAGCACGTCCCCGATTGCGTCAAACTCACGCCGAAAAACGTCGACGCCATCAAATGGATGCCGAAAACCTGCGCCTATCGCTTAATTCAAAATGGCGAGGATCTGCCAGATTATCACCACCTCGTCTGCGGCGATAAACAGCGCATCCACACCGAAGGCCACTCCATCATGGGCCGCACGACATCAGAAGACACCGTCCTTGAAGAGGATCAATTGGATTGGATTGTCGATTGGGATGGCAACGCGCCCTAGCGCCGCGCAGCGTCCATCTTGCCGCCCTTCAGGATGAACCGCCGATCGCAATATTTGCACTCAACGAATTCATCTCCGCCCATTTCATAATACACCACCGGATGGCCCAGCGCGCCGCCGCCGCCATTGCAGGAAACTTTGTGGCGATCGGTCATCACGATTTCTGGCGGGGCTGAAGATTTTGGCATTTTATCCATTGAAGCAGGCCTTTCAGCCGAAGTTGGTTGCTCGCACGCGGCGCTACCTTTACCTATGCCTCAGCGCGCTTTTGCGCAAGATGACGGCCTCTGCTGACTGGATACAAAATGACTTCCGCCCCTGATTACGCCATCGAAGTTGAAGGCCTCAACAAAATCTACCGCGCATCCGGAAAAATGCCTGAAAAAGAGGCCCTCAAAGACATCAATATCAAAATACCGCGCGGGGCGATTTACGGCCTGCTCGGCCCTAATGGCGCGGGCAAATCGACCTTCATCAACATTCTGGCGGGCCTCGTAAACAAAACCTCCGGCAAAGCCAGCATCTGGGGCATGGACATCGACGCCCACCCCCGCCAAAGCCGCGCCGCGCTCGGCGTTGTGAACCAAGAAATCGTCGCAGACCCATTCTTCACGCCCATGGAGATGCTGGAACTTATGGCGGGTTATTACGGCGTGCCGAAATCTGAGCGCCGCAGCCTCGAAATCCTCACCGCCGTCGGTCTGGACGACAAAAAAGACGCCTATGTGCGCCAACTGTCCGGCGGTATGAAACGCCGCCTCATGGTCGCTAAAGCCCTCGTCCACACCCCGCCTGTGTTGATCCTGGATGAACCGACCGCCGGCGTTGATGTCGAACTGCGCCGCTCACTTTGGGTCTATGTCCGCGAACTACATGCGGCAGGCACCACCATCATTCTCACCACCCACTATCTCGAAGAAGCCGAGGAACTTTGCGACTCCATCGCCATCGTCAATCATGGAGAGATTGTCGCCGCCGAACCAACGCCCAACCTGCTCAAACGCCTCGATTACAAAACCCTCGCAATCACCCCGAAGCAGCCCCTCACCGCTGTACCAGACACCCTCAGCGCGCTTGACGCCGCTCTGCGCGATGATGGCACCCTCGCCCTCACCTACCGCACCAGCGAGACAGGCATCTCCCGCCTGCTCGAACAGGTCAAAACCGCAGGCGTTGGCATTGCAGACCTCGTCACAGAAGCCCCCGATCTGGAAGACGTCTTCCTCGCCCTCACCAGCGACGATGCGCCTTAACTGATTGTCCCCACGCCTAGAAAGAGAGCCCAACCATGGCCCATGATGAACACGGCTGCGCCTGCTGCCACGCCAATCTAGGCGCCCTTTTCGGCTATGATCCGCGCGACGAATGGGCCGCAGACATATCTGTCCTGCCGATTGCGCGGCGACAATCTGGCGTTAGCGCCGCCGCCATAGCTGGGGTCGCCCGCACCGCCAATGGCACAGACGCCGCGCACATCGACTCCTATGCGCCAGATCTAGACGCGCAAACCCGCATCTACACCGGCGGCACCATCCTGTCCGTCGATGCCGACTTTTCCTCCCCGGACGCAATGGCCATTAAAGGTGACCGCATTGTCGCGACCGGCACGCTGGAAGATGTCAAAGCCGCCGCAGACGCCGATGCAGACATCATCGACCTCAAAGGCCGCACCATCATGCCCGGCCTGATCGACCCGCACACGCATATCCTGATCGGCGCGCTGATGGATCAGGCGATGGACTATGTCGGCATTACGCGGTTTTCGACCACGGCTGAAATCCTGGACTTTATCCGCGGTGAACACGCCGCCCGCCCTGCCGAAGACTGGATCGTCTGCCGCAATTACTACCCCATGCTTCAGCCCTTTGATGCGCCGATGGGCTTTGCCGCGCTCGATGCGATTTCGTCTGATCGTCCGATTTTCGTTCTCAACGCGTCCGGGCATATCGGCTATGCCAATCGCGCCGCCTTCGCTGCAGCAGGCGTAGAAGAAGACGTTACGAACCCCTCCGGCGGGGAGTTTGCCCGTGATCAAAGTGGCCACCTGACTGGCGAAATTCGCAATCAGGTCGCCTTCTCCCAAGTGCTCAAGGCCCGCCCCAGCGGATTTGGCTCAGCCCCGGCAGAGGCCATATTGAAAACCTGCGCACGATTTTCTGCGCTCGGCCTCACCACAGTGACAGAGCTTGGTCTTGGCGGCCTTTTGCGCGGCGCGGGGGACTGGAACATATTGCAGCAAACAGCCGCCACCGGACGTCTCACCCAGCGCATACGCGCCTACCCGCTCTACACCTTTGATGCGGCATGGGATGACGCCGGCGTTCAACCGGGCGACGGCAACGAACTGGTTCGCCTTGCTGGGTACAAGCTGATTGCAGATGGCTCGAACCAAGGCTTTACCGGGCTACAACGCGAGCCCTATTACAGCGTCGCGTCCAAAGGCTTGGCCTATATGACGCCGGAAGAACTGACAGACATGATGCGCAAACGTGCAGGCCAAGGCTGGCAAATCGCGGCGCATGGCAATGGCGATCAAGCCATCGACAACATTCTCGACGCCGTCGAGCAGGTCGCCTCAGAAGGCATCGACGTCACCGCCAATCGCATCCGTATCGAGCATTGCTCCATCCTGGACGACACACAGATCGCGCGTATGAAAGCCAGCAATGTCTCAGCCAGCTTCCTGATCGGCCATGTCCACTATTGGGGCGTCGCCATGCGTGACAAAATCTTTGGCCCTGAAAAGGCCCTTCGCCTTGATCGCTGCGCCAGTTGTGAGCGCGCAGGCGTCGGCTATACCATCCATTCTGATTTCTTCGTGACGGACCCCAACCCCCTGCACATGATCGAAATGGCGGTCACCCGTAAAACCTGGCAAGAGCCAGACTTCGCCCTCGCCCCTGACGAGGCCGCCAGCCGCCAAGGTGCCATTCGCGCGATGACCTCCACCGCCGCTTGGCAAATCGGCTCAGACCATGAAATCGGCAGTCTGGAGCCCGGCAAGTTCGCCGACTACGTCATCCTCGATGCAGACCCGTCCTCCGTCCCAGCCGATGACATCAAATCCATCAAAATCCTCGAAACATGGATGGGCGGCACACAAACCTATGCCGCAATCTAAAAAGCCCCGCGCTCATAAGAGGCAGGGCTGTTCAGAAATGTTTTTACGCGCTGCCTAGATGTTCTCTTTGATCCACTCAGCAATTCGCTGCTTGCTCATCGCGCCCAGCTGAGTTTCGGCCACTTTGCCATCTTTGAACATCACCAGCGTCGGCAGGCCTCGAACGCCATACTTGCTCGCCGCCATTGGGTTTTCGTCGACATTGATCTTCGCAATCGTCACCTTGCCGGACATTTCGTCAGACACGGCCTCCAGATGTGGCGCCATTTGCTTACAGGGGCCACACCATTCAGCCCAGAAATCCACCACAACGGGCAGCTCTGAGTCTGCGATTACGGCGTCAAATTCATCATCGGTTACATTGAGAGCGGCCATGCCGAGCTCCTTTTTTCTTGGTTGTCTTGAATGCTACATAGGGCTTTTTGGACAAAGTCAAAAGTCCCTCTTCACTGTCTTTAGAACGTCTAACATGCGCTTTTCAGACAGCGCCATCAGTTTCGGCCCATCCGTCCAACACAACGCGGCCGTCACCTTGCGCGAAGCATAGGCCTCAGACAACACCGCCCAATACGCGCCCATTTGCGCAATATAGGTGTCGCTGACCTCATCTTCCGTATCTGGCGGGGGCTGATCTGTCTTGAAGTCCACAATCAGCACTTCGTCGTCCGTCACCACCAAGCGATCCACCCGGCCATTGATCAGCATGCCTTCGGGCAATTCACGCGCGGTGCCAATCACTGCGGCTTCCGCGCGCCCCCCGGCCTGAAACAGATGGCTTAGATCCGCGTCATTCAACACGCCCATCGCAGCCTCCAGCATGTCCGCGGCCGCTTCGGCAGACACATCCTCATCCCGTTTCAGAAACGCCATTCCTCGCGCTGCCCTGTCCGCCTCTGGCACCTCCGGCAAATACTCAAGCAAGGCATGGATCAATTGCCCTCGTTTCATCCGCGCCGCCCGTTTCGTTCCAAATGGCGCCAGCACGGGCGTCTTACGTGCAATCAACCCCGTCGGCGCGCTCAGCACACGGGTGGGCGTTTTTGGCTTGGGGGCCGGGGCATAAATCCAGTCCGGCAAAGAATCAGCGGCGTCAGCACTCTCAGTTTTCGTCTCCGCGCATGGCGGTACATTGCCATAGCGGCGCGGTTCGCCCTCGCCCGGCGCATCATCTTCGCTCAAAGCATCCATCGCAGACGCACACAGCGCATACCAGCTGTCGGCGTGATAGCCGATCTTTCCGCCGCCATACCAAGCCCCGCCAATAATGATCCGGTCCTGCGCGCGCGTCAGCGCGACATACAGCAACCGCCGATTTTCCTCCAAGGCCCGCGCGTCCGCCGCCAAACGCGCCGCTTCTGTCTGCGGTGTATCTACCGATTTGCTATTGGCCCAGATCGGCGTGCCCTCAATATCAAACAGCGATTCAGAGCCACCACGCGGCTTCGCTGTCGTATCTGGCAGCACCACCACAGGCGCTTGCAAGCCCTTTGCACCATGCACCGTCATCACCCGCACTTCGCCGCCCGGCGCCGCCAGATCGCGCTTAATTTCGCTGTCATCGGTCTCCATCTCATTGACGAAGCCCTGCATAGACGCCGGGGTGCGCGCATCATGGCCAATCGCCCGCGACAGCAACGCATCAATCGGGTCGCGCGCCGGAGTGCCCAGCCGCGCATTGATCTGCTGCCACCCGGTCAAGCCAGATGGGCCAACCCGGTCCAGCACAGCCGACAAAAATTCATAAGGCGGCAGATCGGCCCGCGCCTGCAGCCCCTTCAAAAACGCCGCCGCCGCTTGCACATCGACATCTTCACTGGCTTGCACCCGGCTCCACACCGTCTCGCCCCGCGCGCGGCCTTCAGCCAGCGCATACAAATATCGATCATCATCGATCAGCCCGCAAAATGGCCCGCGCAAAATCTCCGCAACCGTCAAATCATCGCTTGGCAACAGCACAAATCGCATCAAGTTCAAGCAATCCTGTACGCCGATATGATCGGCCAAAATTAGTCGGTCAGCCCCCGCTACCGGCAGGCCTACGGTCTTCAAGGCGCCAATCATCGCGTCAAATAAGCCGCCCGTTCGATTGCGCACCAGGATCAACACGTCCTGCGCGCTCATCGGCCTGCGGCTCCAGCTTTCACCCTCGCGCGCCCATACCGTTTCACCGCGCTCAATCATGGCTTTCAAATTCGTTGCAGTTTCGATCGCTAGCCTTGCTTTGGGCGATACGTTCGATTGCGCGTCTACAGGGCGCGCCCATGCGTCTTCGTCCACCTCTTCGGCTTTTTCAGCGATAGGCCACAACTCAACACAGCCCGGCTGGCCCTCGCGCCGCGCCGTGTGGCGCACGATATCTGCGCTGGCTGGAACCGCCGCCGCCCCCGGCACATCAATCGGCGGGGCATTGTTCCAAACCTCATCTACAAATGTCAGCACTTCGGGCGAAGACCGGAACGACATCTCCATTGGATCAGATGCAGCGTCGGTCACCGTCGCCAGAAAGTTTTGTCCTTCGCTAAAGAACATGGCCGGATCAGCGCCCTGAAACGAATAGATAGACTGTTTGCCATCGCCCACCACGAATTGCGTTCGGGGGTCCTGCGAGCGCTCAGTGCCCTTGCCTGAGATAAACTCTGCCGTCAGCGCTTTGATCAGCGTCCATTGGTCGGGGCTGGTGTCCTGCGCCTCATCCAGAAGCACATGGCTCAGCCCGCCGTCCAGCTTATACAGCACCCAATCGGACATGCCGTCCTTGGTCAGCAGATCGCGTGTCTTCTCAATCAGATCATCAAAATCCAGCGCCGCGCGGGACTCCTTTAGCGCGCGGTACCGCTGAACAGCTGGCACGCCAACACTCAGCAAAGCGCTTGTCCGTTGGCACGCCTGCGCCAAATTGATCTCATCGGCAATCGCCCGCACCCGCGCCGCCTCTGTTCCCTCGCCATCCTTCATCTGTAGCAGTTCAGCCACCGCCGGGTCGGCCTTGGCCACCGCTGCCGTATAGGGATTAGACTTGCGCCACGCCCCCGCCGCCGTCGTGAATATCCGAAGATAATGCGCCCACTGCGCCGCCGCCGTTTCCGCAGCAAATACAGCCTGCAGCGCGTCGCTTGTCGTTACATCCGTCTTCCCCCCCTCCGCCAATGCCGCCACCAAAGACCGCAGCGCCGGGCCGGGAAAGCCGTCCGCCATGGCAGTCTCAATAATCTCATCCGGGCGCGCCTCGGGCGCATTCAGCGCGCCTGTCACAGCCGCCTGTATCGCGCTTGCCCCCTCATGCTCACGAGCAAACGCCAGCACGCGTGAGGCGCGATAGCGCAGCGCGTCTAACCCCGCCAGTGCGCCTTCATGCCCGCCCTCACGTGCCAGCACATCCAATGCGTCAGGTTGCGTCTCAGCCGCCTGCAGGATCGCTTCGCGCCGCGCCGCCTCCCACAGTGCATCCGCCTCGTCTTCCTCAATTTCGGTGAAGCCCGGAAACACTTGCGCTTCCAACGGAAACCGCCTCAGCACCCGCGCGCAAAAGGCGTGAATGGTCTCAATCCGTAACCCGCCCGGCGTCTCCAGCGCGCGCGCAAACAAAGCCCGCGCTGCCCGCAAATCATCGCCTGTGTAAACGCCAGCGTCCCGCCCCTCCAGCGCCGACAGTTTCTGCCGCAGATCCGCGTCTTCCAACACAGACCACTCGCCCAACGTGCCGAACAACCGAGATAGCATCTCGCTCGCCGCCGCTTTCGTATAGGTAATGCACAAAATGGAATCCGGCGCAGCGCCCGGCCGTCCATCTTCGCGGCGCAGCAACAGGCGCGCCACCCGGTCAATCAAAACCTTCGTCTTACCCGATCCCGCATTGGCTGAAATCCATGCCGAATGCGCCGGGTCCGCCGCATTGGCCTGCGCCCGGCTAGCATCGGCATAGTCTTTGGTGTCAACGGGAACGACCGGCTCAAACACATCAGTCATGGCCGCCGCCCTCCCCGTCAGACGTATCACCCGCCCACTCGTCTCGCCGGGCAAGTCGATTATAGCCATAATCATATTTCACGAATTTCACACGCGGCGCAGACAGAAACTCTGCCTCAGGGCTGCGATAAGCCTCCACCAGCCGAACCAATCCCTCCTCCGCCTTGATCGCCAGCGGGGCTGGGTCAATGTCATAGCCGCGCCCACTGCCCACAATGTGCGACTTGGGGCTGGCCTTGAACGCCACATATTCAAGCCATGCGGTCTCAGACGCCGTTACCCCCATAAAGCCGCCCTCCCGCGCAATCAGCGCCTGAAGCGGCATTTGCTGGCCCAGCTCCTCGGTCGAGATTTCCTTGTCACTCGGAAACCCTCCCGTCTTAAAATCAACAATCACCAAACGGCCATCACCCAGCCGCTCAATCCGGTCCGCGGTTGCCGACAAGGTAAATACCGCGCCAGACACATCGAAATTGATTGCGCCCTTGCGCTCCAAAAACGGCTCGCCCTGAACATCCCGGTCAGCGCGCCACTCCAAAAACCAGTCTGCGGCGTCACTCCATACAGCCTTTCGTGCCTCCCAAGCCTCATCTGGCTCTCCAGCCAGCTTCAGCGCATGCTGTAGCAACGCCATGAACCGCTCATGCGTTTTCGGCTGGCCCTTATCTTCGAAGTGCTCCAGCGCATAATGGATTGCTGTTCCTCGCTGCGCCGGACCAAGCTCCGCATTCATCAAATCCAGTCCCTCCAGCTTCAACACATTCTGCGCCCAGATCGCGAATGGATCGCGCTGCAGCATATCCACCCGCGTCACAGACAAACGCTTCGGCCAGTGCTCAGGGCGGCGCGTCGGTTTCGGCTCAGCCGAATACGTGCTCGGCAAAAGGCCGCGCCCATCGGCGTGTAGGGCGCGCACCCATCGTAAGGGATCGCGCATCTCGTCCGGCGCTGTGGCCGCTTCCGCTTTGTCGTCCAGCGCCCCCTTCAGCAGCGTTTTCAACCGCCACACCCAGCGCGACGCAACTGCCGGCGCATCATCTCGGCGCGCGCTATACAGCATTGTTACGTCTGGCGCCGAGGCCAGCTGCGCGAAATCATGTGCCGACAGGCCCAATCGATCCTCAGGATCATTCAGCTTCAGACCGGCCCGAAACCGCCGCGGCAGAAACGCATCTGCCGCCGGGCGCTGCGGCCAAACGGTTTCGTTCAGCCCTGCCAGAATGATCCGATCGGCGCTTTGCAGCCGCGCCTCCAACGGCCCCCAAATCGACAAGCGCGGATGTTCGGCGACACCCGTGCTGACCGTGATTTGCGCGCTTTGCGAATGGATCAAATTGACCAGCGTTTCCGGCGCAATCTCTCCCAAGTGAGACACAATCTCTCCCACCTGTTCCAGCATTTTAGACGCGCCGCGCCCGTCCTCCCCCGCCCAGGGCAATGGCGTATCACTCACAGCGCTCGCCAATGTAGCAATAGTCTCAGCCGCGCGCCCGCCTGCCACAACCTCATCGCCAGACAAATCTGCCTCTGACGTTTCAAACAGCGCGATCACATGATCAATCGCTTCTAAAGCGGCTTGCGTATCCTCCGCATCAAAACTTGGATACGGATCAATGTCGCCGCGCGTTTCTACGCTTTTGCGCAATTCCGCCAAGCTGTTCCACCGTCGAGGCCCACGCAGAAAATGGCGCTCAAGTTCAGCAAGTCCATCCGGCGCCACGGCAAACACATGCTTCAGCACGCGCGTTAGATTGACCGGGTCCGACGGGTCGAGCGCCCAGCTTGCACATAAGCCAATCATGCTGCCCGCAGGCGTGCGCCCCAGCGGCACCCCGCCAGAGGGCGGCACTTCCGCGCCCCATCGTAGCAACATAGACGATACACGTCGCGCCAGCCCGGCATCTGGCGTCACCAAAGCCGCTGTCTCGTCATCTGTTTCCAATGTTGCCCGCATCAGCAGCGCCGCCGCTTCGGCTTCGGCGGTCTCATCGGGCGCCTCTATGATGGTCAGGCCATTGGCGGCATGCGTTGCAAAACTCGCAATATCCGTCTTGCCAGCCTTCGCCAATGTCTCGAGCGTATCCCGCCAATCTGCCGTCTCATCTGCTGGCGCGAGGGCTTCATGCACAAGCCGCCGGCGCGCGGCCGCTTGGATGTCGGTTTCAATGCCAGGCCACACCGGAACGTCCTCTGGAACAATCTCTAATTCATCCAGCGCTTCAATCAGCGCATTTTGTGGATGGCTGACAGCGGCGCGAATACCTGTCCACGTCTGCGCATCGGCATCTCGGTCCAGCCCCGGTAAGATGATCCGCCCTTTGGGCAGTTTCAGCACGGCCTGCATCAACACCCGGCTGGCCGGCGTCGCCCCGGTTGACCCGGCAATCAACACCGGCGCGTTTGGCGGGCGTTTGTCCCAGTCAGCGGCCAACGCCTTTGCCGCCTCCAGCCGCCGCACAAACGGGTCTTTGTGATTATGAGCGGCTAGCCATGTTGGCCAGTCCTGCGCCACAATGTTCAGGAACTTTATCGAGTTTTGCCAGTGCAGCGCCAGTTCACTTCGCTCCACAAGACCGGGCAGCGCGTCCCATCGCGGCACCTCAATCTCGTCTGCATTTAAATATGCCGCGCTAAGCGCATCCTGATCCAGCAACCGCATTAGCTCTTTGGCCGCGGCCAGCGCCGAGCTTGGCGGCACGTCATAGCCATACTCGCCGACATAGAACGCCTGCACCAATCTCGCCAACTCGCCCAGCCGCCGCGCCGGGTCCAGCTTTGGTCCTAACCCCGCCAGCGCACTTTCGGCCATGGACGGCCCGTCATCATCTTCCAGATCGCCCAGCGCCCGAATGTCTGGCGGCAAAATCGACGCCCCGCCGCTGGCATCATAAAGCGCCAGTGTGAACGCTGCTTTTGACCGCTGATTGGGCACATAGATGATTGCATCGCTGAGCGCGTCCGGCCGCTTCGCCAATCCGGTTTCGTTCGCCAATGTCTCGGCCAATGCTTTTAAGAAATTCGTTCCCGCCGGTATCGTCCAAACGCTCGGCGCGCCGCTCGCAAAAACCTCCAATTCAGCCTCACCCTCCATGGCATTTCAGCCACATTTCGGCATCCTTCAGCGCATCCGGGTCGCCTACATGCAGCCAAAACGCGTCCAACGGTGTGAACATAATCTTGCTACGCTTCCATACTTCCACAGCAGAAAACGCGCGAATGGCTTCATTGTCATACAGCTGCGGGCGAATAATCCGAACGCCTGCAAACGCCAATGGCGCTTTATCCGCGTCGCCCCGAAACGTCAGCCCGCCTGTCTTGGTCGGAAAGAAATCCCCTGCCCCATGAAAGCCAAGGCTCTGATCTGTGCGCGCCGCCATCAGCATAACATCCGGGCGCGCCGTTTCGAACTGCTCCACCAAATCCAGTAAGGGCTGAACACTCGCGGGCGACCAGAACGCATCCGTGTTCACCACAAAAACCGGGTCATCCCCCAGTAGGGGCCGCGCCTTCGCCAGTCCGCCGCCCGTCTCCAATCGCTCGCCACGCTCGTCTGAGATCACCACCTCAAAGTCATGCCGCGTCGCCATATGCGCTTCCACCTGATCAGCCAGCCAATGAACATTCACCACCACGCGCTTCACACCGGCCTCCGCCAATGGATCCAGCAAATAGTCGATCAGCTTTTTGCCGCACACTTCTAGCAATGGTTTCGGGGTCGTCTCGGTCAGCGGGCGCATCCGGCTGCCCATGCCTGCGGCCAGCACCATGGCCGTGTGTGGAACCTTGCTCATGCCACGCCTCCGTCTTCAAACACACTTGGCGTCACGTCCCGCACAAAATCTGCCGCTTCCTTCATGGACGGGTGCGCCAGATTACGCGCCAGCATTTGTATTTGCCGCGGCAGAAAATCACCATATCGCGGCTTCCCATCGCGCTGCATCAGGCGCACAAAGATGCCGCAAATGCGCATCGCATTTAGCCCTCCAATCACCGCCAATCGTTCCTCAAAATCAGCGCGCGCTTTCCCCGTCACCTCCAAATAGCGCCGCGTCGCGGCCTCCGCGGCAGCGTCTGATACATCGCGCCGCGCATCCTGAATCAACAGTGACATATCCCAGGCGTCCCACCCCATCACGGCGTCCTGAAAGTCCAGCAGGCCCACATCGCCGTCCAGCCATAGCAAATTCTCAGCGTGGTAATCGCGCAGCGTAAACTCCCGTGGAAAAGCCAGCGCGCGCGAAATCAGCCCGTCTCGCACACCCTCCCAGCGTGCCCGCACATTACCGCCCAGCGCATCGCCGCCGCTATGCCTCGGAAACCAGTCTGCATACAAATCCGCGCTGGCTTTGAGCGCGACAGCATCAAACTCCAAAATCGGCCAGCGCTCATTGCCCGATGCAATCACCGTTGGCGCCGGCATACCATGCAAGCGTCCTAATGTTTCAGCCGCCGCCTCATACAGCGCCACTTCATCAGCGTCTCCACTCTCGATCAACCGGGCAAATTCCAGCCCCTCGCCAAAATCCTCAATCAGCGCGAACCCACCCGTCGCGTCATGGGCAAACACCTCCGGCGCACGAAACCCGCCAGCCCTCAAATATTGCGCGATCAGCACAAATGCATCAACGCGGGATGCCGCCAATCGGGTCAATGCATTCCAGCCCAGCGCATCGCGTTCCTCTGATGTGGCCTCTGGTGGGCAAATCGCCGTCTCGCCCGGCGGCGCATCCATCAACATCGCGCGCGCGCCGTCTTTGCCCGTGACACGAAAGTATCGCCGCGATGAGGCATCTTGGCCCAGCATAGATAGGTCAGCGCCGCTCCAGCCAGCCTCTGCCAAAAACGCTAAGCCCGCCGCGCCGCGCGCATCAGAGGTTGAGTTCAATGTCATGCAACCGTGTTTGCCAGTCTTCGCCGCGCGGTTCCAGTATCGCGCGCCGCTCATCCCCAACTATCTCCAGCATCACATCCAGTCGCCATTTGGGCAGATGCGCCCCCGCCCTATCCGGCCATTCAATCAGCGCCGCACCCAGCGCCGTATCATCCCAGCCCAGCTCATGCATCTCATCCGGTGTCTCCAGCCGATACAAATCAAAATGCCACAGCGTGACGCCCGGCAATTCATAGGTCTGCACCAGATTATAGGTCGGGCTCGGCACCTCAGTTTCCGCCCCAAGCAGGGACTGGATCAGCCCGCGTGCCAGCGTGGTCTTGCCGGCCCCCAAATCCCCGCGCAGCGCGATAACATCCCCTGCCCGCAACATACCGCCCAGCGCCGCGCCCAGCGCCCGGGTCGCGGTATCGTCTTTGAGAGAAAGCTCAAGTTTCATGCCGCAAACCTATGTCACTGGATGCATAGTCGGTTCAAGCTGCTTATACTGACGCCATGAACCGATTTACCGTCCGCCCTTATGACCCAACCGACGCCGCCGGTTGCGCTGCAACAATGAGCGCCGCTATGGCCGCCTCCCCCGTATGGCCGGGCGATACAGTGGTCTCGCCGCCAAACTTTAGCTCCCAAACCAAAGACGATACGATCTGGGTGGCAGAATATGGCGTCAAAATAATCGGCGTCGCATCGCTTTACCCGCCCGAAGCCTTGCTCCGTCACATCTATGTCCGGCCTCCATCGCAACGCCAAAGCGTCGGCGCGCATTTGCTCAGCGCTATTCAGTCGGTTGCAAACGCGCCGCTGAACTTGAAATGCCTCACCGCCAACTCCGCCGCGCGTCAGTTCTTTGGAAAACACGGCTATATCGAACCGGATGAACCCGGCGGCAAAGAGAAATTGGGCGCATGGATTTGGATTAAGCAGTCTGTATAACCGAAGCCGCATACATCGCCCGCGCGCTTGCAAAGTTGACGCGGGCGTCATAAATATATCTTAAGATGGGTGGGAGCCTCCTTTTGGATCTTTCGAACGCAAAAAATGTCGTCGTCATTGGCGCCGGTCAGGCGGGCGCGCAGACGTGTTTCTCGCTGCGCCAATGGGGATATGAAGGCGCGATTACCCTGATTGGCGAAGAGCCTGTCCCGCCCTATCAACGACCGCCTTTGTCAAAAGCCTTTATGAAAGGCGAGTTTGCGGAAGAGCGCCTCTATTTCAAACCGTCTGCTTGGTACGCCGATAACAATGTCGAACTGATCCTTTCCACGCAGGTTACAGCCATTGACCGCGCGGCCCAGTCGGTCACCATGAAACATGGCGGCGCCCTCCCATACGACGCCGCTGTCATCGCCACAGGGTCACGCCCACGCGCGCTGCCCGTCAAAGGCGCAGACCTGAGCGGCGTTTACGAATTACGCTCTATCAGCGATGTCGAACGCATTCGCCCTGGCATGATCTCTGGCCAAAGACTGGTCATCGTTGGGGCTGGCTATATTGGCCTTGAGGCCGCCGCCGTCGCACGCCAAATGGGCCTGGATGTGACCGTTTTGGAAATGGAAGACCGCATCCTCGCCCGTGTCACCAGCCCCGTGATGAGCGAGTTTTTCACCAAGGAGCATACCGCTCAAGGCGTCACCCTGATGACCAGTTCCCGCCTCGATCACCTCGAAGGCACCGACGGAATGGTCACCGAGGCCCATCTGGCAGATGGCACGGTTTTACCCGCAGATTTCATACTTGTTGGCATCGGCATCCTTCCCAATGAAGGCCTTGCCGCAGAGGCTGGCATCGCCTGCAAAAACGGCATTCTGGTTGACCGGGATGCGCGCACCAATGATCCGCGCATCTTCGCGGTCGGGGATTGCGCGTCTCGCCCTCTTGTCCACTATGGCCGCACCGGACGCCTCGAAAGTGTCCACAATGCGATTGAGCAGGGCAAACTGGCCGCTGCCGCTATTCTTGGCCGCAAACGCCCGCCGGAAGACTGCCCGTGGTTTTGGTCAGATCAGTACGATCTGAAGCTTCAAATTGCCGGTCTCAGCACAGGATATGATGAAATCGTCCCGCGCGGCGCGCCAGATTCGCGCAAATTTGCCGTCTTTTACCTGAAGAATGGCGCCCTTATCGCGGTCGATGCGGTCAACAGCCCGCCAGAGTTTCTCGCATCCAAAAAGCTTATAATGTCAGGGGCAAAGCTTGCGCCTAGCGTATTGAGCGATACATCACTATCAATGAAAGAAATATCGGTTGCCGCGTTGGCAACCTGAAGGAGTAACACCGCATGGCCAAAATTATCTTCGTCGCCCACGATGGCACCGAGCGCACTGTAGAGGCCGCCAATGGCGAGACCGTCATGGAAGCGGCGATCAAAAACTCAATCCCCGGCATTGATGCTGATTGCGGCGGCGCGTGCGCGTGTGCCACCTGCCATGTCTATGTCGACGAAGCCTTCATGGAAAAAGTTGGCGATCAGGAAGAAATGGAACAGTCCATGCTGGATTTTGCAGAGAACGTGAAAGCCACTTCGCGCCTCTCCTGCCAGATTTCCATGTCAGACGATCTCGATGGCCTGAAAGTCACGACACCGGAAAGCCAGCACTAACCGGGCCCCAATATGACAGAGGTCCCCGCCTCTTCCTATCAAGATAAAGATACGCCCCGCATCTCGGCATATATTGCCCGGGATGCGGCGACGGCGGTCGTCTTACGCCGCGGCCCCGGCGTGAAAACCCTAATGTCGAAATGGGACCTGGAAACAGACACCTTCCAGCACGGCCAATGGTTGCACAGCCGCGTCTATGCCGCCCGCTGCGATATCTCCCCATGCGGTGAGTATTTCCTCTATTTCACGGGACGGTTCAAAGGCCACTTCTACGCCTTCACCGCGCTTTGCCCCCCGCCCTTTTTCTCCGCCCACATCCTATGGCCGCAAGACCATACTTGGGGCGGCGGCGGCCTGTTCGACGCGGCGCAGAAAACGGTCCTGCTCAATTACAATTTCGAGCCTGATGAGAAAACAAAAGCTAAGAAACACAAATCCCTCGGCCCGGCAGATTTCGGCGCGCTTCCCCCGCCCTACACCCGCGTCCTGCCGATGGGCGAATATTCGGGCAGCGGCGAAGACGCCCCCATTGAACACCGCCGCCTCACGCGCGACGGCTGGGCCCTCACCGACACCATCACCAAAGCACAGTACACCTTCAACCCCGTCATCGCGCCAGATGATCCGTCCGTAAAATTCCAATGGAAAACCGAAGGCGCCGAAATATGGACCAAGCCCCTCAAAGATGGCGCACGGCTACATCGCATCCGCGATCAGCACGGCGAAATCGGCGGGCGCAGCCTCGTCATGACAGCCAAGCTCAGCTTCCCAAACGACACAGAGACGAACCTCCAACGCGTCGATTGGGTCGATGTTGACCACACCGGAGACATCCTGTTTGCCCGCAATGGCAGTCTCTATCGCCTTAAGCCGAAGCCAAACGCCGCCCCGAAACACCTCATTGATCTCACGCCCCTCACGGTTACCAATGTCCCACCACCTGAACACCTCGCCGGGCGTCGCCCCTATCGCGGCAAAGCCGGTGATCCAAATGCCGCGCAAAACGTAGAAAGCTGGCATCCGCTAGACGATGAGTAGAGTGACGCCGAACAAAAAATGGCCGCCCTGTTTTAGAGGCGGCCATTCTTCAATTCGTCGATGATGCTTACGCGTCTGCGCGTTTCAGCAATGGGTCCAACTTCCCGGCTTCCTCTAAGGCGAACAGATCAGCGGCGCCGCCAACATGGAAATCATCGATAAAGATCTGTGGCACTGTGGTGCGTCCACCGGCCCGGGTCACCATCTCTTCGGTGAGTTCAGGGCGCTCAACCAAATCATAGTTTGTGAACGTCATGCCTTTCGCGCGCAGCAACTCCAGTGAGCGTTTACAATGTGGGCAGTAGCCTTTTGTGTAGAGGATAATGGTCGGTTTCATGGGGTTTTCCTTTAATTGAGATGAGTGTGATTGGGTCGCTTCGATTATGCGTACAGGCTGGCCGGCGGGCTGAGCGCGATAACGCCGATGGTGATCGTCAGAGCCGTCAAAAGTGTGAGCGTGATTGTGCGTGAAATGATGTGTTGGTCGAACATGATGGGGGTCCTGTGTCTGGCCCCGGCGCGCCTATTCGCGCCGGGTGAGTTTCGAACGGAGTCTTAGGCGTCGTCAGCAATCCGGCGCAGGGCATTACCCGCCAGGAAGATTGATCCGCTCAGCAGCACAATGTCTTTCAACAAGAACTGTCCGGGTAGAACATTCAGCGCTGGAAATCCGCCAAGGCTGGCTTCCCAAACTGGCGCTGTGAGCAAGAAGCTCGCCGTCAGTAGGAAGGTAAATGCCGCCAAACCCGCGCCAACCAATGTGGCCTTGGGAAACTTCACGCCAATCAGCAAAAGAGCGGCAATCGCGATCTCAACCGTGCCAATCAGGTTTGAGGCCCCCTGCACACTCAGCACATTGTAAATCCAGCTGATCAGCGGGCTTGATTGAACCAGTCCCTGAATGACGCCGGCCTCGTATGCGGTAAACTTCATTGCGCCGATCCAGGCCAGCACAGTCGCTGTGGTGCCGCGCAGAGCGTGTTCACCGATGCGGGACACCTTGTCGCCGAGGTCTGCAACTTGCGATTTGCTGTAGCGTCCAACAATGACGGCTGAGTCTGTGTGTACTGTGGTTGTCATTTGATTTATCCCTAATTATTGACCAATCGGTCTATTTCTGCTTAAAAATTGGAGCGGCGTTTCGCCGACACAATCTAACTAACAATTCTGTACCGATCGGTCAAGAATAGGATTCTCACGAATGCGTGATCACTCAAATGCCCCATCTACACCTGGTCGTCCAAGAGAGTTCGACCCCGACGACACGCTCACCAAAATCATGGAGCTATTTTGGGAGAATGGCTTTGACGCCACCGGGCTCAGCGACATCATCAAGACAACAGGCCTCGGCAAAGCCAGTCTTTACCGCGCCTTTGGCAACAAGCAGGCGATGTATCAAAAATCTCTGGCGCGGCATGAGCAGCTGATCGTAAACGGCGCGGTAAAGACGCTCCGGGAGCATACGCTCACGCCCCACCAACGCCTCTCTGCGTTTCTCAACTTTCCGATAGACGCGGTGGAAAAGAGCAACGATCGCAGAGGCTGTTTCCTATGTAACGCGTCGGCTGACCGCGCGGCTCTGGACAAGGACACCTCTGTCATCGTTCAACGGGGGTACGAAAAAATGCGCGCCGCCATCCTCGAAACCCTCACCGAGCACACACCGGATCGCGCGCCAGCCGACACCCGCGTTCAGGCCAATCTTGTCCTAACGGTCTATTCCGGCCTGCGTGTCATGGCCCGGTCCGGTATGGATGTGTCCAACCTTAAAGATGCCCGCGACGCCTGCCTCGCCACCTTATAAATCAGCGCGGCTTCCGCGACCTCGGCCAGCATCGAAACCGTTAGCGCTTCGCCGCCGTCTTACCCGCAGCCGTTTTCTTCGCTTTAGACTTTGGCTTCGCCTTAGCCTTAGCCTTAGCCTTCGGTTTCGCTTTGGCCTTAGACTTTGTCTTTGGCTTGGCGGCTTTTGCGGTCGAGGCTGGCTTCTTTTTAGCAACAGATTTCGCTGGCGCTTGTCCTGCGCTTGTCAATCCCGCCGCCGCCAGCATGTCGTCATGGCTATCGCGCAGGCATTTTGAGTAAAAGTCCGGGTCACTCATCACTTCACGGTCAGCCGTGAAAGAGATCGTCGCCTCGTCAACATAGCTCTGCACCACATGGCCAAGCGCCATACCATCGGTCAGGCAGATCAGGCCCTGCATGCTCACCAGTCTGGCACCGGCAGAATAAATCGGAACCGGCGGCCCCGGCACATTTGTGACAACCGTATTGATCACAGGTTTGACATAGTCCGCCAGCCCCAGCCGCGTATAGGCTTGCGCGCCCAGCGCCATGAACAAGGCCGGCGACACCTTGCTCGCCTCCGTCATCTGCCGCGCGCCCATCGCATTGGTCATCGCCTTTGACCGGCTGGTCTGATCATGCACATAGGCCATGCGCTTTTTGGCGTCTTTAATATGCGAGCCAAGCGGCGCAATCATCGCGGCCACCTGATTGCCCATCTCACCCTTCTCGCCCTCAGATCGGACAGAAATTGGCGCCATTGCCGTCATCGATGTTTTCGGCAATTCATCTTTGGCGGTCAGATATTTGTTCAGCGCGCCGCCAATAATCGACAGCATTACGTCATTGACCTTGGACCCTTCAGACAACACCCGCAGCGCCTTGATATCGTCTAGCCGGAACACTTCACCGCCAATCATCCGGTGCGGGGAGACCTTCGTATTGAACCGCGTCTTCGGCGTTTCTGCCGCCGCGTTCAAATCGAAATTGCCTTTGATCAGCCCCTTTGCGGCGCGGTAAACGCCCGGAATGGCCTGAACCCCTACCCCCATCTGGCGCACGGGATTGACCACGGCGCGAGCATATCCCTTAGCAAACATCGCCGCGCGGCTCGGAAATTTATCAGCTTTCCAATTGTCCGGTTCATTCGGCGGGGCGACGCTTGGCGTCGGCGTGTGCAGGGCCTGCATCAAATCAATGCCCGACATGCCATCAATCGCTGAATGGTGCACCTTCGTCACCGTCGCAAATGAGCCCTTCGGAATCCCCGGCACATTGTCGAGGCCTTCCACCACCGTAAACTCCCAGGGCGGACGGGTCAGGTCCAGCGGGCGCGCAAAGATCCGCGCAGCCTGAATACATAGCTGCCGCCAGTCGCCGGGCTTAGGCAATGCGATGTGGCGCACATGGTACTCCAGATCGAACTCAGCATCCTCAACCCAATACGGATAATCAATGCTCAGCGGCACTTTCACCATCTTCTGCCGCATTGTTTTGGACAGGTGCATGCGCGATTCATAGAAAGACAAAATATCCTTGAAGCGGACAAAGCCCCCCGGCGCGGTCGACGGGTCATAAATCAGAATAGAGCCAATATGCATTGGCGTATTGGGCGTCTCCATCGCCACAAATGAGGCATCCATGCCCTGTAACTGTTCCATACCGCTCCCTCCAGATTGTCGCTGAGGCGCGCGCCGCGGGTGCGCCTGCTCAATTCTTATGGGATCACACTGCCAGTTTTCGTCCAAATAGACCAATAAACTCGCGCGATGCGCGATTTGTCTCTTCTGCGCCATCAAACCGACTAGGCAGGTCCATCGCCAAATGATATGTCATCACGCGTGCAAACGAGAACCATCTCCACGGTCTTAAAACTGGCGATCATTGTCATGGTCGCATGGGCGCAGGCAATCAGCCTGTCGCACGCCACCACCTATGGCGAGGCCCCGCACGAACATGAAGGTGTGGCCTGCGATGTTGGTATTTTGGCCAGCGAAGAGGCTGCCATTCTACCCGCCACCTGCCCGGCGCCGCTGGTGCCTAGTCTCGGCGAAGCGCGACCACAGCCCGCCGCCTCCACACCTGTCTGGATCTGGCCGCCAGAACGCGGTCCCCCGCCCCGAAGTCCGCCCGTCAATCATCAATAGTTCCACCGCTGCGCCCGCCAAAGGCGCATCACCTATTGCATGATTGAAAGCTATTCCAACAATGACCCACACTTTGAAAACAACGGCCGCGTTCACCGCGCTGGCCACCGCCATGGCTGCGCCCGTCGCCGCTCAAGACACTCCCCCCACACAGCAAGATGACATCCGCATAGAAGAACGCGTTGTCATCACAATGCCCGGCCCCTCCCGTGAGGCGGACGAGTTGATCGGCAACGCTGCCGTCATCAACCGCGACGAAATCCTTGATCGGTTGGAACCCTCGCTCGGCGACACGCTCGCCAAACAGCCCGGCATCGCCTCGACCTATTTCGGCCCGGCCGCCTCTCGCCCGGTTGTCCGCGGCCTCGGCGCAGAGCGTGTGCTGGTGCTGACCAACTCCCTCGGCGTGATTGATGCCTCAGCCGCCTCCCCCGACCATCAGGTCACGGGCGACGGCATTGACGCCACCCGTATCGAAATCCTGCGCGGCCCGGCGGCGCTCGCCTATGGCGGCCAGGCGATTGGCGGCGTCGTAAACGTCATTGACGGTCTGATCGCTGAGACCGTGCCAGATGCCCCCACCGCAGACGGTCTTGCCGCCTACACCTCCGTCAACGAGGGCACACAGCTTGCTGCGCGCGGACAAGCCCCTGTCGGCTCGGTTGTGTTCACAGCCTCTGCCAGCCAGCGCGACGCCGAAGAGCTCTCCATTCCCGGCTTTTCTGAATCCAACGCTTTGCGTGCCGAAGAAGGCTTCCCGGATGAGGAACAAGGCACGCTGGAAAACTCATACCTTGAAACCGACGCCTTAGCGGGCGGCGTATCCTGGGTCGGGGATGCCGGCTTTATCGGCGTCAGCGTCCGCCAGAGCAATGCACTCTACGGCCTGCCCGGCGCGCACGGCCATGAGGAAGAGGAGGAAGAAGAGGAAGGCCATGACGAAGAGGAGCACGAAGAGGAAGAAGAAGCTCCGTTCATCGACCTCTCCCAAACCCGCTATGACATTCGCGGCGGCCTCCATTTCCACGGCCAGACAATTGATCGCGTCAGCGCGGCTGTCTCTATCGTGGATTATGACCATACAGAATTTGAAGGCCCCGGAGAGCCCGGCACCGTCTTTGAAACCACGGGCCACGAAGCCCGCATCGAGGCCACCCATAACCCCATCATGGGCCTGGAGGGCACCGTCGGCCTTCAGCACTCCTTCAAAAAGCTCGGCGCGGCAGGCGATGAAGCCTTCATCACCCCCACCAAGACAGAGCGCCTCGGAGTCTTCCTATATGAAGTCCTCAAACTCGATAATGACATCGGCATCGAAGGCGGTCTGCGGTTTGATAATTCCCGCCTCGACAATGCCATTCAGGGCGAGCGCAGCTTTGACGCCCTATCTGGCTCCATCGGTGTGCACCGTCATATCAACGACACGCTCTTCCTCGGCGGCCAGATCTCCTATACCGAGCGCGCGCCCAGCGACACCGAATTGTTCGCCAACGGCCCGCACCTTGCCACCAGCCAGTTTGAGATTGGCGACAGCACGCTGGACATTGAAAGCGGCCTGAACTTTGAAGGCGTTATTCGCGCCGACTTTGACAATGCCAGCATCGGCCTCAACGCCTTTGTCACCCGGTTCGATAATTTCATCTATCTCGCCCCGCGCGGAGATGAGGAAGACGAACTGCCTGTCTTCGTCTTCACCGCCGACGATGCAGACTTTCAGGGCTTTGAGCTCTACGGCAACTACGAAACCAGCGGCTGGATGAACGCCTTATGGACGATGACCGCCAGCCTCGATCTGGTGAATGCAGAGCTGGGCAATGGCGAGAACGTGCCCTATGTGCCGCCCGTCACGGTACAGCTTGGCGCGGATGCAGAATGGACCCGCTGGAGCGTCGGCGCCAGCGCCACCCTCGCCGCCGATCAAGATGATCCCGGCGCGGGCATTCTTCCAACGGACGGTTATACGCTGGTCGATCTTCGCGCCAGTTATAATCTGGGCGGCCTCGACCCTCGCCTCGGAAACTCCAAGCTGTTTGTGGAAGCCCGCAACATTGGCGACACCGAAGCGCGCGCCGCCACGTCGGTCTTGAAAGACGTCGCCCCCCTTCCCGGCCAAAACATCCGCGCCGGAATACGGGTTTCCTTCTAACAGACACAAATCATCATGAAGCTAAGGACTGGGAGCTGCTATTGCAGCTCCCAGTTAAGCTCAATGCCGATAATGCGCGGCTCGTTTACGAAGCCGGTGAGGTTATTGAAATCAATCCCGCCGGTCAGTGCCTCTTCGTCCAAGATATTGCGTCCAAAGATCGACACGTCATAGCCGCGATCAGATTTGTATCCGAGGCGAAGGCCGCCTTCCCAATAGCCATCCTGACCAAATTCAGCGCTCTCATAGAGGAAGAAATTGGTGTCGCCCTTATAGGCCCAGTCGGTGTAGCCATATAGCTCGCCACCCGCAATTGGATAGGCGTACCGCGCCGTGATGTTCCCAATCCACTCAGGCGCATTGGGAAACGAGTTGTCAGAGATGTTAAACCCAAGTGAGTTGCCGGCATCATCGAATACTTCCGGGTCAAGCATCGTACATCCGCCGCCGCAGCCTGGCGCGATGAGAACATCATCTTTGAACGCCGTCTTATTGTAAGACAGGCCTGCCGTT
>CAZXVJ010000006.1:0-93645 GCA_964644385.1 uncultured Hyphomonas sp. | reverse complement strand
AGGGCCTACGCTTCGCCATCCGCGAAGGCGGCCGCACCGTCGGCGCCGGCGTCGTCTCCGCGATTAAAAAGTAATCGACGGTCTGGCGCAGCCAGAATTTTTGATCGAGGATCAAAAATAGGAGATTACGCTTGGGGCGAAAGCGCCGGGCAAAGCCACAAAAACAAAGGCCGCTCCAGCAATGGGGCGGCCTTTCTCATTGCGGCGAAGCCTTCAGGCACTTTGTCTCAATCATCCCAATTGCAGACATTAGCTTACAGCCAGTTTTGAAGGTTTTCTGGTCTTGGCGGAGATCTGAGGGCCGTGTTGTATGCGGTTCGCCGAATTGGCGCTGTCGAGCGAGGCACGTCATAGTCACATGACTGTGCTAACGAAGAGACCAATATCGCTTCGCATGGAGCGCGCATCTGCCGAGTTATCGGCAATTCCCTTTGAGGCGTAATAGAGTATGCGTGCCATTGAGCTAGCGCTGGCTTGTTTTAATCCATGTTCCTTCAGAACCTTTGTGAGCCGGGCGACGATATCGCTATCGAGCGCGTTGAAAATATCGGGAGCAGCGGTGACCCTGTTTTCGAGAATTTCATGCGCAAAAGGCGATGATCTATACCGATCAAAAATCATGTTGTGCTTTGCGAGCAGCATTCCGGAAACCTTGGCAACCGAGCTGTCATCCGTTCTCGAAACCGCATCGATAGCTTTTAGAATGTCGGCGGCAAGCTGGGCAGATACTGCGGCAAACACTGCATCCTTGTCGCCGAAATAACTGTAGAGCGTTGCTTTGGATATAAGCGCGGCATCTGCCAGCGCTTCCATTGTTGTGGCCCTATAGCCTTGGCGTTTTACCAAGTCCTCAGCCACTGCAAGTATTTTATTGCGGCGGGCGAGCTTGGTTGGACTGAGTTCGAAGTCTTTTGGGCTAGAGCTCATCTTGACAAACTATACGATTATGTAAAAAACGTATATATTATACATTCCGCGGTTTTGACAAGAGAGCTCCATGATAAACGCCTCAAACTCCGAAAATGCATCACAACGGATACTACTGACAGGTGCCAGCGGTTTTATCGCCAGTCACATTGCTCAGCAATTGCTATCTGCTGGCTACACTGTGATTGGAACCGTTCGCGACCCGCAGAATGATGAGAAAGTAGCTCATCTTAAAGCACTCGAGGGAGCTGCTGAGCGGCTGGAAGTGGTGGCGGCGAATTTGATGGACGATGATCCGTTCAGCAAATACAGCGACGTTGATTATATTATCCACACCGCAAGCCCTTACGCGCTAGACATGGACGACCCGCAAAAGGATCTCGTTGACCCGGCCGTTCATGGAACACTTTCGCTTTTGCGAGCGGCATCGACATCGGCTCGGGTAAAGCGCGTCGTGATTACTTCATCACTCGCAGCCGTTACGGATTCGCCTGACAAAACAAAAGTTCTTACTGAAGCCGACTGGAACACAAAATCGTCGCTCAAGCGAAACCCATACTATTATTCCAAAATGCAGGCTGAGAAAGCAGCTTGGAAATATATGGAAGACAATGACTTTGATTGGGATTTGGTTGTTGTAAATCCCTACATGACAATCGGGCCAAGCTTAGGGCCGGGCTTGAACAATTCTAATGCCTTGCTCAAGAACGTTGCGCTTGGCGGCATGCCAGGAATTCTGGACTTGCATTGGGGATTTGTAGATGTGCGTGATGTGGCCAAAGCGCATATTCTTGCGATGGAAACACCGCAAGCGAATGGCAGATATCTTTGCGTAGCAGGCAAGCGCAGTATGCGTGAGGTGGTGGAGTTTTGCCGGACAAACAACATCGAGACCAAGACGCTACCGACAAAAAATATGGAGGGCGCCATTGGAAGCTTTATGACAAAGGTTTTTAGCCGCTTCCAACCTGCGGGGACAGGTTCATATTTGCGTACTCACATCGGCAAGTCTGCGAATATTGCGACCGAGAAAATAAGAGCCGATCTGGGAATGACGTTTCGCGACGTCGATGAAACATTAGCGGCTGCTTATAAAGGCATTTTTCAAGGTTAGTGTTTAGGTTTTGATATGTTTGGTTTCGCCCGCCGAGAAGTTGGGAGCGGACAAATCTCTAATGTCCGATTTTGCGCCCATACGAGACGAAGAGCGTTTTGCGTCAGTCCCATTTAGGTTCTGATTTCAGGCGCTTGGAGCTAACGCTCGGTTTTGCTCAAGTAGAGCAAATGGATATGGACGGTTCGCCAATGATATGGACCAGATACAGAGTGGATATAGAGCCGATATGGACACGTGTGTTCGAAGCGGGCTGCGCCGAAGCAGGGGCGGCGATTCGGTTGCAAACCCCGCATAAAACTCTGCGGGGTTCAGGGCGATCTGCTGAAACCGAAAATAACCATGCGCACGCCCATAAAAATTGCGCATATGGCTGTTGACGCCATGAGTCTTCTCGCCTAAACCCCAGCCTTCACATGGATGGCCGCACGTTTTCGCGTGAACGCTCCTTTTGAAACTGACAATTTTATCAAACCCATGCGTTTTGGTGCAGCGACTGACGAGTATGCGCCTGAAACTCATTTACTTGTGCGGACGGAAGACCAATGGAACGACAAAATATCCGGATCAGGCTGAAAGCCTTCGATCACCGCGCCCTCGATATGTCGGCAAAAGAGATCGTGCAGACGGCCAAGCGCACCGGCGCTGAAGTGAAAGGCCCGATCCCGCTGCCAACGCGTATTGAGCGCTTTACAGTCAATCGTTCACCCCATGTGAACAAGAAATCACGCGAGCAGTTCGAGATTCGCACCCATAAGCGCATTCTCGACATCGTGGACCCGACCCCGCAGACCGTTGACGCGCTGATGAAGCTCGACCTGTCATCTGGTGTGGGTATTGAGATTAAGCTTGAGGGAGCACGATAATGGCGCTTCCAGCTCCCCGTTCTGGCGTGCTGACCCGTAAGCTGGGCATGACGCGCATATTTGACGATGAAGGGCGCCATGTGCCCGTCACCGTCCTGTCGCTTGATGATTGCCAGGTCGTTGGCCTGCGCACCATGGAAGAGCGTAAAGTCAAAACCAAGAAGGGCGGCGAAGTTACGCGCTCTGATGGCTACACTGCTGTTATCCTTGGGGCTGGCAACAAAAAGGCCAAGCGCACGCCGAAGCCGATGCGCGGCCAATTTGCCAAGGCTGGCGTTGAGCCGAAGCGTAAGTTGAAAGAATTCCGCGTCTCTGGCGAATTGCCGGAAATTGGCGCGACGGTTCAGGCCGATCACTTTGTGCCGGGTCAAAAGGTAGACGTGTCCGCCGTGACCATCGGTAAGGGTTTTGCCGGGGCCATGAAGCGCTGGAATTTCGGGGGTCTTCGCGCCACCCACGGCGTCTCGATCTCCCACCGCTCGCACGGCTCAACAGGCCAGTGCCAGGACCCAGGCAAGGTCTTCAAAGGCAAAAAAATGGCCGGCCACTACGGCGCCAAAAGAGACACCACCCAGAATCTTGAAATCGTCCGAACGGATGTTGAGCGCGGCCTCATTTTGGTGAAGGGCGCCATACCCGGACATGAAGGCAGCTACGTCGAAGTCCGTGACGCCGTTAAAAAGACGATCCATGCGGACGCGCCAGAGGCAGGCAGCTTCAAGGCGCCTGAGAAGGCCGCCCCAAAATCTGAATCGAAAGCCGACGCACCTACTGCATCTGACGCGCCAAAGATTGAGGGCAGTGCGGCTGACCTTATCCAGCTTGTTGATGGTGTTGGGCCGAAAGCTCAGGAGGGGCTTGAAGAAAAGGGGCTTGGCTCTTTGTCGGCATTTGTTTCGGCTTCCGATGCTGACCGCGCTGCGGCGCTTGAGGAATTGGGTGTCACAGACAAGGCTGCGTCTGAGGATTGGGTCGGGCAGGCCAAAGATATTTTGGCAGGCGGAGAACCGAAGGCTCAAGTCGACAAAGATCTGCTCAAGAAACTGCTGAATGAGGGCGGTGAATAATGGAACTCGCAGTCAAAACTCTCGCGGGTAAAGCCGCTGGAAAGATCGCCGTTGATGAGGCGATATTTGGTGTCCAGGACATTCGCGCCGATATTTTGCACCGTACGGTTCGCTGGCAATTGGCCAAGCGTCAGGCCGGCACACATAAAACGCAGTCGCGTTCAGAGGTGTCGGTCACGACCAAAAAGTTTATTCGTCAAAAAGGTTCAGGCGGCGCGCGTCACGGCTCGCGGAATGCGCCTATCTTTGTTGGCGGCGCTGTCGCGCACGGGCCTCGTGTTCGTAGCCATGCGCATTCGCTTCCGAAAAAAATCCGTAAGATGGCGCTTGCTCACGCGATTTCTTCAAAGGTGAAGAGTGACGCGGTGATCGTCCTTGAGGAGGCTGCGCTTGCGACTCCGAAAACGAAGGAGTTGGCCGCTCAGTTTAAGGCGCTTGGTATTGAGAATGCTTTGTTCATCTCTGGTATTTCGGTGGACGAGAATTTGGCGAAGGCTGCCAGCAACATTCCGAACGTTGATGTTTTGCCCGTGATTGGTCTCAACGTCTATGACGTCCTGCGCCGTAAGCAGCTGGTTCTCACAAAGGAGGCCGCTGAGGGCATTAAGGCGCGTTTCGATGGCACGCTGACCACTGCTTCGCCGTTCTCGAAAGACAATTTCGTAGATGATATTCAGCTGGTAGACGGCATTGGTCCAAAGGTCGCGAAAGAGCTTCGCGCGGTCGGTGCGGGAACATTGACGGGCTATGTGGCCCTTTCAGATGCCGACCGTTCTTCTGTTCTCGAAAAAGTAGGTCGCGCTGATAAGGCTGCCCGTGAAGACTGGCTCGGTCAGTGCAAAGAGATGATCGCTGGCGGCGCTCCGCGCGCCAAGGTCGATAAAGAGTATGCCGCGCGTTTGCTGGCGAAGCGCGCAAAGGGGGCTAAATAATCATGGCCGATCCAAAAACCCATCACTACGACGTCATTCGTCGCCCAATCATTACAGAAAAGTCGACCCTCGTGGCCGAAGAAAACAAGGTTATCTTTGAGGTGTCCATGGATGCCACAAAGCCAATGATCAAAGAGGCTGTCGAGTCGCTCTTCAAGGTCGACGTTACGAAGGTCAACACGCTGCTCCAAAAAGGCAAAACGAAACGTTTTCGCGGCCACCTCGGCCGTCGCAGCGACGTTAAGAAGGCCATTGTGACGCTCGCAGAAGGTCAGTCGGTCGATATTTCGACGGGCCTCTAAGGGAAAGGACGAAACAAATGGCACTTAAGACATTCAACCCAACCTCTCCCGGTCGCCGCCAGCTTGTTCTGGTGGACCGCTCGCACCTGCATAAGGGCAAGCCGGTTAAGGCGCTGACAGAGGGTTTGACCAAAAAGGGTGGCCGCAACAATCGCGGGCGCATTACGGCGCGCCGGATTGGCGGTGGCGCAAAGCGCCTTTACCGCAAGGTGGACTTTAAGCGTAACCGATGGGACATGCCGGCGACGGTGGAGCGGATGGAATATGATCCAAACCGCACAGCCTTTATTGCGCTGATCAAATATGAAGACGGTTTGCTGTCTTACATTATCGCGCCGCAGCGGCTTCAGGTGGGCGATAAGGTTGTCACATCCAAGACGGCTGACATTAAGCCGGGCAACGTCCTGCCCCTGAAAAATATTCCAGTCGGTACGATCATTCACAATATAGAGTTGAAGCCTCAAAAGGGCGGTCAAATGATCCGCGCGGCAGGCACTTACGCTCAACTGGTTGGCCGCGATGGTGGATACGCTCAGATTAAATTGACGTCTGGCGAGCTTCGCATGGTGATGGACAGCTGCCTGGCGACCGTCGGCGCGGTTTCAAACCCAGACAATATGAACAAGGTTCTGTCGAAAGCCGGCCGCAAGCGTCACATGGGCAAGCGCCCGTCTGTTCGCGGCGTGGTTATGAACCCGTTCGACCACCCACACGGCGGTGGTGAAGGTAAGTCATCCGGTGGGCGTCATCCTGTGACGCCATGGGGTAAGAAAACACGCGGGCCAAAAACTCGTAAAAACAAGTCGACAGATCGCTTGATCATCCGTCGACGCAACGCAAAACGCTAAGAGGAGCCTGGATCATGCCCCGTTCTGTCTGGAAAGGTCCGTTTGTTGACGGCTATCTCTTGAAGAAAGCTGAAGAGGCGCGTAACGCCGAAAAGCGTGTGGTCATCAAGACCTGGTCGCGCCGCTCGACAATCATGCCGCAATTTGTTGGCCTGAATTTTCAGGTCCATAATGGCAATAAGTTCATCCCGGTGTCTGTCTCTGAGGAGATGGTCGGCCACAAATTCGGCGAGTTCGCTCCTACCCGTAGCTATTACGGTCACGGCGCGGATAAGAAGGCGCGGAGAAAGTAGTCATGGGAAAGAAGAAAAACCCTCCTAAGCAGGCCTCAAACGAGTCTCGCGCGGTCTTGCGCATGTATCGTTCCAGCCCGCAAAAGCTGAACCTTTTGGCGCAGTCGATTCGCGGTCTGTCCGTAGAGCGCGCGCTGGCTGAGCTGCAGTTTTCGCGTAAACGGCCTGCAGAAGACATTCGCAAATTGCTGCAAAGCGCGATTGCGAATGCGGAAAACAATCACGGCCTCGACATCGACTCACTTGTCGTTTCAGAGGCTCATGTCGGCAAGAACCTCGTGATGAAGCGTATTCGGGCCCGTGCCCGTGGCCGCGCCGCGCGAATTCAAAAGCCATTTGCACAGGTTACGATCGTCCTGCGCGATACATCAATGGAAGCGGAGGCCGCCTGATGGGTCAGAAAGTAAATCCAATTGGGTTGCGCCTCGGCATCAACCGGACGGCAGATAGCCGCTGGTATGCTGATAGTGCCGACTTTGGTCGTCTTCTTCATGAAGACATTGCCATTCGCAAAGAGGTCAACAATCGCCTCAAGCAAGCGGGTATCTCAAAAATCGTTATTGAGCGCCCACACAAAAAGTGCCTGATCACCATCCACACCGCTCGTCCAGGGCTTGTGATTGGTAAGAAGGGCGCGGATATTGAGGCGCTGCGCAAGCACCTGTCGAAGATGACCGATGACGAAGTTCGCGTGAACTTGGTCGAGATCCGTAAGCCGGAGATTGACGCTAATCTTGTGGCCGAAGACATTGCGCGCCAGCTTGAGCGCCGGGCCTCGTTCCGTCGCACAATGAAGCGCTCCATTCAGTCTGCCATGCGCCTCGGCGCTGACGGCATCCGCATTATGGTTGCGGGTCGTTTGGGCGGCGCAGAGATTGCGCGCACAGAACAGTATGCTGAGGGCTCCGTGCCGCTGCACACCCTGCGCGCTGACATCGACTACGGCACGGCGGAAGCCAAGACTACTTATGGGATCATCGGCATCAAAGTCTGGATCTATAAGGGTGAGATTATGGAGCACGATCCCATGGCTCAGGACCGCAAGCTGGAATCTTCCGGTCAGTCTCGTGCTCGTGCAAATGCAAACCAACGCGGACCGGCCTCCGGAACGCAAGCGACGGGAGCGTAAACAATGCGTCAGCCCAAGCGCACCAAATATCGTAAAGCTTTCAAAGGCCGCATCAAAGGCACGTCTAAAGGCGGCGCGTCTTTGGCTTTTGGCGAGTTCGGCTTGAAGGCTCTTGAGCCGGAGCGCGTCACAGCGCGCCAGATTGAGGCCACACGTCGCGCCGTCACGCGCCACATGAAGCGTCAAGGCAAAGTGTGGATTCGCATTTTCCCTGATCTGCCTGTCACAGCCAAGCCGATTGAAGTTCGGATGGGTAAGGGTAAGGGCGGCGTCGACCGCTGGGTTGCGCGCGTTGCGCCAGGCCGTATCCTGTTTGAGATCGACGGTGTCCCGGAAGAGGTTGCTCGTGAGGCGCTCGCGCTCGGCGCGGCCAAGCTGCCGATCAAGACAAAAGTCGTTAAGCGGATTGAGGGGATTTAGTCATGGCTAAACAAACGAAACGCCGCGAAGAGATTAAGGGCATGTCAGCCGACCAACTCAAGGACGAACTCGGCAAGCTCAAGAAGGAACAGTTTAACCTGCGTTTTCAGGCGGCCACAGGCCAACTGGAAAAAACGGCTCGAGCAACGGAAGTTCGGCGCGACATCGCTCGCGTTCTGACGATCCAGCGCGAAAAAGCCCAAGCCGGTCAGGGTTAGGAGAGACGATATGCCAAAGCGCGTAATGGAAGGTGTGGTTGTGTCTTCTAAACAGAACAAAACCGCAATTGTTCGCGTCGAACGAACCTTCACACATCCTGTGATGAAGAAAATTGTTCGCCGCACGAAAAAGTATCACGCCCATGACGAAGGCAATGCCGCTGTCGAAGGCTCGATTGTTACCATTCAGGAGTGCGTCCCGCATTCCAAATTGAAGCGTTGGGAACTCGTTCTCAACAAGGAAGGTGACGCATGATCCAGATGCAATCCAACCTGCGGGTCGCCGATAATTCCGGCGCGCGCCGAGTCCAGTGTATTAAGGTGCTGGGCGGTGCAGGGCGTAGATACGCCTCTGTGGGTGATGTGATCGTTGTTTCGATCAAGGAAGCGATCCCAACCGGACGTGTTAAAAAAGGCGATGTGCGCCGCGCTGTCGTGGTTCGCGTTCGCAAGGACATCAACCGTGTTGACGGTTCGACGATCCGCTTTGATTCAAACGCCGCTGTGCTCATCAATAATAATGGTGAGCCGATTGGAACCCGCGTCTTTGGCCCGGTCCCCCGCGAATTGCGCGGTAAGAACCAGGTCAAGATCGCCAACATGGCACCGGAGGTGGTGTAGTCATGGCTGCGAAGATCAAAAAAGGTGACAATGTCATCATTCTGACGGGGCGTAATAAGGGCGCGACCGGAGAAGTGCTTAAGGTTCTCGTCGACGAGTCGCGCGTTGTTGTGCGCGGCGTCAATGTCGTCAAACGCCACCAGAAACCAAGCCAGATGGACCCGGGCGGCATCAAGAATTTTGAAGCGCCGATCCACGTGTCCAATGTGGCGCATGTCGACCCGCGCGATGGCAAAGCCGTCCGCGTCGGATTCAAAACAGATGAGCATGGTCGCAAAACGCGCTTTGCCAAACGTTCAGGGGAGGCCATCGATGTCTAAGGCATACGAACCCCGTCTCAAGACAAGATATAACGCTGAAATTCGTGCAAAGCTGCAGGAACAGTTCAGCTACACCAACCCAATGCGGATCCCGAAACTTGATAAAGTCGTGATCAATATGGGCGTTGGCGAAGCGGTCAATGACTCAAAGAAGATCAAATCGGCGATTGCTGAACTTGAACTGATTGCCGGTCAAAAGCCTGTCGCCACGAAGGCTCGTAAGTCGATCGCGGGCTTTAAGTTGCGCGAGGGTATGTTGATCGGAACGAAAGTTACGCTCCGCCGTGACCGTATGTTTGAATTTTTGGATCGTTTGACCAACATTGCTCTGCCGCGTGTGAAGGATTTCCGCGGTCTGAACGGCAAGAGTTTTGATGGCATGGGCAACTACGCCATGGGCCTCAAAGAACACATCGTTTTCCCCGAAATCAATTATGATGACGTTGAAGACATTCGCGGAATGGACATTGTTGTCTGCACCACAGCTCAAACCAACGAAGAAGCCAAAGCACTCCTTGTCGAGTGTGGCTTCCCGTTCCGCAATTAGCGCTGGGAGACGCAAGCTAAATGGCTAAGAAGAGCGCAATCGAAAAAAACAAGAAGCGTCAACGCATGGTGGCACGCTACGCTGAAAAGCGTGCGCGTCTAAAGGCGATGACTGTTGATGAGAATTTGCCGCTGGAAGAGCGTTTCAAAGCCCGCTTGAAGCTGGCTGAGATGCCGCGCAACTCTGCGGCAAACCGAGTTCGCAATCGCTGCGAAGTGACGGGCCGGCCCCGTGGCTACTATCGTAAACTCAGAATGTCGCGGATCGCCCTGCGTGAGCTTGGCTCAAATGGCCTGATCCCCGGCCTCGTGAAGTCTAGCTGGTAAGAGAGGAGGAACACAGATGAACCTTTCAGATCCCCTCGGCGATATGCTGACCCGTATCCGTAACGCTCAAATGCGTGGCATGACCAAAGTGGTTAGCCCGGCATCCAAGCTGCGCGCCCGCGTGCTCGATGTTCTCATTAATGAGGGCTACATTCGCGGTTACACGCAGGTTGAAAGAGACGGTCACAACAATCTTGAAATCGAGCTTAAATATTACGAAGGCACGCCTGTCATTCAGGAGATCAAGCGCATCTCTAAGCCAGGCCGCCGTGTGTATTCATCCGTCAACGATATTCCACTCGTTCGCAACGGTCTTGGCATTTCCATCCTGTCTACGTCCCAGGGTGTGATGTCTGACGTTGTCGCGCGCGATAAGAATGTCGGCGGCGAAGTGCTCTGCCGCGTATTCTAGGAGAAGATCATGTCACGTATTGGTAAACTCCCGATCCCCGTTCCATCAGGCACAACTGTCACAATCGACGGGCAGACAATTTCTGCCAAAGGTAAAAATGGCGAGATGTCATTGACCCTTTCAGAGTTGATCACGCCGTCGTTGAACGACAACGAGGTCTCTGTTCTGCCGCGCGCTGAATTGGTGCAGGCTGCAGAAAAGAAGATCGCTGAAGAGAAAGAGCGCGGGCGCCGTTTGCCTACGTTCGCAGAAGCGCTTGATCGTTCGGCGCGCACACAATGGGGCACATCACGTGCCCGTGTCGCCAACATGGTCGAGGGTGTGTCAGAAGGCTTTTCGAAAACACTTGAACTTCACGGCGTTGGCTACCGGGCCCAGATGCAGGGCAATGACCTTAAACTGTCCCTTGGTCTGTCACATGAAGTCATTTACAAAGCGCCAGACGGCATCAAGATTTCCTCGTCCAAGCCGACTGAAGTTATAATCGAGGGCGCTGACAAGCAGTCTGTTGGTCAGGTCGCCGCCGAAATTCGCCAGTATCGCAAACCAGAGCCTTATAAAGGCAAGGGCATCCGCTATCAGGGCGAATATGTCCGCCGCAAAGAAGGCAAGAAGAAGTAAGCCGATGAAAAGTTCACGCGATAAAATGAAGCGCCGCGCACAGCGCGTACGCACCAAGCTGCGGAAGGTTGCCGAAGGGCGTCCTCGCCTATCAGTGGCCCGCAGCCATAAGAATATTTCTGCCCAAATCATCGATGATGATAAGGGCATTACCCTCGTGTCCGCCTCGACGCTTGAAAAAGACGTTCTGGGCGGGGCCAAGACGGGCGCTGATATTTCAGCGGCTGAATTGGTTGGCAAAGCGCTTGCTGAGCGCGCCAAGAAAGCGGGTGTTGAGGACGTCGTGTTTGATCGCGGCGGCTATGTGTTCCACGGCCGGGTGAAAGCCCTGGCGGATGCCGCCCGTGAGGGCGGTCTGAAGTTCTAGGAGACCGGATATGGCTGAAGATAGAGGCAGAGGGCGCGGCCGGCGCCGTGACCGCGATGACGAACAGTCTGACCTGGTCGACAAGTTGGTTGGAATCAACCGCGTCGCCAAAACAGTGAAGGGTGGTAAGAATTTCGGTTTTGCCGCGCTCGTTGTTGTCGGGGATCAAAAAGGCCGAGCCGGTTTTGGCAAGGGTAAAGCCCGCGAAGTGCCAGAGGCCATTCGCAAAGCAACCGAAGAAGCCAAGCGCAATCTTGTGCGGGTGCCCCTTCGTGAAGGCCGCACATTGCACCATGATGGCAAAGGCCGTCACGGCGCGGGTAAAGTTGTGCTTCGCGCGGCGCCTCCCGGAACAGGCGTGATCGCCGGTGGCCCAATGCGCGCTGTTATGGAAGTGCTGGGTGTTCAGGATGTTGTTGGCAAGTCCATCGGCTCATCGAACCCCTACAACATGGTCCGTGCGACGTTCGATGCTCTCAAAGAGCAAATCAGCCCACGGTCTGTTGCGTCTAAGCGCGGCCTGAAAGTTCAAGATGTTGTTGGCCGCCGCACCGATGGTGCGTCTGAGGCTGGCATGGCTGACGCCGTCAACTAAGGAAGATCTAAGAAGATGGCCAAGAAAATGCTCAAAGTTCGCCAGACAGGCAGCCCCATCCGACGGCACCACAGCCAGCGGGCGACGCTTGTCGGCCTCGGTCTGAATAAGATCGGCCGCGAACGCGAACTCGAAGATACACCAGCCGTGCGCGGTATGATCAAAAAGGTCGGTCACCTTGTGAAGGTGCTTGAATCCTAGCGCCTCGCGGCGTATCTGCTCTCACGCATCTCATGCTCGAAAGATAAAGCGATGAAACTCAACGAATTGTCCCCCTCCGAAGGCTCTACTAAGAACCGCATCCGCGTTGGCCGCGGTGTGGGCTCAGGTAAAGGCAAAACGGGTGGCCGTGGTGTCAAAGGTCAAAAGTCTCGGTCCGGCGTCGCGATTAACGGGTTTGAAGGCGGTCAAATGCCGATCTATATGCGTCTTCCGAAGCGCGGCTTCACGGCGCGCAATTCGAAGACTCATGCCTGGATCAACCTTGGCCGACTCACAAAAGCGATTGAAGCCAAAAAACTTGACCCGACAAATATCACCGAAGACAGCCTTGTTGAGTCCGGTTTGATCACGCATGTGAAAGATGGTGTCCGTCTGCTGGGTAAGGGTGAGGCCCCGAAAAACGCAACTATTACAGTGACCGGCGCCTCGAAGGGCGCCATTGAAGCGGTAGAAAAAGCCGGCGGTTCGGTCACAATTACGGGGCCTATAAAAGACACAGCTGCTGAGTAATTCAGGGCTTTTTTCTTTTCACCCCTTCACAAACACAGTTTCGCCGCCGATTTTGGCGGCGAACGTATTTTTAGGGAGGCTTTGCGGCCCATGGCGAATGCTGCCGAACAAATGGCTCGAAATGTGAACTTTTCCAGTTTTGGGAAAGCCAAGGATCTGCAAGGCCGGATTCTATTCACGCTGGGCATTCTAATCTTGTACCGAGTGGGGACATTCATTCCTGTGCCCGGCCTAGACCCAGCCGCTTATGCGCAATACTTCCAATCCCAATCAGGCGGCATTCTTGGCTCCATGAATATGTTCTCCGGCGGCGCCGTGGAGCGAATGGGTATTTTTGCCCTCAACGTCATGCCCTACATTACCGCCTCCATTATCATCCAGATGATGACATCGGCCTCACCGACGCTTGAAAAGCTGAAAAAAGAGGGCGAAGCAGGCCGAAAGCAAATCAACCAATATACCCGCTATTTGACGTTGGCCTTTGCCTTTGTTCAGTCCTTCGGCATCTCAGTCGGCCTGCAAAGCTTTGCGATCGACAGCATTGCGCCTTGGTTCTTCCTGCTCACAAGCGTTGTAACCCTAACGGCCGGCACCATGTTGCTGATGTGGCTGGGTGAACAGATCACTGCACGCGGCATCGGTAACGGCATCTCACTGATCATCTTCGCCGGTATTATCGCTGAAATGCCTCGCGCCATCTTTAACCTCGTTGGGCAAGCGCGCACCACATCTGTGAACGTGGCGTTCGTCGTTGCCATTGCAGCGGTGGTCATCGCGCTCGTGGTGTTCATTGTGTTCATCGAACGCTCTCAGCGCCGATTGTTGATTCAATATCCCAAGCGCCAACAGGCCGCAGGTGGCCCAGCGCAGGGCCAACGCTCTTTCCTTCCATTGAAGCTCAACACATCTGGCGTTATTCCGCCCATCTTCGCTATTGCGATTTTGATGCTGCCGCTTACGGCGGTTGGCTTTATGGGTGGGAATGCAGCGGCGGGCGCTGAAGTCACAGCCGGCGGGCCGCTTGGCTGGCTCGCGGCAAACTTCTCGCCGGGCTCATGGACCTACATCCTCACCTATGCTGCGCTCGTGGCGTTCTTCACCTTCTTCTACACCTCGATCATGTTCAATCCTGAGGAGACTGCAGATAATTTGCGCAAATATGGCGGCTTCATTCCGGGCATCCGTCCAGGCTCCAATACGGCCGCCTATATCGACTATGTGCTCACGCGTTTGACCACGATTGGCGCCATATATCTGGTCTTTGTGTGTATCCTGCCGGAACTGCTCCGCCGCTATTATCCTGAAATACCGTTTTACATCGGCGGTACTTCTCTGCTTATTGTTGTATCGGTGACCATGGATACGGTCACACAGATACAATCGCACCTGATCGCGCACCAATATGAGGGCATGGTCAAGAAGTCTAAGCTCGGGGGCCGCAAACGATGAATCTTATCCTGTTTGGACCGCCAGCGGCGGGCAAAGGCACGCAAGCCAAACGCCTCGTAGAGCACAAGAACTTCATTCAACTCTCGACAGGTGACATGCTCCGCGCCGCGCGGGCCTCAGGATCAGAGCTCGGCCAAAAGGTCGCCCAGATTATGGACGATGGCGGCCTGGTTTCAGATGATATCGTGATTGCACTGATTGATGAGCAATTGACCAACAATTCCGGCGCCGCGGGTTTCATCTTTGATGGCTTTCCGCGCACCGTCGGGCAGGCCGACGCTTTGGACGGCCTGCTGACCTCGCGCGATATGCAGGTGGATTGCGTGATCCGCATGATGGTCGATGATGACAAATTGCTCTCGCGCATTGCCAAGCGCTATGAGGAGCAGGGTCGTAAGGATGATAACCCCGAAACCTTCTCCAAACGGCTCGAAAAATACTATGAAGACACCGCGCCTTTGGTCCCGATTTACGCCGAACGCGGCAAACTGATTGAGGTCGATGGCATGGGCACAATCGAAGGCGTGGCCACGGCAATTGACGCGGCGCTAAGCCAGACGGCATAAAGGTTACGAAACCCTGTTGACTGGGGGTGTATCGCGGCTATAACCGCGTGTCTAAGTTACAGGCGAGATGCGCCGATGCTGGGAAGTGATTTTCGCGGCGTCGACGGTCTTTTATGTTTTAACATTCGCTTTAGGAGAACTGGCTTTGGCCCGTATTGCAGGCGTCAACATACCGACGAATAAGCGCGTTCAGATCGCGCTGACATATATCCACGGAATTGGCCCTGCCATGGCCCGTGAGATCATCGAAAAAGTCGGCATTGCGCCGGAACTGCGCGTGCATGAACTTGCCGACGCGGACGTGATCAAAATTCGCGAAACCATTGATGCGGATTACATGGTTGAGGGTGACCTTCGCCGTGACACGTCAATGAACATCAAACGCCTGATGGACCTTGGGTCGTATCGCGGCCTGCGCCATCGCCGGAAACTTCCGGTGCGCGGCCAGCGGACGCACACCAATGCGCGCACCCGCAAGGGCCCGGCCCGTCCGATCGCCGGCAAGAAGAAGTAGGATAGCAAATGGCTCGTGACACAACCCGTATCCGTAAGAGAGAACGCAAGAACATCACCTCTGGTGTGGTTCACGTGAACTCCAGCTTCAACAACACGATGATCACCATCACAGACGCGCAGGGCAACACCATTTCATGGTCGTCTGCCGGCACGATGGGGTTCAAAGGCTCTCGTAAGTCAACGCCTTATGCCGCTCAGGTCGCGGCTGAAGACGCCGCCAAAAAGGCTCAGGAGCATGGCGTCCAAACCGTTGAAGTCAACGTGCGCGGCCCCGGGTCTGGTCGTGAAAGCGCCCTGCGCGCTTTGCAGGCTGTTGGCCTGACCGTCACGTCTATTCGTGACACAACCCCGATCCCGCACAATGGATGCCGCCCGCCGAAGCGTCGCCGCGTCTAATTCACACATATCCTGCGGCCAGAATGCCGCGAACTCGATTCAAGGAAAGCCAACATGGCCGAAAATGAACTCACCCCTGTAAATGATCGTAACTGGAAAGAGCTGATACGCCCGAACCGCCCGGTCGTCGAAGCGGGCTATGATGCCCGCCGCAAAGCAAAGCTGGTTGTTGAGCCGCTTGAGCGTGGCTACGGTATGACGCTCGGCAACGCGCTGCGCCGTGTTCTTCTGTCATCGCTTCAAGGCGCTGCCATTATCGGCGTTCAGATTGATGGCGTCGTACACGAATTTTCCGCGATCCCAGGCGTCCGCGAAGATGTCACGACGATCGTGCTGAACCTGAAGCAGGTCGCCATCTTCATGGAAGGCGACAGTCAGAAGCGTATGGTGCTGGAAGCCAAAGGCCCTGGCGAAGTCAAAGCCAAGCAAATCCAAACGTCAGGCGACAGCAAGATCCTGAACCCCGATCACGTCATCTGTACCTTGGATGATGGCGCCAGCGTACGCATGGAGTTCACCATCGCCACCGGCAAGGGCTACGTCCCGGCTGAAGCCAACCGCCCGGAAGACGCGCCCATCGGTTATGTGCCGATTGATGCGATTTATTCGCCGGTCCGCCGGGTTGGCTATCAGGTGCAAGATACGCGTGAAGGCACCGTGCTTGACTATGATAAGCTCACGCTCGACGTTGAAACCGACGGATCTGTCACCCCGGAAGACGCCGTGGCCTATGCCGCGCGCATCCTTCAGGACCAGCTACAATTGTTCATCAACTTCGAAGAGCCTGTCGTTGAGACAGCCCAGCAAACAGAAGAAACCGAACTTGGCTTCAATCCTGTGCTGCTCAAGAAAGTCGACGAATTGGAATTGTCAGTGCGCTCTGCGAACTGCCTGAAGAACGACAACATCGTGTACATCGGGGATCTGATTCAAAAGTCAGAAGCCGAAATGTTGCGCACACCAAACTTCGGTCGCAAATCTTTGAACGAAATCAAAGAAGTGCTCGCCGGCATGGGGCTTCACCTCGGCATGGAAGTGCCGGATTGGCCGCCAGAAGATATCGAAGGTCTCGCCAAGAAGTACGACGACCACCTGTAAGAATAATAAGAAGACGGGGGCCGCCGCGCCCCCACGAAGGACACTGCCATGCGCCATAAGATTGCCCACCGCAAGCTCAACCGCACCGCCTCGCACCGTAAGGCGATGTTTGCCAATATGGCCGCCAGCCTGATCACGCATGAGCAAATCGTGACGACTGTGCCAAAGGCGAAAGAAATGAAGCCGATCATGGATAAGCTGATCACGCTGGCGAAAAAGGGTGACCTTCACGCCCGTCGTCAGGCGATTTCGAAAGTTCGTGACAAAGATGCCGTTCGCAAATTGTTCGAAGTCATGGGCGAGCGTTATAAAGATCGCAATGGCGGCTATACGCGCGTCTTGAAAGCGGGCTATCGCCATGGTGACAATGCCCCCATCGCCGTCATCGAATTGGTTGACCGTGATGAGACAGCCAAAGGCGCAGCGGACAAAGCGCGCCACGAAGCTGAATTAGAAGCGATGAACGCATAAGCGCCGAACGCGTCAACAAAAATCAAAAGCCCGGGCCGATTGGTTCGGGCTTTTTTGTTTGTTTTCGCATCGCGGCTGCGTGCAGTCTAAATCTCACTCTGAGCGTCCCTTCTCTGTATCAAGGGGCCAGGGGGAGGAGGGCGCTAAGTCCAAATTGCGGTGCAAGTTCACAACGCATTGTTGGAAATTCGGGGGATAGATTCCCCACTATCCCACATCCGGAACCGCTCATTCTCCTGTAAACGCTGACGTTCAAGATAAATTTCACGCGCTGAACACGACCCCCTTGCGGGCTCGCATATACTTATCCCCATGAAATCTTCGCAAATCCCCTACTACATGGCGTGCCCAATCTTGTATTGGCCGTGGCTATGGCTGCAATTCCGGCGGCTTGACCGCTGGATGGCGCAGCGCGTGGCGCGCGGAGACCATTGCGCCGTGATGCTTCACATGGGGCCACGCGGCACGCTCTCAATAGATTTCGTTTCAGACAATCTCAGAGACGACCTGCCGCAAACCTACACCACACTGACATTCGAAAGCCTGACATGGGGCTATTACCCTGCGTGGATGTATTCCGTGGCGCGCACGCTTTCGCGCCCTCTATGTGTCGGTGATGCTTGCGCGCAAGCCATCCTGCGCCCGTTCGAAATCCGCGAAGCCTTGCTCCCAATTCCGTGACCGCGGGTCCATCCCAATCAAAAATTCAGCCGACCCCAAGCCGCCCCACAGCGGCCGCATGTGCTGGGCGAAGGGATATGCGCTCAATCTCCATAATTATATCCGTGCCTTGACGCCGCCATATTGTCGCACTAAGACACGCTTCCTCCGGGCCACACTGTTTGTCCTCGGATCAATGAAAGACCCAAATGAGATGTTGCAGAGTTATCAAAGTATAGCCTGCTCCTCACGCAAAGTGGGGAGCCATTTCAGGGCCGCCTCGCTTTTGCCGGGTGGCCTCTGAGACGAGACCGATCTGACTTTAGATCAATACATAAGTAGAATCGCTCGCCCTTAATCGGCGGGCAGATTCTGCAATAACGCTCTCTTGAGAGGAGGTGCGTCATGGGTAAACCCATGAACGTGTCACTGACGCCGTTTACCCGGCGCGCAGCGACTCCAACGCCGCTTTTGGCGTTCATTGCTGGCCCACACGCTGCGAATATTGCGCGTGTCTGGCCGGCGCCGCATATGGGCTTTTTGGCTCTGCCATCTGCACGTCGCCATGCTGCGGCGGTCTTGCTTGAGCGTCGCTTTACGAAAGTTGGCGGTGATGGGGCGGACGTTTTGCGGGCGGTCGAGTTTGCAAAGGACGCTGATCTTGCGCGCCTGATCGCAAATGAGCCGCGCCCGGGTTTGATGAAGGCCTTTGCGCGTCTCGGCGAGGTGCTTTGGAACATGGTCGATTATGATCGTTTCCTCAGCCTGTTTGCCTCCGATGAAGCCGGCCGTGTGCTTCGGCACATGGACCGGATTCAGGCTGATCGCCTGGCGCTGATTGGGCTTTTGCCTGCGCCGTTGCGTTTGCCCCGTACGATTGACCGGGTGCCACACGAAGCGGCCGCGCGTGACTTGGCACGTGCGTTTGAGCGGGCGGGCTGGATTGATAGCAATATCAAACCGGCGGCGCGTGCTAAAACGTGGGATCGCAAAGGGTCTGACATGGCCCTGTTCGATGGGGCTGCTGAAGCCTTGAAGCCAACGCGGTTTGACGGTGATCGTACACCGCCGGTTCTGCCAGCGCCCTTTGAACGGGTGACGACGCTGGCCCGCCTCGTAGAGATTGCGCTGGAGTTTCAAAACTGCCTGCGCGATTTCATCGGAGATATTTCGGCCGGACGTATGGCCATTTATGTCTGGCGAGGCAGCCCGGATGCAGTGATGGCTATTCGCTGGGACCCTGCCGGTTGGCGGGTCGCAGAGGTCGAAACCCGCGGCAATGGCGGCATCACCGATGATGCGCTTCGGCCAATTATCGATGCTGCATTGGCGGCGGGGTTGGTCACAGGCGGTTCCACCTGGACGCTTGCGGCGCGGTTGCATGCGCACATTTGTGCGCATTGCGGCCCGGCCCATATGCCACCGCTGAATACGTGGCGGGAACGTCTCGAACTTGGCACGCTCTGGGATTAGAGCGCGCCAGGGGCGGCAAATTGGAAGCGGCGAGGGGGATTGATCCAGCCTCGCCGCTTTTCGTTTTTCGAAAGCTGGGCTATCATCTGCCTATAAAATAAAGGGAGATGCCAAATGGCAGACGGACATAGTGCAGGCGATCAGGCGAAATTTACGGCAATGACCGAGGGGACCAAGGAAGACTGGACCATCATTGCAGGTCACGCCAAAGAGTTTAACAAGGGCTTGGCCGCGCGCGTTCTGAAACATTTAGAGCTGCTGGACGGTGACTATGGTGGCTTTCCGGTCGATCGCTTGGAGCACTCGCTTCAAACCGCAACGCGGGCCCATCGCGATGGGCGTGATGAAGAATATGTCGTCTGCGCGCTTCTGCACGACATTGGCGATACACTTGGCAGCCACAATCACCCTGACGTTGCCGCTGCGATCCTGAAGCCATTCGTATCAGAGGCGAACCTGTTCATGGTTGCCAATCACGGCGCTTTTCAGGGCTACTACTTCTTTGAGTATCTCGGGCTCGACAAGAATCTGCGAGAGACCTTCAAAGACAGCCCGCACTACGAATATACCGCTCAGTTCTGCCACCTCTACGATCAAGCTGCGTTTGATCCGGACTATGACAGCGAACCGCTCGAATTCTTCCGTCCGATGGTGGAACGTGTCTTCGCCCACCCGGTCAATTCGATGTACCTAAAAGCCATGCAAGACGAGGGCGCGCCCGCGGGCTAGTCTTTCTTTTAAGCTGCTTTGACGAAACGCGCCGCTCCGTGAAATACGAAGCGGCGCGTAATTTTTGCAATATGGGTAAGGGGGTTAGCTAGCGCCCTCGGCCACGCGGCCAAAGATGTTCTGTCCATGCTCACCGCCTGATTTGAACGCAGGTTGTTGCTGGCTGACATCGGTAATCTCGTCCCACTTGGCCGCAACAGCCTCGGCCGTCAACGCGTCGCCATGGCCAACAAATGCACCCTTAGTTTCGACAATCTGCGCCATTGAAAATGCGCCCGCTCCGGCAGACAAGATCATGCCTGTTGGCGCGTCATCTTTGACAAGGTTCATGACGCCCGGTGTCACATATCCCGGTTTCAACTGCTCAAGCACGGCCTCACTCATGAGGCCTTCCGTCATCCGCGTTGCTGCAATCGGGCAAACGGCATTGATCTTAATGTCGTATTTCGCGCCTTCAATTTTCAGCGTGTTCATAATGCCGATGACGCCCATTTTGCCTGCGCCGTAATTGGCTTGTCCAAAATTGCCATACAAACCGCTGGAGGATGTGGTCACCACAATACGGCCAAATGATTGTGCTTTCATAATATCCCACACTGCCTTGATGGGAGCGAATGTGCCGCGCAGGTGAACGTCGAGCACCAAATTGATGTCATCATGCGTCATTTTCGAGAAGGATTTATCCCGCAAAATACCCGCATTGCAGATCAAAATATCGATGCGGCCCCATTTTGCCATTGTGTCGTCGGCCAGCTTTTTCATTCCGGCTTCGTCATTTACCGAAGCGCCATTCGCAATCGCTTCGCCGCCCATCGCTTCGATCTCTTTCACCACGGCGAGCGCCGCTTCGGAATTACCGCCGGTGCCGTCCATAGAGCCGCCAAGGTCGTTGATCACAACTTTGGCGCCACGCCGCGCCAATTCCAGCGCATGTTCCCGGCCAAGTCCGCCGCCCGCGCCTGTTACAATCGCAACGCGGTCATCAAATCGAATATCAGCCATGAGTGGCCTCCTGAACTTACAAATCTAAGATAGGAGCGACTCAACAGACGTTGACGTAAACGTCAAGGCGCGCCGCGACGTTACCTCTTGCGCTGTATCGCCGCCCGTGATTTTCGTGGACCATCTCAGGCCCCGAATAGGAGAATATATCATGCTGGCTTATGTGACACTCGGATCCAACAATACCGAAAAATCACTCGAATTCTACGATGCGGTAATGGGTGAAATGGGCGCGAAACGCCTTTTCGACAACAATCGCCTGTACTTTTATGGCAAAGGCCCGGGTCAGCCTATGCTGGCAATTGGTGGCACTTATGACGAGAAGGCCGCCACGTGTGGTAATGGCGTCATGCCGGCTCTGGCCTGCGACTCTCAGGATCAAGTCACTGCGGTTCACAAAAAGGCACTTGAAATGGGCGGCGTAGATGAGGGCGCGCCGGGCGAGCGCATTCCGGGCTTCTATGGCGCCTATTTCCGCGATCCCGACGGTCACAAGATTTGCGTCTGTAAAATGGGCGGATAGGCTGATCGCTTACACATCCCTAAAAGCGGACGTGGGTTGTGCGTCCGCTTTTTGATGTATGTAGGGCACACAATTTCTGCATCGCGCAAAGGCTCGCTTCCCAAGCCTTTGCCGCGCCGCTAAGTGTGGACGTTACGGTTTCGAGGTAAGGGAGCGCGACATGGAATACGGGTTCGACAATATCAGGGCGCTAGGTGGTATAGCGCTCATTTTTGCTATTGCGTGGGCCTTGTCTGAAAATCGAAAAGCGTTCCCATGGCGCATAGCGATTGGCGCGGTCGTGCTACAATTTGCGTTTGCGCTGCTGTTTTTTGGCGTGCCTAAATTGTTTGGTTGGGACAGCTTGTTCGGCGACGGGTCTGAGCCCAATATCGTGATCAAAACACTGGAAGACGCGACTCGTGCAGGCACAGATTTCGTCTTCAACTTCGTTGGCAACAATCAAAAGACCATTCCCGGCACCGACCAACTCATGCTGACAGACGCGGCTGGCGGGCCCTTGCAACCGAACTTTTTCTTTCAAATCCTGCCCATCGTAATCGTCGTAGCAGCCTTGTCTGCCATTCTTTGGCACTGGAAAATCTTGCGCTGGGTGACGCGCGGCTTCGCCTTCGTGTTCCGCAAAACCATGGGGCTCGGCGGGGCGACCTCGCTCGCCGTATCAGCAAACGTCTTCATGGGCATGACCGAGGCGCCTGTTCTGATCAAGCCGTATATCAAAGGTATGACGCGGTCTGAAATCTTCATCCTGATGACGGCCGGTTTTGCCACCATCGCGGGATCTGTGCTCATCATTTATACGACATTTCTAGACGGCTTACTCGCAAATCCGCTGGCGCAGCTCCTTACGGCCTCCATCATGGCCGCGCCCGCCGCAGTGGCGATTGCGATGACCATCGTGCCGGAGAAAGAAGACATCGCGGCGCGGATGAAAGAACCAGACTTTGAATATGAATCCACCATGGATGCATTCGCGACGGGCGCCTCAGACGGTCTCAAAATTGTACTCAACATCATGACCATGCTGATCGCAGCTTTAGCCTTGCTCTACATTGCCAATGCCATGCTGGGGATCATTCCGAACGTCGGCGGTGAGCCGCTCACTATCCAGCGGATTCTTGGCTGGGTGTTTGCGCCGCTGATGTACATGATTGGCGTGCCGTGGGCTGAAGCCTCTCAGTCAGGTTCACTGATGGGCGTCAAGACTGTGCTGACTGAGTTCGTCGCCTTCATCGAGCTTGGCATGGTTGACCCTGAGAGCATGTCCTATCGCACACGCATGATTACCACCCACGCCATTTGCGGCTTTGCCAATATCGGCTCCATGGGCATCCTAATCGGCGGGCTTGTTATCATTGAGCCGACCCGGCGCGAAACCTTCCTGAACCTCGCCTGGAAAACACTAATTGCGGGCACACTGGCCACCTGTATGAGCGGCGCGGTGGTTGGCGCACTACCAGTGGGTCTGTTCCTTGGGGTTGGCGGTTGAGGCGGATGTATCTGATTTTGAAAAGCTCCGTTTTTGCGCTTACGACATTTGTTTTGGGTGTCGCCGGTTTTGCGGCCGGGCAAGAGGACGCGTCAGATCAATTCACGGAGGACGCGGCGTCTGCATGTGTTCTTTCAGCGCGGTATGGGCCGCCGAATGATGACCTCAGGCTGAACCGTCCAAATGAGCAAGCCGGTTGTGGGACGTCTACACTGGTCTTGCGGTCCATCGATGTCTACGGGGATCGCCCGTTTGGTCGACCGGGTAGTTTCTCGGCACTGACTTCAACCGATATTGAAGATACGCTTGCCGACCATCCCGCCGAAATTCTCAATCAGCTCCCGGGCACCAACGTCCAGATGAATTCGGGACAGGAACACCTCATCGCCATTCGCAGCCCCGTCCTGACAGGCGGCGCAGGGCAGGGCAGCTTCCTAATTCTGGAAAATGGCGTGCCCACCCGTTCACCCGCCTTTGGAAACGTTAATGCACTGTTGGAACCGCATCACGAGATTGCCGACGCAATTGAAGTCGTGAGAGGTCCCGGCAGTGCGCGGTATGGTTCCAATGCCGTACATGGCTTGGTCAATACGATTTACGGACAAGGCGGACACGGCAGCAAAGCGCAAGCTAGCTTTGGCTCGCTCGGGCGCTACAAAGGTGACGTCGTTTATGATGAATTGGAATCATACAATGTCGCTGTATCGCTACACCAAGATACTGGGTGGCGGGATAATACGGGCGTAGATCAACAGAAACTCACCGTCACAGGTGAGCAGTTTGTTGGTCGATGGACAATAAGGCCGATGATCTCGCTCTCAAATCTGGAGCAAGAGACCGCCGCCTTCTTGCAAGGTCCTGACGCTTACAAAGACCGCGACCTTGCCAAAACCAATGCCAAACCGGAAGCGTATCGGAATGCGTTCAGCGCGCGGGCCGCATCACGGTTTGAGGCTCAGTTCGGATCCGCCGAGCTAACTTTGACCCCATATGTTCATACCCAATCCATGCAATTTGCTCAGCACTTTCTGCCGAATGGTGGGGTCGAGAAAAATGGCCATACAGGCGGTGGTGTACTTGCACAGATCGAACGCGAAGTGAGCGATCGTTTGACTTATCGCATCGGCGCGGACGCTGACATTGCAAGCGGATACCTGAAGGAGGTTCAGCTCCAACCGTTTGGTTTTTTCCCCGGAGATAGCCGTTTCCCAGAAGGCATCCATTACGACTACAGCGTCGACACAATGATGGGCGCATTCTGGGGAGAAGCAGAATGGACGCCGATGGAGAGGCTTACAATCCTCGCCGGACTGCGCGTTGAGGAGCATCGCTACGATTACGCCACAGATACCCCGCCGGGAACAAATGGCCGGTTCCAGGTCTCACCCGACCGGTCTGACAATTTTAGTCTTCTTACCCCAAAGCTAGGCGCGATCTATGATGCTGGCGATATCAGCTACTATGCCAACTACGCCCGCGGACAGCGCGCGCCACAGGCTTCAGATCTTTACCGCCTGCAAAGCCGCCAAGTGCCCGGTCAGATTGATGAGGAAACCCTCGACAGTTTTGAGGTCGGCCTGCGCGGCAACAGGCTTGATGGCCGCATCGTGTTTGATATTGCAGCTTACTGGATGGAAAAAGACAATTTCTTCTTCCGCGATAGTGATGGCCTGAATGTCCCAAATGGTTCGACAGAGCACAAAGGTATTGAGATAGCGGCCAATTTTGAGATCGCCGACCAGCTTACCCTCTCCGGTCAAGTCAGTTGGTCCGACCAAGTTTACACGTTTGACCGTATCACCCGCAACGGAAGCGAAACCATTCGCAATGGAAATCAAATAGACACCGCGCCAGAATGGCTGGGCGACGTTTCGCTGACTTGGGAAGGCGATCGCGGTGCGCGGGTTGGTCTTTCCGCAGAATATGTCGGCGAGTACTTCACCAATCCGTCCAACACGCGCCGCTATGGAGGCCATACAATCGTTAATGCGCGTGCAAGTTATCCGTTTGGGGGTGGACTTGAGGGGTTTGCCATTGTTCGCAACCTCACCGACGAAGCCTACGCTGACCGTGCCGATTTCGCATTTGGCAATGAGCGCTATTTCCCGGGTGAGCCTCTCAACGTCACACTTGGAATACGTAAAGAATTTTAGGAGACTGTTATGAAACTCTACCAAAGCCCGAGGGCTCCAAATCCTGACCGCGTCGTCTTTTTTCTGCGCGCAAAAGGACAGCTGAATGCAGTGGATATGGAAGAAGTTTCCATTATGAAGCAGGAGCACAAGACGCCTGAATATCGCGCGCTCAGCCCATATGCACAGGTACCTGTTCTCGTACTGGATGACGGCACATCAATCACCGAAAGCCGCGCCATTTGCACTTATCTGGAGGGGGTTTTTCCGGAGCCGAATTTGATGGGGTCGACCCCGAAAGAGCGCGCTTTGATAGAGATGTGGGATCGACGTATTGAAATGCAGATGATGCTGCAATTTGCGACGTGGTTCCGAAATTCGCATGAGATGATGGCACCGTTGGAGAAACCGCAGAGTCCGGAAGCGGCCGCCAAAGGGGAACGCGCAGCAAAATCATTCGCGAAAAGCCTTGATGCGCATCTTTCATCTCATGAGTTTATCGCTGCTGACCGATTCTCGATTGCTGACATAACAGCATTTGTTACATGCGGCTTTGCGCGCGTTATGCAGTGGCAACCGGCCAAGGAGTACGATCATGTCGCGCGGTGGTATGGTGAAATGAAGCAGCGCGGTTTCGCGGGATAACAGACTGGTGCCAGTATCAACTGGGTATTTTTAGCAATCAACTGTAGGTCCGATCGCGGAACTTATGGGGTATATACAGGCCTCGGCAGGTTAGGGAATTTCGTTATGGCACGTTGGTTTTGGGTCGTTTTAGTATTTGCGCTCGCATCCTGCACTGACAAAGGGGCCTGGGGACCGCCTGCGCAGCCTGTGACCATCGACGAATTGCGCGAAATTGCTCCGGTTGGTATTTTGCCGAAGAATGCTGAGCCGATGGCCTACCGTGTTGAGTTAGACATCGACCCGCGCCGAGAGTCGTTTTCCGGGGTCGTCGAAATTGACGTCTTGCTAGACCGACCAACAACCGGCTTCTGGATGCATGGCGACGATTTGAGCGTAACGTCAGTTGCGGTTAAAGCGGGCGACGAAACACTCGAAGGGACGTGGACCGAGGTGCTCGAAACAGGCGTGTCCTGGGTCGGCTTTCCACGTCGAACACGCGTTGATGGTGTGACGGTGACCATTGCATATAGTGCGCCGTTTGACGTTAATCTCGCGGGTCTTTTTCGGGTGGAAGAACAAGGCAATGCTTATGCATTGGCGAAATCCGAAAGCATTCAGGCCCGACGCTTTTTGCCGTCCTTTGACGAACCGCGGTTTAAAGCTCCATTCAATATGACGTATCTGGTGCCGGAGGACATGATTGCAATTGCCAACACGCCGCAGACGGCTCGAACACCAGCGATCGAAGGATATGAGCGCGTCGAGTTTGCTGCAACGCGGCCTCTATCGACGTATCTTCTATCGGTTGCGGTGGGCAACTTTGATGAAGTGCGGCGCCCGGATATTCCCCCGAATGCGATACGTGACGTACCCATTCCTCTGAGAGGTTATGCGCGCGCTGGCAAGGGGCCTGAGCTGGAATATGCCTTGGCGATTACGCCGACATTTGTCCGTCTGTTTGAGGAAGCAATCGAGCAACCTTATCCATACAAGAAACTGGATATTGTTGCCGCGCCACAATGGCCGTCTGGCGCGACCGAGCTGGCTGGCGCGATCACATACCGGGAAAGCCGAATTTTGGCGAGCGAGAATGCTGGACCTGCGTTTCTACGAAGCCTGAAAGAGGTGCACGCGCATGAGATTGCCCATATGTGGTTTGGCAATCTCGTGACGCCGCCCTGGTGGGATGATTTGTGGCTGAAGGAGGGGTTCGCCACGTGGGGAGAGCCAATGGTGCTGTCACAGTATGAGCCCGATGAAGGTCATGAGGCGCAAGCGGTCGCGGAAGCAATATCTGCGATGCGACTGGATAGTTTGGCCAGTGCCCGCGCCGTCTCCGAACCTATTGAGCGCAATGAGGACATCAGAAACGCTTATGACGCGATCACTTACCGAAAGGGTATGGCTGTCATCGCGATGGCCGATAGCTATTTTGGTCCCGAAACCTTCCGCCCGGCCATGGGCGAGTATGTTGCGAAGTTCGCTGATCAATCAGCTGACAGTGCGGACTTTTTCGACGTGATTGGATCGGCCACCGGTGAGCCGGATCTCACAGAAGCGTTTCAGAGCTTTGTAACGCAAAATGGGCTGCCGCTTGTGACGGCGGAGTTAATCTGTGATGCGCCCATTGCGCGGGTGAAACTGTCGCAAACGCGGTATCGACCTTTGGGATCAAAAATCGACCCAACAACCCAGTGGACGATTCCAATTTGCGTTGCCGCTGGTGATGGCACGGCGTTTCAGCGCACGTGTACGATGTTGCGTAAGCAAGAAGATTTGATTGCGTTGGAGCAACCCGGTTGTCCGAAATGGGTTATGCCCAATGCTGGTGGCACCGGTTACTATCGGTTCTCCCTTGATGCCGCTGGTTGGGCGGGCCTCGCCGAAGTGCTGCCGCGTATTCCGGCAGGCGACGCGCTGTCGACGTTGGACAGTGCAGCGGCCGCTAATCAGGCGGGCGAGATGACGGCAAAAGCATTGGTTGATATCGTTAGCGCAGGCACACAGCACAATGACCCACGCGTCGTCGCGTCGGCGCTGGCGAGATTTGGCGATATTATCGACCGGCTACCAAGCGGTGATGCGAGAACAGAGGCACGCGCCCGCGCTCAAGCGCTGGTTGATACGCTTCGCGGCAAGATGGGGGATCAGTCTTCATCAAACGAATTAATTTCTCGCATTGACGCGTTTGAAGCGTTGACCATTCGCAATGCTGAGAAAAGGGGCGATCTGGTTCAGCGGCTTGAAACCTTTATGGCTGGCACCGAAGCGGATGCGATCGACCCACGTGCATTGGGAAGTGATTTGTATAGAACAGCGCTGCGGGTTGCGGTTGAGGACGGCGACGCGGAAATGTTTGATCGAATATTGGCCGCGCAAAAGTCGATTGACGACCCCGTATTCGAGCAGGCCGTGTTCAGCGCCATTGGCCGGGCAACTTCTGGCGACTTGCCGAAGCGTTTGCAGGCTATGATTTTATCCGGCGAAATGGGCCCTCGCGAGACATTTAGCTTGGTACAAAGCCAAATGGGGCGATCGGAAACGCGCGAGGAAACGTGGGCATTCGTCAACGATAATTTTTCGACCATCGCGGCCAATATCCCTTCACAATGGCGCAGGCGGATGCCGCGTTTCGCGGCTAGTTTTTGTGACGCCAGTCGCACCGATGAAATCAAAGCGCTGTTTGACGCAAATGCTACCCTTGTGTCTGGATATGAACGTGCGCTCGCAGAAACGGTCGAAAGTATTGAACTTTGCGATGCTTTGGATCAGGCGACGCAAGACGATCTTGTTTCGGTATTTGCCGAATAAGATCAGGCGTTCTTGATGGTCATGCCGCCATCCACGGGAATGTGCACACCGTTTAGGTAACTGGCAGCCGGCAACACGCACGACAGCGTCATGTGCGCGACTTCTTCCGGAATGCCATAGCGGCGAAGTGGCACGCGGCGCTTGGCGAAAATCGTTTTGTGTTCGTCAGATATTCCAGCGGTAATGCCAGTTATGATCGGCCCTGGGCATATGCAGTTTACGGTTATACCCTCGCGGCCTAAATCTACCGCAAGGCCACGTGTTAAACCAATGACGCCGTGCTTGGCGGCGACGTAGGGTGAATTGCCGGGCGTTGCGCCAAGTCCCTCAGTAGAGGCAATGTTGACGATGCGTCCCCAACCGTTTTCCCGCATATGTGGCAGGGCGGCGCGAATTGCGCGGTGATGGGCATCTAACATGACGGCGAGGGTTTTGCTCCATGCGTCTTCATAAGCATCGGTCGCCACATCGCCGGGAATTGCAAAGCCGGCATTGTTGACCAAAATATCCAATCCGCCGAAATGCGTGGCAGCTGCATCGACAACAGACTTAATGACCCCGGCGTCCGACACATCCATGGCCCACCCACGCACATTGTCCATGCCGGCCGTTTTGATCTCATCAACAACTGTGTCGACAGCCTCTTGATTCAGGTCGGTAACCGCTACGTTTGCCCCTTCGCGCGCAAACAGATGCGCCGTGGCCCTGCCCATACCGCTGGCTGCGCCCGTTATTAGCGCCGTCTTGCCAGCGATTGAGCGGGAAAGGTCTTCGTAGGGCAGGTGGGTCATTTTTTGTTCCTTATGCGTTTAAGTGTGCCAGAGAAATTCAGGGCGGGTGTGCCATCGGCCGTTACCACACCGCGAACAAATACAAGCGATCCACCGGCGCGTAAAACTTCGCCGCGCGCCTCAACCAGTTGGCCTTCCTTGGGCCCCGAGAGGAATTCGGAGGTGAATGCGATGGTTAGGCTGTAGGCGTCCTCGCTAAGGTGATCGTTGGCGATCGCGAAAAGGGCAAAATCGGCAAACGCCATAAGGCAGCCACCATGCACAACGCCGCCGCCATTCATGTGCTTGCGCTCTGCACGAAACGCGGCGACGTGGCCGATATGATCTGTACGATAATAAAACGGTCCCGCTGTTTCATATTCAAATGGCTCGCTTGGCCAGTTCAGCCAGCCATCAAACTCACCGCCTTCGACGATTGTTCCGTTCATGCGCGTGCTCCCGCTTTGTTGCTTTGAGTAAGTGATAACGCTCCGTCACCCTTCGACAAGCGTCACGCCGCGGCATAGACTATCTTCAGGACAACACTCTGGAGGCACCCTATGCCATTTGATGCAGACATTCGCGACGCTCTGATTGAACAAGTGCGCCGATTTGTGACTGAAAAGTGCGTGCCACTCGAGGCGCAAGTGGGCGATGAAGATGAGGTGCCCCAAGCGATTGTTGATGAGATGAAACATCTCGGTCTATTCGGTCTTGCGGTGCCGGAAGAATTCGGCGGGTTAGACCTTGATATGGAGACCGAGTGTCTTGTTGGGTTCGAACTTGGCCGCACCTCGCCAGCGTTTCGTAGCGTGGCAGGCACCAATATAGGTATCGGGTCTCAGGCGCTCGTTCTGTTTGGGACAGAAGCGCAAAAGTCCAAATGGCTGCCCGGGATCGCCTCAGGCGACCTGATCGCCAGTTTCGCGCTAACGGAACCCGAAGCCGGCTCAGACGCAGGCGGGCTCACCACAAAGGCGATCAAAGATGGCGATCATTACGTGCTCAACGGAACCAAGCGCTACATTACCAATGCCAATAAGGCGGACCTATTCACGGTTATGGCGCGCACCGATCCTGGCACACCCGGGCCAAAGGGAGTCTCGGCCTTCGTGGTTGAGCGCAACACGCCGGGGCTGTCGGTTGGATCGCCGGAAAAGAAGATGGGCCAACAAGGCGCGCACATTTGCGACGTTATATTCGACAATGCGAGGGTGCCGGCCGAAAATATGATCGGCAATGAAGGTGAAGGCTTCAAAGTTGCGATGAGCGTGCTGGATAAGGGGCGTTTACACATCTCATCTGTTGCGACCGGCGTGTCTGAGAGGTTGATCAAAGAGATGGTGACCTACAGCCTTGAACGTGAACAGTTCGGCAAGCCGATCATGCAACACCAACTGATCCAGGCTATGATTGCCGATAGCCAGGCGGAGACATACGCCGCCCGCTGCATGATCCTGGATGCCGCTCGTCGGCGCGATGCCGGGGAGAATGTCACGTTGCTGGCATCCTCCACCAAACTTTTCGCTACGGAAGCCTGTGGGCGCGTGGCTGATCGCGCTGTGCAAGTCTTTGGCGGCGCAGGTTATGTCACAGATTACGGCATCGAACGTTTCTACCGCGATGTCCGCATCTTCCGCCTGTACGAAGGCACCAGCCAAATCCAACAAATCATCATCGCCCGTGAACTCGCCCGGGCGGCCAAGGCAGGAACCCTATAATGTTTGAATATGACCCTACCGACCCCTCTGACGTTGGCCTGAACGAAGACGCGTTGCGCGCCATTCCGGCGTTCTTTCAGGAGCGCTATATCGACAAGGGCAAGCTGCCCTGCGTCGCCACGCTGATTTCGCGGGGCGGCGAGATTGCGCTGGAAGATTATTCTGGTACCACAGAGATCAATGGCAAAGGCAGACCTATCGCTGCCGACACCATTTTTCGCATCTACTCCATGACAAAACCGATCACATCGCTGGCCGCGATGATGTTGTTCGAGAAAGGTGATCTGCGGTTAGATCACAACGTCAGTCGATACATTCCAGCTTTTAAAGACGCTATGGTCTTTGATGGCGGCACCGTTGAGGCGCCCAAAACGCGTAAGCCTGACCGCGAAATGACTGTGCTGGACCTTTTCACTCATACGTCCGGTATCACCTATGGATTCCTGATGCAGGAGGAGTGCGACGCGCTGTATCGCAAAGCCAAGATTGGCCATCCGCACGAGACGCTCCTTGAGATGAGTGAGCGCATTGCCGGCCTACCGCTTTGCTTCAGCCCAGGTGACCGCTGGCAGTATAGTCACTCGATTGATGTGCTTGGTGCCATCGTTGAGGTCGTTTCTGGTCAGCCGTTAGATGAGTTCTTTAAGGAGCACATCTTCAGTCCGCTCGGCATGGTCGATACAGATTTCTTCGTTCCAGAGGACAAAATCGACCGCCTGATGCACTGCTATCAGAAGGATCCGGAGACGGGCGTGATTACGGTGTCGGACGAAGGTGGCGCGAGCTCCAAAGCCTACTCAAAACGCCCCAAATTGCTCAACGCAGGGGGCGGCCTTGTCTCCACCGTTGGGGATTATCATCGCTTTTGTCTTTGCTTGATGCGAGGCGGCACGTTGGACGGCGCGCGCCTGATTAGCCCGAAAACATTTGAGTTTATGCGTCAAAATCATTTGCCCGGCGGGAAAACGATCAAAGACATGGGCGATAAGACGTTTTCTGAAGCGCGAATGGAGGGCAATGGGTTCGGTCTTGGAGGATCAGTGCTGGTCAACGAGGTCGCCAACCTACAGCCTGGCTCTGAGGGCACGTTCAGTTGGGGCGGCCTTGCAAGTACCTTCTTCTGGATTGACCCCGCCGAAGAGATCATCGCCATCCAGATGACCCAGATGATTCCATCTTCGACGTACCCAATCCGCCCTCAGTTCCAGCAACTGACTTATGCGGCGATTGACTGGTAAGCCTGTGCGGGTCATCATTCTGGCGGGCCAATCATGTCTCGCCGGGTTAGGAAGGTCCCGGGCGGTGCGGGCGGCGATGCCGTTTCGTATTCCTGTGATGTGTTGATCCTCCAGTCCCTGCAAAGGACACTTGCTTTAGGTGCAAGCTACGTAGCTCATTCGGGTAGAGCAATAGACTCACACTCTATGGTAATGGGTTCGATTCCCATCGTATTTTCCGCCCCTGTTTTATCGCAGGGGCCTTTTAAACCGGGATGCCGGGCATCCCTCCGCGCCAATGCGGCGCCGTAGCCTTCGGGCGACGGCAAAGCGGCGGCGCAGCGCAAGGCCAGCCCTGCGCCTTCTTGGAAGGTGTGCAAGGCCGGGCCGGACAGGCCGTCTATGCCGGCCGGGACGAGTTGCTTTTGGGCGCTCAAAACCGGCTTTCCCATGGACGACCACCGGTTCGCCCTCCGCCCAGACCCTGAGGGACCGCTGTCGCCCGGCGTGAGAGATGCCCGGTCATCCTATTTTGCTGAATTGTTATTATATGTTTGACGACGGGTCGGTCTCTCCGGCAGGTTGTTGGTCTTGTTTTGATTGAAAGAAAGTCCGCCCAATGTTTGGTTCACCCGTCATCGTTCAAGCGACCCAGCGCGCTTTGCACTTCTATGAAGGCAAGATCGATAATGTGCTTGCGCCAGGGCGACACAAAATTATTGGTCTGGGGCAACGCGCGCGCGTCGAGTGGTTTGATGTTGAGGCACCATTGATTGATGGCGAAGTGCTGGCGGCGATTGTGCAAGCGAAACCAAAGCTGGCGGAAAAGTATCTGGAAATCGTTCGTACGCTGGATACGGAAGTCGCAATCATTCGCTTTAACGGACAGATCTCGCATGTCGTGCCGCCGGGCAAGACTTACGGTTTCTGGAAAGATTTATACCAAATCACTACCGAACACTTGGATGTCGCAGACGCGCCGCAGATTGAGCGCAATTTGATTAAACCGTTGGTCAAAGTGGCACCGGGCGGACAAATCAACTCCCTCTCGGTGCCAAAAGGCTTTGAAGGTTTTGCGCTGGTGGATGGAGAGCTACGTGACCGACTGAAGCCGGGTGTCTATGCATATTGGGGCGCTGTTCGTCAGATTGTGTTGGAGCTGGTCGATTTGCGCCGTCAAACCATGGAGGTAACCGCGCAGGAAATATTGACGCGTGATCGCGTGTCGGTACGGGTAACCCTGACAGCGTTCTGGTCTGTGAAAGACAGTGAGAAAGCATCCGGTGCAAAGGATTTGAGCGATCAACTCTACCGCCACATTCAATTCGCAATCCGCGATGCAACGGCCAGTCGTACGCTGGATGAGTTGCTAAATGCGCGCGGGGACCTTGATGAGGAACTGACGGCGAAAGTGCGGGCGATGGGCGCGTTTGGTGACCTTGGTGTTGAAGTTGAAACGGTGGGGGTGAAGGATATTATTCTGCCCGGCGAAATGCGCGAGATATTGAACCGTGTCGTCGAAGCCGAAAAGCAGGCACAGGCCAATTTGATCCGCCGTCAGGAAGAGACAGCCGCGACGCGCAGCTTATTGAACACGGCGCGCCTGATGGAGAACAATCCGCTCTTGCTGCGTATGAAAGAGATGGAAACGCTAGAGAAGATTACTGAAAAAGTGGGTAAACTGGATGTCACAACTAACGCGCCAGGCACGGGATTGGATGCTTTGCTCACAAATCTTGTCACACTCGCGACACCGAAAGTGTCCGATGACTGAGCCAGAAAAGAAAAAACCGAACCCCAATCCAGTGCGTGAGGCGATCCTCGAGCTGACCGCGGAATGCGGGGTCGGCAAGACGATCCGTCCTTACGACGCCGCCAAGCATGTGAGCGAGGATCAGTGGCGGCGTGTGTTGAAAGATGTGCGACATGAAGCGATACGCTTGGCAAAGGCTGGCACCATTACTATCTATAGGAAAGGAAAGCCAGTTCCCGACCTTGATAAGCTCAAAGGGGTCTACCGACTGGGCCTGCCGCCATTGGAGACGTAATATGATTGCTGCAATTTTTCTTGGCCTCTACTCTGCCTTTGCGCTGCGCATCCTGTCCCAACGTATGCAACGCAAAGCCATCCGCGTTGAGCGGAAATACGAAGCAGAATTACGCGCGATTGAGGCATTGCGTCGGCGTCGCCGCTAGGGTGTGTCAGGCGGCCGGAACGTAGCGCGCGCCATAGCGCTTGAGTTCGCTGGCGACCGTTCCATCTTTGAAAAACTGAACAATGTAGAGGCGATCATACTCGCTGGCCTCGTTGATTTCATTGCCCGCACTACCGCCGAGCAGGGCCACAAGTTGCGGCGTTGTGTTTGAATGGCCGACCACCAAGTGGCGCCCTGGGGTTTGCTTCAGGTGTTTGGCAATTGCGGATAGGTCACGCGGATTATAGATCCGGATATTGTTACCGAGTCGCTCTACCGTTTTCAGACCTGACGCCTGCATCGCGAGCAACGCTGTGTTAAGCGTGCGTTTATATTGGGAGGAATGGACCAGGACAGGCTTTGCGCCCTCGGCCTTAATCCATTTGCCAAGCGCAGCGGCGCGCTCTTCACCGGCCAGTGTGAGGTTAGGGTCTTCACCACCAAGTTTTTCGGCGTGGCGAACCAGATAGACGGTTGTGACCACTGTAGGGTCACTTTGGATCGGCACGTGCGTGCAGGCAGAAAGCGCAAATGCGCCCAACAGCCCAAGTATAAGTCGTCTTGTGAACATGCCCCATGATGGCGCGATTGTTCGCGTTGTCCAGCTTTACGCTTTGCCGAATTCAGCCGGACGCTTTTCGAGAAAGGCTTTAACGCCCTCTGCAAAGTCTGCCCCGCGCCCAGCATCGCGCTGTGCGTAGCGTTCGGCCTGAAGCGCGCCGTTGAAATCGCTGTCGACGGCTTTCCAAACCAAATCACGTGTAATGGCGAGGGATTTGGTTGGCCCCGTCGCAATTTTGGCGGCGTATTCCATCGCCGTATCCATGAGCGCGTCATCTTCGACGACTTTGTTCACAAGCCCCCAATCCTTGGCCTCGTCGGCGTGAACTTTTTCGCCAAGCAGAGCCATCTCCATGGCGCGCACACGGCCGATCGATTTGGCAAGCAGATAGGTTGAGCCGCCATCTGGCACGAGGCCAATGCGGCGGAAGGCCTGCAGAAAATAGCCAGACTTTGCGCACACAACGAGGTCACCCATCAGGGCAATTGCGCATCCGACGCCTGCTGCTGCGCCGTTTACGGCTGTGATAACAGGATGAGGGTGGTGCCGTATTTCACGTACGACAGCGTTATAGTGTGTATCGAGCCCGCGTCCGGCATCTGGCTTCATGCCGTCGAGATTTAGCTTAGGCCCGCTGCCCATTCCGGAGAGGTTTGCGCCGGAGCAAAATCCGCGGCCATTTCCGGTAAGGATGGTGCAGCGCGCCTCGTCAGCGGCTTTCTCTATAGCGTGCAGCAATTCCATACACGTATCCATGCCGCAGGCGTTCATCGTCTTAGCATCATCAAATGCAATGATGGCGATGTCGCCTTTTAGCTCGTAGGAAATCTTCTCATAGGCCATGCGCGTTTGCTCCTTGATGTCTGCAAGGGCGAGTTTACCGCGAAGGATCGCTTTGTGAACGCCTCACGCAGGGGCAGGCGTTTAGTCTTTGTTTAATACTGCGCTCGGTCTACACTGTGGGAGAACAGGCGATTTTTGGAGGATTAAATCATGGCTCTCGACAGTGCGACATCCAGCGGCATGGAAACAATTTTGGCCAAGCAAAAAGCGGCCAATTTGAGAGATGGGAGTCCGAGCGCGGAGAAACGCATTGAATGGCTAGACAAATCAATAGATTTGCTGGTCACACATAATGAGGCGTTGTGCGAAGCGATGCGGGAAGATTTTGGACATCGCTCCACCGATCAATCTGCGTTCACCGACGTGGCTAGCTCCATTGGCGCGTTGAAGCATGCCAAGAAACATGTCCGCAAATGGATGAAGCCCGAAAAGCGCGGCGTGGAGTTTCCGCTGAGCTTGCTGGGGTCAAAAGCTCATATTCAGTATCAGCCTAAGGGCGTGATTGGCGTGCTGAGCCCTTGGAATTTTCCGGTAAACTTGACGTTCGCGCCGCTGGCAGGCGTGTTCGCAGCGGGCAATCGCACCATGATCAAACCGTCTGAGTTTACAGAGCACACCTCTGAACTGATGAAGACGCTGTTTGCGCAGTATTATGACGAAACTGAAGTGGCGGTCTGTACAGGCGGGCCAGAGGTGGGCGCGGAGTTTACCAAATTGCCTTTCGACCACATCTTGTTCACTGGCGCGACGTCGATTGCCAAGCATGTGATGCGAGCCGCGGCGGACAATCTTGTGCCGCTCACGCTTGAATTGGGCGGGAAAAGCCCCGTCATTTTGGGCCGTTCTGCAAACATGGAGAAAGCCGCAAATCGTATCATGGCGGGGAAAACGATGAATGCGGGACAAATCTGTTTGGCGCCGGACTATGCGTTCGTCCCGAAAGAGAAAACGGCAGAGTTCACAGCCGCCGCAACGAATGCGGTGGCGAAAATGTACCCGACAGGGCTGAAAGATAATGATGACTACACATCAGTCGTTAATCAGCGCCATTATGACCGCATCATGGGGTATTTAGACGATGCCAAAGCTAAGGGGGCTGAGGTGGTTGAGATCAACCCTGCGGGCGAGAACTTTAGCCAACAGCCGCACCACAAAATCCCGCCAACGCTCGTCATTGATCCGACCGACGACATGGCCGTGATGCAGGATGAAATCTTTGGGCCGATTCTACCGATCAAATCTTACGGCGAGACGCGTGAAGCGGTTGATTACATCAATGCGAATGATCGACCTTTGGGGCTGTACTATTTTGGTGAAGACTCCTCTGAACGCGAAAACGTCTTGAACAATACGACCTCTGGCGGTGTGACCGTAAATGATGTGGTGTTTCATGTCGCGCAGGAAGATCTGCCGTTTGGCGGCGTGGGTCCGTCAGGCATGGGAAGCTACCATGGACGGGATGGGTTTTTGGAGTTTAGCCATCGCAAGGCCGTTTATTCGCAAACAGGCAGTGAAATGCTCGCTATGTTGCGTCCGCCTTATGGCGACACGTTCCGTAAGCAGGTCAAAGGCCGCGTGAAGCGCTAGAACTGATAGCGTTTACTAGGAAGAAAGCATGAGTTTCAATCTTGCGGCCGTCAGTGAGGCGATTGCTGACGCTGTCCCAGATCGTGAGGCGCTGGTGTTTCGGGACAGGCGTTTCACGTTTGATGACGTGAAGCGAAGGTCTCGCCGGCTAGCCAATTACTTGCGCTCTTGCGGTGTGGGACTGCATACGCCGCGCAATTTGCTGGATAACGCGGCGTCGGGGCAAGATCATGTCGCGCTGCTATTGCAGAATGGGAATGAATATCTTGAGGGCATGCTGGGCGCCGCGAAAGCGCGGGCCGCATCGTTCAACGTGAACTATCGCTATGTGGCCGATGAGATGCGGTATTTGCTAACAAATGCGCAAACGCGGGCGATCATCTATCATGCGCGCTATGCGCCATTGCTGGATGAGATCATGGCCGATATTCCGCCATTGAGCGTTCGGATACAGGTGGCCGATGAGAGCGGCAATTCGGTTCCAGAGGGTGCGGTCGATTATGAAACCGCGTTGGCGGGGATGACCGATGAGCGCCCAGATGTCGATTGGTCATCAGACGATCTATATATTCTCTACACTGGTGGCACGACGGGCATGCCAAAGGGCGTATTGTGGCGACAAGGTGATATTCTCGCGGCGGCGCTGGGCGGGCGGCGCAAATCGGGTGCGTTGATCGGCTCGCTGGAAGAGTATGCTGAGCGCGCCGTCAGAAACGAACCGCGACGATACCTGCCAACGCCGCCCTTCATGCATGGCACGGCGCAATGGGTGGCGTTCAATGCATGGCATGGCGGTCATTGTGTCGTGATTCAGGACAATGTGGAGAGGTTTAACGCCGTAGAATTGTTGCAGGTGATTGAACGCGAAGCGGTCAGCATCCTGTCACTGGTCGGCAATGCGTTCGGCAGGCCGTTTCTGGATGCGTTGAACGCAGCACCGCAGCCGCCGCAGAGCCTGACCACGATATTAAACAGCGCCGCCGCGATGACGCCGACGGTCAAAACCGCATTGATAGAGGCAGTTCCGGGTCTTAAAATTGTCGATACGTTCGGATCATCCGAAGCAGGTCCGCTTGCGAAGCACGTGGCGAGCGCTGGCGGAAACACGGCCGCAGCGCCTAAAACGCTGGGCGAAAGCGTTGTGTTAAGCGCCGACATGACGAGGCTAGAGGCACCTGGCCATTCAGACCTTGGGTGGCTGGCAACGTCTGGCGCGGTGCCGCTGGGATATTTGGGCGATGCTGAGAAGACCGCAGCGACTTTCCCCGTGATTGACGGTGTGCGTTATGCCGTTCCGGGGGATCGGGCCCGATTGCTGACGGACGGAGAGATTGAGTTTCATGGGAGAGACTCTAGCTCAATCAATACTGGCGGCGAAAAGGTGTTCGCCGAAGAGGTGGAGCAGGCTGTGGGGCGGCACGTGGCGGTTGCCGATGTGCTGGTTAGTAGCCGACCGAGCGAACGTTGGGGCGAAGAGGTCGTGGCGGTTGTGGAATTGAAGCCGGGGCAGGCGGCGTCTGAGCGAGACCTTGTTGAGGCCGCGGGTGAGTTTATTGCCCGCTACAAGTTGCCCAAGGCGATCAAAATTGTTGAGGCCGTGAAAAGACACGATAACGGCAAACCTGATTATCGCTGGGCTAAGCGTGTCGCTGAAGGCGAGTCTGTCTAGACTGGTTTGTCCAGATTGTAGATACGCCGCGCCGTGCCGCTGAACATCGCCGCTTGATCGACTTCATCATATTTAACCGCGATTTTCTTTAGTCCGTTCCAAAGCACGCCATAGCTGATGGAGAGGCGGTCGACCGGGAAGTTCGATTCGAACATGCAGCGGTCTGCGCCGAAGCATGCAATAGCATGATCGTAATAGCGCGCCTGGGCGGTGACGAACTCATCTGAGGTTGGTGGTTTGTCGCGTCCCATCCAGCCAAACCCGTTGTCGGGCATGGCGAGGCCACCAAGTTTGGCGTGGACGTTTGGGCATTTCGCAATGGCGGCGATGTCATCTTTCCAACTTGGGAAGATTTCATCGTGTTTGCCTGCAAACCGGCCCACACCGAGCGGTGTACCGAAATGATCAAGGATCATAGTCGTTCCGGGAATCGCAGCGGCGAGTGATAGAAAATCTTGATTCTGATGATGATAGTGCCAGGTATCATAGGTCAATCCGCGCTCACCCAAGCGGATCACGCCCTGCCGGAACGCTTCATTTTTGTAAAGATCTTTGGGCGCTCTGCCGGGGATGGCAAGAACACTGGGGTCTTCGTCATGGGCGCCGGCATGGCGGATACCGCGTAATAGACCGTCACTTGCTTCCAACTGTGCATCGAGAATCTGATCCAGTTCCGGATGGGTCAAATCGGCATGGGCAATGATGCCCGCAATGGTCGCTTTGTCGCTTTCGCACGCAGATTGTTTGGCTGCCGCCACTACGAATTCGGTTTCACCGACCGGGCGCAGATGTTCCGGCCCATTTGGGCGATAGGCGGCGCCGCACTCCATAAAGATAGTCTGGCTGACGGCGTGTCCGGCATCGGTATCGCTCCATAGCTGGTCCAAATTGTAGTGCATGTCTGGCTGGGGCCAGAGATGGTGATGCGGGTCAACGATATCGCGGTCAGGATCAATGGGCGTTTCGGTTACTTGAGCAAGCCAGTCACTATTGTTGAACATCTTTATGCCTTCCGGTGGAGCTGATTGAGAGCGAACACAAGGGCGCCGCCGCCGTCAAGTTTCCGTTGAGTCTAGTGGTTTGCATGCGCCTATCGGCCAGCAAGGTCGCTAAGGTCTTTAGTGACTAAAACGCAATGGTCGCGCGCCAAAATTGACCTTTGTTGCTTTTTTATGCGTTCTTGGCGTGACAAGAGGTGGGCATGAACCTAATTTATGCAGTTAGGGGAAGTGGTTGATGAGTACAGCATTGGCAAATGATGATGACGAGCCGGGGACGGAACAGGAAACTGTTCGTGTAATCGGCCATATCAAATGGTTCGATAGTGCCAAGGGTTATGGCTTTGTCGTGCCGGAATCGACGTCCGATCCCGCGCTGACGAAGGATGTGATGCTGCACGTCACCTGCCTGAGAGACTATGGCGAATCCTATGCCGACGAGAACGCCCGAATCGTTTGCGATGCTGTTCGGCGCGACAGGGGATGGCAGGCCGTAAATGTGATCGAGATGGAGCGCCCCCGCGCAGAAATCGCGAAAGAACAAGGCGCGCTGCAAGAGTTTCAAACGGTCACGCTGAAATGGTTCAATCGCGTTCGAGGATATGGGTTCGTTCAGCGAGATGGTGCTGAAGAAGACGTGTTTGTGCACGCAGTCGTTTTGCGTCGTGCAGGTTATGATGACGTGGAGCAAGGCATTCGGATCGACGCCATTATTGAATCAGGGGCAAAAGGCGAGCATGTGAGCCAAATTCGCCCAATTGATGGTCAGTCAGCTCAAGATGACACTGCGCCCGCGCCCAATTCTGTCAGCGAATCTAGCGCATCTCCTGATGCAAGCGACAATTAGACAGAAATGTAATCTGGTACGCAGTTCTGAATGCTTGCGGCTTGTGTCATGCGAGGCTAAACCCGTCACATGAACAGAACTTTTTTTATCGCACTCGCGACACTTATTTTCATAGCACCATTTGCGCTCGCACAGGCCAACATGTCCCCGTTGGTGATCGAGGGCGAGGGGCAAACCTTTGAGTTTCAAGTTGAGCTGGCCGATGAACCGGAAGAAATCCGCCGCGGTCTGATGGACCGGGCAGAGATGGACGAAGATGTCGGCATGATTTTCGACTTTGGCACTCCGCGCGAAGCAAATATGTGGATGAAGAACACTCTGATTCCGTTGGATATGCTGTTCTTTGTTGAAGATGGAACGATCGTTGCGATTGCACGCAACGCGGTGCCGGGATCTTTGCGTAATATTAATCCGGGCATGCCCGTTAAGGGCGTTCTGGAATTGAATGGCGGCCGAGCTGAGGCGCTTGGTATCGAGCCCGGCGATATGCTGCGCCATGACGTGCTCGAAAATCTAGGTGAGTGAAAATCATCCCGCGTTAACACCGCCGCCGCCAGGATTCTCACCGACGCCTTCTCGGGGCAAGTTTACACTTCACAACGGACCAACCTACATGGCGAGCGCTGACGGCGATTTGCGGATGGGTTTTTGGGTTCTAGATCGCCACTGCAATGGCATGGGGTTCCTGCACGGGGGGATGATCTCCGCTTTTTCAGACAGTGCACTCGCACGGGCGGTGTTTGCGACCACGCAGCGCTGGTCTGTGACCATCAAGCTTACATTGGAGTTTCTCGATATCGTAAGGGAAGGCAGTTGGGTGGAGGCCCAGCCTGAGGTCACCGCAGTGGAAGACGACGTCGTCTTTGTGCGCGCAGATTTGATGAGTGACGGAAAGACCATCGCACGCGCCACGGCAATTTTCAGGAAGTTGCGTCGCCGCCCGAGCGCGTAATTTTACCGAAGCATGAGATAAAGGACGCTGATGAGGCCGATACCAGCGAGAACCGGGATTGCCGTGAATACAATCTGCATAATGGCCTGAACGCGTCTCATACTGGCGGTGTCATTCAAATGCGGGAATGCTTCGCCTGGCACCGTTGTACCGAGGAATGAACAGAGCGGCTCCCAGCCTTGTTTGACGTTGAAAACCAACAATCTCTCTTCTGGAACGTCCCGTTTTACCTGCTCAACATAGTTCACGAAGACTGATTTCGCGAAGGCCTCATCTTCGAATCGATCTTTGAACACGCGTGTCCAAATGTTGCCTTCCGACATTTTGTAGATCTTGCCGGCTCGCGGAACCAGTATGCGTACCCATTTTGGAATGATCGCGCCAAACCGAAAAATCGTGTTGCGGGTGCTGTCATACCAGCGGTCTGCATCGCGCACGGTGAGAATGACTTTTGCATCTGGATAGTGTGCCATGAGGTCTTTGTAATAGGTGGCAGCCGGGAAATCGACGCAGGCTTGATAGCCCTCAAAGACGGTGTCCCAGTCTGGCATTTCGCCGTTGCCGATGGCGTGCCAATGATTGATTTGCTTGGCGCTGGGGAAGACTTCCATCATGTGATGGGTTTTTGTGAAACCAAGCGTCTCGAGCGCGTGTTTCAAAGATAGGGTGCCTGTGCGACCAAACCCGGCACCGATAACTTTCAAACCCATACGTATCTCTCCCTACGTAACCTTAGCGCGTTCGGTGAACAAACGACAATCAAAACAAGACCAACGGTTTTCCACCGGGCGTTTCCATGCGAAGTTTAAGGACTAAAACAATAGTGAGGAAAACCCATGCATTATCCAGAGCTTCAGAAAGCCCGCGAAGAATTGACCGGACCGGGTGGTGATTTTGAAATCATCGAAGCCGAGATATTGGGTAATCGAATTCTGAACTTCAAAACGGCGCCGCCAACGATTCGTGATTTTTGGCTCTCAACCATTCAATTTTCCGAACGTCCATATCTCATATACGACGATGAGCGCCTCACATATGGCCAAACCCACGCGAATGTGAACGCGATTGCGGCTTGGTTGCATGGCCAAGGCATTGGACCGGGAGATCGGGTGGCGGTCGCGATGCGCAACTATCCTGAATGGATGCAGATCTATTGGGCGTGTGTTTCTATTGGCGTCGCGGTCGTTGGCATGAACGCGTGGTGGACCGCTGATGAGATGGCGTACGCACTGAATGACTCAAAACCAAAGGCTTTGTTTTTGGACAAGGAGCGCATGGCCCGCCTGATAGAAATGCCTGACCTTGAGTTTGATATTAAACTGATCGGTGTGCGTTTAGACACCGCGCCAGATGGCGGCACGACATTTGACACGATCGTTGCTGCGGGTGGCGACATGCCGGATGTTTCGGTCGATCCAGACTCTGATGCTTGCATATTCTACACATCCGGCACGACGGGGCGCCCTAAGGGGGCGCAGCTGACCCAGCGCGGATGTGTCGCCAATCTGATGAATATGATGTACTCGGCTGCGTCGTCGGCCCGCGCGATGCACTTGGCGACGGGCGAAGAACCACCTGCAGAGCCAGCCGTGCCAACGGGGTTGGTCACGACGCCGTTGTTTCATGTGACGGCTAATAATTGTGGGGCCTACATCATCACCGCTGCGGGCGGAGCATTGGTGCAGATGTATAAGTGGGACGCCGGTGAAGCGTTGCGTCTGATTGAGAAAGAGAAAGTGACCTCCATCGGGGGGGTCCCTGTCATGGCGCGGGAGCTGATCAATCATCCAAATTTTGCGACGACGGATACTTCAACCCTTGTGACAATGTCTGGCGGCGGTGCGCAGGTTCCTCCTGATCTTGTGGGCAAAATCGAGTCTGATGTCGCAACCGCGCGGCCAAGCACGGGCTATGGCATGACCGAAACGTGCGGAATCATAACATCAATCGGCGCAGACTTTTTCGTCGATAAGCCTGATAGTGCCGGGCCAGCGATGCCGAATTTTGAAGTGAAATGCGTGGATGATGATGGCAACACTGTTGCGCAAGGTGAATTGGGTGAGCTGTGGGTGCGCGGGTCATCGGTCATTAAAGGCTATATCAATCGACCCGAGGCGACGGCTGAATCGATCACTGATGGATGGCTACACACCGGAGATATCGCCCGCATCGACGAGCATGGGTTTATTTATATCGTAGACCGCAAGAAAGACATGGTGCTGCGCGGCGGCGAGAACATTTATTGCGCGGAGGTTGAGACCGTAATTTATCGTCACTCGGCCGTGGCTGAATGCAGTGTCTTTGGCGTGGCTGATGATCGGTTAGGCGAAGAGGTTGGCGTGGTGATCGTGCCAAAGCCTGGTGAAACGCTGGACGAAGCCGGGCTGCGCGCGCATTGCGCCGAGGTGATGGCGAAGCACAAAATCCCGCGATACATCTGGTTTCAAACTGAGGCGCTGCCACGAAATGCGAGTGGGAAATTTTTGAAACGAGAACTCCGTGACCGGCTAAGCGCTGAACTTAAGTCCAGCTAATCTTGTTCGTCGTTCGGTCTAATGAAATATGGCGACCCCTGCAGGATTCGAACCTGCGACCGTCCGCTTAGAAGGCGGGTGCTCTATCCAGCTGAGCTAAGGGGCCGTTGAGCCCTAATGGGTCCAGGGCTGTTTTCTGTCTGACGCGAAGTTTTCGCTGTAAGATTTTATCAGACGTTTGCGTTCGCGAGGTTCTTCGACAACGAAGGTGAGTTTTTCGCGCTTAGCATAGGCGATAGCTTGCTCGCGGGTTTCGAATGTCATCCGGATCTGACTGTTAGTGTCGTCTATGCTGGTCCAACCCATGAGCGGGTCCGTAGAGCGCGTTGCATCGCCATCCGCTAGTTCAAGCACCCACGTCTTTGTTTTGCCGCGACCCGAGGTCATAGCACTTTTCCTGGGCCGATAAATGCGTGCGTCCATTGCTGAAAGCGCCTCCTGAAGTCAAGACTAGTGTCCTATATCGGAATGCGGACGCATTCAATGGCGAGATAGCCGCGCCGTGGCGAGCGGAGGGGGCCGAACACAACTATTTGAGGTAAATGGTCGGAGCGAGAGGATTCGAACCTCCGACCCTCTGGTCCCAAACCAGATGCGCTACCAGGCTGCGCCACGCTCCGGACTCCCGTAATAATGAGCGCGGCGGGCAACACAAGCCCCTTTTTGCGCTTGCAGCATAGAATGTCACGGATTGTAGGAAAAAATGGCGTGAAGTGATGGTTTACGGGCGGTTTTATGTTGGAATGTGGAGCGTCAATGGCGCCTATCTCGGTTTTTTGGGGCGCATTAAGCCCTCTTGAGCCACGCTGGCGACCATAATGCCCGATGCATCAAACACGGCGCCACGATTAAAGCTGCGCGCGCCCCCGGCATAGGGGCTGTCCATTGTGTAAAGGTGCCATTCGTCAAACTTGATCGGGGCATGGAACCACATCGCATGATCAAGGCTGGCGGACATGACATCGCCGGTCAACCAACTGACGCCGTGCCGGCGATTGCCCGAGCCAAGCAACGCCATATCTGAGGCATAGGCCAAGAGGCAGTGGTGGAGGGCCGGATCATCCGTGATGGGCTGAGCGACGCGAAACCATAGATGGTTCACATCAGACGCTTTTTCCGGTTTCAGCATATCCAGCGGTGCGACGTGACGTATTTCAATGGCCCGTTCGCGGGTGAAATCATCGCGCATACCCGCTGGTAATTTATCCGCAATTTTGACGCGTTGGTCTCGAACCGCTTCAAGACCGTCAGGGCTTTCGGTTTTTGGCATATCATGTTGATGGTTCCAGCCATCTTCATCCACATGGAAACTGGCGGCCATATTGAAAATCTGTTTTCCATGTTGAATGGCAACAACGCGCCGCGTGGTAAAGCTGCGCCCGTCGCGGGAATGATCGACTTGATAGATGATTGGGACTTTCGGATCGCCGGGCCGAATGAAATAGGCATGCAGCGAGTGACAGCGGCGGTCTTCAACTGTTCGATAGGCAGCCACCAAGGCTTGCGCGATGACCTGGCCGCCGAAGACACGCTGACTGGCCCGCTCATCTGGGCTTTGTCCGCGAAACAGATCTAACTCGATGCGTTCAATATCCAATAGTTTTAGTAAGTCGGTGACGGCGTCTGTCATGTTTGATCTTTCGTTTTTGGCGGTCGGCCCAAGGGGTGGAGCTATCAGAGACCCCGGGCCCCTGCAAATCTTGCCGCTGCGGAATGTTGCGAACTGTACGAAATCCTATGCCTGCGCTCGCACATTGGCTTAAACCGATATAGACTTTGAAATCTTTGGGAGTTTAAGACCACGATGAATCTGTTTTCCAAACTCGTTCGAGAAATCAAATACTACCTGTCTTTGCGGCGTTTGCTGAAATATACGGCCGATATTTCACGCGAATCAAAGCGTCTCGTCGCCGATGATATTGAGGACACAGTTGACCGATACCCAACCAATGTGGCGTTCCGCTTCGAGGACAATCTAACCACTTATGCGGAGTTTGATGCGCGCGCGAACCGCGTGGCCCATTGGGCGCTGCATGAGGGGTTAAAGCCCGGTGATTGCGTTGCGCTGTTTATGGAGAATCGGCCTGACTATGTCGCGGTCTGGTTTGGGCTGGCAAAAATTGGCGTAGTTACCGCGCTCATCAATCATAATTTGGAGCGCGACGGGTTGGCCCATTGTGTCAATGTTGCAGAAGCCCGTCACATCATCACTGGCATGGATCAGGACCGGGCCATCAAGGAGGCGATGACACTGTTCAAGACTGACCCTGCTGTCTGGACCCTGGGCGGCGGTGAGGGTGAAAGCCTCGACGATGCGCTGGCCGCAGCGTCAGCAGACCGACCGGCGCGCAGTTATCGTGAGGCGTTGACCGGGGCTGATCTGTGCCTTTACGTCTACACGTCTGGGACAACAGGATTACCGAAAGCCGCCAAACTAACCCAATCGCGCCTGCAAGGCATGATGCGTACATTTGTGACGCCGTGCAGCATTACGGAGCGAGACCGGATTTACCTGACACTTCCGCTGTATCACGGCACTGGCGGCGTTTGCGGCGTTGGGCAGGCTCTGATGACCGGGGCATGTATCCTGCTCAGAGACAGGTTTTCGGCCAGTGCGTTCTGGGATGATGTTGCCGATCAGAATGCGACGTCAATTGTGTATATCGGAGAGCTATGTCGATATTTGCTGAACCAACCACCCCATCCAAAAGAGCGGGCGCACAATCTGCGTACCGGATTTGGCAATGGACTACGATCCGAGGTTTGGCAGGATTTTCAGGACCGCTTCAACATCAACCATTTGTGTGAGTTTTATGGTTCGACCGAGGGCAATGTGAGTTTCCTGAATTTCGATGGTAAGGTTGGCGCGGTGGGGCGTATTCCAGGCTGGCTGGAAAAGAAATTCGCGCACATCGCGTTTGTGAAATTTGATGTTGAGGAAGAGCAACCCGTGCGCGGCGCAGATGGTTTTTGTGTGCCCGCAGATGTGGATGAGGCGGGCGAGGCTTTGGGGCTGATCGGGGATGATATTCGCCAGCGGTTCGAGGGTTATCACGACGAAGAAGCCACCAAGAAAAAGATCCTGCGCGATGTTTTTGAAAAAGGCGATATGTGGTTTCGCACCGGAGATTTAATGAGCAAAGACGCCGACGGCTACGTCTACTTTGTTGACCGGATTGGCGACACGTTCCGCTGGAAGGGCGAGAATGTGTCCACAAATGAAGTGGGCGAGGCGTTGTCACAAGTTGATGGTATTGCGACTGCGAATGTGTACGGCGTTGAATTGGCCGGCACGGATGGAAAGGCCGGGATGGCGGCGATTACGGTTGACGCCGATGTCGACTTTGACTCGCTGTATGCCACTTTGACTGAACGGCTTCCATCCTATGCTGTCCCACTATTTGTCCGGGTTCAGCGCGAGGCGGAGACGACGGGCACGTTTAAATACCGCAAAGTAGATCTTGTGAAAGACGGCTTCGACCCACGCAAATTTGAAGACCCGGTTTGGATGTATCACCCAGACCAAAAGAAATATGTGGAACTGACCCGAGACCGCTATGAGTCTCTGGTATCAGGCGCGTTTCGGTTCTAAACGCGCACCAGATCATCGCGATGAATAATTGCGGGCCGGCCCGGCGCACCGAGGCGGGCTTCGATGGCGTTGCTTTTTAGGCCAGCTATACGGCGGATATCTTCGGCGCTGTAGGCAGTGATGCCTTTGGCGATGAGGTTTCCTTCTGGCCCCCTGATTTCAACGGCAGCTCCGCGCTCAAAACTGCCATCGGCTGACGTAACGCCAACCGCGAGGAGACTGGCGCCTGTCTGGAGCGCTTTGGAGGCGCCCGCGTCTATATGCAGAGTGCCTTCGGGATTGATATGGCTTTGCAGCCAGATTTGGCGGGCCTTGGCGGGCGAAAGACTGGGTTCGATCAACGTGGCCCGCTCTCCCTGCTCAATTGACAGCAGGGGATGATCGCGGTTGCCCAGCGTGATGTAGGTGGCGCACCCAGCGGCGTAAGCGATGCGTGCGGCGGCAAGCTTAGTGACCATACCACCTGACCCGACCCCAGCGGAAAGGTTCGCGCCAGAGGCCATATCGTCATGCTCTGAGGAGAGGTGTTTGAGATGAGGAATATGCGTGGCGGCGCTGTCACTGCCAGGGTCTGCGGTATAGAGGCCATCCACATCAGAGAGCAGCACGAGGGCATCCGCCGCCATCATCTGTGCCACACGGGCGGCCAAGCGATCATTATCACCGTAACGAATTTCATCGGTCGCCACCGTATCGTTCTCATTGATGACAGGCAGACAGCCGGCATCAAGCAGGGTCTCCAATGTGGCGCGGGCATTGAGCCAGCGGCGACGGTTTTCGGTGTCTTCCAGAGTGAGCAGAGCTTGAGCGACGGTGATGTCATGCGGCGCGCAGGCCGAACTGATCGCGTCAATGAGGCGGGGCTGGCCGATTGCGGCGGCGGCTTGTTTCTGGTCAAGCCGTGTGAGGTTGCCGAGCGGCGCCCGGCCAAGGGCCACCGCCCCAGAGGACACCAAAATGACCTGCTGGCCGCGCTGGCGCAAAGCAAATATGTCGCTTGCTAGCTGCGCAAGCCATTCAGCGCGCGGCACTGTACCGTCAGCTATTAGAGCGGAGCCCGTTTTGACAACTATACGCTTGGCTGTCGCTAAACCGCTCATGCGGGGTTCCAGCCGCCTTCATCTTCGCCGCCTGCCGCTTCGATCGCTTCGGCGCGTTGGAGGTCTAGGTGGCCTGCGACTTTGTAGAGGGCGTCTTTTACGCCCTCGCCTGTGACGCCAGAGATCAGCATGACGCTCCCGTCATAGACCTGCTTCAATTTGGAGAGCTGATCAGCAACCAGTTCTTCATTCAGGGCGTCAATTTTGTTGAGCGCGACGATTTGCGGGCGTCCGGCGAGGTCTTCGCCATAATCGTGTAGTTCTTGCTGGATGGTGGTGTAGGCGCCAGCGACATCGTCTTGCGTGCAGTCGATAAGGTGGAGCAGGACTTTGCAGCGTTCCACATGGCCAAGGAAGCGGTGGCCAAGCCCGGCGCCTTCCGCCGCGCCTTCAATGAGGCCCGGAATATCGGCCAAGACAAAACGCTGGCCGGGGCCGAGATCAACCACGCCAAGGCCCGGGTTGAGCGTTGTGAAGGGATAATCGGCAATCTTGGGGTTGGCGGCAGTTACGGCGCTGAGAAAGGTCGATTTTCCCGCATTGGGCAGGCCGAGCAGGCCTGCATCGGCAATCAATTTCAGGCGGAGCCAGATGGCGCGCTCTTCGCCCGGTTCGCCTTTATTGGCGCGGCGCGGCGCGCGATTGGTGGAGGACTTAAAGCGGATATTGCCCCACCCGCCATTGCCGCCGCGCGCGAGCAGAACACGGTCTCCAATTTCGGTGAGGTCTGCGATCAGGGTTTCGCGGTCATCTTCGAAAATTTGCGTGCCAACCGGCAATTTGAGCGTGACGTCATCCCCGCCGCCGCCTGTGCGTTGCTTGCCCATGCCGTGGCCGCCCGTTTTGGCTTTAAAGTGCTGTTGGTAGCGATAGTCGATCAGCGTGTTGAGGCCTTCCACCGCTTCGGCCCACACGTCCCCGCCGCGCCCGCCATCGCCGCCGTCTGGGCCGCCATATTCAACATAGGCTTCGCGCCGGAAGCTGGCCGCGCCGTTTCCGCCGTTTCCGGACTTGATGTAGACTTTGGCTTGATCGAGAAACTTCATGACCCTGTCTTCCCTTAATGCGGAGGAACCTGCAAGGCGATCTCGGCTGGGGCGTCCAATACCAAACGCACTGCTTCGACCTCTCTGGCGCGGCCTGTCACGTATTGCTGGATGTTGCCGACGGCTGAGAATCCGATTTTTTCGAGCACGCGGCCAGATGGAGGATTGTCCGCGATGTAGCCAGAAATGAACCCTGAGGCGCCGAGGGTCTCTCTTCCCCACTGCAACAGTGCGCGGCTTGCCTCTGTGGCGTAGCCGTTGCCCCACCAGCGTTTGCCGATCCAATACCCGATCTCGTAAATGGTCTCTGTTTTACGAGTGAGGCCAGCGCAGCCGACGACGCCATCATCTGGGTGATCCATATAGAACACAAATTCATCGCCCGATGCGATGGCCGCCGGAACGATAGACAACCAATCCACCGCATCTTGCAGGCTGTAGGGATAAGGCGCGCGGCCAAGATTGAGTGGTAGTTCACTGTCTTGCATGCACTCGAACACACGGCTTGCATCGTCCATGCGCGGATAACGCAGGATCAAGCGTTCCGTTTTGATTTGGACAGCCATTGGCCCAGTCCTCAACAATTTGGGGAGACAAACAAAAAGGGAGACAGTGGCCCTGTCTCCCTTTTGGGATGATCGGTATTGATCGGGCCACGTTTCCGCAGCCGAAGGATCAGCCGCTATTCTGCTGCTTCTGATAGCGGCACAACATGTACATATTGGCGGTTGTCGCGCTTTTTGCGGAATTCAACCTTGCCCTCGATCAACGCAAACAAAGTATGATCTTTGCCCATGCCAACGCCTTTGCCAGGCCAGTTCTTTGTGCCGCGTTGACGAACCAGAATGTTGCCGGGGATGACATGCTCGCCGCCATACTTTTTGACGCCAAGATATTTTGGGTTTGAGTCGCGACCGTTACGTGTCGAGCCGCCTGATTTTTTATGAGCCATTGTGTGCTCCTTATCGTCAATGTTGGCAGTGTAGCGTGATTACGCGTCTTTTGCGAATTCTTCGGCTTGGCTTACCCAGTCATCTCGCTCGATGCGGCCTGGAAAGCTCATCTCTTCTTCAAGCTCAGTGATCTGTTCGCCTTTCAGCGCTGCGACCTGCCAGAAGTGGTAGATGCCAGCTTCGTTCAACTTGCCTTCCAGCACTTTGCCGACGCCTTTGATCAGCTTCAGATCATCTGCTTCGCCTTGCGGGCCAGCGAGGCGTCCGCGCGCATCCATTGCGCTGACGTCAGCCTTCTTGGCGGCGGGCTTGGGCGCTTCAGCGGCTTTTGGAGCCGCTTCTGCTTTCTTGGCGGGGGCTGCTTTTTTGCCGCCCTTGGCAGAGATGCCTGTAATATCGACAACGGTCAGATGCTGACGGTGGCCTTTGGTGCGGCGGTATGTTGAACGCTGTCGCTTTTTGCGGATCAGGATTTTTGAGCCGCGGGTCTGCTGGGCGACCGTGCCTGTCACACTAGCACCGGCCACCAGAGGCGCGCCAATCGTAACGTCTGCGCCAGATCCAACCATAAGCACATCATCAAACGTGATGCTCTTGCCTTCTTCGGCGTCCAGTTTCTCAACAGTGATTTGATCGCCTTCGGCAACCTTATACTGCTTACCGCCTGTCTTAATGACCGCAAACATGCGCGTGTCCTTCCGGGTGGAATAAAAATAGATTGAGGCGCGAGCTGTTGCCAGTTCACGCCGAAGAGGCGGGTAAACACCAATTGGGGCAGGCTGTCAAACCCTGTCACCGCTGATATTTGGCGCAATTGCACAATTCCTGAGAGAGGTTGCCGAAATAGACCCAAAATTGATGTGTTGGAGGCCAAATGGAGTAGAAAATGAGCCCGATGGGTCTGTCATGTGATCGCTAACCACCAAACCCGTCTCCAACACCGAAATCGCGGCGCGCGGAGACGATTGTGACCATAACACCGGCCAGCACATCTAAAAGGCACATCATCGTGATCAGAAAGAACACAGATGTCGCGAAACTGCGGAACACCAGAAATCCGATCAAGCAGAAGAGCAAAAGCCCCATTGAGGCGGCATGATTGGCGATGGCGCCAGATTTTGTGTTAGTCGATTTCACAATCTCGATGGAGAGCATGAGAAGGGCGAAAAGGGACAATAGATCTCCGGCGCGCAATTCCCAGCGTGCGCCCGACAGCATTGAAAGATTGAAGACCGTTGTATCGAGCGAGCCTTGAATGCCGCCATCTCCCGAAAACAGCGCCATCATCATGTAAATTCCGATTGGCGGAACCAATAAGGGGAAAACGGTCATGGCTTTACGGAGCGGTCCGTTGCGTCGCAGCCGATTTTGGCGTTCTGAGTTCGCGGCGAGAATGGGATTTGGCATTTTAATATCCTCCGCCCGCGCCAGGGCCTTTATCATAGCCGCCACCTGCGCCCGGCCCACGTAGCCTATCGCGGATGCTTTTGCGGGCGTCTGAGAGGCTTGAATCCAGGTCTGAAGCAAGATGTTGGCGGAGCGCGCCCATTTCGCTCTGAACCTGCGCTGGCGCGCGCGAGAGAGCCTGCGCCACAACTTGTTCTGTTGTGGCACCGCTCAATTCAAAGGCTCGAATATCTTGAATTTGGCCAATCACGTATGGCGCGGCGCGGCGTCCATATGCGATGTAGTGGTTGAGATAATCATAGTCGATCCAGACGTGCCCGCCTTCTCCCCAGGCCTCTCCCCATGAATTTCGCACGAGCCACGCGTGGCGCGCGTCGTCATATCCCACGATCAGCATGGCATGCCCGCCGCTTGGGTCTGCCCAGTTGCCGTCCAATGGGGGCTTGAGCATGCCGGTTTGGCCAGCCGGACCATTGCTGTTGAAGTCTTGCATGGCGACATTCATGCCGAACGCAACCGGCAAACCGTTGGCGAGCGCTTCACGGCATCCAGCGCCCCAGCTGGTTTGGGCAATCTGGACGCCTTTGAACATTTGCGCCGCTTTGTAGCAAGCCTCGCTGGGACGCTCATCTACCATGGCGGTTTGGTAGGGCCACATCGAAGCTGGGCAGGCGCCCCATCCGAGGATGGCGGCCATCGCCCGCTGAATGGTGGTGCCTGCCTCGCCAATACGCTCGCCGAGGCGGCGCGCATTGTAATAAACGAAGAGACGGGAGAGATCTTTCATGGTCGAGCCATTTCGGATCTGATGATATTCGAGAGCGCCGACGATAGCATTGGCGACGCAGGAGCCGACAGCCGCTTGATTTTCAACCGGGGAGCATTTTGGCCTCAGGTCGACCAGGTTCGGGGTTTGAATGTCGGCTACGGTTTTGAGTGTTGGAATCGCCTCGTCAACCTCGTCTGGAATCCAGCCGCCCAATAGGACGCCGTCAATTAGTTTAGTCATCGTATCCACCTCCTGCGCCGGGGCCGCGGTCATATCCGCCGCCAACGCCCGGTCCTTTGTCATAGCCGCCCCCCGCGCCGGGGCCTTTGTCGTATCCGCCGCCCACTCCGGGACCGCGAAGGCGATCGCGCAGGCCCTGACGGGTCGCGTCGAGATGCGTTTCGAGGTCGTGGCGAAGATGTTTGCGGACTTGATCCATAAAGTTGCGGGTCGCCGGCGTGGCGTGCTGGACGGCGTGTTGCTGTACAGATTGCGAACTGGGACCGGCAAGACGGAAGAATTTGTTCCGATCGAGCGGACCGACCGTCCAAAAATCCTGCGCACCGATCGCATAGTGATCCATAACCGCATAGTCGATCCAAACGTGACCGCCTTCACCGAAACCGGTTCCCCATGAATTTCTAACCAGCCATGCATTGTTCGCGTCGCTGTACCCAACAATCAGCATTGCATGCCCGCTGGATGCGGGCTCCCAATTGCCGTCTGCCGGGGCGGGCATGTAGCCGGTTTGTGCGCCAACGTTCATCAAGAGATGTTCCGGCACACCCATACCAAAGATAATGGGTAGGCCTGAAGCCAGGACGTATTTCCGCTCATCATTGGGGGCGACGCTGGCATAGTGCAGGCCTGCAAAAGGCACGGCGCTCTGATAGCAGCCGTCGGGCGGCTTTTTACTCCAACGTGCCTCATCATAGGGCCAAACCGATTCTGGGCACGCCCCGAATGCGAGGAGCGATGCCATTGCGTGCGCCATAGAGGCGCCGCAGTCATCCCCCTCTCGATCTGAGAACCTGCGGGCATTGTAGTAGACGAACAACCTCGAGAGATCCGTAGATGGACCGCCGCTGGCGATTTGCAGATATTCGAGTGCACCGACAATGGCGTTCGCGGTGCATGAGCCGACATGCCCCTGATCTTCAACAGGAGAGCAGAGCGGCCTGAGATCTATCCAATCAGATAAGCTAGGTTTGCTGGTCATTTCGAGCGTTGCGATGGGTTGGTCGTCATCGGTACGAAGATAGCCATCAATGCGGTATCGGGTTTGGGCGTTTGTCATGCTCACTCTCCGGGGCGTGTGTTGGGCGCTGGGCGAATATCAATCGGTCCGCGGCGCGTAAATTTTGGGCTGCAGGCTGTTTTCAAATCGGTGTGATTGAAGTGAAACAGCCCGTGGGTTTGCATGCCGCCGCTGACATCGAAGTAAGCGTGGTCATCGCCGACGAGGACGGCTTGTCCTTTTCCGATGCCGGTTTGGTCATCTGTGTTGACGGTATAGGTCAGCGCGACGTTCTTTATTGTTCCGGTAAGCGTGAGGCCTTGTCCGAGGCCGCATTCTCCTTTGGCAAGGACGCGGTTCCCGTCGACAGCAACAGACCAGACTGTGTCATCTCCTTCGACCCAAACGCCGGAAGGAAAACCAATACGGGGTGCTGGTTTGGCGATCGGTGCCGCTGGCTCTTTTTGTGTCAATGACGGTGTGGGTGACTGGTCAGGGCGGAGCACGTTGCTCGGTTTGCAAGCCGCTAAGGCGAGACAGCCGATGAAGACGACTGGCGCTATGCGCAGGATCAATGTCGATGCATGTGTCATGTCGATTGCTTTCGTATGACAATCAGCGTGACGATGTCTTGCTGGGTTTCGAATTGCACAGAAATGGCCAGCGCGTCGGGTGATTTTCTCAAAGGGCGGATGATGTCCCCGCTTTGGAGGAGGCTTGTTTCGGTGCGCTGAAGAGACCGATCATTGACACGCAGCCCGTAGCGGCTGTCGACGCGCAACATAAGTCGACCGCTTTCCACGTAGAGCGTGAAATGTTGGCGAGAAATGGCAAGGGACGCCGCTTCGTCGATTCCGTCTGGGCCGCTGACAAGCAGACGCGCATCGTTTGCACCTGTCTCCAACGATGTGGCGTTGCGGCCAAAGCAAAGCAGCCCTGATGGTCTTAAGATTGGGCCGACAAAGGGGGCGTCGCCGTCTTCAAAACCTTGCCACTCGAAGGTCACCGTCCGGGGCACGCTCAGGCCAGATTCGTAGCCTCGTTTTTTTAAGGTGCGTTCAGACTGATCGGCGCGCCGGATATTGAGCGAAATGGGGGTAATGTGCGCGCTGTTGCCGGTTGCGCGCTCGTTCTCAATGCGCGTTGGGTTGTAGACAGTGAAGCCGGGGCCTGCGTCGCCATCGACATGAATATTCGTGACCGGGCCGTCTGGGTCTTTGGTCTCGACCGGGAAGATGATCGCGCTGGAGAAGACGTATTCTTCCTGGCGCCACTGATAGCGCGTGGCAACGGCAATGCGGAGATCCACCTGGTGCACGCCAGCATATTCTAGCACACCTGTACGGATGCCAACATTCGACGCTTCGCCGGAGTCCAGGCGCTTAAAGGGAAGCGGAACTTCCCGCAACTCTCCATCGTCTTCCTTCATCCAAAGCCCCGTGATGAAAAGGGGGCGACCGACGGGGGACGCGTTTTTGATGGTGAGCGGTAGAGCGAGTTTGCCGCCCTCTCGAACCGTTGCTGCCGCGCCCGCATCAAGAGCCAATTCTGGTCTGACGCAAATCTGGCAGACGCCTTGGTCATCCAGCAATGACCCACACTCTGCCGAGGCCATGCAGCGGATCAGCGATTTTCCGCAATCGGTACAAAAGCCCGCGTCACAGTCGAGTGCAGATCGGTTGCAACAAACGGCGCTTGGGGAAGGGGTCAACACGGCGCTCATGGACACGGTTGCCCAGGTTGGTGATTGACGTGAAAGACACCGTTAGAATAGCCGCCGGTCAAGTAATTGGCGGTCGTAAAGTTGAAGTGACACTGGTCTGTCTTCGTTGCTGTCCCCTCAGCGAACGCTTCACCGAACATGCCAAGTGAATAAGATAGATTGTTGCCGCTCAGTTGGCCTGCAATTGAGACGCTTGTGCCATCTCCCAAATATCCATTGCCTGATAAGTTTCCATTGTCATTTATGGTGATGTCATAGGCTCCGCCGAAGGGGTCAGCCCAGCGGCCATTATAGTAGGCAAAGCGCGGCTGAGGCGTTTCTGTGCCAGGGCCAATCTGCACATCGCGCGTGACCGGCTCTGTCGGCGATACGTCAACGCGTTCGGGATTGGGTGGCGAAAACTCGAAAGTTGAGTCGTTTTGATCACGCTGCAGTTCACCAGATTGATGGGGCGATGATCCAGCGTCGTTGATGACCACTGCGCCCAGTATGACCGCCAGTGCGCCACCCGCGAGCAGGACGGGCGTTTTCCAATTCTTGCCTGTATCCTGCTTGGGTAACGGCATCTGATGGTTCATGCCCGCGATAAGCGCTTGCTTATACGCCGCAGCGCTTTGTGGGCGCATGTCTCGATTGGCGGATAGACCTTTCTCGATCAGCATATCTATGCCGCGTGGCACATCTGAACGCCCGCCTGATGGCGGTTGCCAATGACCTGTTGGCAGCACACCAACGATCAATTCGTAGAAGATTTTCGACAATGAGTAGAGATCTGCTGAGGCGTTTGCTGCATTGGCGTTTCGGATCTGCTCTGGCGCCATGTAAAGCTGCGTGCCGAGCCCAGTTCCGGTGCCAGACGCTGTGGCTGTCTTGGTGGCGAGCGCAATGCCGAAATCAACGATTTTGATTTTTGCAGAGGATTGCGACGGCTCATCCATCAGCATGATGTTTTCAGGCTTCAGGTCGCGGTGGATAACCCCTGCATCATGAGCGGCTTGAAGTCCGTGGAGCACCTCTTTGATAATCTGGCCGGCGACGCGAACGGGAACCGCTTCACCATTGGCCATCTTCTCACCGCGCCAAACATGCAGTGGCCGCCCGTCTAAATACTCCATGGCAATGTAGGGCTGGGTGCCGTGCAGACCGATGTCGAAGATCTGGACCACATTGGGGTGTGAAATGCCCCGCGTGGTCATGCCTTCTTCGATCAAGCGTTTGACGGCTTTTTCGCTGCCGACAAACTTTTGCGAGATGACTTTCAATGCTGCCGTTTGGCCGGATAGAATCTCCTTTGCTTTGTAGACTGTGCCCATGCCGCCTTGGCCGATGACGCGCTCGATCTCAAACTTGTCAGCGATGACGTCGCCTGGGCTGAGAACAGATGACGACGCATTGGCGAGCGCGTGGCCCTGATCGTCCGGCAAGACGGTTTCGAGACCGCTGACCGTGTGCATCGTCGGCGTATCGACCGGACCAGATCCCAGTGTGATGCCGCATTCAACGCAAAAGCGTGCGTTTTCGGGTATAGTGGCGCCGCAAGACGAACAGATTTCAAGAGGTGATGATGACATCAGATCAGGTCCGAAGCTTGTGGCCGCACTTGGCGCAAAATTTTGACATTGCGTCCGCTGTGGTGCTGCATTTTGGACAGTCGACTGAGGATTGAGCGGCTGAGTCGTTATTGGATGACCCAGCCGCTCCGCTTGCGCGTCCCCCTCCTGCGCCTGCTGCGACGCCGACCGTGCCATCCATGCCCATTTTAAACATCTCGCGGGCCTGCGCCTCTGAGCGGATTTGGCTGGCGGTTGCTGCCTCTACCATTTCGCGCATCAGTTTCATCGTGGTTTCATTGCCATCGGAATCGGCGCGGGCTCGCTCGGCCAGTACGGCAGCGACATCCGGCGATAGCCCCGCCTGAACAGCCAGAATTTGTTCCGAACTCATCGACTGCTGAACGCCAAGTTTTTTTAGTTCAAAGTCCTGGGAGTCTTTGCGTTCAATTCGCTTTAATTCGGAACGCACTTTTTCTGCACGTAACTCAATGTCTTGCAGGGCAGAGATGTGTTCACGCTGTTGCTTTTGGATTTTTGCGGTGACTTCCGCTTCGCTGTATGCGCCGGATTGCTGCATTTTTTGCAGATGCAACTGGCGCATCGCATCCATCTCGGTGTCGAGTTTGAGCTGCTTCTGCTGGATCTGTTTGAGATCCGTTTCGTTTTCCGCGGTTTCAATCGCGTTCTGAAACGTTGTTCGGCGTTCTTTTTCAAGAAAGGCAATCTGGTGATCCAACTCATCCATTTCCTGACGACGTTTTGCGTCTTCGCGGGCGTCCAGGAAGGTGATCTCGCTGTTGAGCGCCATGTGTTTGAGTTCGTCTTCACTGGCGTTCTGAAGCTTGGCGATATCGACTTCGCTGTTGATGTTGTAGATCATAGCGTCTTGAGCGCGCTCAGCTGAGCGTCTTGCCATTTCGATCTCAAAATCGATATTGTCTTGCTGGCGGGACGCGTCAGCCCGGGCCTGATGCGCGGCTTCTTCAGCGTTTTCCGCCCATTCGATAGACGCCGCCCGAACCAAGAGACCAAGATCGCCGGCGACCCGTTCCACCTCTTGCATCATGTCAGCTTGCAATTTGTCTTGCAGGCCAACGTCACCGCGCAGATCAATTGCGTCGATCCGGCCAATCGTGGCTTCAAAAACGCGGTCTGATAGGTGAGGGCGAATGCGCGCAAGAATCTGACCTTTTGTCAGAGATTTGCGGCCCAACTCGTTTGCGTCGCCCGGTGCGCGATCCACGCCGTGCATCATGCCCAAGAAGTTCGACGGCTTATCTGGATTGACCTGCAGTTCCAGTGTGGCAACGCCCACAATATCGACATTGTCTTTGCTGCGGCCTTGAATCATCGTTTGCACTTGAAACGGTTTCAGATCCGCGATCATCATTGAGACATGAGTGGAGCCGCCAATGACGCCTTTGAGCTTGTCGACCAAGCCGCCAACTGAGAAGTGTCCGCCTTTGAAGGCATCAATCAGCTGTCCGTTTTTAAAGAGTAGGGCGGCATAGTCTGGGGGAACGGCGAAGCGCTTTTCGAAAAAACCCTGGAATTCTGTTTGGCGCAAAAATTCGGCGATGATCCGTGGGTCGCTTAGAATGACTGGTTCAGAAGCCATGTTATGAACTCCCTTCCGATGTGTAGTTAGTGATGAAAGTGATGACGTTGTAGAGAATGACCAGCACGGTGACCGAAACGCCGATGGGGTGGTTCTGGATGACGGAGAGAAGGCGCTCACTGGCAGAATATTGTTCCCAATACCGACCCATGATTGAGACCTGAAAAACCGTTCCAGAGATCATCGTGGCGATTGAAAATAACGCCATTCCGAATGAGACGATGCGGCCGATACGACCGGCTTTGGTCTCCTTTTTCCGTCCCGCCTTCTTGAGCGCTTTGGCGTCTTCTCGTTCACGAGTGTCGAGGTCTTTTTCAAACTTTTCGCCGCGTTTGATGGCTTCACGCCGTTCCTTTTCATCGACGGACAAAAAGTCGGGTTTTGCTTTTCGATTTGGTGAGACGCTGCTCATGGACGTCAAATTCGATGAGTTGCGTCGCCAAATGACAAAGACTGTCCATGCCAGCCAAATGCCTGTCACCGCCATCGTGACATTGAATAATATATCTATGAGGGGCCACGCTTCGGGTGGGATCGCACTGACGACGTCTTCCATTTCGTATCTCCAAAAAATTCGGTGTCACGGTTAGAGGCGCAGCTTGACCGGGTAATGGGTCAGGAGAATTTGAAATAAATCGCGCAAGCTCATGATTTCTTGCAAAAGCGCTGTGGTTGCGGCTTACTAGCGTGGGGGGAAGACGGTCGATGGTGACAAATTCTGAAGACAGCAATGCGCTGCTACAGCGCTGGCGCGGCGGCGAAACAGCTGCGCGCGACGCGTTGTTTGAGCTGTTGTATTCGGAGTTAAGGCAGGTTTCCGCGGCGCTTCTGCGAGCAGAAAGTAATAATTCTCTCACTACGGGAGATTTGGTGAATGAGGCCGCGCTTCGTTTAATTCAGCTGGATCAGATTGAATGGGCGGACAAAAGCCACTTCCTCGCGCTATCTGCGCGCGCAATGCGCCGGGTGTTGATTGATCATGCGCGCAAGAAGAAGACCGACAAGCGACACCATCGCAAGGTTACGCTTGTGACGCGCTTCGAAGGGGGCTCGCAGCGGTTGGACATGGATGTGTTGGAAAAGTCTCTGATACGTCTTGCAGCCATCGACGCGGAGAAGGCCAGCATTGTTGAGCTGAGGTATTTTGGCGGCATGACGATGGAAGAGGTCGCCGAAGTGACCGGAACATCTGAGTCGACGGTGAAGCGTCAATGGCGTGTGGCGCGGGCGTGGTTACTCGATGCGATAAACGACGCCGTGTAATTGAAAATCCCGGCCCATCAAACGCACACTTTAGGCAAAGATGAACTGAACGTCTTCCCCAGGAACAAAGATGGCTGCGGTGAGCCGTCCCCCAAATACCGCGCCTGTGTCTATGTTTAGTCGCGCTGCCTTTGCCGAACTGTGTTCGGGATAGAAGTCATCTGTCGGCGTGTGACCATGCACAACCGTCCAGCCGTCGAGATCTGGATTGGACCAATTGGAAACGTTGAAAAAGCGAGGCGAGCGCGTCCAACGATAGGTGGCGTCAGATTCATTTGGAAACAGCGATGGATTTATGCCTGCATGCACGAAGATCAACTTTGGCGTGTCTTCAATATGGATTGGCAACAAGGTTTTTAGCCAATTGATGTGGCGCTTCGGTACGGAGTCTTCTCCGCGTGCTTTATAGCTTTCGATCGTCGCTTTACCGCCATTGATGAGCCAATTGTCATAAGCGGTCGCTGTGGCGCGTGTCAGGCCATTCAGCATCATTTCCTCGTGGTTTCCGAGTAGATTGATGCATGAGATATCTTGTCTGTTTTCAAGCCCGCTTATGATGTCGATGACATCCGCGCTGTTTGAGCCGCGGTCAACATAGTCGCCGAGATGGACCATGCGCAAAGGACGGTCTGCATGCATCTGTTCATGGCGCTCAAAGATATAGCTATGCAACTGAAGCAGTCGCTGCGCTTCACCATGAACATCTCCGATAGCGTAAATTACAGGAGCCATGTCAGGGGCCTTGGGACGTTTGATCATGATCGATTCCACAATGGCGTACAATAGAATAGGCGTGAGAGCGATTGTCTTTGGGTCAATTTGAGTTTGAGAACGTTCAGTTATTGACCCGATATTGCAGACGTCTGCGCCTTTAATACAGTGACGCGATGTGATTACCTGAGGGCGGGGGACGATATGTCAGATGATAAAAATAGTCTTGAAACGCGGGCGCTGGAGCTGTTTGAGCGATCGTTGGATGTGCCCTCCGATGATCGTATCGCCTGGATCGAGGCTGAAGGACGAGGCGACGCCGCCCTTATAGAACGGGCGCTAACTTACCTGTCCAGAGATAATGAGGCGCGCGTCGAACTGCGAACGGGCGGGGCCTTTAACGACGCATTGGATGACACGAAAGTGCCTGAGAAAATTGGGGCCTACAGGATAATTGACCTCATTGGTCGCGGTGGGATGGGCGCTGTGTATCGCGGGGAACGAGCGAGCGGAGACTTTGATCACCAGGTTGCCATCAAGGTGGTTCGCCCGGGCGCACTGTCTGAGAAATTGGTCGCGAGATTTGCGATTGAACGCCAAACACTGGCTGGCCTTAGCCATCCTAACATTGCCCGCCTGTATGATGGCGGTGAGTTAGACACTGGCGAGCCCTATATTGTGATGGAGTTTATTGACGGCTCGCCCATCACAAAATGGGCGAGCCAAAACGGTTTGTCGAAAAACGATCGTCTTCAACTGTTCATCGCTGCGTGTTCGGCCGTGGCCTACGCGCACCAAAACCAGATCATTCACCGGGATATCACCCCCTCCAATGTTTTGGTGGATATGTCGGGTGTTGTGAAACTGATTGATTTCGGGATCGCCAAACCCCTCGATGAGGCGGCCCCGGCAAAGGCGGGATCGGGTTCACTGGCCAGTCTGAGCTTTACACCTGGGTTTGCTGCGCCAGAGCGTTCTGTCGGCGCGCGTGCGAACACGTTGTCGGATGTGTATTCGCTTGGCAAACTTCTCGAAGCCCTCATTGAACCGAATGATCAGGACGGTGAACTGGTCGCGATTATGCAAAAAGCATCCGCCGAGGCACCTGAGCGCCGTTTTACAAGCGTCAGCGGCTTAGTAGAGGACGTTCAGAACTATCTAAACGGGCGCGCTGTAAGCGCTGTGGATGGTGGGCGTAAATATGCTGTGAGCAAGTTCATGTCGCGGCACAAAGTTGGCGTGGGCCTGACGAGCGCGGCGCTGCTTGGTCTTGTTGCCGCCCTGACCGTAACGCTGGTGCAGTATGGGCGGGCGCAGACGGCAAGGGTTCAAGCTGACCAGCGATTTGCCGAAACCCGCGAGTTGACGAGTTTCCTACTTAATGACCTTGGCGAGGACCTCAGCAAGTTGCCCGGAACGTTGCCATTGCAGCAGAAGGTTAGCGAAACGTCTTCGCGCTATTTGAACATTATAGCCGAGGCTGCGAAAGCGGATTCGAGCCTAGACCTGGAACATGCACGGGGCCGCAAACAACTGGGAGACTTGTTGACCCAGTCGGGCGGCCGAAATCTGGGTGACCCTGAGGAGGGCCTAAAACAGTTTGAGATTTCGCTAAACATATTGAAGGATCTCGCCGGGAGACCCGACGCGAGCCCGCAGGTTCGGAAATTGTTTGCTGATGAGTTGGTCAACCGCGCCTACGTCTATCGTTTTCATTTCAATGACCGCTCACAAATGCCAGAAGCCGCAGAGCAGGCGCGCGCGATCTATGAAGACCTGCTTCAGGATGATCCAGACAATATCGAGATCAAAGCGGCGTTATTGGATATTCGCTTCGAGCTTTGGGGCGCAAAATCAGACGCTCAAGGTTTCGCAGAGTTAGATGATGAAATCATCGCGATCGAGCGAGACGTCAGGGCATTGTATGCAGATGATTTGGCCAATAACGACCACATCATTTCACATTGGTCTTTCCTGTACCTTGCCGGCAACGCGATCTCTTCGAGTAAGTGGAATCCACCACATGATACCGTGCCGATTTCAGACAGGTCAGAATATGAGACGGTACGCGAGTGGGTGCAGACGGGATTTCAAACCGCAAAAAGCAGGATGGAGGACAACCCGTCTAATCCGGAGGACATATACACCTATTTTTGGGCACTGGAGACAATGATTGGGACAACGGTGATGGGACTGGACTGGCGACCATCCCTTCAAGATGTTGAGACACGTCTGGGAACTTACTCAGATGGCGGGCGTGCTATTTTGGAGGCTCAGAAACGACAACCCGGAATGGCGGAGAACCTCAAGATCGCAAATGAGCTCAAAGAGCATTTGGATACGGCGGAGGTTTTGCTTGAACGGCTGAAGCCCTTCGATGACAACACCTATTCCTATCTCCAATTGGTTTATGCCACGCATAAGAATAGAGCCTATGTCGAAGCGGGGCTGTCTTTCGAATTGGACGCAGCCATCGAAAGCATATCGCGCGCCACCGCCATTCCAGATGCCTATCTGGATATTCAGCCAGAAAATGAGATCGTGAGGGATGAATCTATTGCCTTACGGCTCCAAAAGGCGCTCATCATGGTTCGCCGCGATGAGATTTTCAGGGAAGACAGCCGCAGCGAAATTTGTGCACTTTTGGCTGAAGTGGATGCGCTCACCAGGGCGGGCGTGGAGGCGAACCCCGACTACTATTTATCCAGCGGAGACCTTTCGCGGTTCAACGCGTATCAATCTCAAAGCCAATGTGCGCGCCTGCCTTAGATTGAGACACCGGTTCAAGTTGGATGCCCTAACATTACCGCGGCGCACGACTCTTCGGCAGTTCCAATCTCTCTTTTACATAGACAATGATTTTTCAAGCCGGATACTAGGTGTCAGGCAGTTCGATCTTCCATTATTTCAATGCGGTGGCTGGCATCTTTTTTGACCACGATGTCTGCGGTGTCGCGCAGGGGTAGGATGTGGTTTTCGAGATTGGGCAGGTTGATGCCCGCCCAGACGGATTTTGCGAACGCGATCAGTTCTGGCTCTGTCATGTGCAGGAATTGGGCATAAAAGGATGTGCGGTCGTCCTCGGCGGCGCGCCAGAAGCGCAGGAAACGGTCAAGATACCAACGCTCCAAATCTTCCAGCTTCGCATCCAGATAAATTAAAACGTCTGGTTGGTCGATTTTGCGAGGCGGCGGGCTTGGCGCGGTGAAGCCCAAGCCTTCCAATATCATGATGTCAGGCGCTGGCAGCGTGCGTGCGCCTGAAGGGTCAATATCAAAGGTAATATGACTATAGGCTGGAAATGTGGCTTCGCCGCTTCGCAGGCTTTCTATCGCAGCGGCCATAGAGGCTGTGTCGTAGCTTTCCGGAAAGCCCTTGCGATGCATTAGATCGCGCTCTTCCAGAACGGCCGTGGGAAATAGAAAGCCATCGGTGGACGCCATGTCGACGCTCAGCTTGTCGGCTAACTGTTCGGTTACCTGCCGGGCGAGTGTTGATTTACCGGACGCGACAGAGCCCGTCAGGCCAACCACAAAGACGTCACCGGGCGCGTGCAGCTTTGCCAAGCGTTGAGAGAGGGGTTTGCTGGCGTCAATGATGTCGGTCATGGCACAGCGCCCAGATTTAGCGTTTTAGGAAGCCTGGAACATCATCGCCGAAGCCTTTAACCGCTTCCGGTGCAGGATCAAGGATGGGGTCATCATCTTTGCGTTTGCGATCTCGGTTACCGCGCTCGCGTTTCGGCTTTTCGTTCTTCGGCCTATCGCTTCGTGCTTCACGTTTAGGCTTTTCGGTACGCTCTTTTTTGGGCGCGTCTTGCTGCGATTCCTTTGCCTCGGTTGTTTCCGAGCTTTCCCGCGCCTTATCTTTATCTCTGTGCCTGCTGCGGCTGCGTCCTCTGCCGCCTTCGCTACGGCCTCCGCGGTCTCTGCCACCAGAGCGGCCGCTGCGTCCGCGACCGCCTCTGCCGCCTGTGTCAGGTGGCAGATCAGCCAATTCTTCGAGTAGGCCTTCGGGCATAAACTCTTCCGGCTCATGCCCAATCATCTTGACGACGAAGCCCCACGATTTTTGGTCTTCGGGGCAGACAATGGTGTAGCTTTCGCCTTCACGTCCGGCGCGGCCTGTCCGGCCAATCCGGTGAATGTAGTCTTCATCTTTTGGGGGCGGGCCAAAGTTGAACACATGGCTGACATCGGGAATGTCGAGGCCGCGCGCGGCGACGTCAGAGCCGATCAGCAATTTAAGGTCACCATCGCGAAATCTTTGCAGCGTTTGCGTGCGGTACGCCTGAGGCAAATCACCATGGATGGCAGCGGCGTCAAAGCCGTGCTTGTTGAGGGATTTGGTGACGATATCGACTTCACGCTTGCGATTGCAGAACACGATACCGCTGTCGACATTGCAGTTCTCGATGATGCGGCGTAGCGCCGTGCGGCGGGCCTTTGCGTCATTGCTCGGCAGTTTCACGACGTGCTGCGTTACCGTTTTGGCGGCGTTTGTTGGGCTGGAGACCTCAATCTTCATGGGGTCTTTTTGGAAGCTTTTGGCGAGCCGCTGGATGTCTTTTGGGAAAGTGGCGGAGAAGAGCAGGGTCTGTCGTTTGGTTGGAATGAGCTTACAGATTTTCTCAATGTCTGGAATGAACCCCATGTCCAACATCCGGTCAGCTTCATCGATGATCAGATAGTCAACGCCCATCATCAGGATTTTGCCGCGCTCGTATTGGTCAATCAGGCGACCCGGCGTTGCGATCAGCACGTCGACACCGCGCTGCAACTTGCTCTCTTGTTCCTTGAAACTCACGCCGCCAATGAGCAGCGCCATGGTGAGTTTTAGATGCTTGCCATATTTTTCAAACTGCTCTGCCACTTGCGCCGCGAGTTCGCGCGTGGGGCACAGGATGAGGCAGCGCGGCATGCGCGCGCGGGCGCGGCCTCGGGCCAGTCTGTGGATCATGGGCAGCACGAAGGCGGCTGTTTTGCCGGTGCCTGTTTGTGCGATGCCGGTGACGTCTCCGCCCGCAATCACGTGCGGAATGGCCTGCGCTTGAATGGGCGTCGGGTGGGTGTAGCCCGCTTCGTTTACAGCTTGCAGCACTTTGGGACCAAGGCCGAGATCGGTAAATAATATCTCCGGCTGGTCGGCGGTATCGTCGTTTGTGTCTTCAGGTGTGTCAGTCAAAGTATCGTCTTCCAGACTCTATTGGGATCATCGCTCTCGGTGTGCCGCCCGAATGGCGGCGGTCCGGGCAATGTCCTAGGCCCGGGGAACGTACAAATGTCGCCATAAACCAGAAAAGCCCGCCAGTATAGGCGGGCTTCCCAATTGTGTCGGATTAACAGGCGCAGGGATTATCCAGCATCCGCCAAATTTTGGTTGGCAAAGTCCCAGTTCACCAGATTGTCCATGAACGCGTCCATATAGTTTGGACGGCTGTTCTGGTAGTCCAGATAATAGGCATGTTCCCACACATCCATGGTTAGCAACGGGGTTGTGCCCTCATCTGTGACGGGTGTTTCGGCGTTTGGCGTTTTCTGAATGTCCAGCTTGCCGCCTTTAATCACTAGCCACGCCCAGCCTGAGCCAAATTGTGTGCCGCCAGCCCCTTTGAACTGTTCGCGGAACGCATCATAGCTGCCAAAATCACGATCAATCAGCTCGGCGATCTTGCCGTGGGGCTTGCCGCCGCCGCCGGGTTTCATGGAGTGCCAATAGAATGTGTGGTTCCAGACCTGAGCAGCGTTGTTGAACAGGCCAGCCTTGCTGCTGTCTGCTGCAGCGGCGCGGATGATGTCTTCCAGCGCAGCGTTCTCGTGGTCTGTGCCCTCGATCAGCTTGTTGAGATTGTTCACATAGGCGTTGTGGTGTTTGCCGTGGTGAAAATTTAGCGTTTCTTCCGAGATGTGCGGATCAAGCCCGTCGCGGCCATAAGGAAGTTCGGGAAGGGTGAAGGCCATGAGGCATCCTTTCTTGAAAATTGGTCACTGGTTTAACAGCGCGTGTTCCCACATATGGGTATTATGAACCCAGAGACCACTTCTTTAAGCGAATCTCAATGGCGCGCAATCGATGCGCGCGTCAGGCGTGTAGATGAAGATCGCTGGCTATCCAGCCGATACGCCCCCAAAACGGCCCGAAGCAGCCTCATAGCGCTCTACGCTTTGACCTATGAATTGGCCAGAATCAGACTGGTGGTCACAGAGCAGACGCTTGGTGCAATACGGTTCCAATGGTGGCGCGATGCGATTGAAGAAATCGAGGCTGGCAGCCCTCCACGTCAACATGACGTGGCCCTGGCGATCAATGAAGTCATTGCAGGCGGCGTGGTAAAGTCGGCCTCCCTACAAAAACTGATTGATGGCTATCAGGCGGCATTCGAGGCGGCGGACCGCGACCAAGAACCAGAGGCGTGGCTCGCCAGCATCGCCGCCAACATACTGGCGCCCGCGCACGGTTGGGGCCAGTATCTTCGGGATGTAGCGCCCGCTTTTGCCGCCACGCGCCGGTCTGACAGCAAAGCGTTCGGACCGCATGTGAAGACCGCGCCGGCAGCCATTCGCCCGGCGATTGCTCATTTCCGATTGCGAAAGCACTATATTGCCGAGAAGCCGCCCGGATTGATGCTGAAACGGTTTTCAGTGATGCGGGGGATTATGAGCGGGCGGGTGTAAGCGCCCTGCAGCCCAGTCATTCAGCCGGAACCAGCGCCTCTGCGCCCGATAGCCACACGTCAAAGTCTTCTAAGGCCCTCACGGCTTGCACGCGCTTTTTGGCGCGGCCTTTGTCTTTGCCACGCAGGCGTTTGCCGTCTTCGCCCTTCGTAGGCACTGCGCCAACCTCTGGCGTCGGCAAAAGGCCGAAATTGATATTCATCGGCTGAAAGGTGCGTTTTCCATCGAGATGTCCGCCGGTAATATGCCCAATCAACGCGCCCATAGCGGTTGTCAGCGGCGGCGGAGAGAGTGTTTGCCCGAGCCGCTCAGCCGCAGCGAACCGCCCGGCGAGCAAGCCCATCGCAGCGCTTTCAACATAACCCTCCACGCCGGTGACTTGTCCAGCAAACCGCAGGCGCGGCATGGACTTCATCCGGAGTTGCTCGTCCAGAAGCTTGGGTGAGTTCAGGAATGTGTTGCGATGAATGCCCCCCAGACGGGCAAACTCAGCGTTTTCCAGACCGGGGATCATGCGAAACACGTCCGTCTGTGCGCCGTATTTCAGCTTGGTCTGGAAGCCAACCATATTCCACAAGGTGCCGAGTGCATTGTCCTGGCGCAATTGGACAACGGCGTGAGATTTCACCGTTGGGTCATGCGGATTGGTCAAGCCGACGGGTTTCATTGGCCCCCAGCGCAGCGTTTCACGGCCGCGCTCTGCCATAACTTCAATCGGTAAGCAGCCTTCAAAATAGGGCGTGTCTTTTTCCCAGTCTTTGAATTCAGTTTTGGGGCCACTGATGAGGGCATCGATGAAAGTGTTATATTGGTCTTCATTCATCCCGCAATTGATGTAAGCGGCTGTATCTCCGCCGGGGCCGGGTTTGTCGTATCGGCTTTGCTTCCAGGCCTTGTTCATGTCGATGGTTTCGGCGTGAATGATCGGCGCGATGGCGTCAAAGAAGGCGAGATCCTCTTCGCCGGTTTGGGCGCGGATAGCATCGGCGAGCGCTGGCGATGTGAGTGGGCCAGTCGCGATAATGACGCTGTCCCAGTCTTCTGGTGGCAGGTCGTCGATTTCCTCGCGCACGATCGTGACGAGGGGGTGAGCCTCTAGTTTTGCCGTAACCGCGGCGGCGAAACCGTCCCGGTCGACTGCCAAAGCGCTGCCCGCCGGCACCTGATGGTCGCCGCCCGTTGTGATGATGATGCCGCCAGCGCGCCGCATTTCTTCGTGTAAGACGCCGACCGCATTTGCGGTGTGGTCATCAGAGCGGAACGAATTTGAGCAAACCAGCTCGGCCAAATAGTCCGTCTGGTGGGCGTCTGTGCCCTTCACGCCGCGCATCTCATGCAAGATAACAGGCACGCCCATTGAGGCCGCTTGCCAAGCCGCTTCGCTGCCCGCCATGCCGCCGCCGATGATATGTATTGGTTTTAAGCTCATACGCGTGACATGCGTGCGCTTTGCGGGTGGGTCAAGATGCAGTTTGCGGCACGTGGCCGACGGCGCTACGAAACACATCGACGACGACCGGAGAGATGCATGTCCCATTCCTTGCGCGCAATAGACCTCATTTCAGAGGCCATTGGCCATGCCAAACAAGCCGGTGCGGCGGGGTGGCCGTGGCTGCTCGGCCTGATCGTCTGCGGGGGGCTGTACCGCGCGGCGGTGATTTCGGGCGCGGGCGAGGGTTGGCTGGCAGTGGGCATGGCCTTGGCCACCTTCCTTGTTGGTGTTCGTTATTCGCTGGGGTTATTTCAAAGCATGCTGAAGCAGACCAATGGGTCAACGGTTTCGCTCGCCCATGCGAATGTGGCGGCAGGGCTCGCGCAGGGGTTTATAGCGCTGTGTCTTTTGTTTTTTGTCGGGTTGTTTGGCCTGTTAATGCTGCAACTGTCCGAGCTTGTGGATCTGGCAGATGCGCCAGACGCCGATGCCGTTGCGGCAGCGCAGGCCGCTTTGTATCAAACGCCCTATGGGACGGCGCTGATCGCGGTATTCGCCTTTGCCGGGCTGATCCTCGCCTTCATTGCGTTGCGCCTCTTACTGATCGGTCCTGCCAGCGTGACAGACGGCGCGGCGCGGGTGTTTCGAACGTGGACACTTACGGAGGGCCATGCGTGGAAGCTGGGATTGGCGGGGCTTGCGACGCATCTTGTACCATTTGGAGCGGCGCTGCTGATCATGGCGGCAGCGGGTCCGCTCTTTCCTGAGACACTGTTGGGTGCTGCGCTGTTCGGGATAGTGGCCACAGCGGCTCTGACGCCATTTCTGATCCTGGGTCACGGGCTGTCTGTGGCGGCGTATAATCGGTTGGCGCAAGGATAAGGCTTGGCCGCGCGGCGATTCCGGCGATACAATGACCCGTGTAATCTGTCGGTAGTAGGGGAACATCATGCGACCAAGATTTAATTTTGAGGGCGCGATCAGTTCACCGTTTCGCGCCGCGCATTTTGGTAGTTTTCCTTGGATTTTCTCAGCCGCATACGCCGCGCTGGGAACGATCCTGTTTATGCTTCTCATGTTTCTGGCGCGCGACGCCTTCGCAGATATGGTGACGAATTTTGAGGCATTGGACCAGTTTGACAGCGTGGATGATGCGAGCCCGGACGGTGCGTTTGGGCTTATCTTTGGGGCGATGTCGCCGCTGATGCCCTATGTATTGCTGGGCACGGGTCTGTTTTGGATCTTTTGGTCCGTCTTTCAGGCTGCCTCAATGCGTCGCTATGTGCGCGACGAGTCGTTCTCGTTGCGGTTTGGTGCCGACGAGTTGAACACGATGGTTGTTTCGATTGGCTGGTCAATTTTGGGGGCGCTGCTTTACGCGCTGCCTTTGATTCTCATTTCCGGAGCGTTTTTCGCAGCCATCGCGGATGATTTTTCTAGCTCATCTGAGCAGCGATTGTTCGGGGCGCTCGGCGGTGCAATTGGATTGATGGTGCTGCTGTTCCCGGTCTACGTCTTTTTCGCAACCCGCCTTGCGCCCGCCTTTGGGCTAACCATTAAAGAACGCAAGATTCGTTTCTTTGATGCGTGGAATGTCTCGCGCGGCCGCTTTTGGCCAATCCTTGGTGCCTACGTGATCATTGCCGTTTGTGGCAGCATCGTTGCGTCGATTATTGGACAAATTTTCCAGCTCATTCTCATGTTTGCGGTGGTGCCGGTCATTGATAATGCCAATGGCCCAGAAGACTTCACGGCGCTGTTTACCTCGGCAGGTTTTTTGATTGGCGTCGCCGTCTATCTGTTTTTCACTCTGTTTATTGGGGCGCTTCAAATGCACTTCAATCACGGCCCCGCCGCATTTGCTGCGCGTCATGACCCCCGCGGAAGCGTCGATGATGTCGACCGGCTCGACGCGTTTAGTTGATAAGGGGACGGGCTATGGACGCTCTAAAATTCAATTTTGGCAATGCGCTCAATCACATTTTTCGAACGGGAGGTCCCAAAGGGTTCCTCTGGAAATTTGCGCTGTCTTTTGCGGCGCTTACATTTGTAACTCAAGCCTTGAGCGTCTGGCTCAACTGGCCCGTTTATGAACTCTACATCCGTATCTTTACCGAGGGCGGCGGAGATATTGAGCCATATCTCGACGATCTGACTAGCCTGTCGAACCGGTCCACACTTTTCAGTATTCTGCTTATGCCGCTCGGCATCCTCGTCTGGATGGTGTTTGAGGGAGCAAGCCAGCGCCGGCATATGAATGGCGATAAGTTTCGGCTGCGAATTGGCGCGGATGAAGGCCGACTATTGGTTGTGGGGCTGATCTGGTTTGGCATGTCTATTGGCGCTTATATCGGTTTGATTGTTCTGATGTTGATTCCGATTATCCTCGCCGCGATGATGGGAGATTCGTCTGGCGCAGTGATCGTTGGGGCGATCGCCGGGCTAATATTTTTGGCCTATGCATGCGTCGCGGTTTACTTCATCGCCCGGTTTTCTCCCGCCGCAGCGATGACGGTTCGGGACCAGAAGATCAGGTTTTTTGAGGCATGGGGCGCCACCAAGGGGCGGTTTTGGAGCATTTTTGGCAGTTGGTTCATCATGGCCCTCATCGCATTGATCCTTTTCGTGACCATCTATGCAATGATCGGGGGATACATTTTTGCGCAAATTAGTTCTCTTACGCAGGATGTAACGTTAGACGGTGCCGGCCCGTCAGATTGGCGGAGTGTGTTTACGCGGCCTGGATTTTGGGCGCCGATTGGCGTTTTGGCTTTGCTTGGCATGATTGTGCAGGGGCTGTTTCAGCACGCGTTTTCCGGGCCTCCGGCACTGGCCGCCAAAACGGACCCGCGCTGGAGCGGGCGACCCAGTATCAGCGAAGAATTTACTTAAGGCTGGGGCCTAAGCTTTCTTCTTCTTTGCGGCGCGCGGTTTGGCGGCTTTGGTCTTCCCGGCTGATTTCGGTTTCGCAGCGGTTTTGGGTTTTCGTGCAGGGCTCGGTTTTGAACTGGACTTGGTTTTCGTCCTTGATTTGGCAGGCGATTTTGCAACTGGCTTTTTCGCAGATTTGGACTGGCCGCGATCGCGTTTCGCTTTCGCAGCGCGCCGTTCATCCTGGCGTTTGAACGTTTCAGCCAGGAACTGACCCGTCCAGCTTTTCTTGATGGCAGCGATTTCTTCAGGCGTGCCGATGCCCACCAATTCGCCGCCGCCATCCCCGCCTTCGGGGCCTAGGTCCAAGACCCAATCTGCCGTTTTTACCACGTCTAGATTATGCTCAATCACGACGACCGTGTTTCCGGTGTCGACCAATTGGTGCAGCACTTCGAGCAGCTTTCGGACATCCTCAAAATGCAGACCCGTTGTGGGCTCGTCGAGAATGTAGAGTGTCTTACCGGTGGCGCGTTTCGACAATTCCTTGGCGAGTTTCACCCGCTGTGCTTCGCCGCCCGAAAGTGTTGTCGCCTGCTGGCCAACCTTGATGTAGCCGAGCCCAACCCGGTTCAGCGTTTCCATCTTAGAGGCGATCGCTGGAACGGCGCTGAAAAACTTCGCCGCGTCTTCGACTGTCATGTCCAAGACGTCCGCGATGGATTTGCCTTTGAACAAAACTTCCAGTGTCTCGCGATTATAGCGTTTGCCGGCGCAGGTTTCGCACGTCACATACACGTCTGGCAGGAAGTGCATTTCGATCTTGATGACGCCGTCACCCTGACAGGCCTCGCAGCGCCCGCCTTTGACATTGAAGCTGAACCGCCCCGGCTTGTAGCCGCGCGCCTTGGATTCCGGCAGGCCAGTGAACCAGTCTCGGATGGGCCCGAAAGCGCCGGTATAGGTGGCCGGATTGGAGCGCGGGGTGCGCCCAATTGGGCTTTGGTCGATGTCGATCACCTTGTCGAGGTGCTGCAGGCCCTCAAGGCTTTGATAAGGTTTCGGCGGCTTGGATGCGCCATTTAGTTTGCGGGCGAGGGCTTTGTAGAGCGTCTCGATGATGAGCGTAGATTTGCCGCCGCCAGAAACGCCAGTGATGCAGGTGAAACTGCCGAGCGGGATCGTGGCGGTGACATTCTTCAGATTGTTGCCAGTGGCGCCTTTCAAGGTGATCTTGCGCTTAGCTTTCGCGACGGGGCGGCGGGTCGGAATGGCGATTTCTCGCTCGCCATTCAGATAGTCGGCGGTGAGGCTGGCCTTGGATGCGATCACTTCGTCAGGCGTGCCAGAGGCGATGATGCGCCCGCCATGCACCCCAGCGGCGGGGCCCATATCAATGACATGGTCAGCGGTCAGGATCGCGTCTTCATCGTGTTCAACCACGATCACCGAATTGCCAAGATCTCTCAGGCGTTTCAGTGTTTCCAGCAAGCGTTCATTGTCGCGCTGGTGCAGACCGATGGAGGGTTCGTCCAATACGTACAAAACGCCCGTCAGGCCGCTACCGATTTGGCTGGCAAGCCGGATGCGCTGGCTTTCGCCGCCTGACAGCGTGCCAGAGGCGCGGCTGAGCGTGAGGTATTCGAGGCCCACGTCGTTTAGAAATAAGAGGCGGTCATTGATCTCTTTCAGGATGCGGCTGGCGATTTCGTTCTGCTGCTTGTTCAGCGCTTTGTGGACTTTGCCGAACCAGTCCCCCGCTTGTTTGATCGAGAAGCCGGTTGTGTCTGAGATGTCCAGGTCTGCAATTTTGACGGCCAGCGCCTGTGGCTTTAGGCGTTTGCCGTGGCATTTTGGGCACGGGGCGGCGGCCTGAAACTTGGAGACTTCATCGCGCACCCATGAGCTGTCGGTCTCGCGGAAGCGGCGTTCAAGATTGGGCACAACGCCTTCAAAGGTCTTGGTGACTTCGTAGCGGCGCAGACCATCATCATAAACAAAGTCGATTTCATCGGTGCCGGTGCCGAACAGGATCATGTCCTGAATCTTCTTCGGCAGTTTGTTCCACGGCTTATCCAGATCGAATTTATAGTGGTCCGCGAGGGCCTGAAGGGTTTGCGTTTGGTAGGGCGAGGTTGATTTGGCCCAAGGCGCAATCGCGCCTTTCAGAAGGCCGAGGTCTTTGTCCGGTACGATGAGCCCGGCGTCGACTTTCAACTGTTGCCCAAGTCCATCGCAAGTAGGGCAGGCGCCAAACGGGTTGTTGAAGGAGAAGAGGCGCGGCTCAATCTCCGAAATCGTGAAACCGGAAACGGGGCACGCAAACTTGGCCGAGAAGACAATCCGCTCTGGCTCATCTTGCCCATCGGGGACGTCGGCATATTCTGCAAAGGCGAGCCCGTCCGCCAGGCCAAGCGCGGTTTCGAAACTCTCCGCAAGGCGCTGTTCCATGCCCTCGCGCACGACCACGCGGTCGACCACGACGTCAATGTCGTGCTTGAATTTCTTGTCGAGGGTAGGCGGCGTTTCAAGCTCGTAAAACTCACCATTCACTTTGACGCGCTGAAAGCCGTTTTTCAGCAGTTCGGCAAACTCTTTGCGGTATTCGCCTTTGCGGCCGCGCACGATGGGGGCGAGCAGATAGAGGCGGGTGCCTTCCTCGAGGGCCATGGTTCGGTCAACCATTTGGCTGATGGTTTGGCTCTCAATGGGCAGGCCAGTGGCGGGCGAATAGGGGATGCCGACGCGGGCCCATAGCAGGCGCATATAGTCGTAAATCTCAGTCACGGTGCCGACCGTGGAGCGCGGATTGCGACTGGTGGTCTTCTGCTCAATGGAAATCGCCGGAGAGAGGCCTTCAATGCTCTCCACATCTGGCTTTTGCATCAGTTCAAGAAACTGCCGGGCGTAGGCTGAGAGGCTTTCGACATAGCGGCGCTGCCCTTCAGCATAGACCGTGTCGAAGGCCAGCGAGGATTTGCCAGACCCTGACAGGCCCGTCATCACGACCAGTTCGCCGCGCGGAATATCAACGTCGATATTCTGCAGATTGTGTTCTTTCGCGCCGCGCACTTTGATGAAAGGGGATTCTAATCGGGCCATGTATGCGCTCGTTTCGTGTGCGGGCTGAAGGTGGATGATTGCTAGATGGAATGTGTGGCGTGAGTCCAGCTTGACGACAAGAACAAAGTGTGAACATTAACTTTTAGCTGCAGTTTGTCGCGGCGTGTTGTGGAATTCGTCGATTGCCTCGGCGACAGCGATGCTAGCGTCGGTTATGAGCAGTTTGAATACGGAAACGATAGATCGGAGATAGATGATGGCAGGTTCAGTGAACAAGGTTATTCTTGTCGGCAATGTCGGACAAGACCCAGAAGTGCGCCAATTTCAGAATGGCGGCCAAGTGTGTAATTTCTCGTTGGCAACGTCTGAGAACTGGAAAGACAAAGCGACGGGCGAGCGGCGAGAGAAGACCGAATGGCACCGCGTGGCGGTGTTCAGCGAAGGCCTGATCAGAGTGATCCAATCTTACGTCAAAAAGGGCTCAAAGCTCTACATTGAGGGGCAGTTGGAGACCCGCAAATGGCAGGATCAGAACGGCGTTGATAAATACACGACCGAGGTGGTTTTGCGCGGATATGGCGGCACATTGACCATGCTAGACAGCCGAAATTCCGAAGGCGGTGGGCGTGGCTACAGCCAAGATTCGGTGGCCTACGGCAATCAGGGCGGTGCTCCGCGGCAGATGGACGGCCCAACCGAAGATTTCAGCCAAAGCCTCGACGACGAAATCCCGTTCTAGAGGCGGCATAAGTCGCCCGAAAAACCCACGATAATGCAGCCCAAAAGGGTAGCGGGATCGCCAAGTGGATGCTAGTGTGAAGACTAGTATTTACTGGCGATTCGACGTGTATGCGCTTCGCAGCCACTCCGACAAGCAGAAAGCCCTCTCATGAGTGACGAAAACACCCCACCGGACGAGCCGGAAACGCCCGAAAATGGCGACGGTCCGTCCGAGCTTGGCATTGAGCCGATCTCGATCGAAGACGAGCTGAAAAGTTCCTATCTCGACTATGCGATGAGCGTGATTGTCAGCCGCGCGCTGCCGGATGTTCGCGATGGCTTGAAGCCTGTGCACCGCCGCATTTTGTACGCGATGCAAGAAGGTGGCTACACCAGCGACAAAAAGCACCGGAAGTCTGCGGCGATCGTCGGGGATGTGATGGGTAAATATCACCCGCATGGCGACAGCGCGATCTATGATGCGCTTGTGCGGATGGCGCAGCCGTTTTCGATGGGGCTGGAACTGGTTGACGGGCAGGGCAACTTTGGCTCGATCGATAATGATCCTCCGGCGGCCATGCGTTACACAGAAAGCCGCATGTCGAAGGCGGCGAATTATCTGGTCGCTGACATCGACAAAGACACCGTCAATTTTCAGGACAATTATGACGGTGAGCATCAAGAACCGACGGTTCTGCCCGCGCAATATCCGAACCTGCTGGTCAATGGCGGCGCGGGCATCGCGGTGGGTATGGCCACCAACATTCCGCCGCACAATCTGGGGGAGGTGATTGAGGCGACATTGGCCGTGATCGAGAACCCTGAGATCACCGACGAAGAATTGCTGGAGATCGTTCCCGGGCCAGATTTTCCGACCGGCGGTCAGATTATGGGTCATGCGGGCGCCACTAAGGCGCTGTTGACCGGGCGCGGCTCTGTTATCATGCGCTCAAAGGTCAACATAGAAGAAACCAAGACGGGCCGTGAGGCGATCATCATCACCGAGATACCGTTTCAGGTGAACAAGGCGAGCATGATCACCAAGATTGCCGAGTTGGTGAGAGAGAAACGCGTCGAAGGCATCTCAGACCTCCGCGACGAGTCAGATCGGAACGGCATCCGCGTTGTGATTGAGCTGAAAAAGGATGTCAGCTCTGAAGTCGTGCTCAATCAGCTGTTCCGGTACAGCCAGATGCAGACGAATTTCTCATATAATATGCTGGCGCTGAATGGCGGTCGCCCTGAGCTGATGAATTTGCGCAAGGTGCTCGATTGCTTCCTGATCTTCCGTGAAGAGGTTGTTGCGCGTCGGACTAAATTTGAACTGTCCAAGGCCAGAAACCGGGCACATGTCTTGGTGGGCCTTGCTTTGGCTGTGGCCAATATTGACGAAGTCATCCGCATCATTCGCCACGCACCTGACCCAAACGCCGCGCGGGAACAATTGCTGGCAAAAGCCTGGCCGATCATGGATATGGGGCCGTTGCTGGAGCTGATCGCAGATCGACGCACACGCCGCGGCGAAGGCGACACGATTTATCTGTCAGATGAGCAAGCGCGGGCCATCTTGGCTTTGCAGCTGTCTCGCCTCACAGGGCTTGGCCGCGATGAAATTGGCAATGAAGCCAAGGGATTGTCCGAGAAGATCGCTGACTTCCTCGATATTCTGAGGTCGCGCGAGCGTATTCTGGATATTATCCGCGGTGAGCTTGGCGAAGTGAAAGATAAGTTTGCCGTGCCGCGCCGATCAGAGTTCGCGTTTGGCGGCATTGATATGGATGATGAAGACCTCATAGAGGTCGAAGACATGGTCGTGACCGTGACACATGGCGGCTATGTGAAGCGCACACCGCTTTCGACATATCGGACGCAACATCGCGGCGGCAAAGGCCGCTCCGGCATGTCGATGAAGGACGAGGATTTTGTCGTCAGGCTGTTCTCTGCGACGACGCATACTGAAGTTCTGTTCTTCAGCTCTGCAGGCATGGTTTACAAAGAGAAGGTTTGGCGCCTTCCGATTGGCGGGCCGAATGCACGCGGCAAAGCTCTGGTGAACATTTTCCCACTGGCGGCTGATGAGCGCATTGAGAGCGTTATGCCTCTGCCGGAAGATGAAGATGAGCGCGCCGAACTCGATATCATGTTTGCGACGCGCTCAGGCAATGTGCGCCGCAACAAGCTGAGCGATTTCGTGCGGGTGAACCGTAACGGCAAGATCGCTATGAAGCTAGATGATGGCGACGGCATTATTTCCGTGAAGATCTGTTCAGAGCGCGATGATGTGTTCCTGACAACAGCGCTTGGCCAGTGCATTCGCTTCCGCGCAACCGATGTGAGGGTGTTTGCAGGGCGAAACTCGACGGGCGTCCGCGGCATAAGGCTTGGCACGGATGACCGTGTGATTTCCATGGGTATTCTGCGTCATATTGATGTCACCTCAGAAGAATCCCGGGCGTATCTGAAGCACGCTTCCGCGCTGCGTCGAGCGGCCAGCGGCGAGGAAGAGGAAGTGTCTGATGATGATACAGAAGACGCGGCGGAGGCCACCTCCCTTAGTTCTGACCGGATCATCGAACTGGGCGCGGGTGAGCAATTCATTCTGACCGTCGCCGATGATGGCATGGGCAAACGATCGTCTGCTTATGATTACCGGGTCACGGGGCGCGGCGGCAAAGGGTTGGTGGCGCAAAATATTTGGGGGCGGGACAAAAAGTCTGGGCCGATCAAACAAGTGGCTCAATCCTTCACCGTCGATGACGGCGATGAGGTCATGCTGGTCACCGATGCCGGACAGTTGATCCGCACACCTGTGGATCAAATCCGCATTGCGGGACGCTCAACGGGCGGGGTTTGGGTGCTTCGTACCGCAGAGGGAGAGCGCGTGGTCTCTGTTGCGCGCCTTGTGGAAGACGCCGAAGACGATATTGATGAAGCTGAGGGCGATGCTGCGGGTGAAGACACTCCATCAGATTGATCGCGCGATGTAATTTGGCGAACCGCCAAGTGTGACTGAGGAGATTTCTATGGAACGCACCTGCTTGTATCCGGGCACTTTCGATCCCCCAACTTTGGGACATATCGATATTATGGGCCGGGCCATGAAATTGGTGGATACGTTGATCATTGGCGTCGCGGTGAATGAGGCCAAAGGGCCATTATTCTCCTTGGAAGAACGGGTCGCGATGGTTGAAACCGAGTGCGCCAAGTTCAATGCTCCCGGCATGGCCACTGTGAAAGTGATGCCAATGCACGGCTTGCTTATGAAGTTTGCTGAGGCGTGCGGCGCAGGCATAATCATCCGCGGATTGAGGGCGGTTCAGGACTTTGAATACGAGTTTCAGATGACCGCGATGAATGAGCAACTGAATCCCGACATTGAAACTGTCTTCCTTATGGCCGATGTTAAGCACCAAGCCGTAGCATCACGGCTGGTGAAAGAAATTGCGAGCCTTGGCGGTGACATTACACCCTTTGTCAGTCCTGAGGTGAAAACGGCCCTGTTGGAGAAGTATAATCGATGAAGTCTCTCAAAACGATCTTTGCGCTGTCTGCGTTTTCATTGGGCGCTGCGGTGCTCGCCGCGTCCGGCCAGTCAGAAACCGAGGCTGTACCTGCAGTCGCTGCGGGGCCAACGGTTGCTGAGGCGCAAGCCGATACGGCCAATTGGCGCGCCGTTGATGCGGAGCGTTTGTTCATTTTTGAAACGACCAAAGGCCGGATATTGATCGAGGCGTTTCCTGAGGTGGCGCCCAAACACGTTACGCAATTTTCCAAAATCATACGGTCCGGCGATTATGATGGAACGAGCTTCCACCGGGTTATCAATGGATTCATGGCGCAGGGCGGCGACGTTGCGGCGCTGCACGGGCGCCCGACGGGATTGCCAAATATTCCGGGTGAATTCACATTTCCACGCGATCCAGCAGCGATGCCTTTGGATGTTACAATTGGCCCTAAGGATAGCGCAAAGGCAGGGTATCTGAACGGGTTTCCAATGCGAACGCAGCCTGAGTTTTTTGCTGAAATGTCAGCAACGGGCCTGCTTGAGAGCTTCATTCCGCACTGCCGAGGGGTGGTCTCAACCGCGCGCACATCAGACCCGAATTCTGCCAATGCGCAGTTCTTTTTGATGCGTGATCACTCCCCGCACCTTGATTCTGGTTACACGGCCTGGGGCCGCGTTGTTGGCGGCGAAGACATTGTGCTCGCAATTAAGGCCGGGCCGGATGCTATGAACGGCGCTGTGCAACAGCCTGACATATTGAAATCAGCACGTGTCGCGGCGGATTTGCCAGAAGGTGAGCGTCCGAATGTGTGGACTATGCGCACCGATGGGCCGATGTTTGCCGCAAAGCTGGCCGCTGGCGGTGAGACGCCTGTGTGCGAGCGTGAAAGCGTTCCGGCGGTTGTTGAAAACTAGCGCGCGGCGCTGTCCCCAGCTATTGACCGGCCGGCGATGAGCGACCCTCTCGCGCCTTATGATTTTGAGCTGCCAGAGGCGTTGATCGCGCTGAGGCCTGCCCAGCCGCAGGATAGCGCGCGACTGTTGGTGATCCATGGCGATGGGCGACTTGTTGACGGGCGGGTTCGCGATCTGCCGCATCATCTGAACGCTGGCGATGTAATGGTGTTCAACGACACGCGTGTGTTGCCGGCTGCTCTGAAAGGGATACGCCCGAAACGGGATGAGACGGGCAGAGACGTTGCGTGTGACGTAAACCTTGTTGAGCAAGTTTCGCCCGGCACTTGGACCGCGCTGGCGCGTCCGGGAAAGCGGCTTAGAGTTGGCGACAGATTAGAGTTGGGGACGGGCTTTGCTGCTGAGATCATTGCGAAAAGAGATGATGGTCAGATTGATATAGAGTTTCCGGTGTCTGGGGTGGAGTTGGAGCGCGCGCTGGAGCAGAATGGAGCCATGCCGCTGCCGCCCTATATTGCGCGGCGTCGCCCCGCGGATGCCGCTGACAGGGACACCTACCAAACTGCTTTTGCTGGAGACGTGGCGGCCTCGGTCGCCGCGCCAACGGCGGGGCTGCATTTTACGCCTCGGCTTTTGTCTGAGGTCGATACGGCGGGCATTCGGCGCGAAACTGTGCGGCTGCATGTCGGGCTTGGCACGTTTGCGCCGCTTCAGGCGGAGCAAATTGAGGCCAGCCGTTTACATGCAGAGTGGCGCAGCCTGTCAGAGAAAACGGCTGAAACATTGAATGAGGCGCGCGCCAACGGCGCAAGAGTTGTGCCCGTAGGTACAACGGCCATGCGGACCTTGGAAAGCTGTGCAGGGACAGATGGCCAACTGAGCGCGGCGACTGGACCAACTGACATTTTCCTGAAACCTGGCGACTTTGTTGGGGCAACCGATGGGCTGGTGACGAATTTCCACTTGCCGCGATCCAGCCTGTTCATGCTGGTGAGTGCATTGATCGGGACCGATATTCTACAAGCGGCTTATGCCCATGCGATCGCGCAAGAGTATCGGTTCTATTCTTATGGAGATGCGTGTCTGGTGTTGCCTTAGCGCGCCCATGAGCCAGACGCATTTGAGCTGTAGCCGAGCGCGGTATAGGCCGCGTCAACCAGGCTTTGCCCGCGCTCGTTTAGCAGTAATCCGCCGCCCATTTGGTTCATTGTATAGCTGAAGGCGAGGCCACATTCTGGATCTGCAAACCCGATCGACCCGCCCGCGCCGACATGGCCGAAGGCGGATTCGCCGATGATCGCGCTTTCTTGCTGGCCGGGCGGATTGGCGCGGTTATCCATGGACTTCATAAAGCCGGAGGCAAATCGTGATGGGATCAATAGCGTTGCGTCGCGCGTTGTGGCGGTGGACACGCGCGCCATGGCAGCAAGGCGTTCAGGCGAGACGAGCGTGACGCTGCCATTTGAGCCGCCCATGGCGAGCGGTGTGTACATAGCGACCTGGCCGCGAGCATTTGAGAGGCCGCCGGCGCCGCCGATTTCAGCGCGGTAGCTTTCAGGATCATCAAAGCTCCAGCCGCCATTGTTGACAAATGACAGGGCCTGAATCGAGTTTGGATCGGCCATAAACGCCTTTGTGAAGTCGCTCATAGGCGCGGCAGGGTCGGGTGTGTGGAGGAGAATGGGCGCAATGTGAGGGGTTTCGCTGTCTGGCAGACCGATCCAAAATTTCGCGCCGGTTGGCCCAGCGACGTTTTCTGCAAAGTAAGTCCCCAGAGACTTGCCTGAGACGCGGCGCACAAGTTCGCCAACCGTCCACCCGAAGTTGACCATGTGATAGCCATTGCGCACGCCGGGTTCCCAAAAGGGTTCCTCTTCTTCCATGCGTGAGATCATGTATTCCCAATTGTTGAAGCCGCCCGGTTTTACGGGTTCGCGCAGGGCTGGCAGGGCGCTTTCATGGTTCAGCATCATCTGAACCGTCGTGTTCTCTTTGCCGTTCTTGGCGTATTCCGGCCAGTATTTTGAGACCAAGGCGGCCGGGTCCAGCTTGCCCTGATCGATCAGCATGTGGGCGCAAAGCGCGGTGGCCGCTTTGGTACAGGAGAATACGATTGAGACCGTATCTTCTTGCCAGATGTCTCCTGTTTCGGAGTTGGCCATGCCGCCCCATAGGTCCACAGCGGTTTCGCCGTTCACGCTTAAACATACAGATGCCCCGACTTCACCATGATCTGCGAAGTTCTTTTCAAAAGCGGCCTTTACGGCCTCAAATTTTGGATCGCATTTTCCGGAGACAAGTGCAGACATGATGGCGGGTCCTTTGGGGTTAGGGGGCCGATTTTGCGCGTGCTTCGGAGGCCGCATCGGGGCCGCCGAGTTCGCTCATTTTTCGAATGGCTTTTGCGGCGCTGATGCGCACGAGGTGACGCCCCCGTTCATCGCGCCAATCGGCCTCAACAAAGCCGGTCGTGCGGCCACGGCTAATGAGGCGACCTTCAATGGTGATCAGGCCATGTTCAACGGGGCGGAAGATACGGGTTTGCAATTCGGTGGTGGTGAACCATTCGCCATCTTCCAAAGCGCTGGCCATGGTCATTGAGACGATGTGATCGGAGAAGCCGGCGATCCAACCGCCAAACACGCGGCCAGAATTGATGTCCCGGTCGCCTTCATTCGGCCATTCATAATGGGTGCGCCCGTATGAGACCTTTTTCAGCCATAGGTCTGGTCGGATTCCGAGGTTTTTGATGCCAGGTGGGAGTTGCCAATCACCGGAGCGGAGATTGGCAAAGAAGGCCTGTTGCTGCTTCGAGAGTTCGGTGCGCTCAGTCATTTTGGAACATGGGCTGTAACTTTGATTTCAATAATTGAGGCTTCGCCGCCATACAGGCGGGAGACGCCGATGGCGGTCCATGCCGGATAGGGCGGGTGCTTTAACCGTTCTTCTTTTACGGCCCACAATGGGCCAATCTGGGCATCAAGATTGGTCATGTATGATGTGACATCGACGACATCGTGCCAGCCTGAATTTGCCTCGGAGAGGATCAACTCGATCTCGTCAAATGCGCGATTGATTGCAGGCGTCATGTCGGCGGTTGTCTCACCGTCAGCAAGCGTGGCGACGACGCCGGAAAGATAGAGCGTTTGACCGCCGCTTCCCCCGACTCGCATTGCAGGCGCGTATTTGGCGGTTGCGTAGGTCTCTGCGAGGCTGACGGGAACCACCGCTGCGTTGAGGTATGATGTCGTTGTCGTTGTGCAGCCAGCAACCAGCAAACTAAATGCGAAAACTAACCCCGCGCGGATCATGAGATCGTCACGCCGCCATCGACGACAATCTTCTGACCCGTCATGTAAGCGCCAGCGGAAGAGGCGAGGAACACAGCCGCGCCCGCAATTTCCATAGGCTCACCGATGCGCGCCATAGGCGTGGTTGTGAGGGCGCGTTTGAGGGTGTCAGGATTGTCCCAAAGCGCCTTTGCAAAATCAGTTTTGATTAGGCCGGGGGCGATGCAGTTCACGCGGATATTGTCTCGGCCATACTCAACGGCGAGGTTGCGCGCGAGTTGGAAATCAGCCGCTTTGGAGATGTTGTACGCGCCAATGACGGGTGAGCCTTTCAGGCCGCCAATCGACGACACGATAATGATCGCGCCATCTTTGCGTTCCCGCATTTGCGGCATGCACATCTGGATCAACCAATTGTTTGAGATGATGTTGTTCGACAAAATCTTATTGAAGGCGTCATCGTCAATGTTCTCCATCGGCCCGTAATAGGGATTAGACGCGGCGTTGCAGACAACGATGTCGACTTTGCCGAACGCTTCATTGGTGGCGTCGACCATCTTTTGAAGCTCGTCTTTGGAAGAGATATTGGCCGGAATGGCAATAGCGGTGCCGTCGCCATGCTTTTCGTTGAGCGCGGCGGCAACCTCCTGGCAGGGGCCGGGCTTGCGGGAGGAAATTGTGACCTTTGCGCCTTGCTCAGCCATGGCTTCCGCGATTGCTTTGCCGATGCCGCGCGATGAGCCCGTGATGATGGCTGATTTTCCAGATAGATCGAACAGGCCCATAGCGCCCTCCCTTGAAATGATTATCAAGCCAGAGCGTATGCGCTCTTGCGGCCCGCTTCTAGGGGTGACGCAGCGCGAATGTTGCGAAAGGGCGAGTTATGGCAGCTCCCACGCGTCGGCCAGGATTTTGGCGAGCCGCTCTGTGCGCTTCCTGACGACTTCGGATGTCCAGGCATCCTGTTCCTTCAAATCGCGTGTCAGCGCGAAATGCGTGCCGCCTGCTTCACCGAAATAGACCTCCTTTTTGGCGCGATAGTCGAGGCGGTCGGCCTTTTGATTTACTTTGTGGGTGAGCAAGACGAAATTGCCCAGCGTATCGCATTGTTCACGGCGTTTTTGGGGGTCGGGCCATGTGGTTAGCCAATAACTGCCTTCCTGAATGTTTCGCGGCAACACATGCTCAACGGTTGCATCGCTTTCCGGCGGCAGGGTTCGCCCGCCTTCAAGCGCTGCGTTCAGGCGAAGGGCCATCGCGCGGCGTTGACTAAAAGTTGCAAAACGGCCCAGCAGGCGCTCACGCATTTTGCGGCCCTCATCTTTGGAGATTTGGAATGCGCCACTGCGGCCAAACAATGAGCGATCATTTTTCATTGTGTCGATGACTTTGCGATAGCGCTTGTTCCGCCGGGGGCGATCATGGATGATCAGCTGGATTTGGAAGCCGAGACGTTCAAGCCGCTCAAAGAATTGCGGGGCGCCGGGGTCTTCCAAGCCGCGGGTGGCCATATAGTGCAGCGCGGGCGCGCGCCAGCCAGAATGTTCGAGGGCGCGCAATCGGTTGAGATGCGCGCTGATGATTTGGGCTTGTTGTGATGTGCCTGTCTCGCCTGTGGTGATGCGACGATAGGCTTCGACATAGTTCGGCAAGACGTTGCTCAGGAAGTCTCTTGGTGATGTTTTGGATATGACCGCTTTGCGGAAGCCCTCCACCAAATCGCCTTTTGGGTTTTTGTCATGAATGGCCCGAATTTGGCGCAAGAGGTCATCGAAGGCAGCCCCGCCGAGAACGGCTTCATGCTCGGACCATTTCTCCGCGAAAGTTTCCGCATCCCTTTCGCTGAAGTTCGCGCGCTCGAACAGGTCCGTTTTGATGATGTCATGCGCGTTTGGCTCTTTGCCTCGCGTGTTGAGCACCCGGAATACGCGGAAGCCGGTATCGCGGCCTTTCACTTCGACGCGAACAATGGCGCACCCATTACAGACAATGTTCGCGAGCGCGCGTCGCTCATCATCTGACATAGCTTCGATTTCTTTCACGAAGACGGCCGCGTTGCGCACCATGCGCGACTGGCTTTCGCTCTCACCTGGCTCATTTTCAACGGTCAACGTCGCGCCTGGTTCCTGAATGGCAGCTCGAAAGAACGGGCCATCCATATGGTTGAGGGTGAGGCGCCAATCGGCCGCCTCGCCAAGTTGGGGGCGCGCGTCGCTGCCGATCAAGGCGTGCAGATCTTTCTTGCGCGTCTCGTCCGGTTCCAGGTCTCTCAAAACGGCCAATAGTATTGTGAGCGTTGTGAGGCGTTGCTGGCCATCAACAATTTCAAAGTCTCCTGGGGTGTCGCTCGCGACCAGAACAATCGCCCCAATGAAGTGAGGTAGCTCATTCTGACTTGCTTCTTTTAGATCGCCCAGCAGGTCGAGCGCTTCTGGCTCTGCCCAAGAATAACTGCGCTGGTAGGGCGGCATATGGAGCCGTTCACCAGGGCGGAAAATGTTGCTGAGAGAGCTCTCCTGAGCCCGTACGCCGAGATCCATATCCATCTACCCTCTGACTTGACCCGTTTTGGTATCGCTTGCCTGCTGCCTTCACAACTGAGAATGAGCAGTATGGGTTTCCTTTTTTGCCAGTGTGACGGGAGAGTAACGGTATGAGAATATTGAGGTGCGAACGCGATGGTCACGTCGAATATGCAAGGCTGGACGGGGAGGCCATTGTGCCGCTGGGCACCGCCAATTTACAGCAGGCCTTGATGGCAGACGGGGGCGGGCCGTCTGAGCCGTTTCTAATTGAGCGCGCGCTCGCCCCTGTTGCGCGGCCGGGGAAGATTTTGGGCATTGGCGTCAATTATGCGGCCCATGCCGCCGAGAGTGTCAGCTTCGTCGATACGAAAAAGCCTGAGGTACAAAAGTGGTTCAATAAGCAGGCAACAGCGGTGAATGGCCCGTTTGCTGAGGTGCATTTGCCGAAGGTGTCCGAGCAGCTCGACTATGAGGGCGAACTCGTGGTGGTGATTGGTAAGCGCGGGCGACATGTTCCAGCCGACCGCGCCATGGAAATCGTAGCGGGCCTGACGGTGGGCGGGGACTATTCGGTGCGAGACTGGCAGCGCGCCAGCCAAACCATGATTATGGGGAAGGGGTTTGACACGCACGCTGTCATTGGCCCGGCGATTGTGACGCTGGATGAGGTGGCGGACATCAACGCCCTGACGATCCGCACCTATGTGAACGGCGAGTTGCGCCAGAATGGCCGTGTTAGCGATATGATCCACACGATCGACCAACAGATTGCGCATTTGACCGCTGCTTTCACGCTGGAACCGGGAGATTTAATCTTCACTGGAACGCCAGCAGGGGTTGGCGCGGGGCATACGCCACCCAAATGGCTTCAGGCTGGAGACGTGGTGAGGGTGGAAATTGACGGGATTGGCGCGATCGAAAACCAAATCGTAACGGAACCGGGTGACACACTTATCGGATGATCCGATTGTCTGACAGTTTGCGCGGTATGGCCGCTGGTTTGATTTTAGTCTTAGGGGCCTGCGGCGACGCGGGGCCGGGCGAGCGACAGATCAAAGCCGGGCAGGACGCCATTGCCTCTACAGATTTTGCGCTGCGATCCTGCGGTAATGCAGGCGCGCGGCAATCGTGCGCCCTGCTCATGGCGGGCGGCAAGCGGGTGCTTCTTGGGGCGCCGGCGGGTGTACGTGCGAGTTTTGATGCGGTCGATCTTAAAAACATTGACGCGGTACTGCTGTTTTCCCTGCGCGGGGCCGACATTGATGGGCTGGGCGCGATCCGTAACGAATCCTGGCTGGCGGGGCGCAATGCGCCGTTGCGGGTCACCGGGCCATTTGGCGTCGCGGATGTCGTGGGCGCCATGAATACGTCCTATGAGGCGTCGGACGCCTTCGCCTATGTCGAGCAGGGCGCACCGGGCGGCTTCAGTGCGGCGATGCTGGAGAGTCAACGCGGCGAGGGCGAGATTTTTAATACGGGCGATCTGATTATAACGGGCCGCGAAGATTCAACTGGGCGGATGAGTTACACCGTCAATTACAATAATATGGTGCTGCAAGTGTTGCCCTGCGGGCATGACGCCAATGGTAAGTTTCAGCCGCGCGATGGAGTCTATGTGCTCGATTGCGAGGGGGGATCGCTGCAATGGCCACTGACACAAACCCAGCATATTGGGCCGGTCGCCGCCCATACGAACTAATAGAATTGAGGCCCAAACAGACTGCGGGGCCTTGCATTGCTGCAAAGCCCCGCTCTCCCCCGAGATGCCCCCGCTCCGGCCAATAAGGCCGCGGACCTGAGTACCAAGGAGTAGAGTTTGGTGTACGAGGGCCAATTTGCGATGTCTATGGATTCAAGAGCGTTCGGCCCGAAATCGGTTTCATATGTGACCAATCTGCAACTTTGGACCCTGTGAACTTGGTGATGACTGCAAATCACGCCAAATCCACGTAATTCGTTAACCAATTCGCCCTAAAAATTAAGATTAACGGGAATTGCGGGTGCCGATCCTATGACTTTTGTCTTATTTGTCCTCTACGGCGTGATTGGTGGAGGTGTGGGCTATGGCTTGTTCAACTTCGCTGGAATCGATTTGCCAGTTTCGGTTGCGGGCGGGGCGATCACGACCGCAATTCTTGCGCAAATGCACATTTTGACCCGCGCTGGCCGCTCTGAGCAGCGTTTGGAAGATCGGATTGACAAGATCGAAACTAACACACGCGACGCGGTGCAGCGCGTCGAAGTGGTCGAGGCAAAGACTGAAGCGGTTGAAACGGCGGTGAAGCACGAGTTGACGGAGCGCCGCGATGCGCTCGTGTCAGAGATGAAGCAGCTGGAAGGCCTGATTGAACGGCTGTCGCACAGTTTTGAAGCCAAATTGTCGTCAACGGCAGCAACAGCGGTTGTTGCACCTCAGGAAGATGCCATTTTGCGCGATGTGAAGGATGCGCTCAAAGAAGGGCGGGTTGATTTGCACCTGCAACCTATCGTGTCTCTGCCGCAGCGCCGTGTGTCTTTCTATGAGAGCTTCACGCGTCTGCGCCGGGCCGATGGTAGCTTAATCTTGCCTGCCGAGTTTTTGGATGCGGCGCGCCGATCCAACCTGATGGGCATCATCGATAATTTCACACTGTTCCGCTGTGTCCAGATTGTACGCCGTTTGGCAGAGCGTGATCGCCGGGTTGGTGTTTTTTGCAATATTGCTGCGGCGTCTCTGCAAGATGATGCGTTCTTTCCGATGTTCCTGAACTTCATGACGGAGAATCAGGATTTGTCCGGCTCTGTCATTTTTGAAATTCGGGCCGATCGGTTTGAGCGACGCAGTGACAAGATGCGTCAGAACATGGAGCAATTGACTGCGCTTGGTTTCCGTTTCTCGATCGACCATTCCGCCAATATCAATCTGGATCTGCCGCGCCTTCAAGAGGCCGGCGTGCGGTTTGTGAAGATCAATGGCAGCACATTGATCGAGCAGTTGCGTGACCCGCATGGGCCGCGGCCTGTCTCATCTATCAATCGCCAGATTGACGGCGAAGAAGTGAGCGCTGTCTTCTCTCGTTATGGCGTAACGCTCATTGGCGAGAAGATCGAAGACGAAGCGAGCGTGGTTGAGATTTTGGAATACGATATTCCGTATGGTCAAGGCCATATTTTTGGCGCCCCGCGGCCGATCAAATCGTCGCTGATGGAAGAAACAGCGCCGCCGCAAGAGCTGGTTCAGAAGATGTCAGCGATTGGCTAGTCCGCGAAACAAGGTTTGACGCGGCCGGGCCGCGCTCTTACCTGCGTGGCTATGACAGATTTGAAGTTTCCGGTCGGCTTGTCCGGCCTCTCATCACAATATGACACCATCCTCTGTGATGTTTGGGGCGTGATCCATAATGGCCGCGCCGCTTTTACCGAAGCCTGTGACGCGTTGGTAAAGTTTCGCGCAGGCGGTGGGCGCGTGTGCCTGATCACCAATGCGCCCGTACCGAAAGCGCAAGTGCTGCGATATTTTGAGCCGTTGGGCGTGCCGGATGATGCATTTGATGACTGCGTGTCATCAGGCGATGCGACGCGGGCCGAGCTGGCGGCGCGTAAGCATGAGACGATCTGGCGATTAGGAGCAGATGAGGGCTGGGAACATGACCGGTTTTTGTATGACGGGCTTGATTTGACGTTTGCTGATGGAGCAGACGCCGATGTGATGCTGTGTATTGGCCTGCGCGATCAAGTGAACGATGACCCGGAAGACTATCGCGCTGAGTTGACGCCCGGGGCCAGGGCAGGCCTGCCGATGATTTGCGCCAATCCCGATATTAAGGTGCGCATTGGCGACAAATTGTACTGGTGCGCGGGCGCTTTGGCGCAGGTCTATGAGAGCCTTGGCGGAACGGTGATTTATCCCGGTAAGCCTCATAACGCGATCTATAAATTGGCGATAGATCGCATGGCGGCATTGGGCGCTGCGCCAGAGCGGATTTTGTGTATTGGCGATAGCCCAGCAACCGATATTCGCGGGGCAATGTTGCAGGGATTTGATAGCCTTTATGTTGGCACGGGATTGGCCGAGCATGGGCCGAATTTTGAGGCTGAAATACTGGACTTGCTGACTGAGTATGACGTGGCCGCCACCTATGCAATGACGGGCCTGCGCTGGTAGGCGCGGCAAGGAAATTACGGCGGGCAGGGTGACGCCGCCGCCGGGTCTGTGTAAGCCAAACGGGTATTAATATGGAGACGCCGCGTATGAGCGAGTTCAAAGGCTATGCCTATGAGGAGCTTGATTTGGGGATGGTGCATGAGACCGTCCACACAATCACCGAAGACGATATTCAGAAGTTTGCCGAAGTATCGGGCGACTTTAATCCGCTGCACATGGATGACGACTTTGCCAAGACAACTGTATTTGGCCAGCGCATTGCGCATGGCGCGCTGACGGCGAGTTACATTAGCGGCATTTTGGGTAATAATTTGCCAGGTCCTGGGTCCATTTTTACCGGGCTGTCTATGCGGTTCCGCCGGCCTGTCTTCATTGGTGATACGGTGACGGTGCGCGCGACGGTGGCGGAGAAAAATGATCGGGGCAACCGGGTGACGCTGAAGGTGGAATGCATGGTGTCCGACAAGCGCGTAATCACAGGCGAAGCCCAAGTGGTGGCGCCGAGCCGCGAGGCCTGATGAGCGTTTACGCAGACTTCAAAAACTTGCCGGGAACCGCGCGCGGGGCATCCGTTGCGATGGGCAATTTTGATGGATTGCACAATGGACACCGGGCCGTGATGGAGGCCGCCAAAGTGGCGGGCGATGGCGTGTTCTCGGTCGCGACATTTGAGCCGCCGCCGCGTGCCTATTTTCGCCCGCAAGACCCGCCATTTCGCATTTTTAAGCCAGAGCGGCGCAATCAAGCCATTTTGGACGAAGGCGCAGCGCGCGTGTTTGAACTGCCGTTTAACGCGGATATGGCGAGTATGACCGATGAGGCGTTTGCGCGCGATGTGCTGCATGATGGGCTGGGTGTGAGCCATGTGTCGGTCGGCTTTGATTTCCGCTTTGGCCGGGGCCGGATGGGCGATGCGGCGCGGCTGGCGAGCCTTGGCCGGGCGATGGGCTTTGGTGTGACGGTGGTGGATGAGGTGATCGAGACGGGCGCGAAGGCGTCATCGACCGCGATCCGTCAGGCCTTGCGCGCGGGAGAGCCGGATGTGGCGGCTGACCTGCTGGGCGGGCCGTGGATTGGCGAGGGCGTGGTGGAAAAGGGCGAACAACAGGGGCGCACGCTGGGCTTTCCAACGGCGAATGTGCATCTGACCGATTTGATTCATCCAAGGCATGGCATCTACGCTGTGCGGGCGCGCATTGAGCGGGTCGGCGGCTGGCATGACGGGGTGGCAAACTTTGGCCGCACGCCGACAACAGGCCTGCGCGACCCGCTGCTTGAGACGTTCATTTTTGACTTTGACGGCGATATTTATGGCAAATGGCTGGAAGTGCAGCTGGTGGCGTATTTGCGGCCGGAGCTGAAGTTTGAGAGCGTTGAGGCGATGGTTGCGCAGATGCACAAGGACGTTGAGGCGGCGAAGGCTGCATTGCAGCAATCAGTTTAGAATTCGTATCGCTGTCTCTCTCGATCCATAAGAACTGTCAAAACAAGATTTATCATTTGCCCAATCGCGAGCGCCACAGCAATAACGACAGCTATCTCTATTAAACTGGACCTTTCGAAGAATAGAAATCCTACTACCGCTGCTATGCAACCCATATTGAGAAAGGTTGCAGTAATTCCAGAACTTGGAACATCGTTAGGGTGACTGGCTTGCTGATCCTTCATTGCCATGTAGTCCCATGGCGTTGTTGCGAACGACAGTGCCCAGAGCATGTAAGGCATGGCTGAATTCTGATAGTCAATTTGCTCCGATGCAAAATGGATCAGATAGGCGCAAGAACCACATGCGATTATTAGAGTCCAAAGAAGTGCGGGCAGGCCAACTATAAATGCTAGGAAACCCTTTCCACGTTCTGCTGCTGAAGCAGCGGCAGCTGCAAACGGCAAACCGGGCAACATTGCGATTCCACAAGCGAGAGTGCCTCCAAGCATGTAAGCGACGCCGATGCCGATAAATCTCCACTCTCCAAGCGTCGCGAGCCAAATACCGCCTATCAACGGAGCAAGGAAATTCAATAATAGAATTGGGAATGCGACTAAGCCCATCAGCGTTCCAACCAATGAAGAAAATGCGTTCATGTGATAACCCCAATTTCTAAGATGGCACTCAATCATCCTTGCATAAAACAAGCAATATCCACATTGAATAGAATTTCCAACGGGTGAGCGCATGTGATCTCGCTATCGCTAGTGACAGCTTAACCTCTGCCTGCTAATCCCCCGGCATGGCTTGGATATCGATTATACGAATTAGCGGCCCGGCACTGCGCTGACCCTGTTTGATGGGGCGCTCGCGGGGCCGGGGATAATCGTTCACGACTTTTCCAAAGACTCTGATTAAAAGCCTTCTCCATGACTGATACATCTGAAAACACACGCGATTATCGCGCGACGCTGTTCTTGCCTTCAACCGAATTTCCGATGCGAGGCGGCCTGCCCAAGCGCGAACCTGACTGGATTAAGCGCTGGGACGAGATGGGCCTGTACGCAAAGCTGCGCGCCGATGCCAAGGCGCGGGGCGCGAAGCCCTGGTTGCTGCATGATGGCCCGCCATACGCCAATGGGCACATTCACCTTGGCACGGCGATGAATAAGATCGTCAAAGACATTATCGTGCGCAGCCATCAGATGACCGGGCATGATGCGAGCTATCTGCCGGGATGGGACTGCCATGGCCTGCCAATTGAGTGGAAGGTGGAAGAGGAGTTCCGCAAGAAGGGCCGCAGCAAGGATGATGTGACGGGCGCTGAATTTCGCGCGCGGTGTCGCAGCTATGCTCAGGAATGGGTGGATGTGCAGGCGAAAGAGTTCCGCGCGTTGGGCGTGGAGGGCGAGTGGGATGACCCCTACCTGACGATGAAGTTTGAGTCTGAGGCGGAGATCGTCTCAGAGTTTTTGCGCATGGCGATGCAGGGCGCGCTGGTGCGGGGCGCCAAGCCGATCATGTGGAGCCCGGTGGAGCGCACAGCGCTGGCCGAAGCTGAGGTGGAATATTTCGACCGTAAGGTGCCGGTGATTTGGGTGAAGTTTGCTTTGA